>CAXSDP010000013.1:0-16481 GCA_964235705.1 uncultured Beijerinckiaceae bacterium | reverse complement strand
TCGGGTAGCCTTGCCCCGAGTACCCTTGCCCCGGGTAGCTTTGGCCGGAAGGACCCGGCCGCGCGTAGCCCTGGCCGGGGTAGGTGGGGTAACCGCCGCCGGGGTAGGACGGGCGCTGGGGCTGCGGCCGGGGTTGCCCCCCGCCGAACAGGTTGCCGAACCAGCCGAACCCCTGCGCGGCGGCCGGCCCCGTGCCGGCGACGCCCATCGCCGTCACGGCGACGAGGACGGCGGCGACGAGGGCGACGGATCGCCGCGAGCGCGGCGAGGAAAGGCGGGAGGGCGGGAAGCGCGGCGGAAGGGGGCGCGGGGGAACGGTCATGGGATCTTCATACCCGCTCGCGGCCCCATGACCAACCTCCGGCGACCAACCTCCGGCGCCGCCGTGGGCCGCGCGCGGCTATGCCAAACCGCGCGCGGGCGTGTTATGGCGCGCCGATGACCACAGAAAGCACGAGGGGGGAAGCGGAGGCCGCCGTCTTCGGCGTCCCCCCGGCCAGGCTGGCGGCCGTCCCCGCCGCCGCCCCGCAATATTCGCCGCTCGTGCCGGGCGCGTCGGCGCTGGAGGACGCCCCCGCCGGCTCGCTCCCCGGCATGGCGATGCTGGCCGTGCCGGGCACCCTGGAGCGGCGGCACGACCTGGCCCTGATGCTGCGGGCCCTGGCGCCCGGCGCCCCCTTCACCGTGCTGGCGCCCAAGGACGCGGGCGGCGCGCGCCTCGCCGGCGAGCTCCGCGCCTTCGGCTGCGATTTCACCGAGAACGCGAAGGCCCACCACCGCGTCTGCGTCGGACGGTGTCCCGCCTCCCTGGCGGGGGAGGCGATGGCCGAGGCGGTGGCGAACGGCGCGCCGCGCCGCCTGCCCGACCTCGGCCTGTGGTCGCAGCCCGGCATCTTCAGTTGGAACAGGATCGATCCCGGCACCGCCCTGCTCCTCGACGCGCTGCCGCGCCTGGCCGGGCGCGGCGCGGACCTCGGCTGCGGCATCGGCGTGCTCGCGCACGGCGTCCTCGCCTCGCCGGCGGTGACGCGGCTCGACTTGCTGGACATCGACCGCCGGGCGGTCGCGGCGGCGCGGCGCAACACCGATGATCCCCGCGTCACGCTCGGTTGGGTCGACGTGCGGGCCGGCACCGGCCTCGCCAACCTCGACTTCGTGGTGATGAACCCGCCCTTCCACGACGGCGGCGCCGAGGACAGGACGCTGGGCCAAACCTTCATCCGGCGCGCGGCGGAGGCGCTGCGCACCGGCGGCCGCCTGTGGCTCACCGCCAACCGGCACCTGCCCTACGAGACCGCGCTGAAGCCGCTGTTCCGTCAGGTGACGACGGTGATCGAGGCGGGAGGGTTCAAGGTCATCGAGGCGCGCAAGTGAGCGGGGCCCCGCCGCGATGATCGCGGCGCCACCCAAGGGCGCCGCGCGGCTCGACCGGCTGCTCGCCAACCTCGGCTACGGCTCGCGGCGGGACGTGGCCCGCCTCGCCGCCGCCGGCCGGGTCGCGCTCGACGGCGCGCCCCTCACCGAGGCCGAGCGCCGGGTCGCGCTCACCGAGGCCGCGCGCCTGCGCGTCGATGGCGAGTCGCTCGACCCCCTGCCCGGCCTCGTGCTGATGCTGCACAAGCCGGTCGGCCATACCTGCTCGCGCGACGAGGCCGGCCCGCTCGTCGGCGACCTGCTGCCCGAGCGCTGGCGCCGCCGCGATCCCGCACTGTCCCCCGTCGGCCGGCTCGACAAGGACACGTCCGGCCTGCTGCTGCTGACCGACGACGGCGCCCTCCTCCACCGCATCATCTCCCCGCGCGCCAACCTGCCGAAACGCTATCGGGCCAGGCTCGCCCGCCCGCTGCGCGGCGACGAGGCCGAGGCCTTCGCCGCCGGCACCCTGCTGCTGCGCGGCGAGGCCAAGCCGCTGCTGCCGGCGACCCTGGAGACGCTCGGGCCGGCGGAGGCGATCCTGACGATCCGCGAAGGGCGCTACCACCAGGTGCGCCGCATGTTCGCCGCGCTCGGCAACCACGTCGAGGCCCTGCGCCGCGAGGGCGTGGGGGGCCTGTCCCTGCCCGACGACCTCGTCGAGGGGACGTACCGCGCGCTCGGCCCGGCGGAGGTGGCGGCGGTGTTCGCGGTGGCCTGAGGCGCCGTCGGGTCGGGCTTGCCTGTCCGCTCCCACCCGCGCAGTGTCGGGCAGGGATGGACGCCCGTCCTCGGTCGGCTTCGCTCAAGCGGGCGTCTTCGTAAGCTTCGCTCAAGCAAGGAGTTCACGCGTGAACGTGTCCATGATCTTGGAAAAGCACGCCGCGCTGGTGGCGCAGTGCCCGGTGCCTCCGGCCATCCCCGAGGAGCAGGCGTCGAAGCTTCCCATCCACGTCGACCGCGTGGGCACGTCGGGACCTCTCGTCCTCATCATCCACGGCGGGGTGCAGGGCGGCGCCGGCGGCGGGCCGGCGACGTTCATCAAGCAGAAGGCGCTCGCCGAACACGGGTGTCAGGTGGCCATCGTCGATCGGCCGGGCTTCGGGCGAAGCCCATCGCGCGGCGTGGACGACATGGAGCGCGATGCCCTCTGGATCGCCGACATGCTCGGCGACGGCGCGCACCTGATCGGGCATTCCTGGGGTGGGGCGGAAGCGTTGCTGGCCGCCGCCCACCGCCCAGACCGCGTCCGGTCCTTGATACTCGTCGAACCGGCGCTGCAGGTGCTGGCGATGTCCGATCCCGCGACCGACGCGGCCACCAAGGCGACGGTCGGGCGGATGATGGAGCCGATGCTCACCTCGCGAACACCGGCCGACTTCGCCCTGGCCTTCATCCGCATGCTCGGGACCAACGACGACACCACCTCCCGCATGGTGGAGTCCTTCGGCGCGGACACCGCGGCGCGGTTCGGTTGCGCGATCCTGCAGGCCCGCATGGCGTCGCCGCCGGTCCTGCTCCGGGCGGCCGAGACAATTGCCAAGGCCAAGGTGCCGGTGCTGCTGATCAGCGGCGGCTGGAGCCCGACGATCGACGCCATCGCCTCGGTCACGGCCCGTTTGACCGGGGGACGTCACGCGTCCGTGCCCTCGTCCAACCACTTCCCCCAACTCGACAACGCGGCCGAGTTCAACCGCGTCGTCGAGGCGTTCATCAGGGAGAACGGGGCCGCCTGAGCGGCAACGGAGGCGCGTGCGAGCGACGTCGCAGCACGCCGACCACCGGTAGGCGAGTTTACCGCCGCCCGGTCGGCATCAACAACGATGCTCGCGCGGCGTCGGTTCATCTGAAAACCGCACCGCACTTTTCGCTCCAATGCTCTGGTGGCGACTGGAGGATCTGGTCGCGTCGAGACTCCTGGCGGTTCATCCAGCCTGTCTCGGCCGACGCGATGGCTGTTGCGCCCTTTAGATCTCGCGCGGGTCACTTCCTGAAAAGCTTCTTGGGCAGACCGGTTTGCCGGATCATGCTTTGCAACATGCCAAGCGGCGGCGTATCCTTCAAACTATGGCAGGCGACATCGCACAAGCGGACCTTGCCGTCGACGACGCCCCTCCACCGTTGATGGCTGGTGCCGTCGTGGCTTTTAAGGATGAAGCCTTGAGCGCGGATGATGTCGAGGAATTCGCCGAACGTGCAGTTTAGGCGGGGCACTGAAGCACGTATCGTCCCTCTTCCGAGGGCAGGCCGTGCTTGGCGTCGATCCTGGCCGTGGCAAGTCGCAGGCGCCATCTCAGACGCGTCGTCCATGGCGCGCGGCGGTTCAGAAGCTGCGAGCGCGCCGGCTCCGCCTCGGTGGAGGCATCACGGATGTACGTGCGGACGGCGTATTCCAAGAGGTCCATGACCTCGGGCTTGGAACGACCGGAAACCGACAGGTCGAAATCGATGCACGCGGCCTGCCACGCGTTGCCGCCGCCCTCGATGTAGCAGGTGAAGTAAGGCTTCATGGCTTGTCCAAGCGGAAGGCCTCGTGCCCATCCTGGGCACATACCGATAGGTCGGTATGCACCACGGGTTGTCAATGTCGTCGTCGACGACCCGTCGCGGCAACATGACATGGCATCGTCGGGAACTCATGAAGCCGCGCACCACCGTCCCCGAAGGACATCGGCGCGCATGCCTGGCGGTCGTCGACGATCTCCCGTTGGATCAGGGAAACCCGTGCGCCATCATCGCCGCGGATGACGTCCCCGGGACGTCGATGCGACGCATCGGCCCCGGCCTGGAGCCGCTTCGGGAACGCGCGCCGATGCCCTAGGGTCGCCCGATGCCCCACGCGCTCGCCGTCACGCTGCTCGTCGTCCTCGGCGCCTGCGCGCTGATCCCCTTGGCCCTGGCCTTGTTCAGCGCGCTCGTCCTCGGGCTCGTCGAGGCGGCGATCCCGCCGCTCGGCACGGTGGTCGAGGTCGACGGCGCGAGGCTCCGCGTCCTCGACATCGGCCCGGCCGATGGCGGATCCGGCCCGGCGATCGTGTTCCTGCACGGGCTCAGCGCCAACATGCGCAATTTCACCTACGCCCTCACCGACCGGCTGGAGGCCGAGTTCCGCCTGATCCTCGTGGACCGGCCCGGCTGCGGCCATTCCCGCGCCGCGCCCGGCGCCCCTCCGGGCCTGCGCGCGCAGGGGGCGCTGGTGGCCGGCGTGGTCGCCGCGCTGGGGCTGGAGCGACCGCTGCTCGTCGGCCACTCGCTCGGGGGCGCCGTCGCCCTGGCGCTGGCGCTCGACCATCCCGGCACCCACCATCCCGGCGCGGTCGGCGGCCTCGCCCTCCTCGCGCCGCTCACCCACGTCACCGACGACACGCCGCCGGCGCTGCGGCTGCTCCTCACCCGCTCGCGCTGGGAGCGTCGGCTGATCGCGTGGCTGCTGGCGGTCCCGTTCTCGCTCGCGCGGGGCCGGGGCACGCTCGCCCAGGTGTTCGGCCCCGACCCCGTGCCGGGCGACTTCGGCAAGAACGGCGGCGGCCTGCTCGAACTGCGCCCCGCGAGCTTGGAGACCGCCTCGAGCGACCTGATCGCGGTCGGCGACGACCTGCCGGCCATGGTGGGGCGCTACCCCGGCCTGACCCTGCCGGTCGGCGTCATCGGCGGCACCGGCGACCGGATGCTCGACCCCGCCACGCACTTCGCCGCGCTCGTCGCGGCGGTGCCGGCCGCGACGATCGAGATGGTGGAGGGGGCGGGCCACATGCTGCCCGTCGCCCACGCGGACCGCGTGGCGGGGTTCATCAGGACGATGGCCGACCGGGTGCGGGGCTGATCGACGGACCCGGGTCAACGCACCTTGGCGTCGATCTCGCCGAGGTGGCGCTCGACGATCCTGTGGGTCTCGGCGGCGAAGGCCTTCAGGTCGGGGTTCGTGCCGTTCACCGCCTCCTTGGCGAAGGCGGCGCCGTCGGCCTCGTGGATCGTCTTCATGTCGACGATGTAGGCCTTGTCGAAATCGGACCCCGGCAGCGCCTTCATCTTGTCGAGCCGCGCCTGGAACGCGGCGTCGAGCTTGTCGGGGAACGGCAGGCCGGCGCCGGTGACGATGCCCTTCAGCTTGGCGCCGACGAGGCTGTGGTCGTGGGCCTCCGTGTTGCCCTGGTCGCGGATGTCCTGCGTCGCGCCCCGCGTTTCCGCGAGCGTGCCGAGCGCCACCTCGTACATGCCCCCTTGGGACACCATCGCGACGAACGCCTTGTCGGCGTCCGAGATCGGCGCGGCCGCCCGGGCGGGCAACGCCCCGGCCAGGGAGGCGAGAAGGGCGCCGGACACCCACGCTGCTGTGCGAACCATGAAAACCTCCGTCACGATGGACGGGGAACGACGCGGCCCGCGATAGGATGCGTCACTCGGCGGTGTTTCGCGCGGGCGCGTCTCGCGTGGCGGCGTCCGCCGCGTCGCGGAAGAAGGGCTCCACCTTCCCCTTCAGCTTGATCGTCATCGGCTCGCCGGTGCGCGTCTTGGCGTTGCCGGCGGCGAGCCGCACCCAACCCTCGCTGACGCAATATTCCTCGACGTTGGTCTTCTCGACGCCGGCGAAGATGATGCCGACGCCGCGCTCCAGCAGCGCCTCGTCGTAGAACGGGCTCTTCGGGCTGGCGGCGAGGCGGTCGGGCGGCGTGTCGGTCATGGTCGGATCCGGAAAGCGTGGATGATGACGTAGTAGCCGGGCGCGGGCGGCGCGGCTAGGTCGCCAAGCTCCCTAGTTCACCAGGCTGGCGCCGCGCATCGGCATCGCGCCGGCGATCAGGGCGGGGACCGGCGGCGGCTTGAACAGGGCGTAGGTGAGCGGCGCGGCGCCGAGCGCGTCCACCCCCTCGGGCACCGGCGCGGCGTGCGCCTTGAGGAGGCGGAGTGGGACACCCGGCGGCTGGCCCGGCGGGGGCGCCACGGCGGCCACCGCGACTGGCTTCGGGCGGGGATGGGGGCGGGCCGACACCACCGTCACGTCGATGCCGGCGTAGGCCAGCGCCTCCGGGCGGCTCACCGTGCCGAGGTCGGCGCCCTTCCTGAGCAGCGCGGCGAAGATCGCGTTCTGCCCGCCGTCGGAATAGGTGGTGCGGATGGCCGCCGACCCCTCCGCCACCAGCGCCGCGACCTTGGCCAGTTCGGCCGCGTGGAACGCCTGCGCCTGCGCCTCCCTGGCCGGATCGGTGGAGGGGGCGAAGGTGTAGCGCCCGTCGACGACGGAGGTGCGCAGGACCTCGCCGGTCGACTCGAAGCGGTCCGACCCCTCCTTCAGCTGCCGCCAGAAGGCGATGTCGGGGTCGTTCCGGTAGAGCGCCATGTTGCGCGCGCTCATGTGGAACGGGTAGGCCTGCAGCTGGAACGCCCCCTGCCCCCCCTTCAACGCGTCGCGGGCGATGGCGTAGAGCTCGCCCACCGCGTGGTCGGTCATGGCGAAGCAGCCGCGCGACGAGCAGGTGCCGTGGATCATCACCGCCGAGCCGGTCGAGCCATGCGCCCGGTCGTAGGCGTTGGGGAAGCCGGTGTCGAAGGACAGGTAGTAGTGCGAGTTCGGGTTCATCTGCCGGGCGGCGATGGGGTAGAAGCCCTCCGGCGTCTGCCGGTCGCCGTCGTGCCGCTTGGGGCCGAGCTGGCCCGACCAGCGGCAGATCGGGAACGTCTTGACGAACACGTAGCGCCCCTCGTCGCGCCCTTGGCCCGCCCGCTTCCACACCTCGATCTCCGCCTCCTTCTTGTAGGAGCGCAGCACCAGCGGCGCCTCGGCGCTGGTCCCCTTCGCCGCCATCAGCGCGAGGGTGGCGGCGGGGATCGGCGCCAGCGCCTTGGCCGGTTCGGCGCGCGCCGGGGACGCCGGCGGCGCGGAGGCCAGCATCGCGGCGAGGGCGGCGGCGGGGAGCGGGAGGGTGGATCGCCTGTTCACCTCGCCCTCCTACACCCCGCGGCGCCCCGTGTCGCCCTTGCCCGGGCACCGGCATCAAGGTAGAATAACCGATGTTCCCACCGGCGTCCACCCCGCGCCGGGTCATGCGCCGTGTCCCGGGCCGTGTCCCGGCCCCCTGACACCGGAGCGGGCCAAAGTCGGGGAACGGTGACTCCGGGGCGGGCCAAGGTCAGGGTACGGCGACCCCGGGGCGGGCCACCGGCGCGAACGGTGACATGGAGGTTTTTGATGAAGGCTTTCACCCGCATCGTCCTGCCGAAGGCGGCCAAGCCGCCGCCGCGCGACACGCTGGCCCGCCCGTTCCTGACGATGACCGATCTCGGCGAGTTCGTGCGAGTGATCCGCGCCGGGCTGGACATCCGGCAGGCGGAGCTGGCCGCCCGCGCGGGGGTCAGCCGGCAATGGATCATCGCGCTGGAACAGGGCAAGCAGAGCCTGGAGGCCGGCCGCGTGTTCCGCACCTTGACGGCGCTCGGCTTCGAGATGGTTCTCACCCCGACCGACCCCGCCCCGCCGTGGATGCTGCGCGCGGTGCGGGCGGCGCACGCCAAGAAGGCGGCGACGACGGAGGGGCGTCGGGTGCGGCGGAACACGCGACGGGCCAAGGCGCGGTCGATGAGGCTGTCGGAGAACATGGACTGGAGGCCGGCGGATTTGGAGTGAAAAGTCCGATGCTTACCAGAAGGTAAATCGGACATCGCTCGATCAAGGCAGTTCCTAAGCTACACACCTAAAAAAATATAGAATGATGCCTTTTCCCAATTGAGGGTTAGGCGAGGCTAGCATAAGGTCTTATCCACGCCGAGAGCTATTTTTACGTTCTATCTTCTTGGGGTAGCATGCGACCATTCACACGAACTATCATTGAGCTTTTTGACAGCAAAAGGCGATATCTTATTCCTCTCTACCAGAGGCAATATGCGTGGAAAGTCGATCCTCATCTTGAGTACCTCTGGGAGGATGTTACGCGCATTGCCAACAACATGGTTGAAGAAGCGCCTAGCCCTGCCCCTCATTTTATGGGAGCTATTGTAATTTCTTTAGTCAAGACATTTGGGAAGCAGGTGCAAGCATTCGAAGTCATAGACGGGCAACAACGCTTGACGACGTTCCAACTTCTTCTAATAGCTTTTAGAAGGGCGGCAGCAAAATACGCTCCATTATATGCTGAGGAGGTAGAGAAATATATCTTTAATTTTGGGATTATGGAAGACGAGCAAATCGAAAGATATAAAATATGGCCTTCTCGGATCGACCGGCCTGCTTTTGTAGCGCTTGCTAATGGTGAGCATCCTCCAACACCGGGAAATTTGCCAACTGTAGCGATGAAAGCGGAGTCTTTCTTCTTTTCAGAGGTTGAGAGGTTTACCCATTTAGGGGGTGAGTTCAAAGTTGAAAGGTTAGAAAAACTATTTGAGGCGCTAAAAAGCGGCCTCGCTGTAGTCTCGATAGAACTTGAAACGCACGATGATCCACAAACTATATTCGAGACACTTAACAGTCGCGGAGTCGACCTTGCGGTTGGGGATTTAGTTAGAAATTTCATATTTCAGAGAGCCGTTGGCTTGGGACAAGAAGATGGCGTTCTGACGGTTGATCACTTATACGAAAAGTACTGGCTCCCGCTAGACGGATGGTTTTGGAAGGAAGAAGATACCCGAGGCAGACTTAACAAGCAAAGACTAGACTGGTTATTGTTTGATCATTTATCTATGAGCAAAGGTGAAATTGTATCTGCAGAATACCTATATCAGAATTATAGAAAATGGATTGTGCAAAAGAAGCCTTTTAAAAATGTTACGCAAGAACTAATAGCGGTAAACCAGAGCGCCAACACGCTGAAACGCGTTGTAGCCGCAAATGAAGACGATCCCGTCGGAGCATTTGGCATCTTTACAAAGGCATTCGATGTATCAACAACAATGCCTTTCGTGTTATTTATAGCAGAAAACCTTCCTGGAAATGAGATTAAGGCATTTCTTACATTTATTGAGTCATATTTGCTAAGAAGAGATGTCTGTGGTCTGTCAACAGGCAATTACAACAGGTTTTTCATTGAGGCAGTCAAGTACATGCGCCAAGAAGGCGTTACTCTTCACTCTCTTATAACCTATCTTTCTCTTGGCGAAATAGAAACAACTCGTTGGCCCAACGATGACGAATACAGGTCGGCGTGGATGACACGTCCTCAATATAAGTCAGCTCGACAGCCCAGACTCAAATACATCCTTAGAAGAATTGATCAAAAAAAGCGGACCAAGTTCGACGAAGTCCTAGAAGTAAAATCTGATCTCACTCTTGAGCATATTATGCCTCAAAAATGGAGCACAAATTGGCCTTTGTTAGACGAAAGTGGTCAGATTGTTGATCCATTATCCAGCTTGGAGTCAATGGAACGCGCCTCAGAGAGGAATAAAAGAATTCAGAGTTTTGGCAATCTTACATTGCTTACTCAGTCTCTTAATGGAAGCGTGTCTAATGCCGAGTTCTCAAAGAAAATGCCTTCTATTAAGGCGCAAGGATCTCTTATTTTAAACAGAGAACTCTCTTCGTATGACAAATGGAACGAAAATACCATCGATGCTAGAGGACACAATCTCTTTAATTTTGCGCGACAATTGTGGCCATTAGCTTATTGATAGCGAAATTCGTAGTTAAGCGATTGCACCCTTTTCCAAAGTGATCGCACAATCGACGTCGACAAGGTGAACGACACGCAGCCGACCATGGTCGGTTTACAAGCCATGTGGAATGAAAAGGCTGAATTAGGCTGTGACGCAACCTTGAACTGAACAAGCCTTGGCACAACAAGGTAAGCTTTTACGGCGAAGCCTCATGCCACTCTCACAGTCACGAGGGCCACCTTCCTTCGTGAATAGAAGGAGAGACGGCGTAGTGCGATGCACTTTGACTACCGGTTATGCTCTACCATGCCCGATTAACAAAAGGGTTTTCTACCGCGCCGCCACCGGCCAACTCCCCTTCAGCGGCCCACCCCCGGCGATCCGGTCACCCAGCAGCGCTACGCCGAGCGCGTAGGCGGTCGAGTTGTTGTAGCTCTTGATCACCCGGAAATTGCGCGTCACCAGGAAGCACGGGCCGTCCGGGCCGGCGGGGGTCAGCAGGGCGGCCTCGCCCTCGTCCGGCAGCGGGCCGCCGTCGGCGCGCTGGAACCCGGCGTAGGCGGTGAAGGGGCGCAGGGTGCGGCCGTCGCCGGTCACGGCCCGTGGGGGCAGCACCTCGTAGCCCCACGGCAGGCCGGCGACCCAGCCGTGCTTGTGGAGGTAGTTGGCGGTGGAGCCGAGCGCGTCCGGCACGTTTCCCCAGATGTCCGCGCGGCCGTCGCGGTCGAAGTCGACGGCGTAGCGCTTGAAGGCGGAGGGCATGAACTGCGTCTGCCCCATCGCGCCGGCCCAGGAGCCGCGCATCGCCTCGGGGGCGATGGGGCCGGCCTGCAGGATGTCGAGCGCGTCGAGCAGCTCGCGGCGGAAGTAGTCGCCCCGGTAGCGGGCGTGGGCCAGCGTGGCGAGGCAGCGGATGGTGGGGAGGTCGCCGGTGTTGCCGCCGAAGTTGGTTTCCAGCCCCCACACGCCCAGCACCGCGTAGGGGTCGACGCCGAAGCGCGCCTGCGCCCGCTCCAGCGCATCCTTCCACTGGGCGGCGCGGTCCCGCCCGGTGGCGACGCGGGTGGGGGACACGGCGCTCGCGAGGTAGTCGGACATCGGCCGGACGAACTCGGCCTGGGTGTGGGTCTTGGCGAGCACGGCCGGATCGGGGGTGACGCCGGCGAAGGCGCGGTCGAAGGTGGCGCGCGCGACGCCCCGGCGATGGGCCTGCGCCCACACGCCGGCCTTGAAGGCCTCGAAGGATGGGGAGGCGGGGACAGGTTGAAAGGCTGTGGCGGCGTGGCCGTGGCGCGTGGTCGCGCCGAAGGCGAGCGCGCCGGCGAGCAGCAGCAGCAGGGTGCGCGCGACCTGGCCGAAGGTCATCGCCGGGCGGCGGCGGGCGTCGGCGCGGGTGGTGAGGGTGGAGGCGTCGGGGATGGTGAAGCTCATCGGGCCCTCCGTGCGGCCGGTCCGCCGGCGCGGCGGGCGCGGCTGGGACGACCCTGCCGGCAACACCTTTACGAACGGCTAAGCATGCCGCGACGTGGCGCGCGGGCGTGGCGGATCGGCATCGGTCAAGGGTCGGCGCGGGGCGGGGACCGGCACGGGGCGATGGATCGATGGCCTGCGCTTTGCTAACGATCGGGGCATGGTCGTGATGGGCGGCGGGGAGGGTTGAGTTTGTCCGGGGCACCTTTCTTCGACGAGATGACGCTGGAGGGCGGGGGCACGCGGGCGGCCTACGAGCGCGTCGCCCGCTGGCTGGAGAACAAGCCGCGCGACTTCTTCGCCACGCGGCGCGACCACGCGGAGCTGATGTTCCGGCGCATCGGCATCACCTTCAACGTGTACGGCGACAAGGACGCGACCGAGCGGCTCATCCCCTTCGACATCATCCCCCGCGTGCTCCAGCGCAGCGAGTGGGCGGTGCTCGAGGCCGGCCTGACGCAGCGGGTGAACGCCATCAACCGCTTCCTCGCCGACGTGTACGGCGCCCAGGAGATCGTGCGCGCCGGCGTCATCCCGGCGGAGCTCGTCACCGGCAACCCGTCGTTCCGCCCGGAGATGGTCGGCAAGGTGGTGCCGCACGACATCTACGTCCACATCGCCGGCATCGACGTGGTGCGCTGCGGGTTGAACGACTTCTACGTGCTGGAGGACAACGTGCGCACGCCGTCGGGCGTCTCCTACATGCTGGAGAACCGCGAGGTGATGATGCGGGTGGCGCCCGACCTGTTCGCCGAGCACCGGGTGGCGCCGGTGGAGAACTACCCCGACGCGCTGCTGGCGGCGCTGCGCTCGGTGGCGCCGTCGGGCGCGGGCGAGCCGAGCGTGGCGGTGCTGACGCCAGGCCCCTTCAACTCCGCCTATTACGAGCACTCGTTCCTGGCCGACAAGCTCGGGGTGGAGCTGGTGGAGGGCCGCGACCTCGTGGTGGAGGACGACGTCGTCTACATGCGCACCACGCAGGGGTTGAAGCGGCTCGACGTGGTGTACCGCCGCATCGACGACGACTTCCTCGATCCCCTCGCCTTCAAGGCCGAGAGCGTGCTGGGGGTGCCCGGCATCATGCGCGCCTACCAGGCCGGCACCATCACGATCGCCAACGCGGTCGGCACCGGCATCGCCGACGACAAGGCGGTGTACACCTACATGCCCGAGATCGTGCGCTTCTACCTCGGCGAGGAGATCAAGCTGAAGAACGTCGAAACGTGGCGCTGCCGCGAGCCCGACAGCCTCGCCCACGTGCTCGACCACCTGGGCGAACTGGTGGTGAAGGAGGTGAACGGCTCGGGCGGCTACGGCATGCTGGTGGGGCCGCACGCGACGGGCGCGCAGATCGAGGAGTTCCGCGCCAAGCTGCGCGCGAACCCCAACAACTTCATCGCGCAGCCGACGCTGGCGCTGTCCACCTGCCCGACCTGGTTCGACGCCGGCGTCGCCCCGCGCCACGTCGACCTGCGCCCCTTCGTGCTGTCCGGCTCGAACGGGGTGCGGGTGGTGCCGGGCGGCCTCACCCGCGTCGCGCTGACGGAGGGGTCGCTGGTCGTCAACTCCAGCCAGGGCGGCGGCACCAAGGACACCTGGATCGTCGACGACGCCGATGGGTCGGGGCCGGGCATGGCCTCCGACCTGCCGTTCGCCCACCCGGTCGACGGCAACGATGGGCCGCATGGGCCGTTGGCGGGCCAGCGCCAGTCGCAGACGCAGGGGTAGAGGGACGCCATGCTCGCACGCACCGCCGACGCCATCTTCTGGGTTTCGCGCTACGTGGAGCGGGCCGACTTCCTCGCGCGCATCATCCAGGCGACGCAGCGCCTCGCCGGCCTGCCGGCGCTGTACAACCAAGCCGCCGGCCGGGGCGAAGGGACGGAGTGGGACAGCGTGCTGGAGGCGTCCGGCGCGGCGGACGCCTTCCGGCAGACCAAGGCGGTGGTCAACGAGACCAACGTCGTCGAATACCTCGCCTTCTCGACCGACAACCCGTCGTCGATCCGCAACTGCATCGCCCACGCGCGCTCCAACGCCCGCTCCATCCGCGTGGCGCTCACCACCGAGATGTGGGAGGCGATCAACGGCGCCTGGTTCGAGCTGGTCAAGTTCGAGGGGGCGCGCCCCGACCCCTTGCCCCGCGAGGAGCTGACCCGCTTCCTCGACTTCGTGAAGAAGACCTCGTCCGACTTCGACGGCTGCGCCTACCGCACCATGCTGCGCAACGACGCCTACTGGTTCTCGCGGCTCGGCGTGTACATCGAGCGGGCGGACAACACGGCGCGCATCCTCGACGTCAAGTACAACGTGCTGCTGCCGGAATCCGAGGTGGTCGGCGGCTCGCTCGACTACTTCCAGTGGACGGCGATCCTGCGCGCGGTGTCGGCCCACACCGCCTACCACTGGGTGTACAAGCAGTCGGTCAAGCCGTGGCTCGTGGCCGACCTGCTGATCCTCAAGCCGGACATGCCGCGCTCGCTGATCGCCTGCTACGACAACATCGTCACCTTCCTCGACTACATCGGCCGCGCCTACGGGCGGCAGGGCCAGGCGCAGCGCCAGGCCCGCGAGATCTACGAGCAGCTGTCGAGCGCGACGACGCGGGAAATCTTCCAGTCCGGGCTGCACGAGTTCATCACCGGCTTCGTCGAGCGGAACGGCCGGCTGGGCGAGGCGATCGGGGTGCAGTACCTCGCGGTGATGGCGGCGTGAGGAGGCGAGGGCGCGCCCGCCCCGTCAGGCCACGATGGTGCGCGCCTGCGCGCGGGCGTACGTCGTCGGCGACGCGCCGACCCGGCGCGCGAAGGCGACGCTGAACGTGCTCGACGAGCTATAGCCGACGCGCTGCGCGACCTCGCCCACGCTGACGCCGTCGCGGCGCAGCAGGTCCTTGGCGATCGCCACGCGCCAGCCGAGCAGGTATTCCATCGGGGAAACGCCGACCTCGCGGCGGAACCGATCGAAGAAGGTGGAGCGCGACAGGGCGGCCTCCCTCGCCAGTTCGCCGATCGACCAGGCTCGGATCGGCTCCCCGTGCATCCGGCGCAGCGCCGCCGCGAGCCTCTCGTCGGCGAGCCCGCGTAGCAGCCCAGGCGCGGCGGTCGGTCCCGTCGTCGCGCGGAACGCCTCGATCAACAGCACCTCCAGGAGGCGGGCGAGCACCACGTCGCGGCCGGGCCGGTCGGCGCGCGCTTCCCCGCTCAGCATCTCGACCAGCGTCGTCAATCGCCGCTCGCCGCGCACGACCACCGTCCCGGGCAGCAGCGAGACCAGCAGCGCCGCGTCGTCCGTCTCGAACGTGCAATAGCCGACCAGCATGCGCGTGTCGGGTTCGCCCGGCTCCCCGAGGTGGAAGACGCCCGGGCGGACCTCGACAGGTTCGCTCGAGCGGCCGCCCGGCGGCGGGGCTGGGCTCGTCACCGTGAACTCGGCGGCGGCGGGGATCATCATGAAATCGCCCCCGTCCAACCTGACGGGCGCACGCCCGGTGATCGACAACGAGCAGCCGCCCTCGATCACCGCGCAATAGAACGGTCCCGCGCCGGGCGGCCGCACGGCCCAGCGGCCGGACGCGGTGACCAGCTTGGAAAAGGAGGCGCTGGGCCGGAGTAGGCCAACCACCTGGGTGAGCGGATCGTTCAAAGCCGGACTTTCTCGAACAAGATACGGATTTACGAACGTAGCGGGTCCGACCCGCGTGGCCTATCGCTTCGTCGTCACCATCAGGAACCCTTCCCCATGAACACCGTCCTCATCACCGGTTGCTCGACCGGCTTCGGCCGCGAAACGGCCGCCCACTTCCTCCAGCAGGGATGGAACGTCGTGGCGACGATGCGCGATTCCTCGGCGAGCACGCTGCCGGCATCCGACCGGCTGCGCCTGCTGCCGCTCGACGTGACCGATGGGAAGAGCATCGCCGCCGCGGTCGCCCAGGCGGGCGCGATCGACGTGCTGGTCAACAACGCCGGCATCGGCTGGCTCAACGCCGTGGAAGGCACCTCGATGGAGACGGTGCGCCGTATCTTCGAGACCAACACGTTCTCGATGGTCGCGATGATGCAGGCGGTGCTGCCCGGCATGCGCGAGCGAGGGGCGGGCGTGATCGTCAACGTCAGCTCCAGCACGACCATCAAGCCGCTGCCGCTGCTGTCGATCTACCGCGCCAGCAAGGCGGCGGTGAACGCGCTGACCGAGTCGGCGGCGCTGGAACTCGCGGCGTTCGGCATCCGCGCGCGGGTGGTCGTGCCGGGCGCCGCGCCCGCGACCAGCTTCGGCAGCACCGCGCGAGCGCAGATCGCGGCGAACGGCGGCTTCCCCGACGCCTACGCCGGCTTCGCTCAGCAAACGATGGCGTCCATGCAGCAGCATGCCGCGAGCCATGGGGTCACGACGGCGCGGGACGTCGCCGAGGCGGTTTTCCGCGCGGCGACCGATCCCGACTGCCCGATGATCCTGCCGGCCGGTGCCGACGTGATCGCTTGGTCCGAAGGCCGCTGAGCGCCTGTTACGGGGCGGCCGGGGCGGCGGACGTCGCTGCGGGGCACCACCAGCGAATGGCGGCCTCGCCACGATGGCCGGCCGGGAGCCGGTTGCCCGGTCGCTCGTCCGAACATGCGTGCTTGCCGCATCCCGCCCGATGGACGATCGTCGCGCCCGAACGGATCATCCAAGCAGCAGGACACACCATGGCCCACCTCGCGATCACCCCCCACGCCGGCCCGGTCAGGATCGTCTGGCGCGGCCACGTCGTCGCCGCCTCCGCCCGCGCGCTCGACCTCGTCGAGGGCGGCGGCCGCGCCGTGCTCTACGTGCCGCGCGCCGACGCCGACATGGCCTATTTCACTAAGACGGCGCGCACCACGCGCTGCCCGTGGAAGGGCGAGGCCGGCTACTTCAGCCTGCATCACGGCACCGAGCGCGCCGACGACGCGGTGTGGACCTACGAGACGCCGATCGAGGGCGCGGCGGCCATCGCCGGCCACCTCGCCTTCTACCCGGACCAGGTGAGCGTC
>CAXSDP010000012.1:0-71231 GCA_964235705.1 uncultured Beijerinckiaceae bacterium | reverse complement strand
ACCGAGGTCGAGGTCGACGACGCCCGCACCAGCGGCACGACGCGGACCGGCGTGGTCGGCGGCAAGACGGACATCGACGACGAGCCCATCGTCAAGAAGTAGGTCGCACGAGGCCGGCCCGTCCACGCGGGCCGGCTTCGAACCTTCACCCCCATCAGCGATGGCGACGTCCGTGTTCCTGCACTCAACGGTTCTACGATCATTCTTCGTTGGTACCTCGCTGATGCTTCCGCCGATCGCGGCGAGCGCGGCCGACACCTTCCACCTGAGCGAGACGGAGAAAGCGGCGTGCACGTCCGACGCGCAACGCCTTTGCGCTTCCACCTACCCCGACGAGCAGCAGTTGCTCGTCTGCATGAAGGCGAACCGGGCCTCACTCGGCCAAACGTGCCTGCCGGTGTTCGATGCCGGCCTGAAGCGACGCGGGCTATGATCCCACCCACCATCCGCCGGTCACCCGACCGAGTGTTCGAGCTCAAGGCTCCCTCTCACGCGGAACGGCGCGACATCACGAAGAAGGACGACACCATGGTCGAGAAAGCCCACAAGGAAGCCGCCAAGCACCACGAGGCGGCCGCTAAGTCCCATCACACCGCCGCCGAACATCACGCCAAGGGCGACACGGCGAGCGCCAAGAAGCATTCGGAAGAGGCTCACGCGCATACGACCAAGGCGCACGAGGCGTCCAAGGACGCGCATGGCAAGAGTGCCGCCAAGAAGTAGGGCCGCGAGGTCATGAGGACGCTCCGCTTCGCCCATCCGGGCGGGCGGCCCATCGACACCAACAAACATCGACAAGGGGAACGACATGTCCATCATCGCGTGGCTGGTCCTTGGTGGGATCGCCGGATTCATCGCCAGCAAGATCGTTGATAGCACCGGCCAAGGCTTGCTGATCGACATCGTGCTCGGCATCGTCGGCGCCATCGTCGGCGGCTACGTGTTCTCGTTGCTGGGGGCCGCACCGGTCACCGGGTTCAACCTGTACAGCATGTTCGTCGCCATCGTCGGTGCCGTGATCATCCTCGCCATCTACCACGCCGTCACGGGACGAAGCCGCACGCTTTGACGGGTAACCCTCGGGCAGCCTAAGGGTGCCCGTCACCGCAATCACAGGGAAACATGGACATGGGTCTTCTTGAATCAGTCATCGGCGGCCTCATGGGCGGCCAGAACACCGGTACCAACAGCGGCTCGTCGGGTGGCATGGGCGGCATGGGCAGCGTCCTGTCGGGTCTGCTCGGCGGCGGGCAGGCGGGGGCAGGCCAGGGGGGTCTGGGCGGCTTGTTGGGCGGCCAAGGCATGGGTGGTCAGGGCGGCGGTGCTGGTGGCGGGATTGGCGGGATCCTCTCGCAGTTCGAGAACGCCGGCCTCGGCCACATCGCGCAATCCTGGATCGGCAATGGTCCCAACCAGTCAGTGTCGCCGCAACAGTTGCAGAACGTCTTCGGCCAGCAGCAGGTGCAGGGCATGGCCTCCCAGGCCGGAATGGAGCCGGGCGACTTCCTGTCCCAACTCAGCCAGCACCTGCCGAACGCGGTCCACGGCATGACCCCGAACGGTCAGGTGTCCGACGATGGCTCGATGAACGTTTGATCGGCCAAACAACGGGCCAGCTTCAGCGGCTGGCTAACTCAAGCGACTGGCCAGCCCGGCGATTTGACGGGTTGCCAGCACCTCCTTGCAAGAGACCTTCACGATGACCGGACGAACCGTGGTGCTCAGATCGATCGCGTCCATCACGGCGCTTGCCATGCTCGGCGCTCCGCTGGCGGCCCTCGCCGATAATCAGATGGGTTACAAGCTGCAAACCGCCGAGGCTTCGGCCGGTTTGCAACGTGCCGGCGGTTCGCTCGGCATGAAGGTTGGACCGGAAAAAGCCATCACCAGCGGCGGCATGACCTTCGAGTTGCTGAAGGTCGAAGGGGTGGGCGCCGCTTCACCCGCCGAACAGGCCGGGCTCACGACTGGCGACCAGATCATCGCGGTCGACGGCCGCGTCTTCCCGGATGTTCCGACCTTCGCGGCCTACGTCGGATCGGTGGCACCGGGCCGGCAGATCGCCGTGGACTACATGCCGGCCGGCGGCGGACCACAGCAGGCCCAGCGCGTCGGCGTCACGGTCGGCGAGGGTGGACATGCCGCCCCGGCCAACCGTGACGTGCCGCGCGCCAAAGGATTGTCGACCGGCGACAAGGTCGCGATCGGCGCCGGCGCGGCGGCGGTGTTCGGCTGCTACGAGGCGGGATGCTTTTCCCGTTTGAAGAAGGATTACGAGGCCGAGCGCGAGAAGCTCCAGCAGCAGCAGGGGCAAACGTCACCTCGGCCGTGACGCAGAGGTGTGATGGTCTACGAGGGGAGTGACAAGGTCGCGGCTATGGACGCCATGGCGAGGTCGGGATCCTGGGGCGACAGGCACACAAACCCGGCGTTACCGTGCCCCGAATATGAGCCGCGCCGTCGCCGTCGAGGACCTCACGGGCCTCACCCCCGGAACCGGGCGAGTCGACCCACGGGGGTGCCCAGCACCTCGTCGTCGCGCATCACCGGCGTGCCGCGCACGATCGTCGCGACTGGCCAGCCCCGCACGGTTGTCCCGGCGAAGGGGGTCCAGCCGCACGGGGAGGCGATCCAGTCGTCCTCGATGGTCCGCTGGCGTCCCATGTCGACGAGGGTGAAGTCACCATCGTAGCCGGCCGCGAGCCGACCCTTGCCGACGAGGCCGTAGACACGCGCCGGCCCGGCCGCCATGAGATCGACGAGGCGTGACAGCGACAGGCGCCCCGCGCTGACGTGATCGAGCATGATCGGCACCAGTGTTTGCACGCCCGTGAGGCCGGCCGGGCAGTCGGGCCAGGGCAGGGCCTTGGTGGCGCGCGAGTGCGGCGCGTGGTCGGAACCGATCGTGTCGACGGTGCCGTCGGCAACCGCCGCCCAGCTCGCCGCGCGGTGACGCTCGCCGCGGATCGGCGGGTTCATGACGCCGAAGCCGCCGAGCCGGTCGTAACAGTCCGGCGCCACCTGGGTCAGATGGTTGACCAGCACCTCGACGGTCGCGACGTCGCGGAAGTCGCGTAGGTAGTCCAACTCCTGCGCGGTCGAGACGTGCAGGATGTGGGCTGGTCGACCGGTGCGGCGCGCCAGCGCCATCAAGCGGCGCGTGCCGAGGAAGGCGCATTCCTCGTCGCGCCATTCCATGTGGCTGCGATACGGCATGCCGGACCGGAACAAGGGTTTGCGGGCCTGGAGCCGGTACTCGTCCTCGCTGTGGAAGGCGATGCGGCGATGGCCGGACCGCATCACCCGCTCCAGGTGCTCGTCGTCCTCCACCATCAGCGTGCCGGTGGAGGAGCCGGCGAAGACCTTGATGGCGCAGACGCCGGCTTCCGCCTCCAAGGCGGGCAAGACGTCGATGTTGCCCTTGGTGCCGCCGACGTAGAGGCCGACGTCGCACCAGCTCCGCCCCTCGACGTAGTGCCGTTTCCAGTCGAGCCGCTCGCGGTCGACGATGGGCGGACTGGTGTTTGGCATGTCGAACACGGTGGCGATGCCGCCCAGCACTGCCGCTTTGGTGCCGGTCGTCAGCGTCTCGATGCTCGGGTCGCCCGGGTCGCGCAGGTGGACGTGGCTGTCGATGAGGCCGGGCAGCACGTGCAGGCCGGCGGCGTCGATGGTTTCATCGGCGCCGTGCGCCGCGAGCGAGCCGATCGCCGCGATGCGGCCGTCTCGGACGCCGACGTCGGCGCGCGCCTCGCCCCAGGGCAGGACCAGGATGCCGCCGCGGATGATCAGGTCGTGGTGCATGGGAAAATCCCGTGTCGGTTCAACAGGAGGCGAGCCGCAACGCGCCGAGCGCCGCCATGACGGCCCATTGTGTCGGCTCGACGACCGGTCGGCCGGTCGCCTGCTCGATCGCGCGGCGGTGGCCGGCCATGCCGGCGCAGCCGAGCACCAGCACGTCGGCGCCCCGCTCCGCCTCCAGGCGACGACCCGCCTCGACGAGCCGGTCGCGGATCGCCCCTTCCGCGGTGTCGGCGGCGGAAGCGTCGACCGGCCAGGAGCCGGCGTGGCGGCCCGCGAGCCCCATCTGCCGGACAAGGCGCTGTTGCCGCTTCACCGAGGCCGGCGACAGCGCGATGATCCCGAAGCGCTCGCCGAGCGTCAGGGCGCGCAGCAGGCCCCACTCGGCGATGCCCATCACTGGGCGCCCCCCCGCCGCCTCGCGCACCGCGTGGAGGCCGGGATCGCTGAAACAGGCCAGCACGAAGGCGTCCGACCGGTCGCGCGCCACCAGTTCGCAGAGCGGCATGACCACCGAGTCGGCGTCGCGCTGGGTGGCGATGCCGGGCGGTCCGCAGCGCAGGCGGTCCACGGTGATCGCGGGGCCGCCAGGACCCCGCAGCGGCGTCACGGCGGTGTCGATGGCGGCGGTGACGGCCTCCGAGCTGTTGGGATTGATGACCAGGATGCGGCCGGGATCGGTCATCGGGACGGACGCGTCATCCCCGGGCCGCGGGCGGCGGTTCGACGACGCCGGCGCGCTCGGTGATGGCGACGTAATGCTCGGGCCTGCGGTGGGCCGCGAAGTTGAACATCTTGTCCTTGCCTTGGCGGCACAGGTCGAGGTCGCAGTCCGCCACCACCACCTCGTCACCGAGCGTCTCCGCCTCGGCCACGATCAGCCCGTTGGGGTCGACGATGCAGGAGCCGCCGATCAGGCCCGAGCCGTCCTCGTCGCCGGCCTTGGCTACCGCCACCGCCCAGGTGGCGTTCATGTAGGCGTTGGCCTGCGCGACGAGCTTGGAATGGAAGGTGCGCAGCGCGCGATCCTCGGTCGATCCACCGTTGGGGTCGTAGGCGGCCGAGTTGTAGCCGACCAGGACCAACTCCACGCCTTGCAGCCCGAGCACGCGCCAGGCTTCGGGCCAGCGCCGGTCGTTGCAGATCATCATGCCGGTGACGGCCCCGTGCCAGGCCGGCCCGGCCCGGAAGGCCGGGAAGCCGCCGTCGCCGTAGTCAAAGTACCGCTTCTCCAATTGCTGGAAGCGCGCGCCCTCCCGCGGTTCGACAGAGCCGGGCAGGTGGACCTTGCGGTAGCGACCGAGGATCCGCCCATCGGGCTCGACGGTGATGGCGGCGTTGAACCGTTGCCCCTCCGGGGTGAGCTCGGCGTAGCCGACGTGGAAGCCGACGCACAGCGCCCTGGCCCGGTCGAAGAGCGGCTGCACCTGCGGGTTCGGCATGGCGCGCTCGAAGTAGGCGTCAAGCGCCTCGCCCTCGATCAGCCAGCGCGGGAAGAAGGTCGTGAAGGCTAGTTCGGGGAAGACCACCAGCGTGGCGCCCCGCGACGCGGCCGCCTCCAGCAACGTCACCATGCGGGCCATCGTCCCGGCCCGGCCGTCCGCCTTCTGGGTGGGACCCATCTGGGCGGCGGCGATCCTGATGACCCGACTCATCCCGCGACCTTCCTCGCTGCCGCCGTCCCGCCGGGCGGCTCCGGAGCGGTCCCGAGCGATCGGCGCGGAACGACCCGCATGGAATGACATGGCGCGAGGCGCGTGCCAAGGCGCCGGTATGCTGCCCGCGACGGTGACCCGGCCGATCTAAGCGTGCTGGTCGGCGCTTCGACGCGCCGTCCAGGCGTCACGCTCGGGATGACGACGGCACAGGATGAGGTTCGCGTTCGTGGCCATCCGCACCACGTAGTTGGCCCGAACGGCCGGTGAGAACGGCGCGTCGTTCAGCGTGCGAACCTTGAAATCGTCGCTCGCTTCAATGATGACCCATGCCGGTCTGTACGCGCTCGTGTCGATCAAGTCATTGAGGACCTTGATGTCCTCTCCCTCGATGTCGAGCGAGAGAAGGTCGAAGACTTCCGGGATCGCTTGTTCCTTGAGGATCTCGGACAAGCGGCGGACCTCGACCTCGACGACACCCTTGGTGTCGCCCCAGTTCTGCGCCAGCGAGGCGTTGAGCGACGACACGTCGTTGTTGAAGCCGAGCGTGAAGGTGGCGTGGCCGGCGTAATCCGAGACGGCGCAGGATATCAAGCGCATGTCGAGGCCGCTGAAATCGCGCTGGATCGGCGCG
Organism: uncultured Beijerinckiaceae bacterium; assembly: GCA_964235705.1. Taxonomy (GTDB): domain Bacteria; phylum Pseudomonadota; class Alphaproteobacteria; order Rhizobiales; family Beijerinckiaceae; genus RH-AL1. Next base: position 65,141 of record CAXSDP010000012.1, on the reverse strand, counting down.
ATCAGTGCCGGATTGGCCTCGACCAGCAAGCCGCTCCAGCCGAAATGGCGCATGAGGTCGTAGGAATTGGATCGGTCCCGCCCGCGCGCGCCGACGTCGACGACGACACCGCACACGGCCTGCGCGTTGACCCACAATCGTATGAGCCGCCAGATCTCGCCGAATTGCGACATGTCGTTGGTGAAGCGCAGCGCCTCGACATCCGGGCTGCCGGCGAGGATCGCCGGGAGGCGGGACGCGAACTCGCCCGACGACATGAGTTCGTTCAGCGCGTCGCGCAAGTTGGCTTCGCCACTCATGAGCCGGTCGACCTTGGTGCGCAGGCCGAACTCGTCGGCCGCGCGTCCGAGCAGCGCCTCGTAGCAACTCTCGATGAGCGAGGTGGCGGTCGCCCTGTCGAACTCTTGGATCATCAACTCGGTCATCGGCGTTTCCGTCAGCTATTTCGAAGGGAACAAAGGAAGTGGTGGCCTACCCGGTCATGCGTCCTCGTGGGATGGCTCCATCACCATCCCCCCACGCCAGCCCCGCTGCCCACCTCGCGATCGTCGACGAGGGATCGGCCCATCCGACGACCCTCGTCCGGTCCGAGGGCCTGCCGGCGCCTCCGGCCGGACGACGGGCCCAGCATCGTCCGGATGGAAACGTTCGACGAACTGTTCGCCGAGACGTTCCATCGAAACCGATCCGACTGGCGAGATCGATCCGGTTGGTTAGGGCGATTCGCATCCATCAGTACAATAAAGACACCTAATCTCCATTGCCACCCCGATGCGCGATGCTCAACTCGCGGCGATGGGTTTGTCCTGACCTTGCCTCAGCGCGTAGGCGTTCGCCAGCATGGTCTGCCAGATCGAATGGGAGATGTCGTCCGGTCCCCTCGCCAGTTTCGCGAAGCGATCGACGTAGCCGAGCATCAGTTGGCGTTCGACGAGGTCGACGGAGCCGGCCGGATGGTCGGCGTCGGCGAGCGTCACCCAGAGCAGCGTACCGCCGCTCCGCGTCACGAGATCGATCAGGGGCATCACCTCCTCCAGCAGCAGGCCCTCGTCCTTCTTGAGGACGAAGATCTTCTCGCCATTGCTCAGGTCTTCCATGAGCTTGCGGGCAAGGAAGCGAAGCTTCATGCGCTCGGTGCCCAGCAACGTCTTGGCATCGGACTCGGGCGGGTGGCGGGCGGTGTGGTAGATCATCAGGTACTGGGCTTCGTACCCCATGAATTCGATCAGTTCCGGGATGAGCCGGATTTCGAGGTTGCCGCCCTCCGCGAGGCCTTTGAAGCCGTTCCGCACCCCCTTGAGCAGCTTGCGGAACGGAAGGCCGTTGAAGCGCAGCAGGGAGATCGGTTCGGCCCCGATCTCGCGCTGCACGAAGCCGAACTCACAATTCAGGCCGAGGCTCTCGAAAGCGACGGTCAACGTCTCCTCATCGAGAGGTTCCGACCGGAAGCCCTCCTGGCTAGAGGAGGCGAGGGGATGCGCGATGGCCTGTCGGAGTTCGAGGCGTCGGCGCCGGAACGCCTCGTCCAAGGTGGTCAGGCGCAGGTCCTGGAACATGAAGGAGAGTTCGCGCATGTCGCCGTTTCCGCCCGGCATGTCGCAGGGACGCAGCCAGTCGGGATGCGCGAAACGCAGCGTGAGGCTCTCCTTGCTGGCGATCACGGCCTCCGGCACCTCGAACATCACGGCTCGGGGGCCGGGCCCGGCGACGACTTGCTGCGCGATCTCGACGTCGTTGACGAAGACGGTCAATCGCTGCGCCGACCTGAGGTCGGCCTCGTAGTTCGGCTCCACGGTGAGGAAGAGCATGGTGTCGCCCGGGTGATCCCACGTCCCGAGGCACAGCGTGCTTTCCTCGCCGACCGACCAGGTGTAACCCCGCTCGACGACGGACCAGCCCTTGTCCATGACGCGCGCGGCGCGGTCATCGCCGAAGTCGACGACGAGGTCGAGACCCTCGGGATGAAGGAAGTCCCGCAGGACGCTCCGCGGGCCGAGCGACGCCGTCCAACGCGCGCGGAACTCCTCGCTGCGAAGCATCGCGTCGATGCAGGCGTGAAGGGCTTCCGTGCCGCCATTGTCCAGCAGGTCGACGTGGTAGCGCAGGCCGCCATCGTCGGGCGCACGACCGAGCACGCCGAGGTAGAGCTGCTCGGCGAGGAGCGCGTTCGATGGCATCGTCGTCGGAAACGTCTTCGTCATGCCTGATCCCTTCCCTCGAACGTCGATCGTCGCTCCACCCATCGGCTCACCATGCGTCGCATCACCATGTCTCGCTTCACCATGCGATGAATGATTGGCGGATCGCCTCGCACGCGCATTCGGTCGCGTGGGCGAACGTGTGGCCAAGGGCGAGGGTCTGACCCGCTCGGCCGATCGCCTCCGCCTCGTCATCGTTGGCGAGGCACCAATCGATCCGCTCTTCGAGGTCGCTCAGGTCGGTCCGCACCGGTACGTAATGCACCCAGGGGCGCAGATCGTCGTAGAACCACTGCTCGTAGGGCGACGCCACCTTGAGGAGGCACGACCCCATCAGCAGTTTGTCGACGAAACCCCAGGCGTTGGCCATGCCATCGATGTCGAGCCCGAACTTGTAGCGCGCGTGCTCCTTCATCGGCACCTTCGGCCCACGAAGCTTGTGGTCCCGGATGAAGGCGTCGACCAGGCTTGGTGCGGGATGGGCGCCCAAGAGCCAAGTTTCGAGCCCGACATCGGCGTGAGGGGACGCCTGGAGACGCAGGCAGGCCGCGACCCTCGGGATCTGGTCCGGCCGCTCGACGAGGCCGCCGTCGAGCCCTCGCAGGTCGTGGGTCGAGCTGCCGCGCCAGAAGAGTTTCGGTCGCCGGTTGGCCCAGCGTGGGAGGCGCCCGGCCAACGCGGCCTCACGCGTCGCCTGATAGCCGCCGCTCTCGTAGAAGTAGGCATCCGGCACCAGCCTCACGATCGGGTCCGAGCCGACCCGACGACCGTAGGCCACGGACTTCAGCGTCGTGTGGTTGTAATCGTCGAACTGCATGTACAGCATTCCCGGCCCGAGCGACGCGCGGAAAGCGGGCTGGCCCTCCCAGATGGAGTCGAGCCATCGCTTGGAGATCACGGATCGCGTGTTGAGGACGGAATTCGACCCGAAAACGTAAGTCGGGCTCGTGTCACCGTTAAGGACAAGCAACGTACCGTGGTAGGCATCCATGTTTAATTGGTCAACGGTTCGGGGATGGCGAGGAGGCGGCCGTCCTCGACGACCATGGTGTAACGGGCCTTATGGATCCAGCCTCGTAGGGTCTCGGGAATGGGTTCGACCGCGATGAGGAAACACACCCGCAGCCAAGCCGACAAACCGATGAAACGATCGGCCGCGTCGAGGAACTCGTCGACACGCTTAGGCCCGACGAAGAGTTCGATCGGCTCGCCCTCCTGCTCCAGCATGTGGAGGAAACCCTCGACGCCGCCCTGCCATGTCGTGAGATCCGTCCCGCGACTGGACATGGGTTGCCCGCCCCCCATCACGCGCCGCGCGAGGAGACGTCCGGTGCCGCGCACCAGCGCCTCGTTCGCGGATGGATCGTTCCAGGCGGCGTAGATCAAGGCGGAGCCGAACACGTCGGTCTCCGCCACGTCGCGCCCGGTCCAGCCGACCTGACGTGGGCGATCGACCTCCGATAGTCGGATGTCGTGGATCGCGAAGGCGAGTTCCCTCTTGTCCCCGTTACTGGGATCCTGGCTGTGGGGACTGACGGTCACGGGGAAGCGCAAGTCGAGCCGGACGGTGCCGCCGTCGACCACGCCGAGTTCGATCAAGATGTCGTAGTCGTGACCGGGCCGGTTCGCGAAGAAGAGGCAAGGGACTTTCCCACCGTTCACCGAGACCTCGACCTTCACGTCCGTTGTCACCCTCATGCCCCGCAGGAGGCAACGCTTGCGCCCTTTCGATCGTGCCAGCGGCAGATGGATCTGGGACAAGGACCCGACGCTCCAGACGAAGTGCGGTTCCGGCTCGCACCAGCCGCGTCCCAGGAAAAGGGTTGCGGGCTCCCCCTCGCGGACGGGCTTGGTCGATCCCAGCGGCAGCAACGCGCTGGCATCGCCCAGCGACGCGCGCAGCGATGTCGCGACCGAAACGATGGCCTTCCCGAAGGCCGGCGCGTCGAAATGCGCGTCGTGGACGTCGGCCCGCGCCGTCCCCAACCACCGTGAGAGGGTGCGCCCGGCCGCGTCGTCGCCGTGGTAAAGGGCTTCCAACTCGATCACCTCGCCCGCGCAAAGCAGGCGGTCACACAGGATGAGGAGCTTCTGTAGGGCGACGCAGCGTTTATCGGCGAAAGCCAGCGCCGCCACGCCATCCGGGTAGCGGAACAATCGCGGTCGCAGGTAGAGGACATCGGGAAACTGCGTGGCGCCCTTGAGGTAGAGCGTCAGGTCGATCAGGTTCTTGAAAAGCTCGATCGCGTGGATGGTCGTCGCGCGACCTGTCGGGTCCCGTACGAGGGCCGGCGCGCCGGACGTGGGCATGCCCGCCACCAGCGGACGGGGGAACGCCGCCTCGACCAGCTTCGGCGTGACGGACTCGGCGCAAACGAGGAACCTCGGACGAACCGGGACCGCCGTTCGATCCCTGTCCCGCGACGACGCGTCCACCATCCCATCCCGCGAGCCAACGCGCACGGACCCACCGACGTCCACGCGATCTTGACCTCCGTGACGCTGGAGTAATGCCGTTTGATCCCGCATCGATTGACTTTCTCGACTCGCGTGTTCCAAGCACCAGCGGCGTTGAGGCATGTGATCGAGTCATGCACATCATGAGATGGCACGCTTAGCACGCGGGGGGGCGGCTGCTTAAGCAAAGGATGCGATTCAAACAATTATTTCTGTTTATAATGGAAATGGAAGTCATTTTTGATTATTGTTATTAAACGCGTCATCCGCCCGTGTTAATGATGCGATATGCCGATAACAATTGTTGCTTCGTGGCTGGATTGTGGAAGCCGCGTCGAACGTGGGGGCCGGTCTGGCCAGCATGGCTGGGCGTCCCGCCGATACTTTCGCGATCGCGGCGTCATGATCGGCCGTTCCGCACTTGTTGTCGCGACGCTGTCCTGGGCCATGGTGGTATGTTTGTTATTTCCCGCACGCGCCGCCGGTGACGTGACCGGCGGCGATCAGGCCATCAACAATCAAGCCATGAATAGTCGGGACCATGTCTCGGTCAGGGATTTCGGGGCCGTTTGCGACGGCCACACCGACGATACGGATGCCCTGCGGCGCGCGTTCGCTTACCGCAACTACCATGTCGAACTCCCCGCCGGGGAAACTTGCGCCTTCGCGGGCGCGCCGCTGGTGATCGATCGCCCCTATGGTTCGATCGAGGGTGCCGGCATGTGGGGCACGTCCCGCCTCCTCTACACCGGGGCCGCGACGAGCGTGGATCTGCTGCAGATCGGCAGCGGCAAGGTCAAGGCCGACGGCGTGACATCGACCGGATACACCGTCCTGCGCGGTTTCACGCTCGAGAGCGCGACCAGGATGACGGGTGGCTTCGCGATCCACGAGATGGGCACGCAGTTCGTGTCCCTCCAAGACATCGCGCTCGGCCGTCAGCAGGACCCGGTCAATTTGTGGGGTGGCTTCCACTTCGACCAGATCGACTACACGCGCCTGCAAGGCTTCTTCGTCACCGCCCAGGATGATTGCCTGGCCGTGTCCGGCTTGGGCGCGGAAGGTCGGCCCGCCACCGGTCCGCAGTACGACCTTTGGGTCGATGGCGGTAAGATCGGCGGGTGCCACATCGGTGTCCACGTCGGCGGCGGCTTCGACGGGGCCTTCTTCGATCACATCGAGGACACGACCAACGATTACGACATCGTCGTCGACAACGCGCTGTCGCCCCATCCGAACCAGGAGGTGCTGTTCGGTTCGCAGTTCTTCGCCGATTTCGCCCGTTGGGACAGCGTCCTCATCAACGATCCCCTCTGCACGCAACGCATCTATTGCAGCATCACGCTGGATGGTCCGATCGTGCACGCGGTGCGCGAGGCCGGCGTGGCGTCGGGATCGCGGGCGGGCGCGCCGGCGCCGCGCGACAGCGGCCATGGCATCCACATCAAGGCCTATCCCTCCGGATACGTACTGGCGCGCTCACCCTACATGCAGTTCCACGCCGCCTCGGCGGTCTACGACGAGGACCAGCGCGCCTACCTCGTGATGTCGACGACCAACCTCGTCACCCGCAACGGCGGCGGCATCTGGGCGACGGCACCCTGGTCGAGGGTCCTGAGTCTACCGCTCTTCCTCGATAACACGGGCCCCGACCTCCTCAACGTAGAGGGGACAACCTCGGGAGCGCGGGTTCGAGGCTCGGAGCCCGCCGGGGCGGAGCGTCGATCGCAATGACCGATCCCGTTCTGCACCGCGCCCGGCGCGGCAAACGGGGTCAAGGCTTGATAGGTGCGAGGATTCCTCGCGAGGAGGCGCGGAAATGGGAGCGTTGAGCTGGTTGCCGCCGACCGGCCCCGGATGGGGCGCGCGGGCGAGGATGCTCGCCGCGCGGGGCGATGACGCCGTCGCCTGGGCGGAACTCGTCGCACTGAGTGGCCATGACCTCGACTTCATCAAGACGGGCACGCTGGACCGGCTCCGCGCGTCGCGCTTCCCCGACGCACCGGAAAAGCTCGCCACGCGTCCGGTGCGCCTCGCGGTCCTGGCGACCGCCACCGTTTCGCACCTCCTGCCGGCGATCCGCGTCGGGGCCCTTCGACGCAACATCTGGCTCGACGTCTACGAGGCCCCGTACGGGCAGGTCCGACAGGTCTTGATGGATCGAAGCTCGGATTTGCACGCGTTCAAGCCCGATGCCGTGCTGTTCGCCTTCGACGCGCGCACGCTCGCCGCCGGGCTCGATCCCTCCGCCGACGCCGCGGAGGCCGACGCCCTGTTCGAGCGAACCACCGGCGAGATCGCGGACCTTTGGCGCATCGCCCGCGAAACGTTCGGCGCCTTCGTGATGACGCAGGCCGCGCTGCCCGTCTTCCCGCCACTCATGGGCGCGCATGAACACGCGCTGCCCGGTTCCAAGGCCGCCTTCATCGACAAGTTCAACGCGCACCTTCGCCGGTGTTCGGCGGAGGTGAGCCTCGTCGCCGTGGACGCCGCGGCGTCGCGTGACGGTCTCGCCACGATCTACGATCCGATGCTCTGGCACCGCGCCAAGCAGGAGGTCGCGCCGACGGCGGCACCGCTCTACGGCGACCTGGTCGGCCGCCTGCTCGCCGCCAGGCAGGGACTTTCCAAGAAATGCCTGGTGCTCGATCTCGATAACACGCTGTGGGGTGGGGTCATCGGCGACGATGGTCTCGCCGGGATCAAGATCGGACAGGGAAGCACGCTCGGCGAAGCCTTCCTCGACGTGCAAGCCTACGCCAAGAGCCTGTCGCGGCGGGGCGTGATCCTGGCCGTATGCTCGAAGAACGATGAGGCGAACGCGATCGAGGCGTTCGAGAAACACCCCGACATGGTGTTGCGGCGCGAGGACATCGCCTGCTTCGTCGCGAACTGGTCGGACAAGGCCGCGAACCTCGCGGCGATCGCGAAAACCTTGTCGATCGGCATCGATTCGCTGGTGTTCCTCGACGACAATCCGTTCGAGCGGAACCTGGTGCGCGAAGCCTTGCCGGACGTCGCCGTGCCCGAGGTGCCGGAGGATCCCGCCCTTTGGCCGGCGCGATTGGCCGGGGCCGGTTACTTCGAGGCTTTGTCGGTGACTGCGGAGGACCGCGATCGCAACAAGCTGTACGCCGCCAATCGCGAACGTCGGGCGCAGAGCGGGGAGGCGACCGACCTCGCCGGTTACCTCGCCGGGCTCGAGATGCGACTGGAGGCGCGTTTCTTCGACGACCTCGACCTCGACCGCATCGTGCAGCTCATCAATAAGACCAATCAATTCAACTTGACCACCTTCCGCTACACGGAAAGCGAGGTGCGCGACGTGATGCGCGACCCCGCGTGCCTCGGCTTGCATTTCCGGCTCAAGGACCGTTTCGGCGACAACGGGATCATCGCCATCGTGATCTGCCGCCTGAAGGACGGGGACGCGAGGATCGAGACGTGGTTGATGTCGTGCCGCGTGCTCGGCCGGCGCGTGGAAGAGGCGATCTTGACCGTGGTCGCAGGCGAGGCGCGTCGTGCGGGCGCGCGCAGGTTGCTCGGCAGCTATCGTCCCTCGCCGAAGAACGCGATGGTCGCGGACCTCTACCCGAGGCTTGGCTTCGAATGTGTCGATGGCGGCAACGCCGGCGAGGTTCGTTTTGAGATGTCGCTCTCCGGCGATGTGTCGCTCGACTTGCCTTTCGATATCGACCTGCGGGAAAGGGTACCAGCGTGATCTCGCCCGGCCGAGGTGGCGAACGCGGTTCGCTTCCCGCGAGCGGATGCGGCTCCTTCGACCAGCAGGTTCAAGTAAACGCGGCGACCTTTGCTGGGTCGAGGCAAAAATCCACCTTGGAGGTTGTTCATGATTGATCAGGATGCCATTTACGTCGAATTGAAGCCGATCTTCTCGGACGTGTTCGAGCGCGACAACATCGTGCTGCGGCCCGATCTGAACGCGCACGACGTCGAGGGATGGGACTCGATGAAACAGATCGAGCTCCTGTTGGCCCTCGAGCAGCGTTTCGCGATGAAATTCACGTCGAAGGAAGTGGACCTGATGCGTAACCTCGGGGATATTTCCGCGATCGTGGCGGCGCGCGGCACGGTTTCCCGACCCGGCCACTGAGACGGTGGCGGGCGGCTGGCCACGCGGCCGGATTGTCCCGATGGGTCGCGGGTCCGGCGATCCTCCGTTGGACCACTCGTCGACTTGAGGGCTAGCGGGAGCGGTAGGCGGCGATCGAATTCGGCGCCTTCATCGGGTTCCAATCCCACCCTGGACCACAACACACGTGGTGAACGCGTGAACCGGATATAGTGAACTCTAGTACGTTAGTGATCACGGATCGGGAGCCGTCACGAGGCGGTAGATCCCCGCTCACCGAGACGACATCGGTCTTAAAGTAAACTTATGATGCGATAATTGCTGATACCGTCCGCACCTTCAACGAAATGATCTGATTTATCGACGATATTTTATCTTTGGTTATTTATTTGTCACCAAATCAGTGAAATATACGACTTATAGAAATACTTCGTGTCGGGGATGTCGCAAGTGACACATGAAACTATAATATCCAACTCGTTTTCGGACCTCCTGGCCGCTCAGAGCGGAAGGATGGTGCTGGAATTCGCTAGCTACCGTGTGTCCGTGCAACTCGGATCGAGCCGCCGCCTCATCGTCTCCGTTTCCGGTTTCGACCACGTCGCGGGGGAGGCGCAGGAAACCGCGATGCTTCGCGAGTGGAAGGGAACGCTCGACCGTCTCAAGACCGATGATCACGTCATCTACATCCAGGACAGCCGCAACGCGTGGTTCAACGCCGAGCGTGGTTGGGACGACCTGATCGAGTTCATTCAGCAATACAAGAAGGCTTGCGACATCACCGAGAGCGTTGCCCTCGGTCTCAGCATGGGAGGGACCGGCGCGCTGATCCTCGATCAGTTCCTCGAGTTCGATCGTGTGGTGGCGCTTGTTCCGCAAACACTTGTTGGAAGCGAGCTTTGTCCCTGGGACACGCGCTTCCAGGAGGCATGGAATCACATCCCCAACATCCGTTTCCCTCGCATATCCGAGTGCCTCCGCCACGATGGGCACTATGTCCTCCTGTTCGCCATCGACGTCATCGAGGACGCCAGGCACGCCGCCGTCCTGTTGGCGGCCGGTATGAATGTCGAGGCCTTCCTGTCACGCGCCGGCGAGCACAACATCACGTTCGAGATGAGGCGGCGTGGTCAGCAGGAAGAGGTCCTGCAAGCCCTCCTCGGCAGGGGGGATGTGGAGCTGACCCGTTTCGGCTACCAGAGGGCCGACGCCGAGTTCATGGCATACGGTGACTTGATCCTCGAGGAAGGTTTGGATCAATGCCCGCTGGCGACCGTGCACCAGCTCTGCGAGAAGTATCCGTCGCAGGTTCCCACGACCTTCTATCCAACGCTCCGCGAGTTCGCGATCGATAGGGTGCTGGCCGCGGGCGGCAGTTACCGCGACGCCGCCGGAACCATGTTCCCGATCCATGCCTCGCAGATCTGCAAGCCGGAAGACCTCAAGAACTACGCGGTGTTCGGATGGAACCCGCTCGACTACGACTTCACCTGGTCGGAAGGTGCCCACCATTTCGTGCGGTTCTCCGTGATCGACTTCAACAGCCACAAGAAGGTCGCGGCGACGCTTTTCTTCCTGCCGCTCCTTCACGAGAAGCATAGGACCCAGCGGGTCGTCATCAGCCTCAACGGCGAAGTCGTCCATCAAAGCGTCGTTGAGTTCGGTGCAGTCGAGGCGGCGATGGTCGAAGTGACCGTCGAACTCAAGTCGGCGGACTGTGAGTTCTACATCTACACGCCCGACTTCATCAGTCCGTCCGCGCTCGGGATCGGTCAAGACACCAGGAAGATGGCCCTGAGCCTGAATAAATTGGAACTCGCGCCGGTCTAGCGATGCTCAGTGCGACCGTTGCTGAGGTAGGACGGTAGGCGGGCAATGATGTTATTCGGCGTCGGGTCGACGCCGACACGTTGCCAGTGGCCGTCTTGACGTCTGTTGCGTATCACAGCTCGATGGAGACTGGCCATTTTCCACTACCTTGAAGTCGGAACCCTGAAGGAGCGTGAGTATACCGGCATCTCGCATGTCACCTCGGCCTTCGCCGAGAAGATGTTGGAAGCCGACCCGAGCCGTAACCATTTCTTCTTCGGACGAACGATGGTCGACCGGGAAGTCGTCGCAGATTTGCTCAAGACCCGCAACGGTGACCTCCTCGAGTGGCATACCGCGCGGCGTATCGGACGCCCGGCGCCTTTCGCCGCTCCCGGTCCGCACGCCGCCATCTTCCCCAACCGGAAGACGTGCCGGAGGGGCTTCGATTTCGAGGTGCAGATCATCCATGATCTCAGCACCCTGCTGACGCCTCAGTACCACGGCAAGGACACGATCGACTTCCACGCCAACAGCATGGCTGCCGACATCGCGTCCAACGATCTGACCGTATGCGTTTCCGACGCGACGCGCAGCGACGTGCTACGCTACCTCAGTCCGAAGGACCCGACGAGCGTCGTGACGATCTATAATGCCGCCTCTCCGCCCGCCTCCTCCTTGGGGGAGGCGGCCCCGGACGAGCGGAGCGATAGGCCCTACATCGTGATCCTCGGGACCATCGAGCCCCGCAAGAACGTCGGCCAAGTTTTGGAGCTCCTGCGCGACAGCCCGTCCTTCGCCGATCGCTTCCAGTTCATCTTCCTCGGACGCTACGGATGGGGATCCTCGATCGAGAGCCTCGTGGCTGATTACGGGCTGCAGTCGCGGCTCGCCCGTGGCTCGATCGTGTTCCCAGGGTTCGTGAGCGAGGCGCGCAAGAACGCCCTCCTGCGCAACGCGCACCTCTTGATCTATCCCTCTTTGTTCGAGGGATACGGACTGCCGATCGTCGAGGCGATGGGGGTCGGGGTGCCTTGCGTCACGACCTATTCGTCGAGCATGCCGGAGGTTGGAGGCGACGCCTGCTTCTACTTCGATCCGTTCAGGCCAGGCGATTTCAGGGCCGTGTTCATCGAGGCCTTGATGAAGATCGAGCACGAGGGCTTCGCCATCCGCGAACGCTGCAAACGCCAGGCGAGCACATTCTCCTGGCAGACGTCCTACGACAAGCTGCTCGCCGAGATCGCCATCCGAACGTCGAAGAGGGAGTTGGCATCGTGACCGGCGCCATCACCGTGAACAACGTCGCCACGTGCCGGGGGTGGGCGAAGATCAAGGAGGACGACCATTACCCGGCGACGGTGCACTTGATCTGCGATGACGTCATCCTTTCTTCCGCCATCGCCGCCGATGCCTGCCGGGGTGACGAGGAAGAGCACGCCAACTGCTGGTTCGAGTTCCCTTTGTCGGACATACCGACCCGGGATCGCGCGAACAGCTTCGTGGTCGTCGGGGAAACCGGCGAAATGTTGGGCAAGGGTCAGGAGGCGGGTGGTGCGGTGAAGGCGCACCAACTCAAGACGGGGGATCAGGACGTCGCCACCTACCGCGACGCCCTTGCCGCTGGGATGACGCCCGAAGACGTGATCGGAGCCTTCTACCTCGACGTGCTGAAGAGGCCGGCCGACGGCGCTGGCCTCAACCATCTCCTGTCCGAGATCCAGACCGGCGCGATCAGCTACGACCAAGTTCGGCACAACCTGTTCCTGTCCGAGGAATATGGCCGACACCGTAGGCGCCTGAGCGACGCGCCCGGACGCCTCTTCGCTCGCAAGATCATCTATCACACGGCGGCGCGCACGCTCGCGTTCGAACTCCTGCTCGGATCCTTCCTGCGGAAGGACTCGCCGCTGGATGTCAAGTTACTGCGTTTCTTTCCCGCTCTCGCCATCCTGCCGAATGCTGCGGCGGCCCTCGCGCGCGACGTGGCGAATGGGTTGTCGCAACGCGAGATTTTCTTCCGGGCGCTTTCCCAACTCTCGGGTCGACCGTCGCTGCTCCTTGACCCGGCGGTGCTGTCGGGACAGGACCTGCGCGTCGCGCGGGACGACTTCACGCAGGTCGACGAGCGGACGTGCCTAGTGCCCTGCCGCTCGCGCCTCTTCGCGAGCGGTTGGCAGGAGATCGAGTTCGGCGCGTCCGGCGAGTTCCGCTGGATGATGCAGATCGGCGTCCTGTACAATCCGAGGCCGGAGTCGTTGGTTGAGAGGATCGAGATCTCGGTGGACGCGTGCTACGCGGATCCGGCCGGCGTTCTAGCGTTCTCGGAGGGTCAGGCGCTGCGTTGCCGGCTCCAGGAGAAAGCCGGGGGCGAGCTTTCCCTGGCGATCACGGCTGACAGCGGGTCGTTCCGCATGGGCTACCTGGTGCTCATTGCCCGCGACGCCAGCTGTCCGCTCCGCTTCAATGGAACACCCGATCCGCGCCTGATCTCCATCAGCTTACGCAACGCGCGCTTCATCACATTGGAGAATGCGGCATGATGAGGGATGCCATCTGCTACTCTGGCGCCATCAAGCAGGTCGACAAACACAGCCTCGGGGCCCCCCATTATTCCTACAGGTTCGCCGAAGCGAAATTCGTTCGCTGCATGGCGGACATGTCGATCGACATGCATTTCGTGATGATGCCGGAGTACTATAGTTCGCCGCGTTCATATACGACGCTTCCGCAGTATCGGGGGCGTTACGTGCATATGATCTTTCGCTCGACGGAGCAGATCAGGATCCTCAAGGAAGCATACAACATCGTCTGTTTCGCGTGGGAATTTCCGGTCCTCAAGGATAAATGCGGTGAAGACGAGCACCCGTTCCTGAACCAGAAGCAGATGCTGAGCCTTTGCGACGAGGTTTGGGTCCCCTGCACCTTCACCAAGCGCGTGCTCGAGGAGCACGGACTGACGAACGTCCATTGCATTCCCGCGCCGATCGAGGTCTACGAGGCCAACACGCTCGGTAAGGACGAAGCCCTTCGGCGGCTCGGCCACATTGACACCAAGAGTTTTCACGTCAATTTCCTCGGGCATTGGGGCCGTCGACGCGGCGACGAGTACACGCCGCTCTTCGCCGCCGCCGTTGGTCCCGATCAATCGTTGAAGGGCCGCAAGGTTTACCTCGCCATCTTCAACCCCGAGGATTTCAGGAAGAACCTCGATGCGATGGTTCGCGGCTTTGATGCTTTCCAGCAGCACAACCGCGACGCGATCCTGATCATCAAAGCCCTGACGTCGCCGGAGCGCTTCACGCTCGATCTCGTCGTCCTCGACGTGATGGTGAACAAGCTGGCGTCCGGCTCCTCCTTCGCGAACGACAACATCATCGTCTTCAATCAATTCCTGACGGACGAGGAGATGAGCGCGCTCTACGACCTCGCGGATTTCTATCTCTGCACGTCGATCGCCGAAGGTCAGAACCTGCCCTTGCTGGAGGCGATGGCGCGCGGCGTCGTGCCCGTGACGACGCGCACGACCGCGATGCTCGACTACATCGACCCTTCGGACGCGGTCATCATCGGGACGAACAGCGTCCTGAACGAGAATCCCCACCTCGCGGGGTGCGTCGCCGGGAAGCCGTACAACGTGGACATCTGCGACGCGCGTCAAGTCACCGCCGCGCTCACGGAGGCGAACGCCTTGACGGAGGACGCCTACAACCGTTTATCGAACGCGGCGCGCATGATGGTTCATGACCGCATGTCCTTCAGTCGCCTTCAACCCGCCATCGCGGAACGGCTTCGCGCCATCGCGCCTGGCAGGTCCCAAGCGCAGGACGACCTGGCGCCATCGCACGCGAGCGCGCGCTCGTGGTTCAACGTGGTGTCCCGTCGCGCTTGAGCATGAACGGCATCGCGCCAACCGCTTGGGCTCGGAAGTCGGGCCATGGTCGATGGTCCTCGCACGATGAATGGTGGGACGAGCGCGGCGGGCGAAGGTACGGACACTTTTTCGGAGGGATCTGTCATGCATCAAGGATCCACCCAAGACCGACGAGACACCGATCAAGCGCGCCCTCGCTGGATCGGCCACGTTGATCGGTATGACGAAGCCGGCGTCCACGGGTGGGCCGCCGACGCCGACGCGCTGGACCGCGTCGTGAGGGTCGAGATGGTCGACGCGACGGGTCGGCGACTAGCCCACATCGTCGCCGATGGCTTTCGCCCCGACCTCGTGGAAAGTGGGATCGGACAAGGACGGCATGGGTTCTTCATGCCTTTCCCCGATGGTATCAAAACCATCGCGCCGGTCCACGTCCGCTTCTCGGAATGCCGCGTGTTGCTGCATGGGGGTGTGATCGACCTGGACGCGGAAACGATGATGCTGTCCTCCCCCATGCCTGAAGGATACGTCAGCCTGATGCGGAACCTCGCCTTCGAGGTCCAGGAGGCGGCGCATGCCCTCGTCGCCGTGGCGTGAGCGTTCGCACGCGAAAGCCCATCGAGCCGGATCGGCATCCATGCGTGCGAGCCGCAGGGATCGTCGGGAGTCCGCGTTCATCGATGGCCGGCCTCGGATATCCGAAGGGAAGGGGTGCGACGCGGTGCTCGAGTCCGTCTCAGCGCGTTCCGGGGAGCTGGCTTGACCCACGACCTCGTCCTCGACCGTCACTGGCATCCCGATAGATCGACGAACTCGGCTGTCCTGTTCGAGACGGCGGACCCTGAGCGCGATGCCGAAGGACTCATCACCAAGTACGTGCAGTTTGAGAGCTTCAGGCTCGTGCGGGACGCTCAGATCGATGAGATGGCCGGCACACTCCAGGAGCGGCTCGGCGTATTGCTGTGGTACATCGTCGACTATGGTCGGCACCGCCAGAATGCCGTCGCGCTACCCCTGTCCCGGACCCAGGTCGCGTTCCTGAACCAACCGGCGCCATTGGCCGCCGCCTCGCCGGCCGTGTCGGTGGCCTTGATCAATTTCGTCGGTCGCGAATTGTCGCCGACCATGGACCTGCGTAACCCGGTTCAATTGCGAGAGGCGGTGTACTGGTGGTGCGTCGACTTCGCGCCGCGCTTCAAGTTGGACGATCGGCTCGTGACGAAGGAGCAGATCGCCCTGCTGCGTGATGAGGCGGACTGGGTCAACGAAGAATTCCCCATGAACGTCTTCATGCTGGGATACTTCGCGGCCCACAGCGAGCTTCACGTCCTTGATTTGCACCAGGTCAAGGATCGCGTGGCGTATATCGTCTACCTCGTCGTCTACAGTTTCACCCATCCCCACATCCTAAAATACCTGCCGCGCGAACTCCTGCGCCGCGTCCTGCGCGAGACGCCCGACCATCGGAGCGTGCTGGACGAGGCGCTCGCCCGCTTCTGCTTCGCGGGGGACGAGATCGGCATGGGCGCGGCGGGCGAGCAGTCCAGGGCGTTTCGCCTAACCGGGGACGCGCTGTTGCGGCAGCATGGCCTGAGCCTCACGTTGGACATGCCCAGCGCCGCCACCACGCGCGATCCCGTGACGGGCCATACCGGCGAATGCTTCCAGCCCCCGTCGCAACCCATCGGGCCGATCGAGCAAGGCGTGGCCGTGATCGGGCCGGCATACAAGGCGTCGGGCCTAGGGCAAGCCATGCGACTGTCGGTCGACGTGCTGACGTGTTGCGAGGGGACGCGGCCGACGGTCATCGACTTCGGTCTGGACAACCCCGCCCCGGTCGGGTTCGCCTCTTCAACGAACTACGAAGCCTATCGCAACAGGCGGGCGATCAACCTCATCCATCTCAACGCCGAATCGGCGCCGCTCGCCTTCGCCTACCAAGCGCGCGAGATCTTCGAGGACAGCTACAACATCGGCTTCTTCTTCTGGGAGCTCAACAAGATCCCCAAATGCCACCGGCTGGCGCTGGAACTCCTCGACGAGATCTGGGTCTCGTCCGAGTACAATCGCGAGATCTACGCCGGCGTCACCGACAAGCCGGTCATCAACGTCGGCATGGCGGTGGAGGCCCTGCCCGATGTCGCGCCCATGTCGCGCGACCTGATCGGTCTGGAGACGGGGCCTTTCGTGTTCCTCACGACCTTTGACTCGTTCTCCTTCATCGAGCGCAAGAACCCGCTGGGCGTGATCCAAGCGTTTCGCCGAGCCTTTCCGCTCGGCACGGAACCTGTCCGGCTGGTCATCAAGACCCAGAACCGGCACCGCGTCGGGGACCCCTACCAACTCCGGGTTTGGAAGCGCATTGATGCCCTGACGGGCACCGACCCTCGCATCGTGGTCATGAACAAGACGCTGGCGTACCGCGACCTCCTCGCCTTGAAGCGATCCTGCGACTGCTACGTGTCGCTCCATCGCTCGGAAGGCTGGGGCTTCGGCATGATCGAGGCGATGCAGCTCGCCATGCCGGTCATCGCCACCGGCTACTCCGGCAACATGGATTTCTGCAGACCGGAGACGGCCTATCTGATCGACTACACACTCACCAGCGTGCGCCCGGACGAGTACATATTCTGCGAGCGCGATAGCTATTGGGCCGACCCCGACCTCGACGTCGCGGCCAAGACCATGAGGCACATGGTGGCGAACCCGGCGGAAGCGAAGGCCAAAGGTGCCGCCGCCGCCGCCGCGATCGGTCGCGATTTCAGCCTCGAGGCGATCGGCCGCCGATACGCGGCGCGGCTGGCCGAGGTAAGGGCCGCGCATGATTGGTGACCGGCTCGGCTTCGGTTGCGCCGGGATCGAGGCTGCCTTCGGAACATGGGTCGCGATCGGGGAGGAGGACGTATCCGCTCGTCCCTCGCGCCACGGCGGTCAAGACGAGCGCTTCAACGCTCGCTTCGGCGACTGGGCGGGGAAACGGCATGCGGCCGGCGCGGAGCCGGGCGCGTGGAAGGTGTCGCGTTGAAGGACTTGGCGACCCTCTTGACCGACGTCCAGCTCTCGCCTTGGCGTCGTCGAAGGGTGGAGAAGGCGCGTTACGAGGATTACGTCACCGCTCTCGGATCCATCTCCCCGTCGATCTACGTCTTCGACATCCATGGAGGACACGTATCGGTTCGTTCGAAAGCGGACGAGATCCCCGTCTACGCGGAGAGGGTGGACAAGTACTATCACATGATCACGGGTGCGCTCCGGACCGCTCCGACGGCGCGCCCCGTCACGATCGCGGTGGACGTCGACGACGAAGCGGGCGATCAGGTCGAGTATCCCGTCTTCTCGTTCCAGAAGGAGGTGAACGGCGCGAACATCCTCCTACCGGATTTCGAGTTGCACATGCTCGACTATCTCCGGTCGGCGCCCCATGACGCCAAGCCATTCCATTCCAAGGCCTGCAGGGCAACCTTCGCCGGATCGACGACCGGTGGCGGCCAGCTCAGCTTGGACGATGTCGAGGGCGCCCGCTTCCCTCGTCTCCGCGCGGCCCTGTACTTCAAGGATCATCCCCTGGTCGATTTCCGGCTGCCGGGCATCGTGCAATGCGAGACTCCCGAGGTGGAGGACAGGCTGCGGGCGATGGGGTTCGGTCAAGGCCGCGTGAGCTGGGACGAAACGTTCGATGCGAAGTTCGTGATCTCGGTTGATGGGAACGGCGCCACCTGTTCCCGGATGGCGATCGCGCTGGCCAGCAATTGTGCGCTCCTGAAGTACGTCCAGCAATATTCGCTGTTCTACTCGCCAGCCCTCATCGCCGGCTACCATTACATCCCCGTCTTCGAGCACCAGGACGTGGTGCGGGCCATCGATCACGAACGTGCCCATCCCGGCTACTTCGAACACGTCGCGTCGGCCGGAACGCTGTTCGCCCGCGATATCCTCTCGGAGGCCGCGGTTCACACCTACGTCGCGACGTTGCTGACGGCGTTCTCCGACATGATCGATGGTGTGGACCGGACGGAAGACGCCGGGGATACGTTGAGCGGGACCGGTGGGCTTTCGGACCATGACAAGCAATCCGGCCATCGCGAAGCCAGCACGCTTGTATGAAGCCGCCAACGGCATGGTTCGGCACGTGCGCGACGATGATCGTGGCGGAGGGGCGCGCACCGAGGTCCGCGCCCTTCGCTTCATCTTGATGGGACGTGGTTCGGCGGGACCGACGATCGGTCGGTCTGGCGCCCCCTCAATACCTGGCGATGACGGGCGCGCGCAGCGGGACCGCGTCGAGGAAGGTGTAACGGAAGCCGAGCCTGATGTCGTTGGACTGCAGCCTGTAGTGCTGCACCTCGTTCGGGCATGACGACGCGCTGCTGCAGATGATCGGAGACGACGACACGTTGCCGAGGTTCAAGTACCTATAGCCGAGTTCGAGGGTGACGTTGGGCGTCACCGCGAAGTCCAGGCCCGCCATGAGGGCGAAGGCGAAGTTGGTTTGATCGTGGTTGGAGGCGAACCCGCCCCCGCCGTTGCCCGCCCCGCCGGCGGCGCCGCTGCCGTAGCTGATGTCCGTCAGGTTCTTGACGGCCACGTTGGCGACGCCGACGCCGGCACCGACGAACGGGGTGACGCCGTACCACGTCCCAACGTCGACGTAGCCGTTGACGAGCCCGACCACGGAACGGACGTGGGCGCTGTAGTAGTCGTAGGCGCGGGCGCCGTTCGGGGGTGGGTTGCCGTATTGGTCGGTGGCGAAGGCGCCGACATTGTAGCTCTGGTTCGCGGTGAAGCTCGTCGAACCCCGGTACTCGCCCGTGACGTCGGCACGGAAGTAGTTGTTGAAGCGATAACCGACACCGAGGTCGATGATGGGGCTATCGTCGATGGAGCTTTGCTCGAAATGGGCGTCCGGGACCGTCTCGTCGAAGGTCGAGTTGCGGGTCCGCAGGTCGTTGATGCCGACGCCGACGTCGCCCCGAAGGTAGAAGCCGCCGCCGACCGGGAGGACCAGCGGGGGCGGCAGCACCGGCGGCGGTGGCGGCAGGAGGAGGTCGGCGGCGCTGGCGGCACCGGTCGAGGCCGCGAGGCTCGTGAAGCCGGCAAGGCATAGGGCCTTGATCTTGGTCATGGCGAAGGGTCCCCTTGATCGCTCGGACGAACCCCCTCGTCCCGATGCGCTTCGCCATTGACCATCGCAGCAACTCTTTAAGGCCGACTTAAGCTTGATTCTTAACCTTGCCGACCCCTGGCTTACTTGCCCCTACACTTGTGCCAAACCGAAACATCCGTGAGGATGGCGAGGGACGTCACCGAACCCTTTTGCCCTTGTCACGCTCGGCGGTAACCGGCATCCTCACGGCAAGCCGGGGAAACGGCGACAGGGATGGACCGAACGATGGCGTTGCTGGAACCGAATGTGCGCGGGCACAGGAGGACACCCCTCAATAGGGGGCAGATCATCGGCTTCTGGAGCGCCTGGGCCGGTTGGATGCTGGACGGGATGGATAGCGTCATCTACGCGCTGGTGCTGCGGCCGGCATTGAGCGAGTTGCTGCCGAAGTCCGGCATCGCCGCGACCCCGCAGAACATCGGCAGCTACGGTTCGATCCTGTTCGCCATCTTCCTGGTCGGTTGGGGCTGCTCCTTCATCTGGGGGCCGATCGCCGACAAGTTCGGCCGCACCAAGACGTTGGCCGGCACCATCCTGATGTACGCCGTCTTCACCGGGGCCGCCTACTACGCCGACTCGGTGTGGCAGCTCGCCCTGTTCCGCTTCCTTGCCGGCATCGGCATCGGCGGTGAGTGGGCGATGGCCGGCACCTACGTCGCGGAAGCTTGGCCGGAGGATCGCCGGAAGATGGGGGCCGGCTTCCTGCAAACGGGTTATTACGCCGGGTTCTTCGTGGCGGCGGCGCTGAACTACACCGTCGGTGTCCACTACGGGTGGCGGGCGATGTTCCTGTGCGGTCTGGCGCCGGTCGCCGTGGCGCTGTTCACCTTGTTCGGCGTCAAGGAGCCGAAGCGCTGGATCGATCACGAGGCGGAGGCGAAGCGCTCCAGTCCGTTCAGGGAGATATTCGGGCCGCGCTACTTGAAGCGCACGCTCGTCAATTCCGCGCTCCTCACCATCGCCATCATCGGCCTATGGGCCGGCGCGGTCTACGAGCCGGCCGCCATTAGCCTGCTGGCGAAACGGGCGGGGATGGACGACGCGGGAGCCGCCAAAATGGTCTCGGTCGCGACCGCGGTGCTCTCGGTCGGGACGATCCTGGGGTGTCTGGCCCTGCCGATGATCGCGGAGGCGCTCGGCCGCAAGGTCGCGCTCGCCATCTACTTCGTCATCATGATCGTGACCATCCCCGCCGCCTTCGGCTGGGCCTTCTACCGCCCGGACGGGCTCGTACCCTTCATCGTCACCCTCTTCTTCCTGGGATTCGGCGGTGGCAATTTCGCGGTGTTCAGCCTGTGGCTACCCGAGCAGTACGAGACGCGGGTGCGCGCGACGGCGTTCGCCTTCGCCACATCGATCGGCCGGTTCATCGGCGCCGGCGTCAACTTCGCCTTGAGTGCGCTCGTCGCCATGACGCACACGATCGGCACGCCGATCGCCTGGACGGCGGTGGCCTTCGCGGTGGGCCTGCTGATCATCCCCCTGGCCGTCGAGACCAGGGGCGATCGTCTACCATCCTAGCGCGATCGTTCGCTCCTTCGATGGGGCGACGCGGCACGTCCCCGAGCGACCGACGCGGGCGGTGACGGCAACGGCACCATGCGCGGCGCGCGATCGAGCGCCGCCGTGTCCTCGCGAGCGAACTGGAACCAAGCGCTTTGGACGGCTGTTCGCCCAGGGTTCACACTCCAGCCAACAGCGGGTTGCCATGGAAGCCATGAAGAAGACATCCACTCGGGGTTTCGCTTCGATGGATCCGGAGAAGCAGCGGGCCATCGCGCGCAAGGGCGGCGAGAGCGTCCCGAACGAGAAGAGGAGCTTCTCGCAGGATCACTCGCTGGCGGCGCACGCCGGTCGGAAGGGTGGACACAGCGTCAACCCGAACAAACGCAGCTTTTCGCAAAATCACGCTCTAGCGTCGGAAGCGGGCCGTAAAGGCGGTCATGCCTCGCACGGGTTCGCGCGGAAGACGGATGGCTGAAGCCGGGCTTCTCCCAAGGGGATCATTCGTATCGAGGCTGAAGTGATGGATGACCGCCGTCATCGTATCCACCTCCAACCCGAGGGCGATGCCTTTTACCTGAGGCGTCGCCCTACCAGCCCCTATTGGCCGTCAAGCTTGTGCCGTCGCCTGTGAAGCGCGCCGACCGTGCGAGGATGTCCCACCCTTGCGCCCTGCCTCCGAGGCGAGCTGATGGTTCTGCGAGAAACTGCGTTTCTCGTTGGGTACGCTTTGGCCACCCTTGCGGGCGATCTCGCGTTGCTTTTCGCGATCCATCGAAGCAAATCCGCGGGTTGATGATGGCACGTTTCCGCTCCTTTTCTCGAGACCCCTTCAGCCTCATGGTTCTAACCGGCCAGTGAAAGGCGGGTTCCTGCGGCACGATGGGGTGGTGCTTCGGTACGGTCTTGAAATCCTTACGTCTTTTGATTGATCCGCTGTGCTTTCCCCGGCCACCGGCAACAGTCGGCGATCAAGCACTTCGCGCAGGATGGTGCCTTGGCGCGGCACGTGTAGCGGCCGTGCAGGAGCAGCCAGTGATGGGCGTAGCGCTTGAACCGCTCGGGGACCACGCGTTCCAAGCCGAGTTCGACGGCCAGGGGCGTCGTCCCCGGCGCGAGCGGGATGCGGTTGGAAACGCGGAACACGTGGGTGTCCACGCCGATCGTCGAGTGGCCGAGCATGCTGTTCAGCACCACGTTCGCCGTCTTGCGGCCCACGCCGGGCAACGACTCGAGATCGTCCCGATCGGTGGGCACCTGCCCGTTGAAGACGTCGACGAGCCGTTGGGATAGGGCCACGACGTTCTTGGCCTTGGTGCGGTAGAAACCGATCGTCTTGATCAGGTCCCGAACCTTGTTCTCACCAAGCACCAACATCGTCTCCGGCGTGTCCGCCAAGGCGAACAGCGCGGGCGTGGCCTTGTTGACGCCGGCGTCGGTCGCCTGCGCCGACAACACGACGGCGATCAGGAAGGTGAACGTGTTCAGCGAGGTCAACTCACTCTTCGGCTCGGGCTCGGCGAGTTGCAGCCGCGTGAAGATCTCCTCGACCACGGCATCCGGGACCGGCTCGATCGAAGCGTCGCGAGCGGCGTCCGCGTCGCGGCTCGGCTTCGCGCCAGCCGCCTTCACCTTCAAGGTCATCGATCACACCGAGGCGCTTGGTGATCCTCCTCGTCATGGTATGGCGAGGCCGCCACCGGAATGGGCGCGAGGAACAGGGTGCGGCCCAACACTCCACCGGCGACCACCCTGGTGTTCGCGAACGACGGCGGACACCATCCCACGTTAATCCAGCGGGCTGATCGATCACGTCGATCGCGGCCAGCACCGCTCATCTGGCCGCGCCGCCGAGGCGAATGAAAAACGGCCATCCCGGGGGTGGGAATGGCCGCTTTCATAACCACACGCGATGCCAAGGGGGGATCGCGACCGCGTGTTGGTTGATAGACGCGCTCGAAGGCAAGGAAGTTCCACGATGCGCGACCTTATTTTCGGCAGTCCGAGCGTGGCGATCGTCAGCAATGCCGGGTCATCGCCGTTCCGGGGATCGTCGTCACACGGGATGGCCGGTTGCCACGAGGCGTTGGACCACGTCGACAGGTACAGGGTGTCTACAGGGCGTCGGACGTGCGGGACTCCTCGCCCGGGTGACGGACCGATCCTTGGGAAACACCGGGCGGCCCTCGGGGCTCATTTGGTTGGTGACTTCACCGCCGCGTCTGGGATCGGCCCCGCTCCGGGTCCCGCCGACATGGCGGTCTTCGGCTTGGGACGGCTGGGACGCCGATGGTCGTGCGGGCCTTCCGCCATCGCGTCGAACTTGGCCACGAGCGCGAGAGCGCGGGCTTCCGTGATCTGGGTGGAACAGAACCCGTGCACGGCCTCACCCTGGTAGTCGCGGCAGGTGACTTCCCGGTCGGATGAGAAGGCCGCCTGCTCGCCGGCGATCGCCTTCACCGCTTGGCGATCCTTGCCGGCCTTCTTGAGGACCGAGCGGAAGTTGGCTCGCATCGTCACCTCGATGCGCGCGCGTTGCCGTTCCAGCTCCTTGATCCGTGCCGGCGAGATGTCGGCGGCCGGAGGGCCCCACAGTCCCGTCGGCGTGACGGAACAGTCGGCGGCGGCGAACGAGCAACTCCCGTCCGGCCGCGACACGAGGACGGCGCCATCGAGCACGTCGACGGCGAACGGGCAGGCGGGGACGGGCACCTCGTAGCGGATCGTGCCGACGGGCCGGCCGGCCGACGTGACGGCGAGCGGTTTCGATAGGGCGACGCTGACCGTGCAGGTCTGGTTGGGTTTCGAGATCTTGTCGCCATCAAGGGTGAGGACCGTCAGGGTGAGGTCCGATCCCGACTTGGCGAAGCCCATTTTGCCGTGTCGTCCGTCGAGGCTCAGGGTGTGCCCGGCGATGGTCTCCTCGGCCGGCGGTTTCATCGCGACGGGCTTCGATGCGACGGCCGGCTGCGCCCCCGACGAGGATGGCGATGGCGCGCGAGGGGCCGAGCCGGGCGCGACGCCATTGTTGGCGCCGGGCAGTTGCAGTTGCGCGGCGGCCGGTCCAGCCAGCCAAGCGCACAGGAAGAGGGGTAAGGTGCGGCGCAAGGGTGCTGCCGAGATCGCGCGCGTCACGCCGCCGTACCACGCTTTTGGCGGCCTTCGAAGGTCCCCGCCGGGCGTCGGCGATCCGCCTTGCACCCCTGTTCCACCCTCTTATATACCGGCCATCTTGCGCTCATAAGAGCCAATGCCAATCTGAAGTTCATCGGGGACCGGGCGCCAAATCGTCCGCCCAAACATCGGACCGCTGCGGGGTCCGGCGGTCTTGCGACACGAAGGGAAAGCACTGAAATGGCTAAAGTGATCGGTATCGACCTCGGCACAACCAACTCCTGCGTCGCCGTCATGGAAGGATCGACGCCCAAGGTCATCGAGAACTCCGAAGGGGCTCGTACCACGCCCTCGATCGTGGCTTTCACCGACGACGGCGAGAGGCTTGTGGGCCAGCCGGCCAAGCGTCAAGGCGTCACCAATCCCGAGCGCACGTTTTTCGCGATCAAGCGACTGATCGGCCGCACGTTCGAGGATCCCATGACCAAGAAGGACATGGGTCTCGTTCCCTACAAGATCACCAAGGCCAAGAATGGCGACGCTTGGGTCGAGGCCGACGGCAAGCCGCATTCGCCCTCGCAGATCTCGGCCTTCATCCTGCAGAAGATGAAGGAGACCGCCGAAGGGCATCTTGGTTCGGGCGTGACGCAGGCCGTCATCACCGTCCCCGCCTACTTTAACGATGCCCAGCGCCAGGCCACCAAGGACGCCGGCAAGATCGCCGGCTTGGAAGTGCTGCGCATCATCAACGAGCCGACGGCGGCGGCGCTCGCCTACGGCCTCGACAAGAAGGGCTCCGGCACCATCGCGGTGTATGACCTTGGCGGCGGCACGTTCGACGTGTCCATCCTCGAGATCGGCGACGGCGTGTTCGAGGTGAAGTCGACCAATGGCGACACGTTCCTCGGCGGTGAGGACTTCGACAACCGCCTCGTCGAGTATTTCGCCGAGGAGTTCAAGAAGGAGAGCGGCATCGACCTGAAGAAGGACAAGCTCGCCCTCCAGCGCCTGAAGGAGGCGGCGGAGAAGGCCAAGATCGAGCTGTCCTCGGCGAGCCAGACCGATATCAACCTGCCCTACATCACCGCCGACGCGAGCGGGCCGAAGCATCTGACGTTGAAGCTCACCCGGGCCAAGTTCGAGGCGCTGGTGGATGATCTCATCCAGCGGACGGTCGAGCCGTGCCGCAAGGCGTTGAAGGACGCCGGCCTCACCGCCGGCGAGATCAACGAGGTGGTGCTGGTCGGCGGCATGACGCGCATGCCCAAGGTCCAGGAGATCGTGAAATCGTTTTTCGGCAAGGAGCCTCACAAGGGCGTCAACCCTGACGAGGTCGTCGCCATCGGCGCCGCCGTGCAGGCCGGCGTCCTGCAGGGCGACGTCAAGGACGTGCTGCTGCTCGACGTGACGCCCCTGTCGCTCGGCATCGAGACGCTGGGTGGCGTGTTCACCCGGCTGATCGATCGCAACACGACGATCCCGACCAAGAAGAGCCAGGTGTTCTCGACCGCCGAGGATAACCAGACGGCGGTCACCATCCGCGTCTTCCAGGGCGAGCGCGAGATGGCGGCCGACAACAAGATCCTCGGCCAGTTCGATCTCGTCGGCATTCCGTCGGCGCCGCGCGGCGTGCCGCAGGTGGAAGTGACCTTCGACATCGACGCCAACGGCATCGTCAACGTGACGGCCAAGGACAAGGCGACCAACAAGGAGCAGCAGATCCGCATCCAGGCTTCCGGTGGCCTGTCCGACGCCGACATCGAGAAGATGGTGAAGGATGCCGAGTCGCACGCCGCCGAGGATAAGCAGCGTCGTGAGATGGTCGACGTCAAGAACCAGGGCGAGGCGATGATCCACTCCGCCGAGAAGTCGCTGGTCGACTACGGCGACAAGGTATCCGCCGCCGACAAGGGCGCGATCGAGGCCGCCGTAGCAGGCCTGCGCACCGCGCTCGAAGGCACGGATGCGGAGGCGATCAAGGCCAAGACCAACGATCTCGTGCAAGCCTCGATGAAGCTCGGCGAGGCGATGTACAAGGCGCAGGCTGAAGGCGCGGCACCCGGTGGCGATGCCGGCCACATGGGCGAGAAGGACGACGTCATCGACGCCGACTTCAAGGAGGTCGGACCCGACGACCAGAAGAAGTCCGCGTAAAGCCGATGACCGAGACGGTGGTGTCGGCAATCGGCATCACCGTCACACCGTCGCGAATTTCGTCATCACGCGTGGCGCTCCATGAAACCGTGGTTTCGTGGGGCGCGATTTCATGACAAGAGACGAACCTTCGCCTTGATCGACGAGAAGGCGCCGGCTGCTCCCCAACACGAGCCACGGCCGCGCAGGAAGACTAGCCGATGGCCAAGATGGACTATTACGAGGTGCTCGGTGTGTCGCGCACCTGCACCGAAGCGGAGATGAAGTCGGCCTTCCGCAAGGCGGCGATGCAATGTCATCCCGATCGCAATCCCGGCAATGCCGATGCCGAGCATAAATTCAAGGACCTGAACGAGGCTTACCAGATCCTGTCGGACGGCCAGAAGCGCGCCGCCTATGACCGGTACGGTCACGCCGCGTTTGAGAACGGCGGCAGCGGCGCCGGAGGCGACGGGTTCGGCTCGTCCATGGCCGACATCTTCGATGACCTGTTCGGCGACATGATGGGCCGGCGCGGCGGCGGTGGCCGTCAGGGTGGCGCCGGACGCGGCTCGGATCTCCGCTATAACATGGAGATCACCCTGGAGGAGGCGTTCCAGGGCAAGGCGGCCAGCCTCAAGCTGCCGACCAGCGTATCCTGCGACACCTGCTCCGGCACGGGTGCGCGGCCGGGTGCCAAACCCAAAGCCTGCTCGATGTGCGGTGGCCAGGGCCGCGTGCGTGCCCAGCAGGGCTTCTTCGCCATCGAGCGGACCTGCCCCAACTGCCAGGGTCGGGGCGAGATCATCGACAATCCTTGCCCCGCGTGCTCGGGCTCGGGCCGTGTGACGCGCGAGCGACAATTATCCGTCAACGTGCCCGCGGGCGTCGAGGACGGCACGCGCATCCGCCTCGCCGGTGAGGGCGAGGCCGGCACGCGCGGTGGGCCGGCCGGTGACCTCTACATCTTCGTCTCGACCAAGCCGCATCCCTTCTTCCAGCGCGACGGCGCGGACCTGTTCTGCCGCGTGCCGATCTCCATGGTGCAGGCCGCGCTCGGCGGCGAGGTCGCGGTGCGCACCGTCGACGGCGGCGAAGCCAAGGTGAAGATCGGCGAGGGGACGCAGTCTGGAAAGCAGTTCAAGGTGCGCGGACGCGGCATGCCGGTGCTCCGCTCGCGCGATGTCGGCGACCTCTATATACAGGCCACCGTCGAGACGCCGCAGAACCTGACGCGGCGCCAGCGCGAGTTGCTCACCGAGTTCGAGTCCGAGTCCTCGCACAAGACGCATCCGGAGGCGTCCGGGTTCTTCACCAAGATGAAGGACTTCTTCGAGAACCTCAGCGGCAGCTAGAGGCTGCCGCGATCGACCGCGATCCTCAACGCGTGCACGCGCGCGTCCATCACCGAGCGAAGGCACTCGTCCACCGCCGCGCCGGGATGGGCGCTGTTGTGCGAGGCCCATTCGCAGCCCTCCCGCTTCTTCAGGAAGGCGCCCTGGCTGATGGCGAGCCTGCGCGCGTCGACGGGGGCGAAGCGCGCTTCGGCGCGGTCGAGCAGGGCGACGATTTCGTGGTCCATGGCGAGGTACTCCGGCGAGGCGCAGATCGTGCGCGTGATGGCGCTGACGCCGGCCACCCGGCACTTCAGGGTGGATTGCGCAGCGACCGCCGGGGTGACGAGGACGCAGAGCGCCAAGGAACCGAGGGAAAGGCGTGAGGAACGGAACATCGCGGTAACCAACGAGAGTTTCATCCTGGCGATGAAAGCGCCGCGTGGTTAAAGCTCCGTTGCGGCGCGACGGGCGATCACCGCTCGAAGCGCTTTGGGCCACGAAGGATGAAACCTTCATCCGACGGCGTGGCTTTTCGGTGTGATCCATCCACGACCGAGCCGGCCCGAAGTCGAGTGCCGTCGAACGTCCTCCGAACCCCAGCCATGCCCCCCATTCCCGTCACCTCGCGCATCGCCATCGACGAGAGCGAACTCGCCTACGCCTTCGCGCGCGCCAGCGGCCCGGGCGGGCAGAACGTCAACAAGGTCGCCACCGCCGTCCACCTCCGCTTCGACGTCGCGGCGTCCCCGGCGCTCGACGATGGCACCAAGCGGCGCTTGGCCGGGCTCGCCGGCAGCCGGCTCACCAACGACGGTGTTCTCGTGATCTTCGCCCAGAGCCACCGCAGCCAGGAGCGTAACAAGGCCGACGCGCTCGCGCGTTTGGTGGCGTTGATCGCGGAGGCGGCGGAACGCCCGAAGTTCAGGGTGAAGACGCGGCCGACACTGTCGGCCAAGCGCCGCCGCACCGATAGCAAGGTCAAGCGCGGCGAGACCAAGCGGATGCGCGGCCGGGTGGACGACTGAGGCAAGGGCGGCCCCGCCGCTCAGTCGCCGGCGAGCACCATGTCGTCGCGGTGGATCAGCTCCGCCCGTCCCGGTGCGCCCAGCACCCGCTCTATGTCGTGGGAGCGGCGACCGATGATGAGTTCGGCTTTCTCGGCGGAGTAGGTGACGAGCCCTCGCCCGACCTCGCCCGCCTCTGTGCGGATCAACACGCAGTCGCCACGCTTGAACGCGCCGTCCAACCGGCGCACCCCCGCCGGCAGCAGGGAATTGCCGGCGCCGATCGCCCGCGCCGCCCCCTCGTCCACCCACAGCGTGCCGCGCGGCTCCAACGACCCGGCGATCCACTTCTTGCGCGCGGTCACGGGGTTGGAGGGGGACGGGAACCAGGTGCACGGACCACCCTCGACGAGGCGCCGCACCGGGTGGGGCACGCGACCGTCGGCGATCAGCATCGTGGTGCCGCCGGTGGTCGCGATTTTGGCCGCCTCGACCTTGGTCCGCATGCCGCCGCGCGACAGGGGAGAGGCGGCCTCGCCCGCCATCGCCTCGATGGCGGCTGTCACGCGGGGCACCAGCGGGATCAGCGTGGCGCCGGGATTGCCCGCCGGCGGCGCGTTGTAGAGGCCGGCGACGTCGGACAGCAGGATCAGCAGGTCGGCCGAGGCCATGGTCGCGACGCGGGCGGCGAGCCTGTCGTTGTCGCCGTAGCGGATCTCGGCGGTGGCGACGCTGTCGTTCTCGTTCAGCACCGGCACCGCGCGCATCGCCAGCAACCGGCCGATGGTGGCGCGCGCGTTGAGGTAGCGGCGGCGCTCCTCCGTGTCGGCGAAGGTCACCAGGATCTGCCCGGCCGTGATCGCGTGCCGGCCCAGCGCCTCCGCCCAGGTGCGGGCGAGCGCGATCTGTCCCACGGCGGCGGCGGCTTGGCTATCCTCGAGCCTCAGCGTCCCGGGCGGCAGCTCCAGCATCCGCCGGCCGAGCGCGATGGAGCCGGAGGATACCACCATCACCTCGGCGCCGCGCGCCTGGAGCGCGGCGATGTCGGTGGCGAGCGTTTCGAGCCAGTCCCGGCGCACCCCGTCGGCATCGACGAGGAGCGAGGAGCCGACCTTGACGACGATGCGGCGAAAGTCGGCGAGACGAGGGATCGCGGGGTCAGGCGGTGTCACACCCGTGCGCTCGCCTCGCGACGCCATGCCATAGCGAGCGGGGAGGGGATTCCACCCGTCCTCACGGCCGCCACGCCTCGACCTTCTCGCCTTGCGCCTCCGCCGTCTTGCCCTCGTCGATGGCGGTGGTGAGCGCGCGCAACACGGGCGTGACGTTGGTGCGGGCGGCCGACGATAGCCGCATCGGCGTCGCCCCGCAGGCGCGGCGCAACCGGTCCACCTGCTTCCTGAGGTGCTCGGGCTCGGCCGCGTCGACCTTCGACAGGGCGACGATCTCGCGCTTGGTCGTCAGGCCGCCGCCGTAGGCGTCGAGCTCGGCGCGCACGGTGCGGTAATCGCGGCCGGCGTGCTCGCCGTTGGCGTCGACCAGGTGGAGGATCACCCGGCACCGCTCGACGTGGCCGAGGAAGCGGTCGCCCAGGCCGACGCCCTCGTGGGCGCCCTCGATCAGGCCGGGAATGTCCGCTAGCACGAACTCGCGCTCGTCGAGCCCGACGACGCCGAGCTGCGGGTGGAGCGTTGTGAAGGGATAATCGCCGATCTTCGGCTTGGCGGCGGAGACGACCGAGAGGAAAGTCGACTTGCCGGCGTTGGGCAGGCCGACGAGGCCGGCGTCGGCGATCAGCTTGAGGCGCATCACCAGCGTGCGCTCCTCGCCGGCCTCGCCGGGGTTGGCACGGCGCGGCGCCTGGTTGGTCGCCGACTTGAAATAGGCGTTGCCGAAACCGCCGTTGCCGCCCCGGCAGACGCGGAGGCTCTGGCCCACCGCCGTCATGTCGGCGAAGGGCTCGTCCTCGTCCTCGTCGTAGAGCTGGGTGCCGACCGGCACGCGCAACACGGCGTCCGGCCCCTTGCCGCCCGCGCGGTTCTTGCCCATGCCGTGCATGCCGGTACGGCCCTTGAAATGCTGCTGGTAGCGGAAGTCGATCAGCGTGTTGAGGCCGGCGACGCACTCGACGATCACGTCGCCGCCTTTGCCGCCATCGCCGCCATCCGGCCCGCCGAACTCGATGAATTTCTCGCGCCGGAACGAGACGCAGCCGGCTCCGCCGTCACCGGAGCGGACGAAGACACGGGCTTGATCGAGGAATTGCATGGGTGGTCATGTAAGGGCACGCGCGCTCGATTGCACGCGCGTTTCGCTTCCTTCGATACGCGGCCGACGTCACCTCACCCCAGCGCCATCGGGCCGAGGTGGGGATACAACCGCGCGTCCTCCGCCATCGCCTCCTTGAGCGCCTCGAACAGGGTCAACAGGTCGAGGTGCTCCATCGTCGGCTCGGCCGCCCACTCGTCGAGCGCCTGGCCGGGCTTCAGCGAGGCGTCACGCGCCTCCATCACCGCCAGCAGGTAGCAGCCACAGCTGATCAGGCTGAAGGCGCGCAACAGGCACAAGCGCTCCCAGGTGTCGGGCTCGCGGTGCTCGGCGTCGATCATCGCCAGCACGGCGGCGATCTCGCCCAGCGCTTGGGCCTTGTCGGCGTTGCGGGTCTGCATGCGCTCGTCGAGTACGTTCATCGCTCGGTCAACTTCAGTTCGATGCGGCGGTTACGGGGATCGTCGCCGGCGGCGTTCTCGATCGGCGTGTACTCGCCGAAACCGGCCGCGACCAAGCGGTGCGGGTCGACACCGCGCCCGACCAGGTCCTGGACGACGGCGATGGAGCGCGCGGAGGAGAGGTCCCAGTTCGATGGGAAAAGCGCCGAATGGATCGGCTTGTTGTCGGTGTGGCCGTCGACGCGCATGACCCAGGGCAGGTCCGGCGGGATCTCGCGTTCGAGTTGGATCAGGGCGGTCGCGAGCTGGTCGAGTTCGGCGCGGCCGGCAACGTTGATCGCCGCCTGACCGGGTTCGAACAGCACCTCGGATTGGAACACGAAGCGATCGCCGACCACCCGGACGCCCGGTCGGTCGCCGAGGATCTGCCGGAGCCGGCCGAAGAAGTCCGATCGGTAGCGGGCGAGTTCCTGGACCTTCTGCGCCAAGGCCACGTTGAGGCGCGACCCCAGGTCGGCGATCTTGGCCTGGCTTTCCTTGTTCTTGCCCTCGGAGGCGGACAGCGCGTCCTCGATGGCGGCGAGCTGGCGGCGCAGCGCCGCGATCTGCTGGGTGAGGATGTCGACCTGCGCCGTCACCTGGGCGGATAATTGCTTCTCGTGGTCGAGTTCGTTGTTGGCCGCCGTCGCCGCGCCACCGGCCCCCGCCGCGCGAGCGCTGGAGGCGTCGACCAGCCCCTGCAGGCGCCGCTTGTCCGCGTTGGCGACATCGAGGGTGGAGGTCAGGGCGGCGAGGTCGGTCTGGGCGGTCTGCTTGCCGGCCCGTTCCAGCGCCAGGAGCGAGGTGAGTTCGTCGACCTGCCGGTTGAGCTTGCTCAAGGCCGTGTCCTTGCCGGTGACTTCGCGGGCGAGGAAGAACTGCGCGAGCATGAAGACGGACAGCAGGAAGATGATGACCAGCAGCATCGTCGACAGCGCGTCGACGAAGCCCGGCCAATAGTCCAGCTGCCGGGCACGACTCCGCGTGCGTCCCAACGGCATCAGGGCGCTCCCGCCAGGAAGGACGCCATCACCGGCGCTCCGACTCGGAGGCCAAGCGGCGCAGCAGGGTCTTGATCTCGCCGTTCTGCTCGGCCTGCGCCTCCACCCAGTCACGGATCTGCTGCTGCTCGGCGCGCATGTGCTGGACGAGCGCCTGGATCCCGTCGGCGAGGTTGGCCATGGCGGCGGAGCTGGCGCGCTGGTGCGAGGGGTCGGTTCCACTCGACAACTTCTCGAGCGCGGCGCGCAGGTCCGTCCCGCCGGCCGAGGCGCCTGACTCCGGCGGCTCGATCGACGCCTGCGCGCTCAGCGTATCCTCGAGTTCGGTGTAGAAGCGGTTCTGCGCCTGCCCGGCCTGCAGGTCGAGGAAGCCGAGGATCAGCGAGCCGGACAGGCCGAACAGCGACGAGGTGAAGGACACGCTCATGCCGGCCAGCGGCGCGGCGAGGTTGCTCTTCAGGTCGTCGAACATCGCGCCGGCGTCGCCACCCGCCTGCATCGACCTCAGGACGCCGCCGAGCGAACCGACCGTCTCGATCAGGCCCCAGAAGGTGCCGAGCAGGCCGAGGAAGATCAGCAGGCCGGTGAGGTAGCGCGACACCTCGCGGGCCTCGTCGAGCCGCGTGCCGATGGAATCGAGGATGACGCGCAGGGTGATGGTGGACATCAGGCGCGACGGCGGCTTGTCGCCGAGCAGCGTCGCCATGGGCGCCAGCAGGATCGGCGGCTTGACGATCGCCGCCTCGCCCCTGGGAAGCGCGTTGACCCAGCGGGCCTCGCGGAACAAGCGCGCCACGTTGCGGATGCCGTAAACGATGCCGACGAAGAGTACGAGGAAGATCAACCCGTTGAGCCCCGGGTTGGCGAAGAAGGCCGTGGCGATCTTCTGGTACAGGATGAGCGCGATGAAGCCGACGAGGATCAGGAAGACGGTGATCCGCACCAGGAAGATCCGGGGTGACGAGAGCCGGAACGGCTCGTTCGCATCGGCCAGCGCCATATCGTGTCGTCCCAACGAAGAAGCCACACCCATGGGTCGCCGACACCCTCGCGGCGACCTTCGCATCGTCGGACCCGAACATGCGAGGGAATGGATGCCGCCGGCAAGGGGTTTCGCGCACCGACCTGTTGACAGCGGCGTCGAAGCCACCGTGCCGCACGCGCGCCCCTGGGCCGTCAAGGCGATGCCGGTGGCGCCGTCCAAGAACCGGTCGGGCGCGTGCGCGTCATCCCGGTCCTCGACGCCACTCGCGGACGTCGACGAAATGCCCGGCCACCGCCGCCGCCGCCGCCATGGCCGGGGACACGAGGTGGGTGCGGCCGCGCGGACCTTGGCGCCCCTCGAAGTTGCGGTTCGAGGTCGAGGCGCAGCGCTGCTCGGGGGTCAGCTTGTCGGGGTTCATGCCCAGGCACATCGAGCAGCCCGGCTCACGCCACTCGAAGCCGGCCGCCCTGAAGATGGCGTCGAGCCCCTCCGCCTCGGCCTGCGCCTTCACCAACCCCGACCCCGGCACCACCATCGCCGAGACCCGCTCGGCGACCTTGTGGCCGGCGACGATCCCCGCCGCCGCGCGCAGGTCCTCGATGCGGCCGTTCGTGCAGGAGCCGATGAACACCTTGTCGAGCGCGACGTCGGTGATCCGTTCGCCGCCCTTCAGGCCCATGTAGTCGAGCGCGCGCTCGATGGCGGCGCGCCGGTGCTCGTCCGCCGCCTCGTCCGCGCGCGGCACGGTGCCGGCGACCGTGATCACGTCCTGCGGGCTGGTGCCCCACGAGACGATCGGCGCGAGGTTGGCGGCATCCAACCAAACCTCCTTGTCGAAGTGGGCGCCCTCGTCGGAGAACAGCGTGCGCCAATAAGCGACCGCCCGCTCCCACGCCTCGCCCTTGGGCGCGCGCGGCCGTCCGGCGAGGTAGGCGAAGGTTTCGTCGTCCGGCGCCACCATGCCGGCGCGCGCACCGCCCTCGATGGACATGTTGCACACCGTCATGCGGCCTTCCAGCGACAGCGCGCGGACCGCCTCGCCGGCGTATTCGATGACGTGGCCAGTGCCGCCCGCCGTGCCGATGGCACCGATGATGGCGAGGATGATATCCTTGGCGGTGACGCCCGGCGCCGCCACGCCGTCAACGGTGACGCGCATGTTCTTGGCTTTGCGCTGGATCAGCGTCTGGGTGGCCAGCACGTGCTCGACCTCCGAGGTGCCGATGCCGTGCGCCAGCGCCCCGAAGGCGCCGTGGGTCGAGGTGTGGCTGTCACCGCACACGATCGTCGTGCCGGGCAGGGTGAAGCCCTGTTCGGGTCCGATGATGTGGACGATGCCCTGGCGCGGATCGAGCGCGTCGAAGTACTCGACGCCGAACTCGGCGACGTTGGCGGCCAGCGTCTCGACCTGCAACCGGCTCTCGGGGTCGTCGATGCCTCGCGACCTGTCGGTGGTCTGCACGTTGTGGTCGACCACGGCGAGGGTGCGGGCCGGCGCGTGGACCTTGCGCCCGGCCATGCGCAGCCCCTCGAAGGCCTGCGGGCTGGTGACCTCGTGGACGAGGTGGCGATCGATGTAGAGGAGGCACGTGCCGTCGCCCTGCTCGTCGACGACGTGGTCGTCCCAGATCTTGTCGTAGAGCGTGCGCGGCTTGTCCATGTCCCAACCATCCTCGTGCCCCCGCGACACCGCGCGTGGGCGAAACCCCGTCCCGTCGTGACTTGATTTATGTGGCCCTGTCCTAGCCGCAACGGTGCGGCGAGAAAAGCGCGCCGTTCGATCGGGGGAGTCGATGGGGCGAGGAATCTGCTGACAGGGCCGCGCTGGTCGGCTTTAACCTCGCGGCACCGGTCAACCCGCGAGGACCCCGCCCACCGATGCGCCCGCCCGTCGCCCCCTACCTCACCTGTTCCCCCGCGCTGGCCGCCATCACCTTCTACAGGACCGTGTTCGGCGCCGAGCAGAAGGCCTTCATGCCGGCGCTGGACGGCCTGCGGACCCTCCATTGCGAGCTGGAGATCAATGGCGGTTCGATCATGCTGGCCGACGCTTTCCCCGAGTTCGGGCAGACGCGGGTCGGCATCCCCGGCGAGGCGGTGACAGTGTCGATCAGCCTCGAGTTCGCGAGCGCGAAGCGGGTGGACGACGTGTTCGCCAAAGCGACCAGCCTCGGCGCCAAGGCGGAAACGCAACCGACCAACTCGTTCTGGGGCACCCGGCTCGCGACCTTCCGCGACCCGTTCGGCCACCGTTGGATCCTCAACGCCCCGCTCGCCTGACCCTCGGGGGGACCACGCACCATTCGAACGGGACGGCACCCTTGTCACCCTCAAGCACCTATGGCACAACGCCCGCGCCCAAGACCGCCCTCCCGGTAACCGGCCCTTCGCTGCGGTAGCTCAGTGGTAGAGCACTCCATTGGTAATGGAGAGGTCGAGAGTTCAATCCTCTCTCGCAGCACCAGCATAGCCCTCTGACATCGCTGAACCTTCTTGTTTTCCGATGGGAAACGCCCATTCTGCCGCTACAAAGCCTACAACGCGGTCGCGGCCACCGACCTCATTGGCAAGGCTCGTCGACTGGGTCGTCGAGGCGGCCCAATGGCGCGAGCGCCGCCGCGAGATTGGCGACGCAAGGACGTCCCAAGTGTCTCGCTTCCACAACATCAGCTTGGCAGTTTCATCCTGACCGGCATCAGTGCTGGCGCGCCCCGTAGGATTCGAACCTACGACCCTCGGGTTCGAAGCCCGATACTCTATCCAGCTGAGCTAGGGGCGCCCAAACCCATCGTAGCCGATGGCTAGTGATATGCAACCATGCCACAAACAGTCGAAATGAAAGGACGGGATGATGGCCGAGCTCGATATCGGCACGACGGATCGGCGGAGCGAGGGCTCGCGCAAGCTCTACCTCGCCGGTCCCGACGTCTTCCTGGTGAACGCGCTGGCGGTCGGCGCGCGCAAGCGGGCGCTCTGCGCGGCGCGGGGGTTCGATGGGCTGTTCCCGCTCGATGGTGACGATGCGGGGCACCAGGCCTCCGCCAAACGCATCTATGACGCCAACATCGACCTGCTCCGCCGATGCGACGGGGTCGTCGCCAACCTCACCCCGTTCCGTGGCATCAGCGCCGACGTCGGGACCGTCTACGAGGTCGCTTACGCGTTGGCCCTGGGCCGGCCGGTCTTCGCCTACACGGAGGCGCCCGCGCACCTTGGCACCCGCATCCGCGCCGCCTTCGGATCCAGCGCCGATCCCGCCCTGGCCGGTGATGGCATGATCGTCGAGGATTTCGGGTTGCCGGACAACCTGATGATCGCGGAGGGGATCAGTGCCCAAGGATGGTCGATGATCGTTGGCGCATCCGATGACGGTTCGCTCGACGCCTTCGCCGCTTGCCTGCGACAGGCCGAAACCCACTTCGCCGCGAAGGGCGCCACCGGACCGTCGTGACGGCACGGAAGGTTCGGCGAGGCGAGCGATGGGCGCGTCAGGGGCGCGTTCGGATCAGGCCTTCCTGCATGACGGTGGCGACGAGGATGCCGGTCCGATCGAAGATGAGGCCCCTGGTCAGGCCTCGGCTGCCGGACATGTTGGGGCTGTCCTGCGCGTACAGCAACCACTCGTCGGCCCGGAACGGGCGATGGAACCAGAGGGCGTGATCGAGGCTCGCCGCCGCCAGGTCCGGCTCGAACAAGGTCCTGCCGTGGGGTGCCAGCGCGGCGTCGAGGAGCGTCATGTCGGACAGGTAGGCGAGGACCGCGCGATGCACGGCGGGATCGTCGGGCAGGCGGTCGCTGGCACGGATCCACACTTGTTGCCTGTTTCGGGGCGTGTCGCGCGCGTCGTAGCGGCCGATGTCACAAGGTCGGACCTCGATCGCCTGCTTCCCCAGGAACCAGTGTTTCAGCCCCGGCGGCATGAGGTGGCCCACCGCGACCTCCAACTCGGCGCTCGTGGGCAGGTCGTCCGGTTCGGGCGCGTCCGGCTTCGGCATCTGATGTTCGAGGCCACGGTCGGCGACCTGATCGGCGGCCTGGAACGAGGCGACGAGGTCGAAGATCACGCGGCCACCCTGCCTGGCGCCGCAGCGCCGGGTGGCGAAGCTGCGGCCGTCGCGCACCCTGTCGACCTCGTAGGTGATCGGCAGCGACACCTCGCCCGGCAGGATGAAGTAGCAATGCAGCGAGTGCGGCACGCGGTCGGCGACGGTGCGCGAGACCGCGACCAGGGCCTGGGCGACGACGAGACCACCGAAGACCCGCCGGCGGTTGCCCAGGCGCCGTGGCGAGTGACCCTGGAAGAGGTCATCCCCGACCCGCTCGAGATCGAGCGCACCCAGCAATTCGCCGACGTCTTTCGCCATGGATCAGGTCCGCGTGGGAGGAGGACGTCATCCCTCGATCGGGCGTGCCTCTTCCGGCAGCATGATCGGGATGCCGTCGCGGATGGGATAAGCGAGCTTGGCCGCGCGCGAGATGAGTTCCTGCGCACCCGCGTCGTACTCGAGCACCGTCTTCGTCACCGGGCAGACGAGGATCTCCAGCAGACGGGGGTCGATCCGCGTCGGGGCATGCGCCTCGGGTGCCGGCGAGGCCGTTCCCGCCTTGTCGATCTCCACCGAGCCGTTCCTTACTGGAGGGAGGAAGGCGCGTTCTTCCCGCGCGCGAGTTCGATTTCGGTGATGGCGACGAGGACCTCGGCACGCCCCTTGAGGTCGCTGGCTTCCAGCAACGCCTGCTTCTCGCGCGGTCCGAACGGGCTCATCATCGCCAAGGCGTTCACCAGCGCCTCGTTCGGCGCCTGGTTGATGCTATCCCAGTCGATCTGAAGGTTGTTCTCCTCCGCAAAATCACGGAGCGCCTTGAGCACGCCGTCGCGGTCGACGCGTTCCTCGCCGACGCGCGCCTTGAAGTCCCCGGCGAAGCCGGAAAAGTCGGCGCGGCACTGCCGGTAAGGCGTCACCGCCGCGACCTCCTCCAGCAGGGTGAACCGGGACACGCCGGTGAGGGTGACGACGTAGCGGCCGTCCCCCGACTCGGCGAACTGGGTGATGCGCCCGGCACACCCGACCTTGAAGAGCGCGGTAGCCGTATCGCCATCCGGCTGGATCATGCCGATGGTGCGGTGCGAGCGCAGCGCGTCATCGATCATCGAGAGGTAGCGCGGCTCGAAGATGTTCAACGGCAACTGTCCCCGCGGCAACAGCAACGCGCCCGACAGCGGGAAAAGCGCCAGCACGCTCGGCATGTCTTCCGGGGTCTCGGGAATGGTGGAACGGGTCATGGATTGCTTCCCGGCGCCCGTGGATGGGCGCCCTTCGCTCAGGAAAATAAGAGCGTCGACAGCTTCCTGCGAGCCGCCAGCGTCACTGGGTCCATCAAGCCCCAAGCCTCGAAGAACTGGAGGAGCTGCCTGCGGGCGCCGCCATCGTTCCAGGTTCGGTCCCGCCTCATGATGGTGAGGAGTTGGTCGGCCGCCTCCTCGCGATTGCCCTTGCCGCTGAGGCCTAGGGCGAGATCGAATCGGGCCTGGTGATCATCCGGGTCGGCATCGACTTTTCGCTTCAACTCGGCGAGGTCGCCCACGCTGTTGGCCTGCTCGGCCACCTCCAGCGCCGCCGCGGCGGCGGCGATCCCTTGATCCTTGGCACCCGATGCCGGGACCTGCTCGTAGATGCCGCGCGCCGCCTCGAGATCGCCGAGCGCGACCAGCGCGCGGATGAGGCCGCTCAGGGCACCGAGGTGCTCGGGGTCGACGTCGAGCACCTCGTTGAAGATGGCGCCGGCGGTCTGCGCGTCACCAGCCGTCAAAGCCGCCTCCGCCTCAACGATGGCTTCCTCGTTACCGTCGCCGATGGGGCCGACGAGCCGTTCGACGAAGCCCCGCACTTGTGGCTCGGGCAGCGGCCCCATGAAGCCATCGACCGGCTGGCCGCGTTGGAACGCGTAGACAGCCGGTGCGGCCCGAATGCCAAGGCGGCCGGCGATCTGCGGATGCGCCTCTATGTCCATCGTGACGAGCTTGACCTTGCCTTCGGCGGCTGCCGCGACACGCTCGAGCGCGTCCTGCAACTGTCGGCACGCCTCGCTTCGCGGCGAGAGGAAATGCACCAGCACGGGCTGGCGCGAGGATGCCGCGATGACATCCGCCGAGAAGCCCGCCGTCGTCGTCGCCTTGACGACGCTCGATGCCGCGCCGCCCGCCAGCGAGCCGTTGCCAGCCAAATCTACCATGGTCGATCCGCAGTCCTATGATCCGATCGGTATTGAGATGGGTCGTGAAGCGTTCAAGCGCAACGATATTCGCACAGGGGCGGATGTTCACACCGGAACGATGGCGGCCTCGGACGGTCTCGCTACTGGAGCCGACAACTGGTCGTCAGCCCCGGTCATCAACCATTGTGGGCCGCCTCGTCGCAGAACACGTAGAACTCGCCCTGCGGATCGATGAGGGAGGCCGGCAGCGCGGGATCCCTGCCAAGGACGCGCTTCAGGATATCGCGTTTGCCGGCACCCGCCACCAGGAACACCGTGACGGCGCTGGAGTCCAGGATGGGGTAGGTCATCGAGACGCGCGGCTCCGGCTTCGCGCCGACGACGCTGGTGACCCACTTCATCCGCTCACCCAACGCCGCCGTCCCCGGGAACAGGGACGCGGTATGGCCATCTTCCCCCAAGCCCAGCAGGGTGAAGGCGAAGAGCGGGCGCGGGATGTCGAGGGTCGCCTTGCCGTAGAAGGTCTTCAGCGTCTCCTCGTAGGCGGCCGCGGCCGCCTCCGGCGAGGCCATGTCGGTGCGAACGGGGTGGACGTTTTCCCGTGGGATCGGCACCTTGGCGATCATCGCCTCGTCCGCCATGCGATAATTGCTGTCCTCGTGGTCGTGCGGCACGAAGCGCTCGTCGCCGAAGAAGACGTGGACGCGGCGCCAATCGATGGCGTCGCGGTAGTGCGCGCTCGCCAGCACCTCGTACAGGTGCTTGGGGGTCGAACCGCCGGACAGGTTGAGGGCGAACGGTCCCGTGGTGCCGGCGATCCGTTCGGCGATCCATTCCGCCATCCGCGTCGCGAGCGCCGTCGCGTCGGGGCTGACGTCGATCTTGGGTGTTGTCACGAATCCCGACCTTTCGCGCGAGGGATGATGAAATGTTCGACGGCTTCCGCGAAGCCTTCCTTGTCGCAATCGCCGGTCACCGCGTCGGCCGCGCCCTTGACCTCGTCATCCGCGTTGCCCATCGCGATGGCGAAGCCGCCCTTCTCGAACATGGCAACGTCGTTGGCCATGTCCCCGATCGTGGCGATCTCCTCGGCGGGGATGCCCAAACGCCTGACCAACTCGTCCACGACGCCGCCCTTGTTGGCGTCGGGATGGGTCACGTCGAGGTAATAAGGCTGGGACAGGGCGGCGGACACGTGGTGGCCGAACCTGTCCTTGACGGCCTTCGCGCATCGAACGATGCGGTCGTGGTCGTCGCTGACGCCGACGATCTTCACGGCTTCCTCGATCCTGTCGCCGAAATCGTCCACGACGATCGGCGGGAAGCGCACGGTCTTCTGCTCGCGGGCGACATGCGGTGCGTCGAGCCGATGCACCAGCCAGTCGTTGCCGGCGTAGAGCCAGGCGTCGAGGCCCTGGTC
Organism: uncultured Beijerinckiaceae bacterium; assembly: GCA_964235705.1. Classification (GTDB taxonomy): domain Bacteria; phylum Pseudomonadota; class Alphaproteobacteria; order Rhizobiales; family Beijerinckiaceae; genus RH-AL1. The sequence goes on along the minus strand of CAXSDP010000012.1, from coordinate 24,125 downwards.
CACGATCATCTCCACCACCTGGCGGGCGACGTCGGCCGGCAGCTTCCTCTCGTCGAGGGGCTCCAGCTTCGCGTCGGTGTAGAGACCGCCGTTGAAACCGGCGACCGGCGTGTCGATGCCGAGCGGCTCGATCACCATCTCCATGCCCTTGGGCGGACGTCCGCTAGTGATCGCGAAACGGATGCCGGCCTTCCGCAGGTCCGCCACCGCCTGCCTGGCGCGCTCGGTCAGCACCTTCTCGCGGGTCACCAACGTGCCGTCGACGTCGGCGAGCAGCAGGGAGATCTTCTCGGGCTTGCGGCTCATGCCGATCGTTCCTCAGCGTTGTGTCGGCGAGCGATCCCGGCCGCGCGGGGCAGGATGTAGCGTTCGACGGCGGCGGCGAAACCGTCGTGCTCGTTATCTTTCGTGACGAAGGTCGCCTTCGCCTTCAACGCGTCGATGCCGTTCCCCATGGCGATCCGGAACGGCGCGACGTCGAACATGGGCATGTCGTTGCCCATGTCGCCGATCACCGCGACCTTGCCCATCGGCACGCCGAGCGCGGCGGCGATGCGTCGGACCGCGTGACCCTTGTCGGCGTGGATCGGGGTCACGTCCAGGTAGTAGGCCTGCGAGCGCTTGGCCGCGGCCGTGTTGCCGAGACGGCGCTGCAGCTCGCTCTCGCAAGCCTCGACCGCATTTATGTCTTTTGATGATCCGACGAGCTTGCCGACGGAACCATGATACGGCTCGAACGAGGCAACGACGCTCGGCTCGTGGGCGATGGTCATCCGCTCCTTGGGGACGTAGACCCCATTGGGATCAAGGACGTACCAGCGATCCTTGGTGAAGAGCCACGCGTCGAGGCCGAACGCCGCGAAGGTCTCGATCGAAAGGCGCACTGCCCCAGTCGGTACGAGGACTTCTTCGACGACGCTGAAGTCCGGGTTGAGGATGGTTCCGCCGTTGAAGGCGCCGATCGGTGCGGACAAGCGCAGCGCGTCGCGCAGGGTCGTGAAGCCGATGGGTGGCCGGCTCGACACCAGCGACAACCCGACCCCGGCGGCGGCGAGGCTTCGTCCCGCCTCCACGTTGGCCGGGCTCAAACGCTTGTCGTTGGTCACAAGCGTGCCGTCGACGTCCGATACGAGGAGGGAGATGCGTTCAGGCTCGCCGCTCACAGCGCCAGCCACTTGCGCCCGTCGCGCGCCAGCAGATCGTCGGCCTCCTTCGGACCGGCGCTGCCCGCCTCGTACCAATGCACCGCGTCGTGGCCCTTCGCCCAGGCGTCGAGCAGAGGCTGCACCACGGCCCAGCCCGCCTCGACGTTGTCGGCCCGCTGGAACAACGTGGCGTCGCCGACCAGGCAGTCGTAGATCAGGGTTTCGTAGCCGGTCGAGGGCGCGGCCTTGAAGTAGTCGGAATAGTTGAAGTTCATCTTCACGTCGGACAACCGCACCTTGCGGCCTGGCTGCTTGGCGGAGAACTGCATCTGGATGCCCTCGTTGGGCTGGATGCGGAAGATCATCCGCGAGGCGGAGAGTTGCCCCTCGTCGATGTCGCGGAACAGCACGCCCGGCGCCTTCTTGAACTGGATGGCGATCTCGGTCTTGCGCGCCGTCATCCCCTTGCCGGTGCGGATGTAGAAGGGCACGTCCGCCCACCGCCAGTTATCGATCCAAAGCTTGAGCGCGATGTATGTTTCCGTGCGGCTCTTCGGGCTGACGTCGGGCGATTGCCGATATGCCTGCATCGGCTTGTCCTTGACCTCGCCGAACACGTATTGGCCGCGCACGGCGTTGTTCACCGCCTCCTCGGCGGACACGCGCCGGATCGCCTCGATCACCTTGGCCTTCTCCGCCCGCACCGCGTCGGCGTCGAAGGAGTTCGGCGCCTCCATCGTCATCATGGCGAGAAGCTGGAACATGTGGTTGGGCACCATGTCGCGCAACGCGCCGGTGCGGTCGTAGAACTTGCCGCGCGTTTCGACGCCGACCGTCTCGGCCGCCGTGATCTGGACGTGGTCGATGTGGTCGCGGTTCCAGATCGGTTCGAACATGAAATTGGCGAAGCGAAGGACCATGATGTTCTGCACCGTTTCCTTGCCCAGGAAGTGGTCGATGCGGAAGATCTGGCTTTCTTCGACGATGCCGAGGATTTGCTCGTCGAGCGCGCGCGCGGACGCCAAGTCGGTGCCGAATGGCTTCTCGATGATGATCCGTCGGAATTGGTTCTCGCCCTGCTGCGTCAGCCCCGCCTTGCCGAGCCCCTCGACGGTCGGCCCGAAGAACTGCGGTGCCGTCGCGAGGTAGAAAACCACGTTGCGGTGCGATTTGTCCTTCAGCAGATCCTCGATCTTCTGGCGCAGATCGAGGAACATGCGCTCGGAGGTGACGTCGCCGGGCATGTGGAAGATCCGGTCTTGCAACCAGCCCATCGCCGCCTGGTCGACCTTCTGCCGACCCGCCTCGCCGCCGCCCGACTCGATGATCTCCGTCATAGACTTCATGAGGTTGGTGCGGAACGTCGCCTCGTCGGGGTCGTTGCGGTTGATGCCCAGCACCGCGAAGTCGTCGCTCAGCAACCCTTCGTTGACGAGGTTGTAGACCGCCGGCATCAGCAACCGTTTCGTCAGGTCACCGGAAGCGCCGAAGATCACGAAGACGCAGGGCGGGGCGACGACGGTGGTGCCAGGCTTGTTCGGCGCCTTGAACAGTTGATTCATCGTGCCCTCGCTCTCTTCCATCGTCCGGTGCGACCGCCGCCACTACTTAGGTTCGGCGATCACTTGGCTTCGACGTGACCACCGAATTGGAAACGCATCGCCGACAGGAGCTTCTCGCCGAACGTGTGGTCCTGGCGGGACCGGAACCGCGCGTAGAGCGCCGCCGACAGGACATCCGCTGGAACGGCCTCCTCGATCGCCGCCTCGATCGTCCACCGGCCTTCGCCGGAATCCGACACCGCGCCCGAGAAGTTCGACAGGGTCTCGTTCTCCGCCAGCGCGATCGCGGTGAGGTCCAGCAACCATGATGCCACCACGCTGCCGCGGCGCCACACTTCGGCGATGTCGGGCATGTTCAGCGTGAAGCGCTGGTTCTCCGGCAGGTCGTGCGAGGCCTTGTTCTTGAGGATGTCGAAGCCCTCGGCGTAGGCCTGCATCATGCCGTACTCGATGCCGTTGTGGATCATCTTCACGAAATGGCCCGAGCCGGCCGGGCCGCAATGCAGGTAGCCTTCCTCGGCGCGGGGATCACGGCCCTCGCGTCCCCGGGTACGGTCGATCGACCCGACGCCGGGCGCCAGCGCCTTGAGGATGGGATCGATGCGATCGACCGACTCCTTCTCGCCGCCGATCATCATGCAATAGCCGCGCTCCAACCCCCACACGCCGCCGGACGTCCCGACGTCGACGTAGACGATGCCTTTGCCGCGCAGGGTCTCGGCGCGGCGGATGTCGTCCTTGTAGAAGGTGTTCCCGCCATCGATAATGACGTCACCCTTCTCCATCAGGCCAGCGAGCGTCTCGATCGCTTGTTCGGTGATCTTGCCGGCCGGCAACATGACCCACACCGTGCGAGGCGCCGTGAGCTTCCCCACCATGTCTTCGAGGCCGCCCGCGCCGGTCATCCCCTCCCCGGCGAGCTTGTCGACGGCCTTGGCGTCCACGTCGAACACGAAGATCTCGTGGCCGGCCCTCGTCAGCCGTCGGGCGATGTTCCCGCCCATGCGACCCAGTCCAATGACGCCAAGCTGCATCGTTCTTCTCCTTCATGGCGCCGCACGGTGACGACGCGCCCGTTCGTTCGGATAGCCAAGCCTCGTGTCCGGACAGGCAAGTCCCGCGCCCATCCGTCCCGTGTCACGCTGCCGATGTCACGTACCCGGCATCGCTCGTCCCGCATCATTCACCTTTGTGGATCTCGATCTGGTGGCGCGCCGCCTCCAGCACCTTCTCGGGTGTGAAGCCGAACTTCTTCACGAGTTCCTTGATCGGCGCCGAGGAGCCGAACGTGTGCATGCCGATGATCGAGCCAGACGCGCCGGCGTAGCGGTCCCACCCCATCACGGACGCCTGCTCCACCGTCACGCGAGCCTTCTGGTCCGGCGGCAGCACGTGATCGCGGTAGGTCTGGTCCTGCTGCTCGAAGAGTTCCCAGGATGGCATGGACACGACGCGGGCGCCGATCCCCTCGGCCTTCAGCGTCTCGTAGGCGCCGATGCAGAGCGACACCTCGCTGCCGGTCCCCATCAGGATCACCTTCGGCTTGCCGTCATCGGCGTCGGCGACGATGTAGGCGCCTTTCTCCAAACCCCGCGCGGAGGCGTATTTCGTTCGGTCCAGCGTCGGCAGGGCTTGTCGGCTGAGGATCAGGACGGCGGGATTGTGCGCCAGGTTGCAGACGAAGCGATAAGCTTCCGACACCTCGTTCGCGTCGGCGGGGCGGAACGTGTAGAGCCCGGGGATGCAGCGCAGGCTCGCCAACTGCTCGACCGGCTGGTGGGTCGGCCCGTCCTCGCCCACGCCGATCGAGTCATGGGTGAAGACCGTGAAATTGTGCAGGTCCATCAGCGACGACAGTCGGATCGGTGGCCGCATGTAATCGGAGAAGACGAGGAAGGTCGAGCCGAAGGCCCGCAGTCCGGCCAGCGCCAAGCCGTTGCAGACCGATCCCATGCCATGCTCGCGGATGCCGAAATGCATGTTGCGGCCGCCAGGCGTCGCCGATTCCAGGGACTCCGCATCCTTGATGTTGGTCTTGGTGGAAGGGGCGAGGTCGGCGGAGCCGCCGATGAACCACGGGCACACCGCCGCGATCGCGTTGATCACCTTGCCCGATGCGTCGCGTGAGGCGAGGCCCTTCGCGTCGGGCGGAAAAACCGGCAGCACCGTTTCCCAGCCATCGGGCATGGTGCGCTTGTTGATGTGCTCGATCTCCTGGGCCGCCTCCTCGTGCGTGGCGCGATATTCGTCGAACGTCTTCTCCCAGGCGGCTCGCAACTCGGCGCCGCGCCGCCCGATGCCCTCGTCGAAATGCGCCCGCACGCCGTCTGGCACCAGGAAGCTCGCGTCCTCGGGCCAGCCATAGGCCTTCTTGGCACCCTTGATCTCGTCCGCACCCGGCGCGTCGCTGTGCGCCTTCGCGGTGCCGGCCCTAGTTGGGAATCCGTAGCCGATGACCGAGTTGACGACGATCATCGTCGGGCGTTTCGTTTCCGCCTTGAACCCGTCGATGGTCTTCAGGAAGCCGTCGGTGTCGTTGGCATCGCGCAGGTGGAGCACGTTCCACCCGTAAGCCTCGAAGCGCTTCGCCACGTCCTCGCTGAACGACAGCTCGGTATGCCCCTCGATGCTGATCGTATTGGAATCGTAGATCCAGCAGAGGTTCGACAGACCGAGATGGCCGGCGAGCGAGGCCGCCTCCGAGGCGACGCCTTCCTGCAGGTCGCCGTCGCTGCAGATCGTGTAGACGTCGTAGTCGAACAGCGTGAAACCGTCCTTGTTGTAGTGCGCGCCGAGCCAGCGCGGCGCCATCGCCATGCCGACCGAGTTGCCGCAACCTTGTCCCAACGGACCGGTCGTCGTCTCGACGCCGACGGTGTAGCCGTACTCCGGGTGTCCGGGCGTCTTGCTGCTCATCTGGCGAAAATGGGTGAGGTCGTCGAGGGTGAGCGCCACCTCGTTGCTGCCGACCTTGGTCTTGATCCCGGCGAGGTGGATGAGGCTGTAGAGCAGCATGGAGGCGTGGCCGCACGACAGGACGAAGCGATCGCGATTGGGCCATTGCGGGTCCGCCGGATCGTAGCGGAGCACCTTGTTCCACAAGGTGTAGGCCACCGGCGCCAAAGCCATCGGCGTGCCGGGATGCCCGCTCTCGGCTTTCTGCACCGCGTCCATGGCCAACGTGCGCATCGTGTTGATCGCCAAGGTGTCCATGTCACCGGTCCCCGGCGTCGTGGCGCTATCCGACTTGACTGCTGCTTGTGCCATGAGGACTTCCTTGTCGTGCGACGGGTCCGGTCGTGCGAAGAGGTTATGACCTGCACCGAGCGTGAAACCGCGTCTTGTCCGTACCGTTAAGTTTTGCCTGTACCGTTCAGATGGGGAAACCGCCGGGGAGGCGATTGGGTCCCGACCCGCGCCTGACGATCGCGGCGATCCCTGGAGCGGGCCGCCGCGCGGTCGCGACAGCCCGGCATGCACCCAGCGTGCCGCCGCCGATGCTCACGAGCGTTCCATGTCGAGGGGGATCTCGGCCGTCAGCTCGAACCCCCCCGGGGCGTAGCTCGCCAGCACCTTGGCGCCGATCTGCTGGGACAGGACCCGCGTCAGAATCATCGAGCCGAATCCCTGCTTCGAGGGCTCGGCGACCTTCGGTCCTTCCGCCTCGATCCAATGGCAGGTGAGCACCCGCTTGTCCTTGGCCGGCATCACCGTCCACCGCACGGTCACCCGACCGTTGGGCGTGCTGAGCGCGCCGTGCTTGAAGGCGTTGGTGGTCAGCTCGTGGATCGTCATGCCGAGCGGGACGGCGAGTTGCGACGGCAATTCGACGTCCGGTCCTTCGAGCACCACCCGATCGGTGACGCCATCGGCGTAGACACCCACCTCCTGCTTCAGCAGGTGGGGGAAGGAGACGAACTGCTGGATCTCCTCCGTGAGCAGGGAGTGCGTGCGCGCCAGCGACGAGATGCGTCCGCTGAACGCCCACTGGTAGTCCTCGATCGTTTCGGCGGTCCGCGCGGTCGAGTTCATCACGCCCTGCACCGTCGCCAGGGTGTTGCGGACGCGATGGTGGAGCTCTCGGACCAGCAGCGCCTGCGATCGCTCCGCGCGGACATGGTCGGTGACGTCGTTGCCGTCGACGAAGATCGCGATGACGCGGCCGTCGTCGCCGAGGATCGGCTGGAAGACGAAGTTGATGAAGACCTCGTCGGGGGACTGGCCCTCGTGTCGCGCGAACTCGACGCGCATCTGCTTGCCGACGAACGCCTCGCCGCTCTGGAACACCTTATCGAGGAGCTCGAAATAGAGTTGCCCGACGGCCTCGGGGATCGCCTGGTGGAACGGGCGGCCGAGGAGGTCGCGCTCGCCGACGAGGTTGGCGAAGGCGAGGTTGGCGAGTTCGAAGCGGTAATCGCCTCCCCGTAGCACGCACATGAAGCTCGGCGCGCTCATGAACAGGTTGCGCAACTGCGCGCTCTCCGCGAGCAGCGACGCGTTGAGCGCCTGGATCCGCTCGGCGCGATCCAGCACGTCCTTGCCAAGGGTGTTGGTATCGTCGTTGCCCGATGCGATCCTTTGTCGATGCATCCCCGTCACGTCCTGCGTGTTTTGCAGGATGGACACGACCTTACCCTCGTGATCGCGGATGGGCATGTGCGACACGCTCCAAAACCGTTCCTCCGTCTCCGTCTTGTTGGCCACGGTTACCGGGTAGAGCAAGATCGGGAGGACGTCGGCTTCGCCGGTTCGTACGACCCGCTGGATCGAGTCCCGCAAGGTCCGTCGGGCTTCCCCTGAACCTGGGAAGGCATCGAAGACGTGGCGCCCAACCAGCGTGTCGCGGTCGCGCCCGACGACATGGAGGTAGGCCGCGTTCATGTCGAGGATGGCCAGATCCCGGTCCATGATCATGACGGGGGTTGGGATGCAGTCGAAGATGGCTTGGTAATCGATCGCCTTACTCGCAGCCAAGACCTTCTCCCAAACACGGCCTGGGCCGCGATACGCGTGATCAATCAAGGTCTTATATCGTGTTCCACCATCACATCTACCGCTGCCGACCTGGAAGGCAAGGTGCGCTACCGCACCAATTTGCTAAAAGCTACGGTCATGGCGAAAAACCTTGCGTGAGCGGGATCGTTCCAGGGACGAGGATGTCGACGTGTTGTTCTCACCAAGGGGCGGAAACGGCGCCGGTCGGCAGCGCTTGGACGACCGGACGGTCGATGGGGAACGGGGTTTGATGGCCCTCGATAGGCGCGTTTTCCTCGCGGTGACGTCCGCCGCCTTGAGCGCCCCCCTTGATACCGTCGCCTTCGCCTCCCCCGCTTCGGGGACCGCGGGCTTCGATGCTTTCCTTCAATCCCTCTGGCCCGACGCGCGAGCGAAGGGCGTGGGGCGCGACATATTCGACCGGGCGCTCGCCGGGCTCGTTCCTGACGGCGGCGTCCCGAAGGCGTCGGACCGTCAGCCCGAGTTCGAGAAGCCCTTGCAAAGCTACGTCCAGGAGGCCGTCTCGCCCGGTCGCATCGCGCGAGGGCGGGCGCTCATGACGCGGTACGCGTCCGCGCTCGACGGCGTCGCCGGCCGCTCCGGCGTTCCAGGCGAGGTCGCGCTGGCCGCCTGGGCCATGGAGACCGACTACGGACGCGTGCGCGGCGCGCGCGACGTCCTCCGCACCTTGGCGACGCTGGCCTACACGCGCGCCGAGCGGCCGGTGTTCCGCGACGAGGTCCTCGCGACCCTGGTGATCCTTCAGCGCGGCACCGTCCCGCGTCAGCGCCTCGTCGGCTCCTGGGCGGGCGCGATGGGCGATCCGCAGTTCCTGCCGTCCGCCTACCTCAAGTACGCCGTCAGCGCGGGGGGCGAGGGGGCGCCCAACATCTGGACCAACCCCGCCGACACCCTCGCCTCCATCGCCAACTTCCTGCGGATGGAAGGTTGGGCGTCCGGCCAGCCCTGGGTCGAGGACGTCGTCGTACCCGAAGGCTTCACGTTCCCGACGCTCCACGCCGACGCCGCGCGTTGGGCCGAACTTGGGTTGCGGCGCGCCGACGGTCGGCCGCCGGCGGGGGAGGGTACGGCGGCGCTGTTCTTCCCGGCCGGGGCGCCGGGACCGGCCTTCCTGTTGTTCCCGAACTACTTCGTGATCAAGCAGTACAACAATTCGGACGCCTACGCCCTGTCGCTCGGCGCGTTGGCCCGCCGCATCGGGGGCGCGGCGCCGATGGCGACGCCCTGGCCGGCGCGACCGGTTTCGCTGTCGCGGGCGGATCGGGTCTTCATCCAGGACAGGCTCGCCGCGCTCGGCCTGTACGACGGGGCACGCGACGGCAAGTTCGGCCCGAAGGCGCGCGACGCCGTCCACGCTTACCAGGAGCGAGCCGGCCTTCCGCCGGCGGATGGGTTCGCCACGCCGGCCCTGGTCGCGAGCCTTCGCCGACCCTGAGCCTCACCAGGCGCCGGGGACCGACGATGGCAAGGTAGGCTGGTTCAGGTCTTCGGGGCCGGGCCGCTGCCCAGGCCCGGCGCGACCGGCCCGCCGATCTGCGGCACGGGCTTGCCGTCGACGCGCGGCGCGTTCTTGATCGCGTCCGTGTTCATCTCCAGGCAGGTCAGCACCTCGACGTAGCTCGGGCTGGGCGTGATCCCCTGTTGCACGCAATCCTGCCGGTCCTTGGTCCGGAACGTGCCCCAACGTTTGGCCAACTCGGCCTTGGCGTTGCTCTCGTCCTGCATGCAGCCCTTGTAGGCCGACTTGCCGTCGTCGGTGCTGAACTTCTGGGCGTCGCTGCACGACGTCTTCACGTCGAGGTTTGGAACGCCACCGTCGCCGCCGTGCTGCGCCCGCGCCTGGGCTTCGCCTACCGCGCCGAAGGCGAGCACCGCCGCGATGATGAGGGTACCGCTTCTCATGATGGATCTCCGTTGCGTGGACAATGGCGGGCCTGACGCGCGAGTTCAACGGGTGCCGTCGGCGCACCCCCCTCCTCGCTCGACCAGCCTTCGGCACCCGCCTTGCCAGCGCCGCACAAGCCTGCTTAGCGTCGCCGCGCCGGTCCGCGCGCCTCCCGCGCGGGCGACCTTGGCGAATGATCCTTTGGAGTGACTCCATGCGTGCGGTGATGCGGACGGCGGCGATGCTGTTCGGCTTGACGATGGCGGGGCCGGGCTTCGCCGCGAGCTGCCGCGATCCGGCCGGCTTCCCGGCCTGGTTGTCCAAGATCCGGCAGGAGGCGATCGCCCAGGGCATCTCCGCCAGCGCCGTCGACGAAGGATTGTCCGGCGTCAGCTTCGACCAGAACGTGGTGCGCCACGACCACGGCCAGGGTGTCTTCCGCCAAAGCTTCGAGCAGTTCTCGCAGCGCATGGTGCCCCCGCGCCTCGGCCGCGCCAAGGCGCTGGAGAAGCGCTACGCCCCGGTGTTCGCCTCCATCGAGCAGCGCTACGGCGTGTCCGCCCCCGTGCTGCTGGCGATCTGGGGCCTGGAAACGGACTTCGGCGCGGTGAGCGGCACCTTCCCCACGATCCGCTCGATCGCGACGCTGGCCTACGACTGCCGGCGCTCGGACATGTTCAAGGCGGAGCTGTTCGACGCGCTGCGGATGGTGCAGCGCGGCGCCGCCTCGCCCGCCTCGCGCGGGGCCTGGGCCGGCGAGATCGGGCAAACCCAGTTCATGCCCTCGACCTACATCAAATCCGCCGTCAGCTACGGCGGTGGCGGCACGCCCGACCTCAACCACAGCCCCCCCGACGTGCTGGCCTCGACCGCCCACTTCCTCCAGCAGCACGGTTGGCAGCGGGGCGCCGGCTGGGCGCCCGGTCAGCCCAACTTCGCCGCCATCCAGGAGTGGAACAAGTCGTCGGTTTATTCCCGCACGATCGCCTACTTCGCCACGCGCCTCGCGGGCGGCTCGGAGGAAGGCTACCGGGGTGGCGGCGATGACGCGCCGCGCGCCGCGCGCAGCCCGCGCGGAACCGGCGGCCGGCAGGGCGGCGACGCCGATTACGACGTCGATCCGCCGAGCGATCAGTAGGGGCAACGCGACCCCCGGCCTTACTCCAATCCACCCCGCTATCGAACGCCGCCGGCAGGGCCACGCTCTCCTGCTCGTTGGGGAGCGGTAGGCGAGGCCCCGCTTGCTATGGAACGACGCGCCCTCGCTGACCTCCTCGAGGTCGTGCGAGGGGCGATGGCTGCCGCCTTCGAGGGGACCGGCCATGGCTGTCCTTCCCGTCGCGCCGAGGATGACGGCGAGCCCGTGTCAAGGTTCGTCGGCCGGGGTCGACGATCCCGCGAGGAGGGTCGCGAAGCGCGTCGCCGCGTCGCCCTCGAACCGATCCGTCCCGACGTGGGTGATCCGGCTCCGCAGGTCCAGCCAGATGTCGCCGCCGAGCGCGCGCCAGCGGCGGCAGAAGGCGTAGTCCTCGCTGAGGTAGGCGCCGGTTTCCGGGTCGATCTCGGGGTCGAACAGGGCGCAAAGGTTGTCGCTCGGCGGCAAGGCGCCAGCCAGCGTGTGCACGGAGCGGAAGCGCAGCTCGGGATGGGCGGCGACCATGCGCTCCAGGACCGCCCGCTTGATGAGTTGCAACCCGGTCCCGGCGTAACGCGCGGCGGCGAAGCCGTCGACCACGCGGGCATTCGCGCCCTCCAGCGGCGTCCCCACGTAGGTGAGGCCGGCGGAGGGCAGCGTTTCGCCACCGACGACCCGGCGCGGCACCGCCGCCCAGTCGATCGACTTGACCGGATACAGGCCCGCCACGAAGTCGCGATCGAAGCGCAGCATGCGGATCACTTGGCTCGGCTCGAAGGCGATGTCAGCGTCGACGAACAACAAGTGGGTCGCTCGCGCGTGGTCGAGCAAGCGGGCGACGAGGACGCTGCGCGAGCGCGTGATCAGCGCGTCGCCGGCCATCAGCGCGAGGTCGACGGCGAAGCCCTCGCTCGCCGCACGGTCCATCAGCGCGCAGATCGAGAGCATGTAGCCATGGTGGACGAGGCCGCCGAAACAGGGCGTGGCGACGAGGAGCCGCGCGGGCGATGGGATCGGCGGGTCCATCGCGGGCGGACACATGGGCGACTTCCTCCGGGGATCGACCGTCTTCAGGGACGGGGCCACACTTGCATGGTGGCGGGGTCGATCGCCACCCGGCACGGGCCGGGCCGGGCCTCGCACCCCGGGTCGACCGTCGCGTGGAGGAGCGCGTCGCCGAGCCGCAGCGTGAGCCGGCGTCGCCCGCCCCGGGGCTCGTCGGCGCGCAGCAGGGTGGCCTCCAGCCCGCCGTCGGCGCGAAGGGAGATCCCCTCGGCGCGGACCGACCATCCCACCGGACCGGCGGCGAGGGGCGGCCCGGCGACGGCGAGGCGCACGTCGCCGCACGCGATCCGGTCCGGGCCGACCGCGACGCCGGCCGCGATGCTTTCCGCGCCCAGCAGGCGCGCCGCTACCTCGCCGCCGGGCCGCCGGTAAACGTCCTCGACCGGGCCGCACCGGAGCACGCGGCCGGCGTCGAGCAGCGCGATCTCGTCGGCGAGCAGCATCGCCTCCGCCGGATCGTGCGTGACGAGGATGGTGGTCGCCTCGACCTCCCCCTGCAGCGCCTGCATCTCGGCGCGCAGCCGTCCCCGCAGGGGCGCGTCGAGCGCGGAGAACGGCTCGTCCAGCAGCAGCAGGCGGGACGGGCGCGCCAAGGCCCGCGCCAGGGCGACGCGCTGCTGCTGGCCCAGCGACAGCTCGGCCGGACGTCGATCCTCCAGCCCGGCGAGGCCGAGCCGCTCGATCCAGTGCCGCGCCCGCCCCGCGTCGCAGCCGACGGCGAAGCGGACCTGCTCCGCGACGCTGAGGTGCGGGGGGAGCGCGTAGGATTGCGGGACGTAGGCGATGCCGCGCGCGTAGGCGGGCAGGGCGGTCAGGTCGGCGCCGTCGAAATGGAGCGAGGCCGCGTCCGCCCGGTCCAGGCCGGCGAGGAGGCGCAGCGTCGCCGACTTGCCGGACCCGGACGCGCCGAGGATCGCCAAGCGGCGCGCGTCCGTCCGCCAGGCGACATCGAGCGTGAAGCCGGGGAGCCGCCGATGGTAGGCCAGCGCGAGCGGCCGTCCCCGCGCCGCGCCGGACGGGACCGCCGACGGCTCGGCGCTGGCCGGCGGATCGGCGGCGGTCGCCATCCCTCGGCGATGTCGCGCGCGTCGCCCGCCGAGACCGACCTGGCTCGCCGCCATGACGAGCACCGCGGCCGCCAGCGTCGGCACCAGGATCGGCAGCATGGCCGGCAGGCCCTGCCCCTCGAAGGCGACGTAGGTGTAGATCGGCAGCGAGGTGGGATGGTAGGCGAGCATCACGGTGGCGCCGAACTCGCCGAAGGCGCGCAGCCACGTGAGCAGCACGCCGGCCCAGATCACCCGCCACGCCAGCGGCAGGCTGACGCGGCAAAACACCGCACCCGGCCGGTGGCCGAGTGTCGCCGCGACGTCTTCCAGCACGGGGTCGACGCCGACGAAGGCGGAGCGCGCGGCGATGATGAGGAAAGGGGCGGCGACGAACGCTTCCGCGAGCACGATGCCGGTGAAGGAATCGGTCAGCCGGCCATCCGACAGTCGGCCGAGCGGGCTCGCGTAGCCGAACAGGAACAGCAGCAGGACGCCGCTGGCGAGCGGCGGCAGGGCCAGCGGCAGCTGGACGAGGAAGCCGAGCAGGCCCATGGCGCGGCCGCGCACCCTGGCCAGCAGGTAGCCGAGCGGGATGCCGCCGAGCGCCACCATCAGCGTGGCGAGGCTGGCGCTGGTGACCGATGTGAGGCTGGCCCGCGCCAGGCCGTAGCCGTCCATGCCGCGCCAGTCCGCGAGGCCGAACTCGCCCAGGCCGGCGACGAACGGCGCGAGGAGGTAGAAGGCCAGCAACCCGCCCAGCAGCGGCAAGGCGATGGGCAAGCGGGGTCGGCCCGGCGCGGCGCGGGATGTGGGCGCCGGAATGGCGTCGTCCGCCCGCGCCCTCACTTCAGGTGGATCGCTCCCGGCACCGCCGCCGCGTCCCCGCCGACGGCCGGCTTGACCGTCTCGAGCCCGTGCGCCCGCATGACGTCCTCCCCCCGTCGGCTCAGGAGGAAGTTCACGAACTTGGCCGCGCCGGCGGGGTTCGCCGCATCGCGCAGCACCGTCACGGTGTAATGCGCGGAGAGCGCGACCGCCGGCGGTAGCGGGACCGCCGGGATGCGCAGGTCCGTGGTTTCCGTCGAGTAGAAGAAGCCTGCGTCGAGTTCACCCGATTGCAGCCGCCCGACGAGGCTTTCCTCCAGCTGCACCTGGTCCGGGTTGCCGGGCGCCCCGAGCACCGCCTTCGCCAGCCCCGGCTGATGGTAGACCTCCTCTGCGTGGTCCATCAGCCTCACCGTCAGCGCGCCTTTCGGGTCGAGCTTGGGATCGGTGCGGCCGATGCGGATGCCGGGCTCCCGCAGCACCTCGTACCAGGGCTTGGCCTTGAAGTCGGCCGCGAACCTGCCCTTGGGGTTGTAGCCGATGACGATGGGGGACTGGGCGAAGCCGACGTACCACTTGACCCAATCGCCGTTGGCGCTCCCCATTAGGGTGTCGTTGACGTTGGGGGTCGCGCTGAGGAAGACGTCGCCGCGCCGCAGCTTCCCCTTGATCTGGTTGGCGAGCCCGTTCGATCCTCCCGCGAAACCGTGGAACGTTTCGCCGCTCGCCTCGTCGAAGGCGGCGCCGACGCCGTGCTCCATCAGGTTCACGAGCGAGCCGGCGTAGAGCACGCTGACGTCGGCCGCCACCGCCGTGCCGGCTGCCAGGACGGCCGTGCCGCCCATCAACATGCCGGACGCCAGGAGGGATGCCGTCAACAGCGGCGAGGTCGTCCGAAGCATCGAGGCATCCCGGTGGTGGTCTTCGCGATAGTTATAGTCGAAACACCATAACGCGGCAACGTGGCCTCGCCGGTTCAAGCGACGGACGCCGGACGAGCCGGGCATCGGCGGTCGTCCGCGCGCCCACTTGCGTAGGTCCGGTCCCTTTCGTGGGTTATGATCGTTGCCTCATCACGCAACCGGAGTTTCGGACGATGTCGTCGCTCAAAGTGCGGATCGATTTAGGCACCGGCGCCCGGATCGGGCACGGGAAGATCGACCTCCTCGAGCAGATCGCGGCGCTCGGCTCGATTTCCGCCGCCGGTCGCGCGCTGGGCATGTCCTACCGCCGGGCCTGGGAGCTCGTGGAGGAAACGAGCGGGATCTTCGGGGAGGCCATCACGGAGCGGCAGGTCGGCGGCAAGGGCGGCGGCGGCGCCACGCTGACACCGCTCGGCCTCACGCTCGTGTCGCGTTACAGGGCGATCGAGCGCGCGGCGGCGGACGCGGCGCGCACCCACATGGAGGCGCTGGAGGTCGCGGCGCGCAAAAGTCGATAGCTCACGCGCCGAAGCTCGCGTGGCCAACCTTCAGGCGCCCAACCTTCAGGCGCCGACGAACAGCTTCTGCCCGATGAATTCGCCCTCGCGCACACCGCCCGGGCAGGCGAACAGGGCGCTGCCGATGTGGGTCGCGTACTGGTTCAGCAGGTCGAGCTTCGACATCGGCTGGAACATGGGGGTGAAGCCGGTGCGGGGATCGCGCTGGTAGGCGATGAAGAGCAGGCCGGCGTCGTATTCGAGGCCCTGGCGCCAGGGCGGCCAGCGTTCGGCGATGAAGGTCAGGCCGTCGTTGTAGGAGTAGGCGCGGCGCATGATGCGGGCACCGCCCGTCATGGCGGCCGACCCAAGCCGCACGTGGGCGTTCTGCGCGATGACGGGGTTGCCGTCCTTGTCGGTGGCGTCGAGGTCGAGGGGCGTGAACTCGCCGCCGCCGGTGAGGGGCGCCCCCGACGCCTTGCGCCGGCCGATCACCTCCTCCTGGAAGTCCAGCTCCGTGCGATCCCAATGCTCGAGGGCCAAGCGGATGCGGCGCATCACCATGTAGCTGCCGCCGCGCATCCAATCCGGCCCGTCATCCACCCACACCACCTCGCCGAAGCCGCCGGCGCCGACCGTGTGCCCGTCGGCGGTTTCGGCCGGGTGCGGGCTGCCGGGGTTGATCGTCCCGTCCTTGAAGCCGAGCAGGTTGCGGGGCGTGCCCCCGTCCGGGCTGTCGGGGATGAAACCGGTCTGGATCCAACGCAAGGCGGCGATGCCCGGTTTGGCTTCGTGACCCTTGGGGCCGTGGGCCCGCGCCCCGTAGTTCTTCGCGTAGGGGTCGACCGTCGCGAGGCTCGCCAATTGGCGAATGGCGTGGAAGGCGACGAACTGGTCGTCGGCGCAGGCCTGGACGCAAAGGTCGCCGCCGCTGAACCTCTCCTCCAACTGGTCGCCGGTGAAAACGGGCAGGTCGGCGAGCGCGTCCGGCCTGCGCCCGCGCAGTCCGAAACGGTCCACCCCGTTCTTCTCGAACAGGCCGGGGCCGAAGCCGAAGGTCAGGGTCAACCTGCGCGGCGGCAGACCGAGGACCTCGCCGCTGTCGCCCGGCGCGGAGGCGGGATCGGCGGTCAGGGGTGCGGCGGTCTGGCCGGCGGTGAGGCGGGCGCTCGCCACCGTCCAGGCTCGCAGCACGCGCACCAGGTCCTCGACGTCGCCCGCCGTGACGTCGAACGCGGCGAACACCGTGTTGGCCTGCTGCTTCGTCTCGATGCCGCCCTGATGCGCCCCGTAGAAGGGCTCGCGCGCGGTTGGCCCTGTCCCATCGGCCTTCGTGTCGGTGGTTGGATTCCCCTCGGTCGCCGGATCCCCTTGGATGCCGGTGGCTTGGGCCGCCATGGCGCGGCCGGTCGCGGCCGACGCCGCGACGGCACCCCCGACCCGCAGGAACCCTCGACGCGTGGAGAACGGGCAACCGGCCACCATGGACACCTTCCTCTGAGCGGCCCTATCTAAGCCTCGACCATCGGGTGCGGAACGGTTCCGCGAGCGATATCCGGCACTTTGGACGTGTTCCAAATGATGCGTCGGACCTACGGTGGTCGCGGCGCGGTGGGGTCGGTGCGGCTCGACCTCGCCGCGAGCTTGCGGCCGTGACGCACCGAGCGCACGGGACCTTCGCCTTCGGCCCGCTCCCACCGACAGGGTTGGTGTTCGCTTGAAAATCTTGCCGCATGACGCGTCATGACGCGAAAGCGTGTGCGCCTCGCGACCCTCGCCGGCCTTCCCGCCGGCCTTGGCCATCCCGTCCGACCGCGTCGCTCAATGCGCCTGCACGAGCGTGTTCACGTCATCCTCGACGTAGTAGAAGCCGTCGCCCTTCGGCGTCATCGCGATGCCGAACAGGTCGCCGTTGCCCGGCGGCTGCTGCGCCTTGTCGGTGTCGGCCCAATAGGCGCCGAGCTGCTTGCCGCTCGCCGGGTCGACTTCCACCACCTGGCCGTTCAGCCCGTTGGTGACGAGGAGGTGGCCGCCGGGGGTCGTCGTGAGGGCGAGGGGGCGCTGCAGCATCCCGTCCTTGGTGACGGGTCGTCCGGTGCCGGCGCTGTCGGCGCGGGTCGCGGCGTCCGGGATCGCCGCGATCGCGTTGCCGATCGCGTCGGACACGTAGAGGTCGCCATCGCCGCCGAGCGCCAAGCCGGTCGGCCCGATGATGAACACGCCCTTGTCGGCCTGCTCGCCGAAGCCGTCGGCGATCACCGTCGCGGCCTTGAGCGTGGGCACTTGACCCTGCGGGATGATGAGGTCGAGGCGCACCACGTTCGCCTTGTTGACGACCGGCGCCTCGTCGCTCGGCGCGCCGACGCCGACCCCCGTGTCGCTGACGAACAGCGTCGCCGTCTCGCCACGGTCGATCACCGCCATGTTGCCCCACGGTCCGTCGATGGCGGCGTCGGTGATCGTGCCGGCCGTCCTGCCGTCCGGGCCGAGAACGACCAGGCAGCCTCGCCCCTTGGTCGCGGTGGTGCCATCGGTGCTGGGCAGGCTGCCCACGATGATCCAGCCCGATTTCAGCATCACCATGGCCGTGGTCAGCCCGACGCCGCCGGGGCAGCCGGCGAGGTGCCGGGGCACGGTGGCGATCTCCGTCATCGTGCGGGCCACGGGATCGTAGTCGACGATGGTGGTGCCGCCCCCCTGGAGGTTGGCCTTGTCGTTGAAGTTGTCGACGAGCACGTCGCCCTCCTTGATCCTCCCGGCGGAAACCGGCGCGACGAAGATCGCGTAAGGGTTCTGGTCGCCGTTGCCAGGGACCGTCGAGGTCAGGGTGGTCTGGTGATGGATGGTGGCGAGGAAGCCCGCCGGCGTGTCCGCGCTCGCGCCGGATGGCGAGCAGAGTGGCGCCAGGCAGAGCGGCGCGATGACCAGGGCGGCGAGGCCGGCGGCGCGTCCCGAGTGGACTTTGGCGATGGTCATGCGCTTCCTTCGCTCGGGATCGAACCGTATCTGGCCGAGGTGCCGGCCATCGGGGCGCGCCGAGGCAAGCCGTCGGGCGCCGGCGATGTCAAGCGTCCGTGAGGCTCGTTCGGTATGGGCTGGAAAAGGTCGAGGATCGATCCTCGCCGGCGTTCCAAGCGCACGTGCCATTTCGACACGGGCCACGGGCGGCGGCTAACCGGTCCTTAACCATGACCTCCTAGCATTTGGGAAGGGCGGCGATCGCCGGCGAAGCTTGAGGGTTTGGGTGCCGGCGTTTCTCGACCATCGCGGGCTGTTCGCCTCGGCTTCCGCCATGGTCGTCGCGCTCGGCCTGGGTGTTGGAAGCGCGGCGACGGTTTGCGGCGCGTCGCGGGCCCAAGCGCAGGAGGCCGGGTTGCGCGGCCTCGGCGACGGGGATTTCCCGAACGATCAGGACTTCCCGACCTCGCCGACCACCGCCCCGACGCTGGCGCCCGAGGAGCCCTCGTCGGCGGCGACCCCGGCGCGCCCCGACGTCGACCTCCAGCCCCTGACGTCGGACGAGCGCACGCGGACCGCGACGGAGCCAGGGGAGGATTCCGGCGCGCCGAACTACGGCAAGCCGCGCAAGAGGACCCCCAAGCTCTACAAGCCGGACCCGAAGGCGTCGCCGCCCCTCGCGCCGCTCGTCCCCTATCGCGGCGCGCCCGGCCTCCAGCGGAGGGCGCTGAACCCCGTGCCGGCCGACAAGACGGTTCCCGACGCGGCGCAGCCGGGACCGACGGTGGCGGTGATCCCCAGCCCGCCGCGCGCTCGCCTGCGACCGGTCGAGGTCGACCCGTTCCTGCCGCTCGGCGTCCGCATGGGCGAGATGCGGCTGCTGCCCTTCGTCGAAACCAGCGCCGGCTATGAGACCAACCCGAACCAGGTCTCGACCGGCGTCAAGCCCTCGGCGGCGCTGCGCGTCGCGGGGGGGTTCGACCTCGCCTCCGACTTCCCCACCAACAGCCTGACCGCGAGCCTGCGCGCCGGCTACTCGGAGTTTCCGTCCAACGGCAACGCCGACAGGCCGGACGTCAACGGCGTCGTCAGGGGGCGGATCGACGTGGACCGACAGGACACGATCGATCTCGAGGGCCGGCTCACGGTGGCGACGCAGACGCCGGGCTCGCCGCTGCTCGCCGTGCCCAACAGCGTGTTCATCACCAGCCGCCCGACCATCGTGTCGGAGGGCGTGACGCTGGGCGGCACCCACACGTTCAACCGGCTGGCGATCAACCTACGCGCCACCTTCGACCGCACCGAATACGGCAACGCCTCGCAGTCCGACGGCTCGACCTTCCTGTACTCGCAGGACGACTACAATGACATCGGCGGCGTCGCCCGCCTGTCCTACGAGCTGACGCCGGCGCTGATCCCCTTCGTGGAGGCCGGTGGCGATACCCGCGTGCGCGATACGGCGGTGGACTTCAGCGGCTATCGCCGCGACTCGGTCGGCGTGGTCGCGCGCGCGGGCACCGCCTTCGAGTTCACCCGGCTCCTCACCGGTACCGTGAGCGCCGGCTACGCCGACCGCCATTACGCCGACCCGCGCCTGCCGGACCTGCGCGGCCCGACGATCGACGGCGCGCTGGTCTACGCGTTCACGCCGCTGACCACCATCACCGGGCGGGCCAGCACGTCGCTGTCCGAGACCACCCTGGCCGGGGCGTCGGGCGCCATCTCGCGCTCCCTCAGCGTCGAACTCGCCCACGTGTTCTTCCGCGAGTTCACCGTGGCCGGCATCGTCACCTACCAGCCCAACGAGTACCAGGGCGTGTCGGTCACCGAGAACTTCCTCCAGTTCACGCTGAAGGGGGCCTACAACGTCACGCGCGACATCCAGCTCATCGGCAGCGCGTCCCACCAGCGACTGAACAGCACGCTCGTGGGATCGTCCTTCGACGACAACATCTTCCTTCTCGGCGTGCGCTTGCAGCGCTAGGATGCCGTGCGTTTCGCGGACGCTCCGCGCCGTACCGGGGATCAAGGATGATCATCATCGTCGCGGCCCTCATCACCCTCGCCGTGCTGGGCGTCGGCGGTGCGATGACCACCGTGGGGCCGTGGTACCGCGACCTGCGCAAGCCGTCGTGGAACCCGCCGAACTGGCTGTTCGGGCCGGCGTGGACGCTCATCCTCGGCCTCGCCGCCTCCGCCGGCGTGCTGGCGTGGACGCGGGCGTCCGACGCCGCGACCCATCGGGAGATCGCGATCCTGTTCGGTGTCAACATCGCCTTCCACCTGCTGTGGACGCCGCTGTTCTTCAACCTCCGCCGACCGGACTGGGCGTTGATCGAGGTGGTCTTCCTGTGGCTCTCGATTCTGGCCATCATGGTCGGCGTCGCGCCCTTGTCGTCGCCGGCCGCCTGGCTGCTCGCCCCCTACCTCGCCTGGGTCACCTTCGCCGCCTTCCTCAACCTGACGATCGTGCGGATGAACGCCTCCTTTCGAGGGCGACTGCCGGCCGCTTGATCCCCGTCCTAGTGCGCGCCGATGCCGATCAACTGGCCGAGGTCCTTGAAGAAGATCCGTACGTGCGCGACCGGCCTGGTGCGCTTGATCTCCTTGTTCATGTAGGACTGCCAGGTCAGCTCCTGGACGTCCTTGTCGCGGCAGATCGCCACGAACTTCTCGCGCCGCTTGTCGCTGGAATACCAGAAGTACTGCATGATCCCGAGCACCAGGAACACCGTGCCGTGGGCCTTCATGAAGCGCTTGCGGGCCTGGGCGAGCGCGCGGCCGTTTCCTGTGGCCAGCACCGTCTCGACCGCCTCGGCGGCGAATCGCGCGCAGGCCATGGCGTAGTAGATGCCCTCGCCCGAGGCGGGGGCGACCACGCCGGCCGCGTCGCCGACCAGGATGACGTCGCGCCGGTTGTCCCAGCGCTTCAGCGGCTTCAGCGGGATGGGCGCGCCCTCCCGGCGCACCGTCCCGCACGCGTCGAGGCCGGTGCGGGCGCGCAGATCGGCGATGGCGCCCTTTAGGCTGAAGCCCTTGTTGGCGCTGCCCGTGCCGATGCTCATGGTCGATCCGTGCGGGAACACCCAGGAGTAGAAGTCGGGCGACATCGAGCCGTCGTAGTAGATGTCGCAGCGCGTCGCGTCGTAGGCGGCGGTGGTCGTGGCCGGCGCCTCCACGATCTCGTGGTAGGCGAAGACGAACTTGCCGCGCTTGTACTTCGGTATAGCCTGCCGGCCGACGGCGGAGTTGGCGCCGTCGGCGCCGACCACCGCTCGCGCCCTCGCCTCGCCCGCGCCGTCGGCGCCGGCGTAGCGCACCACCGCCGTCCCGTCGGGATCGCGCGTCAGGCTCGTGAACGTGCCCTTCACACGCGTCGCGCCGTGGTCTTCGGCACGGGCGCGCAGGAATTCATCGAACACCTCGCGGTCGACGATGCCGACATAGCCGCCGGCGTTGATCGGCATGTCCACCGCCACCCCGCTCGGCGACACCATGCGGGCGGACTCGATCCTGGCGCACATGAGGTGGTCGGGGATGGCGAAGTCGCGGACGAGGCGTGGCGGGATCGCGCCGCCGCACGGCTTGATGCGCCCGGCCTTGTCGAGCAGCAGCACGGAGCGCCCGCGCCGCGCCAGGTCGTCGGCGACCGTGGCCCCGGCCGGGCCACCGCCGACCACCACCACGTCGAAGAGGTCCGGGTTGGCCATCACGTCATCCCCCCAAGGTTCGCACGGCGAAGGCGCTCGCCAGCATGCCGAGCACGTAGAGCGGCACGCCGAAACCGCTGTACCAGAGCGCCCGCGCGCTCGGGGCGGCGAGGAAGCGCGCCATGAGGGCGAGTTGCCCGAGCAGCAGCGCGGCGACCACAATCGCGTGGATCGGCCGGCCCCAGGCGGCGAGCAGGGCGACGACGGCGACCTGCGGGACCGCCATGGCGGCGCAGGCGACGCGAGCCGCGCCCCGCTCGCCGAGCATCACGGGGAGCGAGCGCACGCCCATGCGGGCGTCGCCGGCCACGGCCTTGAAGTCGTTCAGCGTCATGATGCCGTGGGCGCCGGCGCTGGTGAGGCCGGCGAGCAGGAGCGAGGGCGTCGCGGGCAGGGCGCCGCCCATCATCACGGCCGCGCCGGTGATCCAGGCGAGACCCTCGTAGGCGATCGCGCAGGCGGCGTTGCCCCACCAGCCGTTCGCCTTGAGGCGCAGCGGCGGCGCGCTGTAGGCCCAGGCGAGCGTCAGGCCGACGCAGCCGGCGACCAGCACCCACCCGCCGAGGATCGCCGCGACGGCGAGCGACAGCAGCGTCCAGGCGCAGGCGATGGCCAGACCCCAGCGGCCGGGGATCCGGCCGGACGGGATCGGCCGACCCGGTTCGTTGATCGCGTCGACGGCGCGGTCGTACCAGTCGTTGACCGCCTGGCTCGCCGCGCAGACCAGCGGGCCGGCGAGCACGATGCCGGCGAGCGCGGCCATCGGGTGATCGGCGAGCGGCCGCCCGGACGACACGAGCCCGCAGCCGAAGGCCCACATCGGTGGGAACCAGGTGATCGGCTTGAGCAGTTCTAGCACGGCGGACGGCGCCGGAATCGTTCTCGGACGGGTCGGGGCGGCGCCGAAGGTTTCCACCCTCATGCCGCCATCTCGACGGTCGGCTCGATGATCCCCTCCAGCCGGTCCTCCAGGTCCTCGCCGGCGCGCTGAAGCGCGGCCAGCGTCGCGTCGTCGGGCGTCCAGAAGTTACGCGCGTGCGCCTCCATCAGCCGGTCCGCGACCTTGGCCGCCGCCGTCGGGTTGAGGCTGGCCAGCCGATCGCGCATCACGGGATCGAGCAGGTAGGTCTCCGTGATCTTCTGGTACACCCAGGGCGCCACCTCGCCGGTGGTCGCCGACCAGCCCACCGTGTTGGTGACGTGGGTCTCGATCTGCCGCACGCCCTCGTAGCCGTGCTTCAGCATGCCCTCCGTCCATTTCGGGTTGAGGATGCGGGTGCGCGTTTCCAGCGACACCTGCTCGCTCAGCGTGCGCACGGTGCCCTCGCCGCGCGTCTGGTCGCCGATGTAGACCGGCGCCGCGACGCCGTCCTTGGCGCGGCGCACGGCGCGGCTGATGCCGCCCAGCGTGTCGAAGTAGGTGTCGACCGACGTCACGCCGAGCTCGACGCTGTCGAGGTTCTGATAGGCCAGGTCGACGCCGCACAGCACGCTCCGCAGCAGCGCGCCGTGCGCCACCGGCCGTCCGTCGCGGCCATAGGCGAAGCTTTTGCGCCGCGTATAGGTCTCGGCCAGCTCGTCACCGTCCTCCCAGCGGCCGCTTTCCAGCAGGTTGTTGACGTTGGACCCGTAGGCGCCGTCGGCGTTGCCGAAGACCCGGAGCGCCGCGGTGGCGAGGTCGCAGCCGTGCTCCGCCTGGTGGGCCAGCGCGTGCTTGCGGACGAAGTTCCAGGCCACCGGCTCGTCCGCGCTCGCCGCCAGGAAGCAGGCTTCCGCGATCAACCGGATCTGCAACGGCAGCAGGTCGCGGAAGATGCCGGACATGGTGACGACCACGTCCACGCGGGGGCGTCCGAGCTCCGCCAGCGGGATCAGCGTGGCCCCGGCGAGCCGGCCGTAGCCGTCGAAGCGCGGCGCCGCGCCGAGCAGCGCCAGCACCTGGGCGAGCGGCGCGCCTTCGCTCTTCAGGTTGTCGGTGCCCCACAGCACCATGGCGATCGTTTCCGGCAGCGGGTTGCCGCCGGCCACGTGGCGGGCCAGCAGCCGCTCGGCCTGTCGCGCGCCGTCCCGGCAGGCCGACGCGCTCGGCAGTTTGAAGGGGTCGAAGCCGTGCAGGTTGCGCCCCGTCGGCAGGATCGCCGGCGTGCGGAGGAGGTCGCCGCCGGGCGCCGGCCGGGTGAAGCCGCCGTCGAGCGCGTGCAGGATGGCGGGGATCTCCGTGTCGCGCGCCAGCATCGCGTCGAGCGAGCGCAGCGCCTCGAAGGCGGCGGTGGTCGGCGCGTCGGCCGCCAGGCCGGCGACGGCGATCGCGGCGGCGATCGTGTCGCCGCGCACCAGGGCCTCGGTGGCGGCGCG
>CAXSDP010000011.1:33687-77152 GCA_964235705.1 uncultured Beijerinckiaceae bacterium | reverse complement strand
ACAACCATGCCCATGGACCAACTCATGCAAATGCAGCGGTGAGCGGAAACGGGCGTCAGCGCGTCATGGGCGAAGCGGGGCGGAAGGACCGAGGACTTCACCTTCGCGCGTGAGGCGACTGGAGCGGCGAGGGTGGGTCAATGACGCGATCCGTCGACGAGGAACGATCCGCCAGGGTTCAGGATGTCGAACCAGGGGGTCCCCCGGCCATACCGGGCGCCGCTCCCCGTCGCGCCTTCGCTGGACGGATCGTCGCGGTTGGTTCGACGTTGGCGATCTGCGTCATCGCCGCCGTACTCGGTTGGCCCGCCTTCTCCGCATACACCAGCACGCCTTGGACACGCGATGGCGCCGTGCGGGCCTACACGGTGTCCCTCGCACCCGAGGTGTCGGGCCGCGTGGTCGACCTGCCGATCCACGACAATCAGTACGTTCATCGCGGCGACCTGCTGATGCGCATCGACCCGCGTGACTACCAGAACACCGTCGACGCCGACCGGGCGTTGGTCGACCAGGCCAAGGCTGACTTCGCCAACAAGAAGGTTCAGGCCGCGCGTCGCGACAAGCTGACCGACCTCGCCGTCACCGCCGAGGAGCAGCAGAACTACAATACCGGCGCCGACACCGCCGGTGCCGCGTTGCGCCAACACGAGGCGCAGTTGAGTCAGGCCACGCTCAACCTGGAACGGACCGAGATCCATTCGCCGGTCAACGGCTGGATCACCAACCTCCTGCTCCAGCGCGGCGACTATGCGACGACCGGCACGCGTAGCCTGTCGATCGTCGATGCCGACTCGTTCTGGGTCGACGGCTACTTCGAGGAAACGGTGGTCAAGCCCATCCACGTCGGCGATCCCGCCCGCGTTTGGTTGATGGGCGCCTCCGAAGTCATTCGCGGCCATGTCGAGAGCTTCGCGCGGGGCATCAACGTGGCCAACGCCAGCCCCGACGACGCCGGCCTCGCCAACGTGAACCCCGTGTTCACCTGGGTTCGCCTCGCCCAACGCGTGCCGGTGCGGGTGCATATCGACTTCGTACCGCCGGATCTGCTCCTGACGGCGGGTATGACGGCCACCGTACAGGTCGATCCGCAGCGCGGGGATGGGAACGCGGACCGATCGGTCGAGCGCCCCGCCGGCGTGCGCTAGCCGCGATGCCGGGGGCGTTCCACTTCGTCGAGGTCAACGTGTTCGGCGTCTACGTGGCGCCGTTGGCCCCGATGATGGTGCTGGCCTACCTCCTCCTTTTCGCCCTACGCTGGTGCGGCCTGGAAAGCGGACTGTTGCAGCGGGTCTGGCATCCGGCCCTGTTCCAAGTCGCGCTCTATCTCCTCATCTTGTCGGCTATCGTCCTTTGCACCTACGGGATCGGCATGGCTCGTTCCAATCCGTTCCGGTAGCGCGGCAATCCTACGTCGACCGTGGCTCCGCATGACCAAACCTCTCGGCGATCGATCCATCGCGCGGAGGCTCGAACCACAAGCCAGACGGACGGTTAGCGTGCGTGGTCTCGCGCCGAGGCCGGAAGGAACACGTCATGACGCAGATGCTCGGGTGGACGCGCCCATGGGTTCACGCCAAACAGGACGATGGCGGGTCCGCCAACCCCGACCCGACGATGCAACGCCCGAAAGGCTCCCCGAAGGGCGAGAACATGCCGCCTAGGGGCGGCGAGAGCATCTCGCCCGCCGACAGCACGCGACCCTCGCGGCCGAACGAGTTTGGCACCGTGCCTGGGAACGAGGCCGCCGACGAGGAGAAGCCGGGCGGGTAGATCGACGCGACACATGGCACCAAAGGACACATGGCACCAAAGATGGCGCTGGGCTCGTGCCTCAGCGAGCGAACGGACGAAGGTGGCGGGCGCGCAGGGCATCGAGGCCGGCGATGGACACGCCGGCGGCGGCGAGCGAGACCAGGGCGTTCCAGCCCGCCAGCGACAGGCCGAGCACGCGTAGCGCGGCGGCATCGCAGCGCACCACCCTCACCGTACGAAGTTGTTGGAGGAAGTCCGCGTTGCTGGTGGCCTCGCCGAGTGCCCCCGTGCAGTCGGTCGGTCCGGCCCACAATCCCCATTCCACGCCGGCGTGGTAGACGCCGAAGCAGGCGCTGACCAGGAAGACCACGGCGAGGCCCGCGAACAGGGTCATCGTTGCGACGCGTGAACCGCGCCACGCCGCGAGGATCGCCG
The DNA here is from genome assembly GCA_964235705.1 of uncultured Beijerinckiaceae bacterium. Classification (GTDB taxonomy): domain Bacteria; phylum Pseudomonadota; class Alphaproteobacteria; order Rhizobiales; family Beijerinckiaceae; genus RH-AL1. The sequence goes on along the minus strand of CAXSDP010000011.1, from coordinate 74,962 downwards.
CCGTCGCCAGCACCACCGCCGCGTAATAGGGCAGGCGTTCCTTCAGGCAAAGGTCGCAGGGCGGATAACCGGCGGCTTGGAACGCGAAGGCGCCGGCGATCGTCCCGCCGGCGATCGCGAGGAGCGCGAAGGCGAGGGTCACGGGCTTGCGCCGCACCGGCGCCGGAACGATCGCATCCATGACGGTCCTAGATGATTTTCGCGGCGACGTAGAACCCGACGAGGACGATCGCCACCAGCACCAGCATGAAGACGCCGAAATATCGTTCGAGCAGGCCTTTGATGGTTTCACCGAACAGGTTCAACAACACAGCCAGCACGAAGAAGCGCGCCCCGCGGGTCAGGGCGCAGAGCAGGACGAACAGCGGGAGGTTGTAGCCAACGAGCCCCGAGAAGATGGTGACGAGCTTGAAGGGGATCGGCGTCAGCCCTTTGACGAGGATGAACGCCCAGCCCCAATGCGCGAAGAAGGCCTTCAGCGCGTCGATCCGCGTGCCGTAACCGTAAAGGTTGATCAGCCACCGCCCGAACGTGTTGTAGAGCAACGCCCCGATGGCGTAACCGAGCAGGGCGCCCGCGACGGAGCCGACCGTGCAGATGAGCGCGTAGGCCCAGGCGCGCTTCGGCCGTGCCAGCGACATTGGGATGAGGATGATGTCGGGCGGGACCGGGAAGAACGAACTCTCCGCGAAGGCGATCACGCCGAGCGCGAGGGGCGCGGACGGACTCTCGGCCAGGGCGAGCGTCCAGCGGTACAGGCGCTTCATCGGTCCGTCGCCGGCGCGCGGAACGGCCGGGTCGATCGGGTAGAGCACGGTCGGGTTCGGGTCGCTCATGACGATCTCGGCGGGCGGTTGGCGGGCACGACGGCGGTTGCCATCCTGACTACGTGGTTGAGGCTTAAAGATGAAGCGAGCGATGCGGAAGGAGCCGCGAACGGGTTCGACGCCTCGGCGAGGAAATGGTCCGAAAACGCGGGACCAGTGACGCGATGCCGTGATGGCCACCCACTTCCGCCATCGCACCCTCCGTCACGCCCTCGAAACAGCCGGTGATTGCGGCTTTCTTGCCACGGCACGATCCGGCGACGTCTCATCTTCGCCACGGCGCCGCCTCGATGTTCGACGTTCCGTCAAGGTGCTGTTAATGCTGGGGCGCCGACCCAGGGGTGTCGGCTGGGGCAGGGGGCGCGGGTACTTGCATGATCGTGACGTTATGATCGTTGTCCGGTCCGTCATATTCAACATCCTGTTCTACGCGGCCTTCATCCTCCTGATGATCGTCGGCCTTCCCTTCCTGCCGACGTCCTTCCGTTTATCGATGGTGATGGTGCGGCTCTGGGCGCGGGTGTCGGTCTGGCTGCTGTGGGCGGTCTGCGGCACCAGGGTCGAGTTCCGCAACGTCGAGCTGATCCCCAAGGGCGCGTCCATCCTGGCGGTCAAGCACCAGTCCTTCCTCGAAACCTTCGCGCTGATCCTCGTGCTCGACAATTTCACCTACGTCCTGAAGAAGGAGCTGACGACCATCCCGTTCTTCGGCTGGTACCTCAAGGCGACCCGGCAGATCGGCATCGATCGCGGCAAGAAGGGCAGCGGGATGAGCCTGCTCGTGCGGGCGGTGCGGGAGAAGCTCGCGGCCGGCCGCCAGGTCGTGATCTTCCCCGAGGGCACGCGTCGGCTGATCGGCACCCCGCCGGCCTACAAGCCCGGCGTCTCCATCCTGTGCTCGGCCAGCGAGGTGCCATGCACCCCCGTGGCGCTCAATTCCGGGCTGTTCTGGCCGCGCCACAGTTTCATCCGTCGACCGGGCACGGTGGTCATCGAATTCCTGCCCCCGTTGAAGCCGGGGCTCGACAAGCGGCAGTTCATGAGGGCCATCGAGAACGCCATCGAGCCGGCCACGAACGCGCTCGTCGCGCAAGCCTTACTGAACGACCCCGGGCTCGACGAACCACGATCCAAGAGGACGCCCGCCGCGGCTTGATCTTGACTTGTTTGCCGTGTGTTCTAATTCTGTTCCCGTCGATGGGGGTGGGATTTGGAACATCTGGCCGGTCAAACGCGAGGCACACCCGTTTCGCCGTTCAACGCGCCGGCGATCGCCCGGCGCTCACCTCGGGGTCTCGACGCTTGCCAGGACGACGCGCCGCTCACCTGCCTGGACACGTCGTCGTTGAGCGCCCGCTACCACGCTTGGCGGGGCGTCTCGGGTACGCGCTACACGACGTCGATCTTCCCGGTCGATCATGCGGCGACCGACGGTGGCCTTCCCGCGTTCGTTGGCTTCATCCTGATCCCGGTCGTTCGCCGCGGCGGGACCTCGCATCCGCTCGACGTCGTCGCGGTCGAAACGGAGGCCGAGCGGTGCCGCGCCATGGCGTCCGGCGTCGCGCGAGGGGCGAGCGAGTGGCACGTCCACCTCCTCGCCGATGACGCGGCGCGACGCCGGGCCGCCGTCGGAGACCTGCTCGAACGCCACCGCCCGGCGATGAGCCTATCCGCCTGACATCGGCGCGGCGGCTGCGAAGCATCGTGCCACGGCGGCCAGCGTCGCGTCGGCGATGCCGAGCTCGAGCATGTGTTGGTAGGTCGCCCTGACGTAATCCGGGTTGGCGCCCGATACCCCGACGCCCTGGCCGACGAAGCGTTCCAGCGCGGCGAGGTCGAGGACGCCGGCGTACTGCACGTGCGACCGGTCGACCACGTAGGTCAGCGCGCGGACCCGCCGCCCATCGGCCAGTGCCGCCCCCAGCCACAACTCGCGGTAGACCATCGTCACTTGCTCGCGGGCCCGCAGGTAGGCGACCGTGGTTTCCGTCGCCTCCGCCGGCACGCGGAAGGCCACGCCCTTGCACGATCCGCCGCGATCGAGGCCGAGGACGAGCCCCGGTTTGTCGGGCGTGCCGCGATGGACGTGGGAGTAGACGCAGAGCGCGCGCCGGTAGCCGCGTACGGTCGCCAGCGTTCGTTCCTCGAAGTCGAAGCCTGGCCTCCACATCAGGGAGCCGTAGCCGAAAACCCATAGATCGTCCGCGTCCATTCCCCCACCGTGTCGATGCCCATCCGTGACCGAGCGTCTCGCGCCCCGTCGCCCTCCCTCCTTGTGACAGGGGAAGCGGGAAGTCTGTCACCAAAGCGCCATGGTGCGTACCCAATGAGCCCTGCCGCGACGCCATGGCTCGGCGTGGCACGTGAACCCATGGTGCGGCGCCGTGGGACGAGGGACGACGTCGGTATGCGCAGGATCGGTCTCGCGGTTTCCCTCCTCGTGTTGGTCGGGGCGGCGTGGAGCGGGCTCTGGATCTTCGTCGAGCGCGAGGCCGCGCGGTGGGTCGACGCTTGGATCGGTGCCGAGGCGACGCAGGGCAGGGTGTGGACCTGCCCGCAGCGAACGATCACCGGCTACCCCTTCGCCCTGGTCCTTTCGTGTCGCGACCCCGTGTTCGCCGGGCAGGCGCTGGGACAGGGCGTGCGGGGATCGCTCGCCGCGCTCACGGTCACGGCGTCGCTCTTCCATCCCCGCGGCCTCACGCTCGACCTCCTTGCCCCCTTCGCCTACCGGACCGCCGACGCGCGGGTCGACGTGACCGGCGCTTGGACGGCCCTTCACGCGACCCTTTCCGGCTCGCCGGCGATCCGCGCGCTCACGCTGCGCGGCAGCGACGTGGGCGTCGACGGCCGCTTCGGACAGGGCGACCGGCAGGGCGGTCGCGCCGCCTCGCTCGACGCGACGTTCACGCTCGCGCCGGATGGGGCCGATCCGACGCTCGATTTCGCGATCACGGTGGGTGCCATGGCGGTGCCTCCGATCGACGCGCTGCTCGGTGGCGCGACGCCGGCCGACGTCGCGCTCGGCGGCCGGCTCGATCAGGCGCGTGCCGACGACGCGCGCTCGCCGGAGGAGCTGATGGAGCGCTGGCGTCGCGCCGGTGGCCACGTCGACTTCGCGACCGCGCGCCTGACGCGGGGCGTCAGCCAAGTGAGCGCGACCGGCTCGCTGCGCCTCGACGACGCGCACCGCCCGCAGGGACGGCTCGACGCGCGGTTCGTGGGGATGGAGCCGATCCTCGCCCGCTTCGGCATCGGCGGCAACCTCGTCGGGGTGGGGTCCCTGCTCGGCAGCTTGTTCGGCGGCCACGCCGCCGCACGGACGGAACCCGGCACCCTCGCCCTGCCGATCAACCTCACCAACGGGCGCGTCGCCGTGGGGCCGATCCGCACCTCGCTCCAGCTGCCGCCGCTGTACTGACCACCTCGCGTTGGCGCTACCATCAAAAGCCGACGCAGGCGCTCGAATCCGCGCGCAGCACCGACCTCTGCGCGAAGGCGCGACGGTACGCCGTGCGGATCGCCTCGATGCGGGCGTCGCTGGTGGCGTCGCGCCGATAGAAGATCACCAGCACGCGCGTGCGCTCGCGGGCGAGGCCGCGCGGCCCGCGCCATTGCCCGTGCCCTTCCAGGCTGGTGAAGCCGTCGGGGAAGCGGGGCGTCACGACATTGGCCAGGAACGCCGACCACGCGCGAGGTGTCGTCCGGCTCGCCCCGAAATCGAGTTCGACGCGCGCCATGGCGGTCGATCCCGCCCGGCACGCGGCCTGCCCGTCGGGGCCGGTGCCCGGGACGAGGGCCAGCGCCGCGTGCGGGCCGAGGATCGCCGCGACCACGACGGTCGTCGCTCCAATGGAATGGCGCATGGCGCTTCGGCCTCCCTCGACGTTTTGGCGGCCCTGTCCGACCCGCGCGACGATCGCTAGGCCCGCGCCGCCGCCACGGCCTGGTTCACCCTGTTCTGGAATTGGTCGTCGAGGCGGCGGACGAGGTCCGGCGCCTCGGCGGCGACGGCGTCGCAGAGGGCGCGCAGCCACGTCGCCTCGCCCTTGGCGAAGTTGCCCAGCACGTGGCCCAGTACGAGTTCCTTGATGCCGGGATGGCCGATGCCGAGGCGAACCCGGCGGTAATCGTTGCCGAGCAGGGCGGTGATCGAGCGCAGCCCGTTGTGGCCGGCGTTGCCGCCGCCGGTCTTCACCCGAACGGCACCCGGGGCGATGTCGAGCTCGTCGTGGAACACCACGATGTCCTTGAGCGCGAGCTTGTAGAAACGCGCGGCCTCGCCGACGGATCGGCCCGATTCGTTCATGTAGGTTTCCGGCTTCAGCAACACCACGCGGTCGTCGCCGAGCGGCAATTCGCTGGCAAGGCCCTGGAAGCGCGCGCGGAACGACGGCGCGCCGTGGCGCGCGGCGATCGCGTCGAGCACCATGAAGCCGATGTTGTGCCGCTGCGCGGCGTGTTCGCGGCCCGGATTCCCGAGCCCCACGAAGAGGAGCATGACGTCCGCTTCCGGATGGACCCGCGCCGCCGACCGGCGCGGGTGGCGATCCTACTTGTCGCCGGCTGCCTCGCCCTCGGCCTTGGCGGGATCGTCCTCGGCGGAGCCGGCCTCGGAGGGCACGGCGACGGTTTCCGGCGCCTCCGTCTCGACGATCTCCTCCACCGGCGGCGCGATGGTGAGGACGGCGAAGTCCTCGCCGGGCGTGGCGAGGCTGGTGCCGCGCGGCAGCTTGAGCTGGCTCATGTGCACCGAGTCACCGATCGTCAGCCCGGTGATGTCGACGGTGACGCTGGCGGGGATCGCGTCCGCGCTGACGCGCAGCTCCAGGGCGTGACGCACGAGGTTGACGACGCCGCCCGCCTTCAGGCCGGGGGCCGCGTCCTCGTTGGCGACGTGCACGGGGATCTCGACGGTGATCTTCGATCCGGCCTTGATGCGCAGGAAGTCGACGTGGAGCGGCCTGTCCTTGATCGGGTCGAGCTGGTAGTCGCGCGGGATCACCCGCTCGACCGAACCGTCGACGTCGAGGTCGAAGGTCGTCGTCAGGAAGTGACCGGCGTAAATCAACTTGTTGACGTCGTGCCACAGCAGCGAGATCGGCACGGGCGGCTCGCCGCCGCCGTAAATCACGCCTGGTATGCGACCCTCACGGCGAACGCTGCGGGCGGCCCCCTTGCCGACTCCACCGCGCACCGAGGCCGCCAAAGACTTCGTCTCGGCCATCTGGTGTTCCTTGTCTGGTAAAACGCGCCCTCGCCTCCAGGGGTGTCGGGAAACCGGCGCGAGCGCCCCCTATAGAGAAGGGGGGCGGGGAGGGCAAGGCGGGTGGCACGATCCGGGCGCCCCGGACGCCCGCATGGGCAAGGGTTCGTTAACCCTGTTCCTTAGGTCCGATTTAAGCGGTTCGCGACACCATCATCGTCATGGCGCGTCGTGTTCTGCCTCTTGCCGCCGTCGCGGCCCTCATGCTCGCGGACCTCCTCACGGGATGTTCGCAGGTCGAGCGGCCGCGACGGCCGGCTTGGCGCCAGCAGGCCGAGGCCGCCTGCATCGCCGAGCACAAGGTCCGCCTGTCGCGCTACGTCCAGCCGCGCGGCCGACCGATCGACGGGCCGGGCATTTGCGGCTTGACCCAACCGTTCATGGTGGGGGCGCTGGCCGGCGACAACGTCCAACTCGACACCGTCGCCACGCTGGATTGCCCGATGGTCGCCGCCCTCGACGAGTGGGTCGAGAAGGTGGTTCAGCCCACCGCGCAGGCGCGCTTCGGCCAAACCGTGGCGCAGATCGACACGATGGGATCCTACTCGTGCCGGGGCATGAACAACCAGCCCGGCGCCAAGGTGTCCGAGCACGCCTTCGGCAACGCGATCGACATCGCCGGCTTCCGCCTCGCCGACGGTCGCCGCATCACCGTGGTGCGCGACTGGACGCGCGGTGACGAGCAGGACCAAGCCTTCCTGCGCGACGTTCACGCCGGCGCCTGCGAAACCTTCACCACGGTGCTGGGGCCCGGCGCCAACGTCTTCCACTACAACCACATCCACGTCGACCTCGCGACGCACGGCGGCGGCACGCGTGGCGCACGCCATTATTGCAAGCCGACCCCGGAGGCGAGCCGCCCCGGCCCGCCGCCGGACGGACGGCCGGAACCGCCCGCGACGGACGAGGAGCAGGACGTGGCGGCGACCGCCGTCCCCACCGGCGGCGTGGGCGGCAGGGGCCTCGCGCTCGGGGTCCCCCCGACAGTCGCTGGCGCCGATGACCGGAGGGCCGCGACAGTGCGCGGCACGGCCGCCCTCGCGACCCCCGAAGGGGCACCAACCGACTGGGACGTGACCTCCTCGATCCCCCGGCGTTGATGGCTGCCAGGCGTCGCCCCGCTGCGCGGACGCTTAAGCGGTCGAGGGACCCGGCGGCGCCGACGCGTCGAACAACATCTTCATCTCCCGCAACGTGAAGCCGAGCTTCAGCCCCTTGAGGATGATCTGGAGACGCTCCTCGTCCCTCCGCGCAAGTGTCCGACGAACACCCTGACGCTGAATGCGAAGGAGGCCGAGCCATTCGCAACGATCAAGAAAATCCTCAGTAACGCGGTATTGCCTGATAATCTCAGGGAGGGTTTTGCCTCTGTCCGACCTCGATCCCATGCGCGCTCCCCCGGAGCACAAACGCCAGCTGAGCTTCCCTAACGTTCGACGAACCTCATAAATTCTTCGGGATGCGGCACGTCGGCGCCTTTCTTTCGGACGATGACGATGCTCGATTTATAATGTGCTAGTAAATAGGGGGATGCCGAAGGCGAGGAGCCTGGCGTCGACGACCCGCTCGCCTCGCTCGAAATGGGCGGTTCCCGTTCCCCGCGCGATGGCGTTCGCTGGCCGTACCCGGCCGACGCTCGGGCGATGGCGCCGCCGTGACCCCGTCGACCCGCGCCATGTCGCGCGTCCGGCGGTCCCACCTCACGCCCTTGGTGGTGCCAAGGTTCCGGAGCGGTGCTACGACGGCGCAGTCCGCCTCGCGCCACCATCTTGGAAGGGATGAAGATGAAGCTTCGCACAATGGTCCTGCTCGCCGCCGGCGCGTCGCTCGCGGCCATCGGGACCACGCGCGCGCAGGATGCCGCGAAGGGCCAGTCGACGTTCAACCAATGTTTGGCCTGCCACGCCCTCGACCACGCCGTCGTCGGGCCGCCGCTCGCCGGCGTCATCGGCCGCCCGGCCGGTTCGGTGGCCGGGTACAGCTACTCGCCGCTGATGAGGGCGGCCGGTCAGGCGGGCCTGGTTTGGACCGCGCAGGCGGTGATCGATTACCTGCCGAACCCGACCGGCTATCTGAGGACGTTCCTCACCGGCAAGGACAAGACGGTGACCGGCGCGGGCAAGATGGCTTACGTGCTGGTCAACGAGGATCAGCGCAAGAACGTCGTCGCCTATCTCGCCACCACCAAGAAGTAGGGGTCGGCGCCTTGAAGACGCTTCCCCCGACCCTCGCCGCCGCACGCCTCGCCGTGTTCTGCCTCGCCGTGTTCTGCCCCGCCTCGGGTCACGTCCTCCCGGGGGCGCACGCCGCGACGACCATGCCGCCGTTGCTCGACATCAACGCGCGGTGCGAGGCCGCCCACAAGAAGAACGTCGACGCGATGAGCGAATGCGTCGTGGCCGAGTCCGAGGCGCGCGCGGCGATCCTGCGGACGTGGGAGAAGGTTCCGGACGCCAAGGCGGCCGGCTGCCTCAAGCTCAGCCGCAAGAGCGTGCGCCTCCCCTACGTGACGCTGGCCAAATGCCTGGGGGACGACGCGTCCGATCAGGCCGCCGCCAAGAGGTAGCGCTGGCGATCAACCGTCCCGCGCGCCGTGCGGCAGCCAGTTGCCGTGGAAGCCCGGCGGAACCCTGTGCGGGATGCGGACGCTGGCGACCGGCGGGCCGGCGAAATCCTGAGCGTCGAGGATGACGAGGTCGGTCGTCTCGCCGCCCGCGTCGATGACGAGGCCGACGAGCCAACCCTCGTTCTCCGCAGCCTCCGGCGAGGCCGGCACGAACACGAACTCGCCGACATGGCGCCCCGGGCCGAACTCGTGCACCTGGCGCGTGCCCATCTCGAGGTCGTTCGCCACCAGCCGCGTCGCGCCGATCAGTTGGGCGTTGACCTCCGCCGGCAGGCCGACCGCGTAGGCGTAGCGATAGGGCAGGCCGAGGCGTCGCTCGTCGATGCGCGGGAACTCCTGCGGGGACGCGTCGACGATCCCGCGCGCCACCGTCCCCGCGCGTGGGTCGATCGTCCAGCGCTCGAATCGGCCGGTGATGTCCGGACCCTTGTAGCTGCCGGCGAACATCGTCTCGTAGGCGATCACGTCCAGGATCACCTCACCATCGGCGGTGTCGTACGCGTTGAAGGCGTGGAACACGTAGCAGGGCTCGACGTCGCACCAGATCACGTCGGCGTTGCCGCCGTGCCGTGGCAGGAGCCCCACGCGCGCGCGGTGGGCCGGGTTCCAGCGGTAGGGGAAACGATGGCCGTCCATCAGCGTCTTCATCGAGAAGGTGACCGGTAAGTCCAGGATGATCGCGAAGCGCGCCGTGAACGCGCAATCGTGGATGAAAGGGCCGTGCCGCACCGCGATCGGCTCCTCGCGGACGACGGCCCCGTTGGCGTCGAGGACGACGTGGCGCACGGTTGCGGGATCGATCGCCTCGTAGGCGATCGCGTGGTACTCGCCGGTGAGGGGATCGCGGTGCGGATGGGCGGTGAACGAACCGCGCAACGTGTCGTCGAAGGGGTTGTAGCGCTGGTCCTCCAGCGTGTCCGACAGCTCCACCGGGTAGCTGCCCGCCTCGATCAGCGCCCAAGTCCGTCCGGCTATGTCGACGACGTTCGTGTTGACGGTGTCGGGGCCGTGGCGGGGACCGGGGGCGGGCGCCTCGCCCAGCGCCTCGCCGACGGCCGTCGAGCGGATCCAGCGGTTGCGGTACCACAGCGCCCGGCCATCCTTGATGGCGAGGCCGTGCACCATGCCGTCGCCGACGAACCAGTGGTAGCCGGCCGGTTCGGCGGCGATCGGGTTGGACCCGATGCGCAGGTAACGCCCGTCGAGGGCGGCCGGGATGGTGCCGGTCACGGCCAACGCCGTCAGCGTCTTCTCCTCCCGCATGGGTTCGTGCAGGCCGGACAGGAACGGGTGCGGCTCGCCCGTCCCCGCCAGCCGCCTGCGGTTGTAAGTGGCGATCAGGTCGACGCCCTTGCTGATGGTGGACCGGATGACGGTCTCGACGGCGCTCGCCATGTCAGTCCCTCGTTGTTCGCGGTGAACCTGCCCGGCCGGGCCACCTGCGGCGCATCGATCCCCAGACAGGCGCGGCGGTCTTCGGACATGTCGGTGGCCGACGGCTCGGCAACGCGCACGCCGGCTCATGGATGCCCGCGCGAACCCTGTGGCATCTTCGGTCACGCGGCGGCCAGCCACGCGCGTCACGGCTCCAGCAGTTCCATGGTGCGTTCGTCGCGCGCGCCCGCGCAGAAACGATCCAAGGCGAGCTTGAACACGGCCTCGCGCGTGGTCCCGCGTACCTCGACGGCATGCGCGAAGAGGCTCATCGACGAGCGGAACTTGGCATCGTCCGGCGCACCGAAGATCGCGTGAAGGGATTGGTCCGCGATGCCGAGCACCGTCTGGGTGCACAGCACCAGCCGTTCGCCGAGGACCGGATGGGCGAGGAAGGCGATCGCCTCCGCGAGCGACCCGATGCCGTAGGCCACCGCCATCGGCGACGCGCCGAGTCCGCGTAGCTGCGGGAAGACGAACCACATCCAATGGGTCCGTTTCCGGCCGGCGCGCAACTCGGCGAGGACGGCGGCGAACACCGGCTCCTGCGCGTTCACGAAGCGGGCGAGATCGAAGGGGTCAGGTGGCATCGGGTCGGCCTTCCAGCGATGGCGACGCGCCGGTGGTCGCCGCGATGGCGATCGCGGAAGCGATCCCGGCACGCGTCCGTGCAAGCATCCGGTCGGACCTTGCTCTCGTACCACGCCGTATTCTCACGGCTCCATCCCCGAAACACGGGATCGCGCCGCTGAACGTCGCGTCGCCGACGTCTTCCGTGGGATTTTTCCCGCACAGGCCCGTTTATCCGTTTCGACGCACTGTCACATGGAAAACACCCTCGCCGGGAAGCTGGGACGCGTCATCATTTGTTAGGCGTAAAGTCCGGCGTCTCAATCTATCTTTGCTCAGATTTCTGATCGGGGTTTGAATGAGTTTTCGCGTCGCTCAAACGCTGGTCGTCGGTGCCGGGTTCTCCGGCGCGGTCCACGCCCGCGTGCTCGCCGAGGCCGGTCATCGCGTCCTCGTGATCGACAAGCGGCCCCACATCGCCGGCAACGCCTACGACGAGGTCGGGCCCGATGGCGTGATGGTGCACAGGTACGGGCCGCACCTCTTCCACACCGCCAACCAGCGCGTCCTGGAGTGGGTGGGCCGTTTCGCCGACTGGATACCCTACAAGCACCGGGTGCGGGCGCTGCTCCCCGGCGCCAAGACCGCGCCCATGCCCATCAACCTCGATACCGTCAACGAGGTGTTCGGCACGCACTTCGGCGACGCCGCGGCCGTGCAGGCCCACTTGGCTCGGATCGCGGTGCCCCACGAGAACCCGCGCAACGCCGCCGAGCACCTGGAGTCGCGCATCGGGACGGTCCTCACCGACCTGTTCTTCCGAACCTACACGAAGAAGATGTGGAACCTCGACCTGGAGGAGATGGACGCCTCGGTCGTCAAGCGACTTCCGCTCCGCTTCGACCGGGAGGACACCTACTTCCCCACGAGCGAGCGACAGATCCTGCCCAAGGGCGGCTACACCCAGCTGATCGACCGCATCCTCGACCATCCCTTGATCACCGTATCGCTGGACACGCCCTTCGACCACGCGATGACGCGGACCGCTCTGCACACGTTCCTTTCCATGCCGATCGACGAGTACTTCGGTTTCAGCGAGGGGGAGCTACCTTACCGGTCCATCCGGTTCCATGAGCGCCGCGTCGAGGCCGCGGAGGTCGGGGAGCCTTGGTCCGGGCTCGCTGATCGATGCAGCGTGCTGAACTTCACCGACGACGGCATCTACACCCGTGAAACGGCCTGGCACCTCCTGCCCGGCCACTTGGTCCACGACACGGGGGCGCGCCTCTTCACGCGCGAGGAGCCGTGCGACTACCGCCAGAACGACATGGAGCGGTTCTACCCCGTGAAGACCGCCGACAAGCACAACGATCGCCTTTACGCCGCCTACGTCGCCATCGCCGCCAAACAGCAGAACGTCACGTTCATCGGGCGGTGCGGGACCTATCGGTACCTTGACATGGATCAGGTCATCAACCAGTCCCTGATGGGGGCGGAAGCCTGGCTGCGGGCCAGGGCCCTGGTGGCCGCCTAGTCCGCGACGTCGAAGGGCGTCGAAACGGTGTCCGGGCCCCGGCCGGGTTTCCCACCGAACGTCGTCAAGGAGCGTCCCGGAGGCCGGTCGTGCTGTCATCGTCACCATCGATCGGCATGGCGTCGGCTCGGATCGCGCCGGGGTTGAAGGACGATGCCTTCACCGAGGACGTCCGGCGCTTGGTCGAGGGCGACTTGGACGAAGGCGACTTGGACGCGTCATGGTCGCCGGAGCCCGGGACCGTGCCGACGCTGGTGTACTTCGGGGCCCGATCCGGCATCGAGGCGCACCTCGCGCAAGCCCGGCTGGGCGCGGCGAGGATCGTCATCGTCGAGGCCGACCCCGCTCGCCGGGCGGCCGTCGGCCGCTCGCTCGCCCGCTACGGCGCGGTCGTCTGCCTCGACCCCGCCGACGGGCCGGCGATCGAGCGCGTCCTTCCCGGGGCGTCGCTCGTCCGGGTCGACGCGGACCACGTTCCCGACGCCTTGGTGCGACTGGAAGGGGCCGACCTCGCGTTCCTGTGCGGCACGTTCCGCGGCACCGCCATCGACCCGCTGACGCTTTACCGCCGCGCGCGCCGCGTGGCGCGCCGGTTCCGCTTCCGCGACCTCGCCGACGGCGGCCGCCCCATCGAGGGCGCGAAGGTGACGACCCCCGTCGAGGTTTCGCTCGTGGTCCCGGCCTACGATGTCGCCGGGCAGCTCGAACAATGCCTCCATTCGCTCGTCGGGCAAACGATCGAGGCGTTGGAGATCCTGGTGGTGGACGACGGGTCGCGCGACGCCACCGCCGCGATCGCCACCGGTTTCGCGACGCGCTTCCCCCATCGCCTGCGCCTGATCCGCCAGGCGAACGGCGGGTGCGCCGCCGCGCGCTCGACCGGCCTGAAGGAGGCGAGGGGCGAGTTCGTCGGCTTCGTCGACGGCGACGACTGGGTGGAACCCACCATGTTCGAGACGCTGTTCCGCGCGGCGTCGCTCCACGACGGCGAGATCGCGCAATGCGGCTACCGGGAGGTTTACGCCGACGGCTCGATGGTCACGCCCATCGCCGAGGACGCCCTGCGGCTGTCGCGGAACGAGCGGCGCGTCGTCACCCGCGCGATCGAGCTGGCGGCCACCCGGCCCACCATCTGGCGCCGGCTCTACCGGCGGGAGTTCCTCAACCGCCACAGGATCGCGTTCCCCGTCCACATCCGCAGCTTCGACGACACCGCGTTCCAGTTCGAGACCTTCGCGCGCGCGGCGCGCGTCGTGCTCCTGGCCGAGGTGGGCTACAACTACCGTCAGGGCCGCGTCGGCCAGGACATCGCGGCGCGGGATCGGCGGCTGTTCGCCTTCTTCGATGTGTTCGACTGGCTGGACGCGAAGCTGGCGGCGATCGCGTGCCGCCGTTCGGAGAGGCAGCTGCTCCGCGTCGAGCTGAACTGCCATGTTTGGGCGCTGGAGCGGATCGAGCCCGCCATCCGGGAGGAGTACAGGCGGCGGGCCCTGCGCCAGCTCGCGCGCCGGCGCGCCCACCTCGGCCTGCTGGGAAGCATCGGCGTGGCGGCGACCATGTACAGCGAGGCGCGGATGCTGATGCTGTCGGCCGCGCTGTCGCACGTGCTGCCGTGGTTGCCCCGGCCCTCCGTCGCGAGCCGGCCGTGACCGCCATCGACGGCGACGCCCACGTCCTACAGTCCTTCGTCTTCGCCGACGAGGCGCGCGCCCACAAGCTCGGCCTCTACGTCCGGACGGAGGCGGGCGGCGTCCGCCTCGACAAGGGGGCGGGACTCCCCGTCCCCGCCGGCGGCGCGGTCGACCTTTGCACCTTCTTCAACGCCTTCAGCCACCGCAAGTGGCGCGACGAGACCGGCCTGACCGACGTCGCGCTGCGCGTGTCCGGCACCGGGACGCTCACGATCACGGTGGCCCTGTACACGCCCGGAGGCACCGCCTGGGAGGTCGCGCGGGCGGAGGTGACGCTGGACGCTCGTCCGACCGACATCCCGGTGCCCTCCCTGTCCGCGCTGGGCGGCGAGCTGCTCGGCGTCCACCTGCATGGCGGCGCGTCGGACGCCTACCTCGCGGCGGCGGCGTGGGTCACCCATGGGCCGCCGCGCCGCGCGGTCAGCCTGGCCGCGGTGATCACGACGTTCGGCCGCGAGCGCCTGGTCCGCGAGGCGGTGGCCGCCTTCACCGCCCACGTCTGCGGCGAGGGTCCGCTGGGATCGGTCGCGCTCTACGTCATCGACAACGAGGGGACGCTCGAACCCACGCGGTCGCCGGACCTCACGATCATCCGCAGCCCGAACCTGGGCGGCGCGGGCGGCTTCACCCGGGGCTTGCTGGAGGCGGGCGACGCCGGGCGTTTCACCCACGTCCTGTTCATGGACGACGACGCGAGTTGCGAGCCCGAGAGCGTGCGCCGGACGCTCGCCTTCCTGGCCTACGTCACCGACGCCAACGTGGCGCTGGCCGGCGCGATGCTGCTCGCCGACCGGCCGTGCGTCCAGCACGAGAAGGGCGCCATGCTGGAGCGCTCCGGGCGGACGAGGGAATGCTGGGTCTCCAACAAGCACGGGCGCGACCTCGCGACGCTGGACGCGCTCTGCGACAACGAGCGCGACGGGGAGGTGAACTACGGGGGCTGGTGGTTCTTCGCCTTCCCGCTGGCGGCGGCGGAGCGGCTGCCGTTCCCCTTCTTCGTGCGGGGCGACGACGTCCATTTCAGCCTATCCAACCCGTTCCGCGTCGTCACGCTGAACGGCGTCGCGACCTGGTGCGACGGCTTCGGCAGCAAGCTCGGCCCGGCGACCGAGTACCTGACGTACCGGGCCTGGCTCGCGCTGTCGCTGATGCACGGCACGCGCAAGGCGGCGCGCCGAACGCTCACCCTGTGCCTGAAGACGGCCGAGACCTGCGCCTACCGCTTCGACTACGCCACCATGGATGCCATCCTGGAAGGCGTCGACGACGTCATGCGCGGGCCGGAAACGTTCACGCGGACGCCGGCGCCCACGCGGACGCTCGCGCGCCTGCGGGCCTCGACCCGTCGCGGCGAGCCGACGCTCGACGACCTCCTGAGGTCCAAGCCCCAGCGATGGGGCGGCCGCGACCGGCTCAGGGCCGCCATGCCGTTCGCCGGACACCTTCCCGCCCTGTCAAAACACGACGGCGTCCGCCACGCCGCGTGCCTTTGGGAGTTCCACCGCACGGGCCTGGGCGGCGCCGGCAAGGCGGTGTTCGGGACCGGGTTGGACCTCGGCGTGTTCACGCTCGATCGGTCGGCGCTGCTGCGCGGGCTGCTGCGGATCGCCAAGCGGCGCGCGTTGACCCTCCGCGTCCCCGCCGTGCAGGCGAGTTACAAAACCTTCGTCCGGCGGCACGTCACGCGGGCCTACTGGGACGCCTGGTTCCACGGTGACGGCGTCGCGCCCGAGGCCTGCCCGGTCGCCGACCCCGCGAGCGCCGCGTGATCGGCCCAGCCCCTGGCGCGCAGGACGCAGGCCGGGCAGGTGCCGCAGCCGTAGCCCCAGGCGTGGCGGGTGCCGCGCTCGCCGAGGTAGCAGGTATGGGTGTGCTCGACCACGAGGTCGACGAGGGCTTGGCCGCCCAGCGTCGCGGCGAGCCCCCAGGTCGCCGCCTTGTCGAGCCACATCAACGGCGTCTCGACCACGAAACGGCTTTCCATGCCCAGGTTGAGGGCGACCTGCATCGCCTTCATCGTGTCGTCGCGGCAATCGGGGTAGCCGGAATAATCCGTCTCGCACATGCCGCCCACGATGTGCCGCAGCCCGCGCCGGTGCGCCAGGGCGGCGGCGAAGGTGAGGAACAGCAGGTTGCGACCGGGGACGAAGGTGTTGGGCAGGCCCTTCGCGTCGGTGGCAATGGCGATGTCGCGGGTCATCGCGGTGTCGGCGATGGCGCCGAGCGCGGCGAGATCGATCGTGTGGTCGGGCCCAAGCCGGTCCGTCCACTGCGGGAAGCGGTCCCGCAGCGCCGCGCGCAGCACCGGCCGCTGGTCCAGCTCGATGCGGTGGCGCTGGCCGTAGTCGAAGCCCAGCGTCTCCACCCGCCCGTGGCGGGCGAGCGCCCAGGCGAGGCAGGTCGTCGAATCCTGGCCGCCCGAGAACAGGACGAGCGCGCCCCCTGGCTCGGTCACGTCCGCGCCTGCGTCGTCCACGCCCCCATCAGCAGGTTGGCGATGGCGAGCTTGGGCGGGCACGTGAACCCGTCGGGATGCGCCTTGGCCAGCATCAGCTTGACCTCGTCGCGGGTGAACCAGCGCGCGTCCTCCAGTTCGTTGGTGTCCATCGTGACCTCGGTGGACACCGCCTCCGCCATGCAGCCCAGCATCAGCGAGGACGGGAACGGCCACGGTTGCGACGCGTGATAGTCCACGCGCCCGATCCGCAGCCCGGCCTCCTCCATGACCTCGCGTCGCACCGCGTCCTCCAGCGTCTCGCCGACCTCCGCGAAGCCGGCGAGGCAGGAGTACATGCCAACCGGGAAACGCGCCTGCCGGCCGAGCAGGCAGCGCTCGCCGTCGGTCACGAGCATGATGACGACCGGCTCCACGCGGGGGAAGTGGTGGCGCTTGCACGCGTCGCACTCGCGCCGCGACCCGCCGACCGAGGACCGCGTCGGCTCGCCGCAATTGGAGCAGAACCCGTTGTGCTTGTGCCAGTACAGCAGGCTCTTGGCTTGGCCCAGCGCCCCCACGATGTCGGGGGGGACGAGCCCCTGCACCGCGATGGTGCGAAGGTCGATGAAGGACAGGTCGCCGCGTTCCTGCGCGTTGTCGTGCGAGGCCGCCTCGATCAGGGAGGCGAACAGCGCGCGCTCGCCGTGGCAGCCGAGGAACACGGTGTGGCGGGCGTCCCCGAGGCTCTCCGCCTCGGCGAAGGTGAAGATTGCGTCGTGCGTCCCGCCGTCGAGTTTGAGCGCCGGGATCTCGCCGGACAGGACGAGCACGCGCGACGTCTTGGCGGCGCGCAGGTCGGCGACGAAACCCTCGTCCTCGCGCTGGTTCGACATGCGGTCGAGCGTGTTGAGGGCGAAGCCGGCGGCGTGCGAACGATCGAGCGGGGAATCGGGCGGCAAGGCGGGGGAACTCCGGGCGCGGGCGGGAGCGCCGAGCTTACCCCGAAGACCCGGGGGCTGGAACCGTCCATCGCCGCACGGGCGAGCCGGGCGTGACCCCATCGCGGCTGCGACGATCGGGCGCCCGGCGGCGGGGGCTGGACGGGGCGCGACGTCGTCGGCCCGGATAGGCAGTCGCCGAATATGCAATATGGTGGCGCCGCCCCGCGTCGTCGCGCTTCGGCGCGGCATTGAGGACCGCGCATGACCCTGGACACCATCCGAACCGACGAGGACACCCCGCTCGCGTTGCTGCGCCCGCACTGGCGCCTCGTGCTGGCCTGCTTCCTCGGCTGGTTCCTCGACGCCTTCGACCAGGTGGCGCTGCTGCTCGTCCTGCCCGAGATGGGCAAGCATTTCGGGGCCAGCCTCACCGCGATGGGCCTCGTCATCACCGCGCAGAGCGTCGGCCGCATCTTCGGCAACATCGGCTGGGGATGGCTGGCCGATCGCTACGGGCGCAAGCTCACCTTCATGGCCAGCGTCATCTGGTTCGCCGCCTTCTCCGGCCTGTCCGGCCTCGCGTGGAGCTACGCCGCGCTCGTCGTCATCCAGCTCCTCTTCGGCATCGGCTTCGGCGGGGAATGGACGGCCTCGGCCTCGCTGCTGATGGAGAGCGTGCCCGATCGCGCCCGCTCGACCGCTTCCTCGCTGATGATGGCCGGCTACGAGTGCGGCTTCTTCGCCGCCGCCGGCGTGGAAGCGTTGATCGTCCCCCACTACGGCTGGCGCGCGCTGTTCGTCGTCGGTGTCGTGCCGGCGGTGCTCGTCGCCTTCATTCGCGTCGGTGTGTCCGAGAGCCCGGTGTGGCTCCGCACGCAGCGGGACCGGGCCGAGGCGCGCGGGCGCGGCCCCCTGCGCGAGGCGGCGGCGCGGCCCCGGTTCCGCATGGACATCGCGGCCTGGCAGGCCTGCGCCTTCATGGCGGCGCTGCAGTTCCTGACCGCGTCGGTCTACGCGTTCTACCCGACCCTGCTGAAGACCGTTCACGGCTTCAGCCCGAACAACGTATTCGCCGCGATCGCCGCCTATTCCATCGGCTCGATCGGGGGCAAGCTGCTGGCCGGCTGGTTGGCGGCGCGCGTCGGCGACCGTCCGACGATCCTCGGCTGCCTCCTCGTGACGTCACTCGGCATCGTCCCCTTCGCCTCCGCCTCCGCGCTGCCGCTGGTCATGCTCACCGCGTTGATCGTGGGCGGCTCGTCGAGCGGCCTGTTCGCGCTCGTGCCCTACTACCTGTCGCGCCGCTTCGCCAACCTCGTGCGCTCGTTCGGCATGGGGCTCGCCTACGCCGTCGCCGCCGGCGCGCAGGCGATCGCCACCTATGTGCTCCCTTTGACCGGGCGCGGCACCGGCCTCGCCGTGGCCATCGAGGTCTTCGTCGTCGGCAGCGCGATCGCCGCCGCCGCCGTCGTGTTCCGCGAGCCGCGCGAGCTGCCGGGGCGCGACATGGGCGAGGTCGCGACGCTGTCGGTCTGATGCGACGCCGTAGCGAAGCGACCCGCGCCGTTGCGAAACGCGCGGGAATCGTCCACATAGGCGTTGGGAGGTTGGCGGTGGACGTTCCACTCGCCAACCGGGTCAGGTCCGGAAGGAAGCAGCCCTAACGAGACCGGGCGGGTCTCTGTCCAACCTCCCACCCATTCCATGGCCCGACACGCGGATGGCGCGAGACCATCCCGCCCGTGTGGACCGAGCCTTGGCTCGGGCACTGCCCTTTGTCGTGACCCGCCACGACCTTTCCCGGCCCTTGACCCCCGGCCCGGCTCGGCACACACACCTGACCATGAGCGACGGCACATCCCCCGACCAGCCCGGTCCCCCCGAGGGCCTCGGCAAGCTCTTCGCCGACCAGGCGTCCGACGTCGTCGCGGCCAAGAAGGCCGAGCCCTACCGCGTCCTGGCGCGCAAGTACCGGCCGAACTCCTTCGAGGACCTGATCGGCCAGGAGGCGATGGTCCGCACGCTGTCGAACGCCTTCGACCTCGATCGCATCCACCAGGCCTACATGCTGACCGGCGTGCGCGGGGTGGGCAAGACCACCACCGCCCGCATCCTCGCGCGCGCGTTCAACTACGAGCTGCCCTTGCTGGGCGAGCGCGCGGCGGTCGACCGGCCGACGATCCAGATGCGGGAGATGGGCGCCCACTGCCAGGCGATCATCGAGAGCCGGCACGTCGACGTGATCGAGATGGACGCGGCCTCGCACACCGGCATCGACGACGTGCGCGAGATCATCGATAGCTCCCGCTATCGCCCGGTGATGGCGCGCACCAAGATCTACATCGTCGACGAGGTGCACATGCTCTCGAAACAGGCCTTCAACGGCCTGTTGAAGACGCTCGAGGAGCCGCCCGATCACGTCAAGTTCCTGTTCGCGACGACGGAGATCGAGAAGGTGCCGGTGACGGTGCGCTCGCGCTGCCAGCGCTTCGACCTGCGCCGCATCGAGCCGACCGTGATGGTGGCCCACCTCGCCCGGATCTGCGCCAAGGAGGACGTGCCGGTCGAGGAGGAGGCGCTCGCCGTCATCGCCAGGGCGGCGGAGGGCTCCGTGCGCGACGCGCTCTCCCTGCTCGACCAGGCGATCGCGCTGGGCGCCGGGGCCGGCCGCACCCTGGACGCGGCGACGCTGCGCGCCATGCTGGGCCTCGCCGACCGCACGCGGGTGATCGACCTGTTCGAGCAGGTGATGCGCGGCGACATGGCCGCCGCGCTCGGCACGCTGAAGGAGCTGCACGATTCCGGTGGCGAGCCGGGGCAGGTCCTCGTCGACCTCGCCGATTTCGTCCACTTCGTCACCCGGGTGAAGCTGGTGCCGGACGCCGCCGACGATCCCGCCGCCTCGCCGGAGGAGCGGGTTCGCGGCAAGCTGTTCGCCAAGGGGCTGTCGATGGCGGTGCTGACCCGTGCCTGGCAGCTGCTCCTGAAGGGGATGCAGGAGGTCAAGGACGCCCCGCGCCCACTCGCCGCCGCCGACATGGTGCTGGTGCGCCTCGCCTACGCCGCCGACCTTCCCTCGCCCGACGAGGCGCTGCGTCGCCTCGGTGGCGGCGGCGCCCGGCCGGCGGTGCCACGCTCAACGGGTGGTGGGTCGGGCGGTGACGGCGGCGGGTCCGGCGGCCGCGCCTCCCTGGCGGTCGTGGCCTCGCCGCGTCCCGTCCAGCCGGTCGTCGAGCTGGTCGAGCCGGCGAGGGCGACGCTCGCCACCGTGCCAGGGCCTGCCGCGCCCGACCCCGCCGTGCCCGCCCCCGCCGTGCCCGACATCGCCATGCCAAAGGCGGCGCCGGCGGTCAGGCTGAACAGCCTCGAGGACCTCGTCGCCTTGGCGGCGCTGAAGCGCGACATCCAGCTGAAGACGGCGTTGGAGCGCGACGTGCACCTCGTTCGCTTCGACGAGGGCTCGATCGAGTTCTCGCTGGCGCCGGGCGCCGCGCAGACCCTGCCGCAGGCCCTGATGCGCAAGCTGTTGGAGTGGACCGGCGCGCGATGGGTCGTCGCCCTGTCGCGCGACCCCGGCGCGCCGACGCTCGTTGAGCAGGCGCAGGCGCGCGAGGGCGAGACGCGATCCGGCATCGAGCGCGACCCGCTGGTGCGCAGCGTGCTCGCCCAGTTCCCCGGCGCGCGGATCGTCGCCGTGCGCGCCCCGGACGCGACGCCGCAAGCCATCCCCGACGCCGGCCTGACGGTCGCCGCCGAGCCGGTGGGCGACTACGGCGAGGACGTCGCCTTCGCCGACATGATCTTCACCGAGGACGACCTGTAGGGATCGGCCAAACCGCTGGCGGGCGGGCGCCAAGCGCGCTAGAGGAGGCTCGAACGGCGCCCCGCCGTCCG
Organism: uncultured Beijerinckiaceae bacterium; assembly: GCA_964235705.1. GTDB lineage: Bacteria > Pseudomonadota > Alphaproteobacteria > Rhizobiales > Beijerinckiaceae > RH-AL1. The sequence goes on along the minus strand of CAXSDP010000011.1, from coordinate 53,742 downwards.
CCCGGAGCACCCATGAAGGCGCGCGTCACGGTCACCCTGAAGGCCGGCATCCTCGACCCCCAGGGCAAGGCCATCGAGGGGGCGCTACGGGCGCTCCAAGTGCCGGGCATCGGCAGCGTGCGGCAGGGCAAGGTGTTCGACATCGAGGTCGACGAGGGCACCGACGCCGCCCAAGCCCTGAGGGAGGCCTGCGAGAAGCTGCTCGCCAACACGGTGGTCGAGAACTACCGCGTGGAGCTGTTGTAACCGATGCGCGCGGCGGTCGTCCTGTTCCCCGGCTCCAACCGCGAGGGTGACGCCCTGCGCGCGCTCCGCCGCGCCGGTGTGGAGGCCGCCACCGTTTGGCACGCCGATCACGCGCTGCCGCCGCGCACCGACCTCGCGGTGCTGCCCGGCGGCTTCTCCTTCGGCGACTACCTGCGCTGTGGCGCCATCGCCGCCCGCTCGCCGATCATGGACGCGGTGCGCGCCCATGCCGGGCGCGGCGGGCTGGTGCTCGGCATCTGCAACGGCTTCCAGATCCTGGTCGAGGGCGGCCTGCTGCCTGGCGTGTTGATGCGCAACGCCAACCTGCGCTTCGTCTGCCGCCTCCAGCACTTGCGCGTGGAACGCGCCGACACGCCCTTCACGCACCGCTACCGGCCGGGCCAAGCGATCGAGGTCGCGATCGCGCACGGGGAGGGCAACTACACGGCCGATCCCGCCACGCTCGAACGGTTGGAGGGCGAGGGGTTGGTCGCCTTCCGCTACTGCGACGCCGCCGGCGCGGTGAAGGACCGCGCGGGCCCCAACGGCTCGGCCAACGAGATCGCCGGCCTGTACGCGCCGAACCTGCGCGTGCTGGGGATGATGCCGCACCCCGAGAACCTGATCGATCCGCTGGTCGGCGGTACGGACGGGCTGCCGCTGTTCCAGGGCCTGGCGGAAACACTCGAAAGCGCTTGATCGACGGCGGCCCGTGGCCCGAAGTCGGCCATCGCCGACATCGAGTGACGGGCGACCTCGCTGGGCGCTGACACTCAGGTGAGCCTTTGTCCGCGAAACCCGACACCGGGCCGGGACCATGTCAGCGAACGCCGACCCCGAACCGTGACCGTGTCAGCGAACGACGCCCGCACCGCCGACGGCGGACCGGACGCCTTTCGGCGTCGAGCCGCCTGTCAGGCGGCCTTCTTGGACCCCGCCGGCGCGAAACGGTTGAGGGTGGTGATCCCCGCGAAATTATGCGGCTGGAGCCCGGCCATCAGCCGCCCGTAATTCTCCGAAAGCGCCTCCAGGTTGAGCGCACCGTGCAGGGTGATGACCCGCGCGTCGCGCCACGCCCTCTGGATGCACTCGCTTTCCATGATCGCGGTCGATCCGGAATTGCGCTGGAGGAGCTCGATCGCCTCCGCGCACCACTTGGCGCAATAGGCCGTCTCGACGAGCACCCTCGCGCTGAACTTCTGCATGTACTCCGGTTCGGCCGGCGTGCCGGCGGCCGCGAGGGCGCCGAGCCGGTCGGTTTCCTCGGCGTGCTCGCGCGCCATCAGCGTCGCCGACTGGATCTTGGAATGGACCTCGGCGAGCATGAGGTGCGTGAGCGGCGCCTCCAGCTGGTTCTTGTACGTCGTGCCGCGGATGGGCCGGCCCACCGAGCGTTCGAGGAAGCGATCCAGCGCACCCTGCGCGAGACCGATCGACATGCCGGCCATGAGGCTGAACGCCCAGCCGAGCGCGGGGGTCTTCCAGAGACCGCCCTTGAGGCCGCTCTCGATCCTCGCACCGGTGATGTCCCGGAAATCGAGCACGCGGTAGTCCGGAACGAACAGCTCGTCCGCCGCGAGCGTGATGGACACGCTGCCGGTGGCGCGCATGCCGGCGACCTGCCAGTCGTCGAGGAAACGAAGCTCGCTCAACGGAACCTGGACGCCGACGAGGTAAGGACCCTCCCCGTCATCGGCGATGCATCCGAGGTTGGTGTAGGGTGCCCACAGCGAGTCGCTGCCGAAGGTCCATGGGCCTCCGGAGATCACCCAGCCGCCGTCCGCCCGCTTCGCGCGTCCCTTGGACGCCGGCAAGTGGCTCGAGGCGGCGACCCGTGGCCCGACCCACTTGGTCCCGTAGACCTCCTCGATGACCCGAGGACCCGAGCCGGCGGGGATCCAGTTGGTCGAGGCGCCGACCCACACGGTCCAGGCGCACGATCCATCCCATTTCGCCACCTCGGTGACGACGTCGAGCTGCTGGCGAACGGTCAGTTCGTCGCCGCCGAATTCGGCGGGGCTGGCGATGTTGAAGACGCCGGCGGCGTCCAGCTCGGCGATGGTCTCGTCCGAATGGCGGCCCGCGCGTTCACCCGCGAGGGCGCGCTCGCGCAAGGACGGCCCGATCGCGCGGACGTTGTCGACGATCTGCGTGACCCTCGTGGACGTATCGTGCGTGAACGTGTCATGAACCGTGTGCGTCATCAAAAATCTCCTTCGTCGTTCCTGCGAACGGGTCAAAATCAACGGATCGGCTTTCGCCGGCCCGCCTCACCTCGCCGCGATCACTCCGCCTTCGCGGGCACGATCGGCAATTGCACGTAACTGGGGTGATCCGGGCCGGTGAAGATCGTGTTGGTCGCGCCTTGGTGGTAGCTCGCGTCGTAGGCGCGCACGGGCATGCCCGCCGGCGCGTAAGGCTGGATGTCGATCCGTAGCCGGCATCCCTTGCGGATCATCGCGGTACTCGGGTTGAGCCCGATCTCGATCGCGACGACCTCGCCGTTCGCGAGCGGCGCGAAGTCCGCCTCGGCATGCGTTTGTACCGGCCAGTATTCCGTCGAGCGCGCCTCATCGAGCTTGCGATGCGACACCTTCAGCAAGCCGTGCCCGACCGGATGAGGATGCACGGGGTCGACCGGGTGGACCATGGTCTCGTAGCGGATCTCCCGATCCTGTTCGTCGATCACGCGCAGGGACGCGAACACATCCATGTCGACGCTGGTCGAGGACACCCACAGGCCGACCTTCATGTAACCGACCATCACCATGTCCTGGGTCAGCGGGTCGCTCACGAAGGAGACGCCGGTCGACCAGCGCGGTGTGCCCTCGGCCGAACCCACGGGCGAGAACGTGGGCGGCCCCAGGTCGAGGTGGGCATCGTAGCGCGCGCTACCCTCGGCCGTGGGAACGCCGTCGCTGATCCGCAGGATGTCCGTGCGACGGTCGTCCCCCTGCCAGTCCGATCGCCTGGCATCCAGGTACCAGCGGCGATAGGTCGTTCGCGGCAACGGCCAATCGGTGTCTTCCAGAACGAAGTGAGCGCCGTTGCCCGTCCTGACCTCGACGCGAACCGGCGCGCCATCCATCGCGCCGTTGTCGATGCCCTTCAACCAATAGTCGAAGTAGCGCATGTGCTCGGCGGCGGTGGTGTCCTTGTAGCAGTCCGGGAACCACGCATCGACGAAGTCGAACTTCCTCGCTTTGGAGCCGGTCGAGTGGATGAAGGTTTCGCTGCTGCCGAGTTGGTGGATGATCGCGCCGGTCTGCGGCCCGACGATCCACACCGGTGCCGTCGCCTTCTCGAGCTCGGGGACCATGAAGATCGACCCGCGCGGCCCGTAGGCGTCCGGATCGTTGAACGGCGTCGCCAGCGCGCGGGCCATCCAATCGGTTTCGCGCCGCTCGCCGCAGAAGTTCCTGCCGGACCATATCTTCCACCACCAGTTCCAGAAGCCGGACCCGAAGATGCCGCCGCCGTACAGGGCCTCGTTGTAGATGTCGGCGTCGGTGCCCTGGGCGATCATCGCCTTGAGGTGCGGCGGCTGCAGGCTCGCGACGTTGTGCTGCGTCATGGCCAGGTAGGACATGCCCCACAGCCCGACGTTGCCGTTCGACCAGGGTTGCGTCCCCGCCCACTCGATCGTGTCGAAGTAATCCTCCGCCTCCTGCACGCTGAACGGCGCCTGGCGGCCGGGGCTCCTGCAAACGCCGCGCGGGTCGACCCGCATGCAGACGTAGCCTTGCGGAACCCACACCGACGCGTCCACGCTCTCGTGGTTCTCGTACTGGAGACCGTCCGGATTGCCCGAGAAGTAGCGGTCCTCCATCTCCTCCCTGAGTTGGGCTTCGCCTTCGTTGCAGATGCACTCGTGGTAGAAACTCTTCCCGTAGAAGCCCTTGTTCAGGACGATCGGGTACTGGCCGTCCTCGGCCGGGCGGAACACGTCGGCGTAAACGTAGGACCCGTCGCGCAACGGGACTTTGACGTCGGTCATCTTGACGATGCCGCGAATGTTTCGCCGAAGCTCGTTGCGCGCGGCGGCGGCGCCGCGCAACCTCCGGGGCTTGTTGGCCGTGAAGACCTCCGGCGTCGCGTTGAGCGTTTCCAGGAGCTTGATCACGATGGGGTCATGGGCGAAACCCCCGGCGCCGGCCTTCGCCTCGCCTTCCCCCACCACCTCGGCCGCCTCGTCGCGGTCGGCCGTGGTTTGATTGAAGTTGAGGACCGTCCGCTCGAGCAAGCGATGCACGACCGGGGCGATCGTGACGCCCGACTCGACGTCGCCGTCCTGGTCCAACGTTTGGACCAGTCGCGCCAGGTTGGTCACGAGCGGATCATGGAGCTTGTCGATCTTCCCGGCGACGCGGTTGACCAGCTGCGCCAAGTTCACCCTCGGCGCGCCCTTGGTCGTTCCCAGGACGAGCCCGCCCACGAGGAAGGTCACGGCCTCGGTCTTCCTGTACTGGAACTCGCCCCGCGCGTTGGTGAGGCCCGTCATCGTCGGCGTCTGATATTTCAGGCCGCAGATCGGTCCCGCGAACACACCGGTCGCGACGACGGCTGCATCTTCGTGTGTGTCGGCGACGAGCATCGGCCTTTGTCTCTCATCCGGCATCGGTAGCCTCGCGGGCGGCACGCCGGCACGGTTCGCCGCGGACACACCCTCGTATCCAAGGGTGTGATCGACGAAGGGTGTGATCGACGAACCGTCCCCGCGCACGAACAGGTTCGAGGCTTGACCGGGCTCCCATGTCCGAGAAGGCTACCGCGATCCCGCGCGCCCGTCAATGCCGATTGACCCGGTCATCTGATGAGCTGATCGTCGTTCGAGCCGCCGCGCGCCCTGTGGGGATGAAGATTTTCGGAGCGCAGGGGGAATGACGATTGGCGGGGGGTGACGATCGGGGGATGACGCTGAGGGAGCACCGCGCATCGTCCTTGGTACGAGCTGGCGGCAGGGGCGGAAGCGCGTCGAGGGCGTCGGCCACCGCGTCACGGGCGACCGGCGCGGCATCGGCTGGCGAGCCTCGCGCGTGGCCCTCGAAGCTCGCCCTCGCGACCGTGGGGCACGCGACGGCGAAGCGGTCCGGCGGAAGGTGTCAAGGGGGGGCGCGCCCCGCGGGGCGATCCGCGACGCATGGACGGGAGGGCCGGAACGCTTCAGCCGTGCGCCCGCCGTCGCCTGATCAAGTCCATCCGCCGACCGCCACCATCGGGCGGTGTCGCGACAGCCCCTATCCGCGATCGGCAGGTCCTTCCGTGATCCTCGCGAGCTTGGGGGAACGGCGGTTCCCGGGGGCGTCCAACCGCCTCACAACGCCGCCGCCACCGTGGCCGGCGCTGCCCTCGCCTTGATCAGCAGCTCGGCGAGGGCTTCGCCGATCGTCGCGTAGGCGAGGGGTGCGAGATGCAAGCCGTCGACGGTCTGCTCGCCGAGCTCGATCCCCGACAGGAAGACCGCCGTCTCGAAGACTGGCAGCCCGAAGGCCCTGGCGAGGCTGTGCACGGCCTGCGCGAAAGGGGCGAACGCCATGTTGAGCGCGCTCGCGGCGAGGCGCGGCGGCAACAGGAGGGCGATGGCGCTCCCCTCGGCGAGCAATCGATCGATCATGACACCCATGGTGGAGCGATAATCCTCGACGGGAACGAGGCCGAGGCCGCCGAAGTTGTTGGCGTCGTTGGTTCCATACATGAGGATCGCGAGGTCGCAGCGCTCGTCGTCCGCCCAGCGCGCCAGCCCGCTCGCCGCGTTGTCGCCGGGATAACCGCGGTTGCGGACGATGACCGACGTGCCGGGTGTCGCCGCGAAGACGCCCGACATGGTTTCGGGGAACGGCGTGGGGGAACGAGCCTGCTCCGCGCCGTTGGTCGGGCCTTGCCGCGACGCCGAAACCTCGTCCTGCCCGTAGGTGAGGCTATCCCCGTAGCAGGAGATCGTCGTGGTCTCGCCGCGCGCGATCCTGGCCGCCACGTCGATCAAGGTTCGAGCCATCTATCCGACCAGCCCGGGACGGTGCGGGGCGGCCTCACGAGCGCGGACTGGCTGCATGGATGCGAATACCCCTCTGATCACGAACGCGCATCACCGGATGCGTTCGCGCATGGTTCGATCGGAAGGCCCCGATGGCGGCTTGCCTTCGGCGGCGCGAGGCCCCGCCCCGAACGGGAGTTGGTACGAAGGACGCCGATTGCGCAAGCCTCCAACGTCCGCCCGCCCCCATCCCGCATCGACATCCCCGGACCCCCGCCACCCGCACCCCCCAAGCGGGCTGGCTGGAGCGGTGCCGGCGACGACGCGCGCGGCCGGCTCGCACGGCCATCGGCGTCGCGACGACCCCGGACACTCAGTTCGTCAACCTGGAGGCGGCCTGCAGCTTGGCGAACTCGGTTTGCACGGCGTCCACCATGCGATGGACGACCAACGACACGTTGCGATCGCTCGGCCAGGCGACCACCCAGCCGGTCTGGAACCCGACGATCGGCGCGACGGACACGTGGCCGGCCTCCAACTCGCGCGAGACGGCCGAGTAGGGCACCATCGTGTAGCCGACCCCCCGGCACACGAGGTCGACGACGAGGTGGAGCGCCTGGAGGTCCATCAGGACGTTCAGGGCGAGGCCGCGCCGGGCCGCCTCCTTCTCGATCCCGCTATTGACGCGGTTGGACCTCGATATCAGCAGGGGGTGGCTGACCGCGAACTCGATGTCGACCGGCTGCGTCATGCGCAGCCCGGCGCGGGCGGGTCCGACCAGCACGAACGGCTCCTCGATGAGGGTCACCGTGTGCAGCGCCTTTCCCACCGAGTCGTTGCGCACGAACACCGCGACGTCGCACAGCCCCCTCGCGGTCGCGTCCGCCATCGCGTGGGACAGCCCCTCGATCACCCCCAGCGTCACGCGGGGGAACCGCTTGATGAAGCCCTCGACCAGGGAGCCAGCGAGCAGGACCCGCATCGAGGGCGTGAGGCCGAGCACCACCCGGCCGGTCGGCATCTCCGCTTCCGCCAGGACGTCCTTCTTCAGCTGCGCCGCACCCTCGAACAGCACGTAGGCCCGGTCCTTGAGGACCTCACCGGCGCCCGTCAGCAGGACGCCGCGTGACGTGCGCTCGAACAGCTGCGTGCCGATGTCCTCCTCCAGCAGCCGCATCTGGCGGCTGAGCGCCGATTGGGAGATGTAGCGGGCCCGGGCGGCCGCCGCGAAGCCGCCATGCTCGGCGATCGACAGGAAATAGCCAAGCTGTTTCAGATCCATAGAGCCACCTCCCCGAACGACTATCGAACGATTCGATAGGGGCCAAGCTTTTATTATACTTCCGCCCCGACGGTTTTTGGCGATTCCTACGCCCCAAGAACGCGTCGGTTCAGGCGCGACAGGGGGAGGCACGATGAGCGTGAAGCGGCTGTTCGAGCGCGGGGCCTTTCTTCATCCCGACCGTGCCTGCCTGGTGGATTCGAAGGGATCGCTGACCTACCGCGAGGTGGAGGAGCGATTGGCCGGGATCGTCGCCGGGTTGCGGGCCCTGGGTCAAGTCAGGGGCGAGAAGTGCGCGGTGCTGAGCGCGAACTCCTCCCTCGCGATGGAGGCGACGCTCTCGATCTTCGTGTCGGACGGCGTGTACGTCCCGCTGGTTTACAGTAACAGCATCGCGGACAACATCAGCTTCCTTCGGGATTGCGAGGTCGCCACGCTGTTCTACAGCCACGACGCTCAAGAGAAGATCCATTCCGTCAAGGCGGAATGCCCGTTGATCACCCGGTACATCTGCATCGATGGCGAGAGCAACCTCGGGACCTCGCTCGAGTCCCTCGTGGCGCGCGGGGAGGGCAGGGCCCCCGAGGTCGGGCCGATGCCGCTGCCGGACGATGTTGTCGGCATCCACGCCACGGGCGGCACCACCGGCAAGTCCAAGGGCGTGATCTGGACGCGCATGATGTGGGACACGATGGCGGCGAACTTCTTCTCCGCCCTCCCGCTCAAGGACCCTCCGGTCTACCTCTGCGTCCCGCCGATCACCCACGCGGCCGGCAATTTCGCTTGCCTCCTCATGGCCGAGGGCGGCACGACGGTCATGCATCCGCGGTTCGACGCGCTGGCGGTCCTCCAGGCCATCGAGACGCACAAGGTGACGCACATCTACCTTCCGCCGACCGCGATCTACTCGCTCCTGGACCATCCGAAGCTCAGGGACTTCGATTACAGCTCCCTGAAATACTTCATCTACACCTCGGCCCCCATGTCGGTGCCCCGCCTCAAGGAGTGCCTCGACGTGTTCGGCCCGGTCATGGTGCAGTTCTGGGGACAAGCCGAGGCCCCCGTCTTCTGCACGGTCCTCAAACCCGAGGACCACGTGACGAACGGGTCCGACACGAACCGTCTCGGCAGCTGCGGACGGCCCATGCTGATGACCACCGTCGCCATCATGGACGACGAGGGGCAGCTGCTCGGGCCCAACGAGCGCGGGGAGATGGTCGTTCGCGGCAGCATCGTGATGGGCGGTTACTTCAAGAACGCCGAGGCGACGCGGGAGGCCGGACTATTCGGATGGCATCACACGGGTGACGTCGGCTACCACGATGACGCCGGGTACTTCTACATCGTCGATCGCAAGAAGGAGATGATCATCACGGGCGGGTTCAACGTCTACCCGGCCGAGGTCGAACGCGCGCTCGGCGAACACCCGGCCATCGCCGAATGTTCGGTCATCGGCGTGCCCGACGAGAAATGGGGGGAGGCCGTCAAGGCGATCGTCCACCTCAGGGCCGGGCAAAAGGTCGAGGAAGCCGAACTGATCGCCTTCTGCAAGGGTCGGCTCGGCAGCGTCAAGACGCCGAAGACCATCGAGTTCTGGGACTCCCTGCCGCGCAACCCCGTCGGGAAGGTGGACCGGCGGTCGATCCGCAAACCCTACTGGGAGGGTCGGGAGAAGTTGATCTGAGGGTCGGCGACCGACGAACGACGGGGGAGGGATCATGGACGCTTACATCATCGGCACGGCGTGCACGCGGTTCGCCAAGAGGCCGGACACGTCCTTCAAGGAGCTGACGCGCGAGGTCTTCCTGGCGATCCTCGCCGACGCGGCGATGGACGACGGCGGTCCCATCGAGAACGCCTGGTTCGGCAATTGCCGGATGGACGTATTCGGTCAGCCGAGCGTCCGCGGCCAGGTGTGCCTGCAGCCGCTGGTGACGGAGGGGCTGTTCCCTGAACGGGTCGGGGTCATCAACGTCGAGGGCGCCTGCTCCAGCGGCTCCCTAGCATTCCACGGCGCGTGGAAGGACATCCTGTCCGGCACGTCGGACCTGTCGCTGGCGCTCGGCGTCGAGAAGACATTCGTCCGCGACGACCCCGCTCGCCAGCTGGATTTGTTCACGGCGGGTCTCGACCAGTTCGATCCCCAGGAGTGGAAGGCGTACTACACGAAGGCGGGGGAGGAGATCGGACGACCCTTCAGCCTCGCCTCGACCGGCGGCACGGTCAACATGGAAACCTACGCGATGCAGGCCGCCTACCACATGGCCCGCCACGGGACCACGCAGCGACAGCTCGCGGCGGCGGCCTCCAAGAACCACTACCACGGGAGCCTGAACCCGAAAGCGCAGTACCGCTTCGAGGTCAGCATCGAGGATGCGCTCGCCGACCGGGTGATCGCCTATCCCCTCACGCGCAGCATGTGCGCGCCGATCGGTGACGGGGCCTCGGGGGCGCTGCTCTGCTCGGAGGCCTACCTGGCCAGCCAGCCCCGACGCGTCCGCGAGCGTGCGGTCAAGATCAAGGCGTCGACGCTCTCGGGCGGCAAGTACCGGACGCTGTCCGAGCCCGGACTGAGTCGCGTCGCCGCGCAGAAGGCGTACGCGATGGCCGGGATCAAGCCGAGCGACATAGACTTGGCCGAAATCCACGACGCGACATCGTTCGGCGATATCTACCAGGCCGAGATGCTGGGCTTCTGCGAGGAAGGCGAGGGCGGGGCGTTCGTCGAGTCGGGTGCGGCGACGCTGGGCGGACGCCTGCCGATGAACGTGTCGGGCGGGCTGGTCTCGAAAGGGCACCCGATCGCCGCGACCGGCATGTCCATGATCCAGGAACTCTGCCTGCAACTTCGGCACGAGGCCGGGGAGCGTCAGGTGAAGGATGCCCGCGTCGCCATCGCGGAGAACGGCGGCGGCACGATGGGCTTCGACGAGGCCGTCTGCACGATCAACATCCTCGAAGCGGCCGGTCGATAGCGCGGCCATGATCGAGCCCGATCGGGCTCGGCACGGAGCGGGTTGGCTTCGAGCCACGCGCACGATGCATTGTTTCCATAGTAAGGACGTCGAATGGCGAACGGAGTACCTGACCAAACCCGGCGGACCGCGGTCGTCACCGGCGGGGGCAGCGGCATCGGCCGCGAGATGGCGATGCGGTTCGCGCGGGACGGTGCCGCGGTCGTCGTCGCCGACCAGAACGTCGAGGCGGCCACGCGCGTCGCCGAGGCGATCGTTCAAGCGGGGGGCCGCGCGGTCGGGATCAAGGTCGATGTCCGCCAGCTCGACGAGGTGCGGGGCATGGTCCAGCTGGCGGTCAGTCAGTACGGCGGACTGCACATCCTCGCGAACTCGGCGGGCGTGGGCGAGCAGGTGGCGTTCCTGCAGCAATCCATCGCGGAATTCGAGCGCATCATCGCGATCAACCTGACCGGCACCTACCGTTGCATCAAGCTGGCCGCCCCCGCGATGATCGAGAGCGGTTGGGGACGCATCGTCAACATCACCTCCGTGGCCGGCATGCGCGGCAGTTCCGGGCGGGTGTCTTACGGCTCGTCCAAGAGCGGGATCATCGGCATGACCCGCCACCTCGCCGTCGAGTTGGCCCCCTACAACATCACGGTCAACGCCATCGCGCCCGGCCCGGTCAACACCGAGATGGTGCAGGCGCTCCACTCGAGCGCGACGCGGGAGGCCTACACCCAGCACATGCCCATGCACCGCTACGGCACACCGATGGAGGTTTCGGACGGGGCGGCCTTCCTCGCGTCCGAGCAAGCGTCCTACATCACCGGCCACACGCTCCCGATCGACGGCGGGATGAGCAGCACGTCCTCGATCTTCGACCTGAGCTAGCGGTCCGGGGCGAGGTGGGGCTGCCGCCAATACGGGCGTCGCGGGACAGGTGTGGACGCGAAAGCCCCCCGCGACGCGCGGTCTCGAACCAGGCCCTCGTCGTGTATCCGGCCCTGCCGCACCGCGTTGGGGCCTGCGCCCACTCACCCTTTCGGCATGTCGCCGATCATCGAACCCGGCGCTCACACCTGGGCGAACGCCCAAACTGGACAAAGGCCAAGGAGACGTCGTGCCAAAGGACAATGAACCGGTTTCACACGCGGTGGAGGTTCCCGGGACCGCGCGACCGCGTAGGGGACGGCTCGAAGGTTTGAACGCCATCGTCACGGGTGCGAGTCGCGGCATCGGGCGCGCGATCGCGCTCGCCATGGCCGCGGAGGGCGCTCGCTTGACGCTCGCCGCGATGACGCGGAGCGCGTTGGACGAAACGCTCGGCGCGTGCGCGAGCGTCGAGGCGGGCCCTCACCGCACCCAGGTGCTCGACGTGTCGGATCGCGGGGCGTGTTTCAGCGCCGTGGCGGCCGCGCAGGCCGAGCACGGACGCGTCGACGTGCTCGTGAACAGCGCGGGCATCTACGAAGCCAAGCCGTTCCTCGACTACACGGAGGACGACTTCCGAAGGCTGTTCGACGTCAACTTGCTCGGCTCGATGCACCTGATGCAGGCCGTCCTCCCAAGCATGATCGAGCGACGCGATGGTCGCATCATCAACATCGCGTCCGCCGCCGGTAAGTGGGCCTCGTCGAACCAGTCCGCCTACAACGTGTCCAAGCACGCCCTGGTCGGGCTGACGCGCTGCGTGGCGGTCGAGATGGGTCGTCACGGGGTCACGGTCAACGCCATCTGCCCAGGATTGGTCGAGACGGACATGATGACGAAGAACTACGGTCGCGGGGGATCGCAACGGGATGTCCCCCTCGAAGAGGTGATCGCCCCGGTGCTGGCCCGGGTGGCGATGGGCCGGGCCATGCAGCCCTCCGAGGTGGCGACGTTGGCGGTTTACCTGGCTTCGGCCGAGTCGAGCGGAATGACGGGCCAGAGTCTCCTCGTCGATGGCGGCATGTTGTACGTTTGAAGACGCGAACGGCGTCGACCTAGTCAGGCGCAACGACGTAGAGACGTAAACACGACCATAAATAAGATTTGAGACTCGTCAGGGAGGAAAGCGCATGGACCGTATATCTCGAAGGACTTTATTGGCATCCTCGGCGACGGCCGTCGCCATGCCGCTGATCGGTCGTCCCGCCCGCGCGGCGGAGTTTAAACTGAAGTTCGCCCACAACACGAACGTGACCCACCCGCTGCATCTACGTTCGACCGAGATGGCGGAGCGGATCAGGACCGCCACGAACGGCCGTGTCGACATCCAGGTCTTCCCCGCCGGCCAGTTGGGCTCGGACACCGACATGCTCAGTCAGTTACGCTCCGGCGGCCTCGAGATGATGACGCTCTCCGGCTTGATCTTGAGCACGCTCGTCCCGGCCGCCTCGATCAGCGGGATCGGCTTCGCCTTTCCCGATTCCGACGCCGTGTGGAAGAGCATGGACGGCGACCTCGGGGCCTACATCCGCGGCCAGATCGCGAAATCGGGCATCGTCGCGATGGACCGCATATGGGACAACGGCTTCCGCGAGATCACGACGAGCACGAAGCCGATCGTCACGGTGGACGACCTCGCCGGTTTCAAGATCCGTGTCGCGGTCAGCAAGCTCTGGACCTCGCTGTTCAGCGCGCTCGGCGCCGCCCCCACCAGCATCAACTGGTCCGAGACGTATTCGGCGTTGCAGACCCACGTCGTCGACGGAGGGGAACTGCCGCTCGTCACCATCAACACCGAGAAGATCTACGAAGTACAGAAATACTGTTCGTTGACGAACCACATGTGGGACGGGTTCTGGTTCCTGGCGAACGGGCGCATGTGGCATCGCCTGCCCGATGACCTTCGCGGCGTGGTCGCGACCCACATCAACGAGGCCGCGCTGCTGGAACGAGCCGACGTGGCCAAGCTCAACGCGGGTATGCAGGGCGTCCTGGAAGGCAAGGGGTTGCGCTTCAACACGACGGACCCGGCATCCTTCAAGGCCATGCTGCGGAAGAACGGCTTCTACAAGCAATGGCAGGCGACGTATGGCGATCAGGCCTGGGCGCTGCTGGAGCAGGCATCCGGCAAATTGACGTGAAATCGATGGAAGGGGACGCCGAAGCGTAGGCTTGGAGGCGCGACATCCAACCACTCGGGCAGGGTGGCGGCGTTCGGGCCAACGTCCCGGTGGCGTCGAAGGCCCGTCCAAGCCTTGTCGCGACGTGCGGCACCCACGCGCCCTCGTCCACGATGCCCGCGTCGGCCGGAACCGTCAGGCCCCCAAGCCGCCGGACGCCTCGATGAAGCGCGTCACGACGTCCACGCCCTCGCCGGTGCGCATGTTGGTGAAGGCGAACGGCTTGTCGCCGCGCATGCGCCGGGCGTCGTGCGCCATCACCTCCAGGGACGCGCCGACGTGGGGGGCGAGGTCGGTCTTGTTGATGACGAGCAGGTCGGAGCGGGTGATGCCGGGGCCGCCCTTGCGGGGGATCTTCTCGCCGCCGGACACGTCGATGACGTAGATCGTGAGATCGGCCAATTCGGGCGAGAAGGTCGCGGCGAGGTTGTCGCCGCCGGACTCGATCAGCACGAGGTCGAGGCCCGGGAACCTGCCGCGCATCGCCTTGATGGCGGCCAGGTTCATGGAGGCGTCCTCGCGGATCGCCGTGTGGGGGCAGCCGCCGGTCTCGACGCCCATGATGCGCTCGGGCGGGAGCGCGCCGGCGGCGGTGAGGATGCGCGCGTCCTCCTTGGTGTAGATGTCGTTGGTGATCGCGGCGATGTCGTAGGTGGCGCGCAACCGCTTGCAGATCCGCTCCATCAACGCCGTCTTGCCGGACCCGACGGGGCCGCCGATGCCGACGCGCAACGGGCCGTTGGGGGAGGACGGGCCTTTGGGGGAGGGCAGGCCGTTGGGGGGAGCGGACATGGACGGCCTCGGGAAGGATCAGGAGCGGAACAGGCGGGAATATTGCGTCTCGTGCCGCATGGACGCAACATCCGCCCGCCACGTCGCGGTGCCGAGGTCGGCCAGCGTGCTGCCGGTAGCCCAATCCGCCAGGGCGTCCAGCGCCGGGCAGAGCCGGGCCGTGATAGCCTGCGCCTCGCTCTGGCCGATCGGCCCGAGGCGGAGCACGGCGGACACGAGGTTGCCGACCGCCGCCAGCGCGAAGGCACCCAGCGTCGCGCGTAACGGCAGGTCGTGCGCGCGGGCGGCCACGCCGACGGCGACGGGATAGGCCGCCTCGCCATCACCGAGGGCGGCGGCGAAGCGGGCGACCGCGGGGGCCGGCCACGCCGCCGCGACGGCGAGCAGGAAGGCCGTGCCTTGCCCGCCCGTTTCCAGGCGGCGTTCGGCGGACGGGGCGAGCGCGAGGGCGAGTTCGTTGATCGCGCGAGCGTCGTCCATCGCGGAAGAATCATCGGCGGCCCAAGCCGCCGCGAGCAGCACGCAGTCCGCACGAATGGATCCACCCGCGACGAGGTCGGTGATCCAGGCGGCGCAGGTCGCGGCGTCGTGGACGTCGCCGTCCTCCACCGCCGTTTCCAGCCCGTGCGAGTAGGCGTAGGCGCCCACCGGGAACGCCGGCGACAGCCAGGCGAACAGCGGTAGCAGCCCTGGGGACACGATCGCCGGCACCTCAATCGTGGTGATGATGGCCGCCATGATGATGGCCGTGATGCCCGTGGTCGCCGCCCGCGTAGGCGCCGCCCTCGGGATCGAACGGCGCCTCGATCGCGACGACCGTGCCGCCGAGGCCGATCACCATGGCCTCGATCACGTGGTCGCGGCGGATGCGCAAACGGCGCCCGACGAGTTGCACCGGCAGGTGCCGGTTGCCGAGGTGCCAGGCGATGCGCACGGCGGCGGCGGGATCGGCACCCGAGATCTCGGCGAGGGGTTCGGGCGCGGCGACCACTTCGATCAGGCCGCCGTCATCGAGCACGAGGGCGTCGCCGCCGCGCAGCGCCACGGCCTCCGGCAGGTCCAGCAGGAACGCCGTGCCGCGCACGCCGCGCATCGCGAGGCGCCGCCGATGCCGCTGGTCGAAGTCGAGCACCACCACGTCACGGGGCTCGTCCCGCCAGTCGCCCCGCGCGCGAAGCGAGGTCGCGCGCAGGCTCCCGCCCCACCCCTGACCGGCGGCGTCCGTCACTCGTCCCGCAGCTTGTTGCTGTCCTGGTCCTGGTACTGCTCGTTCTCGATCGTCTTGCCGTCGAGGCCGCGCTCGGGTGAATGGCCGGCCTTGTCCCGGTTCGACAGCACCATGTTCTCGCCGATCTTATCCTTGTCGATGTCGGTCATCGCGCCGCTGCCGGTCCCCTTGCCGCCGGCGCCGGTGCCCATGTGCTTCTTGCTCGCGTTGGCCATGCTGAACTCCCATTCGGCGGGACCCGCCCATGGGTCCCGCGCCGTCCTGCCGGCGCGTGACGGCGCCGCCGTGACTCGTCGAACAGCCTCGGCGGCGCGAAGTTCGATGCGTCGATGGTCGCGGGCCGCCATCGGGTGGCGGGATCGGGTCGGAGGGTCAGTGAAACGGGTCGTAGGTTTGCAGCCCGTTGCGGACGCGCAGGTGTTGCATGGTACCGGCACCGGGAACCATGCCGGCGCCGTCCGTCCGCATCCCGGCGGTCGAGGTGACCTGCGGCGCCGTCCAGGTGTTCAACGCGGCGTGACTGGAACCCATGTCGACCCGCACGTGGCTGCTGACCCGACCGCATAGCCCATTGCCCACCTCGACGAAGGCTGGTCCGTAGGCGGCGCATCGATCGGGGGACGTGGAGCGCGCCGCGTCGTCACCGGCCGAAGCATCCCTCGATCCCGCCACGGCGAGGGTCACGAGGGCACCCGCGAGGGCGAACGAAGCGGAGTTCCGGAAAGGGATCATCACGACCTTTGCATCATGCGCCGACGAGGCGGTGATGACGGGACAATCGGGCGAGAACAAGACTCAACGGGGCGGCTCACGCGTCCCGTCCGGATCGCCCACGTTCGGACCACCATCGCCGAGCACGGCCTGCACGAGGGCCAGCGCCGCCACGGCGGCGGTGTCCGCCCTGAGGATGCGCGGGCCGAGCGAGATCCGCACGACGGATGGCACCGCCAGGATCGCGGCGCGCTCGGCCGGGTCGAAGCCGCCTTCCGGCCCGATCAGTATGGCGAGGGGGCGGACGGTGCCGGGCGAGGCGGCGGCCCGCAACGGTGCCAGCGCGTCACCGGCGGCCGCGTCCTCGTCGCAGAACACGAGGGCGCGCCCCGTCGGCCAGGCGGCGAGCACGCGATCGAGCGGGGCCGGTGCGGCGATGTCCGGCACGTGGAGGATGCCGCATTGCTCGGCCGCCTCGATCGCGTTGGCCCGCATCCGCTCGCCGTTGACGCGCGCGGCCTGCGTGCGCCGCGTCAGCACCGGCATCAACCGGTCCGCCCCCATCTCGACCGCCTTCTGCACCATGTAGTCGAGGCGCGCGTGCTTCAGCGGCGCGAACAGGTAATGGAGGTCGCCGGCCGCCGTCTGCGGCCGCGTCCGCTCCGTGACCCGCAGCGCCATCTGCTTGCGGCCGGTGCCGGGCACGAGCACGGCGCGCCACTCGCCGTCACGCCCGTTGAAAACGTGCACCCCTTCGCCTTCAGAAAGCCTGAGTACGGTGCAAAGGTAACTTTGCTGTGATCGTTCGAGCGGCAGCACGGAGTCGGCGGCTAGCGCCGGTTCGACGTGGAGCCTCGGGGCCGAGAAGTCGTAGCAAGCCATGGGACCGCCCTAACATGAGCGGCCCGGGGAGTTCGACGCTTTTCGGGGCGGCGCGCCGACTGGCGGGTCGTCCGCTCGTCATGGTATCGGTGGCGGCCGCCCCACGAACGCGCGGGGTCGGACGCGGTGCAGAAGGGGGTTGTGGTCATGGTCGCGTTTGGTTCGTCTTCCCGCACGGCCGTGCTGGGCATCACCTCGGGCGCCATCATCTGGGGCGCCATCGCGGCGCTCACGTTGTCGGCCACGCTCGCCTTCGCCGGGGATTGCAACACCGACATCGCCGGCCTGTCGCAGAAGCGCCAAACCTTCATCGACCAGCTCAACGCCCTGTCCAAGAAGAGCAAGGGCAAGCTCGACCCGGTCGCCTCCTGCCCGACGCTGCGCGGCCTCGTCAGCACCGAGGGCAACCTGCTGAAGTACCTCGAAGCCAACAAGAACTGGTGCAACGTGCCCGACGAGGTGGTGGCCAACCTCAAGACGGCCGACGTCAAGTCGCAGCAGTTCGCCACCCAGGCCTGCAACTTCGCCGCCCAGGCCAAGAAGGCGCAGGAGCAGCAGGCGTCCAGCAACGCCGCCATCGCCGCCGAGGCCCCGAAGCTGCCAGCCGGCCCGCTGTAGGGTTTGAACCGCCCCATCCCCGGCACGACGTCGCCGGTTCGCCCGCACCGCCCGGCGGCGTGACCGATCCGGCCGCCGACCCCCGGCTGGCGGCGCTGCCGGACGCGGTGCGGCCTGGGCCCCTGCTGCGCGTCGCGCCGGTCGCCTGGCGCCCGTACTTCCAACTCGCGAGGCTCGACCGGCCGATCGGCTACTGGCTCCTCGTGCTGCCGTGCTGGTGGTCCAGCCTCCTCGCCACCCTCGCCGCCGGACGCGCGCCGAACCTGTGGCACCTGCTGCTGTTCCTCGTCGGCGCGATCGCCATGCGCGGCGCCGGCTCGACCTACAACGACATCGTCGACCGCGACCTCGACGCAAAGGTGGAGCGCACGCGCCATCGCCCGGTGGCGTCGGGACGAGTCGGTGTGCCGGCGGCGCGCCTCTTCACCGCGGCGCAGGCGCTGGTCGGGTTCGTGGTCGTCATGGAGTTCAATTGGGCGACGATCGGCGTCGGGATCGCCTCGCTGGCGATCGTCGCGGCCTACCCCTTCGCCAAGCGCGCCACCTCGTGGCCGCAACTCGTGCTCGGCCTCGCCTTCGCCTGGGGCGGGCTGGTCGGTTGGGTGGCGGAGCGCGGCGCGCTGGCGACACCCGCCCTCCTCGTCTACGCCGGGGCGGTGCTGTGGACGATCGGCTACGACACGATCTACGCCATCCAGGACGCCCGCGACGATCCCGCCGCCGGCATCAAGTCGACGGCGCGGCTGTTCGGGCGGCGCGTGCGCCTCGCGGTCGGGCTGTTCTACGGCGCGGCGGTGGCCTGCCTGGAGGCGGCGCTGCTGGCGGCGGGCGTCGGCGGTGCCCTCGCGGCGCAGGCGGGGGTGGTCGGCCTGGCGCTCCACCTCGGCATCCAGGTCCGCCGCATCGATGCCGCCGACCCAGCCGGGGCGCTGGCGCTGTTCCGCTCCAACCGCGACGCCGGCCTCATCCTCGGCGCCGGCCTCGCCGTGGCGGGCCTCGTCCGGATGGTTGGTTAGCGCGTCGGGCGCGCGCTTCGCCGTATCCGCATCGCCTCGCCGGACCCCGCCGCCGGCCGGGACGCGGTCGGCCCACCACTGTTGGAACGAATGGCCAAGCTTCTTGGAACGAATGGCTAAGCTCGGTCATTGAACCGGCGCCCACCGACACGTGGTCGATGGTCAAGTCACAGGCGTAGCAATCATGTCTCTCCTCAAGTGGGCCCTCATCCTCTTCATCATCTCGTTGATCGCGGGCGGTCTCGGGTTCTCCGGGGTGTCGCAGGCGACCGGCGGCATCGCCCGCATCCTGTTCTTCATCTTCATCGTCTTGTTCGTGATCCTGCTGATCGCCGGCCTGACCATCGGCAAAGCCGTCTTCTAAGGCACCCCGCCACGACGAGGGACGCCGCCGGATTTTCGGCGGCGTCCGGATCTTGGCGTAGCGTCTTGGCCTAGCGATTTTGAATGAAACGACCCTCGGTGGGCGGTCCCGCCCGGGGTCAGTCGGTGGCGGCGAGCACCGGGTTCGCCGCGTAGTCACGCGGGAACAGTTTCTTCAATCCCTCGACCTTCGGGATGTCGTTGGCGGCGATGTAAGGGCTGTCGGGGTGCAGGGTCAGGTAGTTCTGGTGGTAGCCCTCGGCCGGGTAGAAGGCCTTCAGCGGCGTCACCGCCGTGACGATGGGGGCGGCGAATGCGTGGGCCTTCCCCAGTTGCGTCACGTACTCGGTGGCGACCTTGGCCTGTGCGGGCGTGGTGGTGAAAAGGTCGGAACGGTACTGCGTCCCCTCGTCCGGTCCCTGCGCGTCGAGCTGCGTCGGGTTGGTCACGACGGAGAAGTAGATCTGCAGCAGCTTGCCGTAGCTCACCACCGTCGGATCGTAGACGACCTTCACGCTCTCCGCGTGCCCGGTCCCGCCGGTGCTGACGATCTCGTAAGAGGCGGTCGCTTTAGCGCCGCCGGTGTAGCCGGACACCGCGCTCTGGACGCCCTTCACGTGTTGGAACACGCCCTGCACGCCCCAGAAACAGCCACCGGCGAACACCGCCGTCTCCGTGCCCGGGTGCGCCGGCACGTCAGCCGTCGGCGGCGGCATCAGCTTCGCGTCGTCGGCGGAGGCGTGCCGCGACGGCCACATCGTCGTGGCGAGGGCGAGCGCCAGGACGGCGCCGCCGGCGAGCAGCATCGGACGGCCGGTCTTCACGATCTTGGTCAAAGCGTCACTCCGTTGCGAGAAGGCGGTCACGCCGCCA
>CAXSDP010000011.1:9170-33587 GCA_964235705.1 uncultured Beijerinckiaceae bacterium | reverse complement strand
CTTCACGATCTTGGTCAAAGCGTCACTCCGTTGCGAGAAGGCGGTCACGCCGCCACGAACTTCATCGCCGCGCCATTCATGCAATAGCGCAGGCCGGTCGGGCGCGGCCCGTCGTCGAAGACGTGGCCGAGGTGGCCGCCGCAGTTGGCGCAACTCACCGCCGTGCGGGTGAACCCGAACGAACGGTCCGTGGTCTCGACCACGGCGTGGGACAAGGGTTGGTAGAAGGATGGCCAACCCGTGCCGCTGTCGAACTTGGTGTCCGAGCCGTAAAGCTTCTGGTCGCAGGCGGCGCAGATGAAGGTGCCGCTGTGGTGTTCGTCGTTGAGCGGGCTCGTGTAGGGGCGCTCCGTGCCAGCGTCGCGCAGGATGTCGTATTGCACCGGGGTCAGCCGCTTGTGCCATTCCGCCTCGGTCAGGCTGAGGGGGAACTTGGCCGTCGGCTCGGCCACCGCCCCGCCGCGCGACCCGAAGGCGCCGCCGAAGAACGTCGCACCGAGGGCGGTCGCGCCCAGGCCGAAGCCGGCCGTCGTCAGGAAACTACGCTTGGTGGTCATATGTCCTTCCCTCCGTTCGGTGTCGCGCGGCCAACCATGACGATGATCGCGCCCTGATGGGACGAGGCCATCCCAGGGGCACGGCTCGCGTGACGATACCTCATATACGGTGCCAGAGGCGCGATGGTTACGCCGTCGGCTATTTTCACGCGGACGCGACCGATCCGCGTCGCGACGGGTGCTTTCGACGCGGCCGCGCGCTACAGGGAAATGGTGACGCGCATCGGGGATGTCATGTTGAAGAATCGCCATCGAGGGCCTGCCGTCGACACGGCTTCGCCGCCGCGCCACCGGATCGCCGTCGTGGTGCGACCCTTGACGCTCGCCGCGGCGCTCGCGCTCGGTGCCGTGCCGGCGTTGGCGCAGGGGGGGACGACACCGCCGGAGCCCTCGGCGGCGCAACCCTCGCTTCCCCCGCCGTCGGCCCCCAACCCGTCGGTTGTGCAAACCATCGTCGGCCCCGGGCAGGCCGCGTCGAACGTCCGCGGGACGCACCCGCGCCACGTCGCGGCTCGCCGCCGTCACCACCTGGTCCGACGCCGGGACGAGCCCCTCGACATCGACCGGCCGGCACTCGCCGGCGTCGAGCTGCTGAGGCCGCTGCCACCCCCGGGGCAGCCGCCGCATTTCGTGGTGCCCACGCCGGCCTACCCGTTCGAGAATTTCGTGACCGCCTACACCACGCCGCCGCCGCCGCTGTTCTGCCACCGGACGCGTCGCGAGCCGGACCTGCCCGATCCGCACCTTTACCAGGAGCGGGCGGTGGTCTGCGAGCCGGACAACCCTTAGGCCAGCGTCCCTTAGGCCGGCCTCAAGCCGCCGAGGCGCGCGTCTCGCGCTCCGACACGAGGCGGTTGACGGCGGCGAAATCGAGCTTACCCGATCCGAGCAACGGGATCGCCGACACGGTCGCGACCTCGGCCGGGACCATGAGGTCGGACGCCCCCCTCGCCCTGGCGAAGGCGGCGAACTCACCGCGCGAGGCGCCGGGATGCTCGGTCACCAGCACCACCCGCTCGCCCTTGCGCTCGTCCGGCAGGCTCGCCGCCGCCGAGGGCGCGTCCGGCCACAGGAGCGACGCCAGTTGCTCGATGGCCGCCAGCGACACCATCTCGCCGGCGACCTTGGCGAAGCGTTTCGCCCGGCCCTTGATCGTGAGGTAGCCGCCCACGTCGATGGCGACGATGTCGCCGGTGTCGTGCCAGCCCTCGGGCGGCGGCTGCAGCACGCCCGGCGCGTCGTCCTTGAGGTAGCCGAGCATGGTGTTGGGGCCGCTGACGACGAGCTTGCCGCCGTCCGCGATGCCGTCGACCGGCTCCAGCCTGGCGCTCATGCCCGGCATCAGCCGGCCGACGCTGCCGTTCTTGTTGAACATGGGCGTGTTGAGCGCCAGCACCGGCGCCATCTCGGTGATGCCGTAGCCTTCCAGGATGCGCAGCCCGAACTTCTCGAGGTACACGGCCCGCGTGGTGTCCCGCACGGGCTCGGCGCCCGACATGACGTAGCGCAGCGAGCGGAAGTCGTAGGCGTTGGCGACGCGCGCGTAGCCGGTGAGGAACGTGTCCGTGCCGAACAGGATCGTCGCGTTGGAGCCATAGATCAGCTCGGGGATGATCCTGTAGTGCAGCGGCGAGGGGTAGAGGTAGACCTTCACGCCGAAGGCGAGCGGCACGATCGTCCCGATCGTCAGGCCGAAGGCGTGGAACATCGGCATCACGTTGAACACCGTGTCGTCGCGCCCGAAGTCGACCACGGCGCGCGCCTGCGCGCAGTTCGACAGGATGTTGCGGTGGGACAGGACGACGCCCTTGGGCTTGCCCTCCGACCCCGACGTGAACAGCACCGCCGCCGGCTCGTCGGCCCCGCCGTGGGCGGCCAGCGGCTTGGCGATGGGCCGGCGCCAGGCGAGGGCGGCGGCGAGCTTGTCCAACGTGCCGACGGTGGCGCGGAGGTCCTCGAGGTAAACGATGCGGAAGGTGCCGGCGAGCTCCGCGACGAGCTTGTCGAGCTTGCCCTTGGCCACGAACGAGCGCGCGGTGACGATCGTGTCGAACCCCGCCGCCACGCCGGCCGAGCGGATGTTGGCGGCGCCGGCGGTGAAGTTGACCATCGCCACCGTGCGGCCGGCCGACATCAGGCCGAACAACGACACCGTCGCGCCCACCGACGTCGGCAGCATCAGGGCGACCGTGCCGGCACGCGGGGCGAGGGGCGCCAGCTTCCGGCCGAGCACGCGCGCGCCGATCAGCGCCCGCTTGTAGGTCAGCTTGCCCGCGCTCGGGTCTTCCAGCGCGACGTGGCCGGCCCCGTGCTCGGCGGCGGCGTCGACCATCGCCTGGAACACGGTGCGGTCCGTGTCCGTGGTCTCGAAGATCATCTGCGACATGATCGTGTAGAGGGCGGCGCCGGCCGCCTGCCGCCGCGCGCGGCCGCGTAAACCGTCCGGCACCACGAGGCGGCGCGGCTCCAGGATCGTCACGGTGATGCGCTTGTTGAACAGCGAGCGGTGGACCTGGCCGTCGCTGAGGTAGGAGAAGCGCGACTTCTCCGCGCCCTGGATGCGCACGGGCACCACCGGGACGCCGCACTTCTCCGCGATGAGGCCCGAGCCGTCGTACACCTTCATCAGGCTGCCGGTGCGGGTGATCCGCCCCTCGGGGAAGATCACCAGCGTCGCCCCGCCCTTCACCGCCTGGATCAGCGAGCGCGTCGCGAGTGGCCGCGTCGGATCGAGCGGCAGGGCGTGCATGTAGCGCACGATCGGCTTCATCCACCATTTCTGCGCGAAGGCGTGATCGATGGCGAAGATGGGATCGTCGTCGAGGATGGAGAAGGCGATCTCGGCGTCGAGCAGGCTGACGTGGTTGAGCGCGATGATGGCGTTGGGACCGGCCTTGGCGATGTTCTCGAGGCCCCTCACCTCCAGGCGGTACACCAGCCGGAACACGAGGGCGGCGAAGTCGCGCAACGGGTTGGTCGGCAGGGTGGCGAAGATGCAGGCCGCCGCCGCGAGGCTGGCCGCCCCGAGGATGGCGAAGATGCCGGCGAAGGATAGGCCCAGCGCCTGGAGGCCCAGCGTCGCGAGCAGCCCGAGCACCATGAAGCAGGTGTTCATGACGTTGTTGGCGGCGATGACGCGGGCGCGCTGGCTGGCCGGCGCCCACGCCTGCAGGGCGGCGAAGGCCGGCACGATGTAGAGGCCGCCGGCGATCGCGAGCAGCACGAGGTCGATCGCGATGTGCCAGGCGTGCCACGTCGTGAAGAAGGCGGCGATGCCCAGCGGCGGGCCGTGCGCGACGGCGCCGTGGAGGCCGAACGCGAGGTCGAGCGAGATCAGCCCGATGACGCCGGCCGCGATCGGGGTGGGCAGCAGCAGCGTGCGGCCGGCCAGCAGCCACGAGGCGAGGCCGGAACCGAGCGCGATGCCCACCGCGAAGGCGGCGTTGTAGACGTCGAACACCAACTCGTCGCCGCCCAGCGCCAGGGTGACGATCGGCGCGAGCAGGGTGTAGACCACGATCGCCTGCGCCCAGAACAGGCTGACGAACACGGCGGCGCGCCACAGCCGCCGGTCGGCGTAGAGGCCGCGCGTCAGGGCCGCCGTGGAGCGCAGGATGTTGTAGTCGACCTTGAGGGCGGGCGCGGCCTCGCCGGTCGGGGGGATCAGCAGCGCCGACCCCCAGGCGAGGGCGGCGAACAGCAGGGTGAGCGCCGCCGCCCAGCGCGGGTCGCCGTGCCCCTGTCGCGACACGATCGCCGCCACCGTCGGCCCGAGGATGGCGGCGATGAAGGTCGCGCCCTCCACCAGGGCGTTGCCGCCCGGCAACTGCCGCACCGTGAGGTGATCGGGCAGGATGCCGTACTTGACCGGGCCGAAGAAGGCGGAGAGCACGCCGAACAGGCCGAGCGCGAGAAACAGCAGCGGGAACGAGTGGAGGACGAAGCCGGCGCCGGCGATGGCGACGGCGACGAACTCGGCGAGCTTGAGGCGCTGCGCCATCCTGGCCTTGTCGTAGCGGTCGGCCCACTCGCCGCCGAGCGCCGACAGGAAGAAGGCCGGCAGGGTGAGCAGCACGGTGCCGAGCAGCGTGAGGGACTTGGCCGCCTCCGGCGCGAGCTGGAACAGCGCCAGGAAGGTGACGGCGGCCTTGAGGTAGGTGTCGTTGAAGGCGGCGAAGAATTGGCACCAGAACAGCGGCGCGAACTTACGGTTCGCCAGCAAATGTCCGCTCATCGTTCCAACCCCATCCGACGCCCTGTTCTAACCATCGAGCCCGGTATCGCCAAGCCTGGGGTATCGCCGAGCCTGAGGTATCGCCGAGCCTTCGGGCGCCCGGCCCGGACGCCGAGCTTACGACTTGGCCATCAAGTCGACCGCCAGCCCGTAGAGGCGCGCGCGGACGTCGATGGGCAGGGCCGCCAGGGTGACGAGGTAGACTTGGCCGGCCTTGCACATCTCATCGTCGGCGATGGGCGGGGTGGCGACCTTGCCGTCGAGCAGCGCGTCGATCTCGGGGCGGCTCAGCCCCTTGTCGACCAGCGCCCTGTCGAGCACCTGGAAGTCGGCGTCGCTGGGGGCGGCGCGCTGCACCTGTTCGGTTTGCCCACTGGCCATGGCCTCGAGGCCGGCGATCGCGGCGTCGGCGATCAGCGGGCGGTGCTCGGCGGCGAAGGACAGGAACCCGGTGCCGCTCGCGCCGTAAAGGAAGGCGACGCAGAGGTGGGCGTCGCGCGCGGCGAGCGCCTGCGCCTCCTTCAGCTGCAGTACGAAGATCTGGCCGAGCGCGTCGTTCGACGCCCTGGCGGCGAGCGCGCCGTGGGCCTTGCGCAGCGCCATCACGGCATCCGCCATCGCCACATCGGGGTTGGCCACGTCGGGATTGGCCGCATCGGGTTTGGCGACGTTGGGGTTGGCCGCGTCGGGGATCGCGACGGCACGGCCGGCCGTCCCCTTGCCGAGGCCGGCCGCGAGGTTGGCGACGATCGCGTCATACTCGCCGGGGAAGACGAGTCGCAGGCGATCGAAGAAGCGGGCGTAATCGGGCGCGTCGGCGATGGTCCGCTCGACCAAGCCGCGCGCGGCCGTGAGCGCCTGGGGGCTGAGGTCGGAGGCCACGCGGGGCACGGCCGGCTCGACAGCCACGGCGACGCTGCGGGGGGGCGACGGTCCCTTGAAGGCGCGCACGAGGAACCCGGCGCCGAGGAGCATGGCGATGAGGGCGGCGAGGCCGAGGAGCACCAGCCGCAGTTCCCTCATAACCCGACGCCTTCCCCTTCGAACGCGCCGGCATCCCCGCAAACGCTCCGGCATCCTTGCCCGCTTCACGCGGCTTCGGCAAGGCTCTGGGACCACGGGGAACTTACATGTCCCACGAGATCCGGACGTTCCAAGGAATTTGGAGGCGACGCGCGAGGGACCCGCGTCTCAGCGGTGGGCGCGCAGCCTCGCGAAGCCGGCGTCGAGGTCGGCCTGGAGGTCGTCGACATCCTCGAGCCCGACCGAGAAGCGCAGCGCCGGGCCATGCGGCACCCAAGGCACGACGCTGCGGTACCCCCCGCAGTCGAAGGGGATGACGAGGCTCTCGTAGCCGCCCCAGGAATAGCCCATCCCGAACAATCGCAGGCCGTCGAGCATGGCCGCGACCGCCGCCTCCGGCGCCGGGTGCAGCACGACGGAGAACAGGCCGGAGGAGCCGCCGAAGTCGCGCCGCCAATTGTCGTGGCCGGGGCAATCGGGCAGCGCGGGGTGGAGCACGCGGGCGACCTCCGGCCGCTCCTTGAGCCAGCGCGCCATGGCGAGGCCCTGTCGCTCCGCCTCGCGCAGCCGCAGGTCGAGCGTGCGCAGGCCGCGCAGGCCGAGGAAAACGTCTTCCGGGCCGGCGACCATCGCGAAGGCGGAATGCGTGGCCTTGAGCTTCGGCGCCCAGGCGGCGTTGGCCGAGGTGAGGCCGAGCAGTAGGTCGGAGTGGCCGGACAGGTACTTGGTGCCGGCCTCCACCGCGATGTCGACGCCGTTGGCGTGCGGCGGGAAGAAGATCGGGGTCGCCCAGGTGTTGTCGAGCACGGTGCAGAGCCCCCGCTCCCGCGCCAGGGCGACGAGGGCGGGCAGGTCCGGCACCTCGAAGGTTTGCGAGCCGGGCGCTTCCAGCACCAGGCAGGTCGTGTTGGGACGCACGGTGGCGGCCACGTCCGTCGCGGCCGCCATCGGGTCGAAATAGGTCACGTCCACGCCGAAGCGGGTCAGCACGGTGTCGCAGAACACCCGCGTCGGCCGGTACACGTTGTCCATCACCAGCACGTGGTCGCCGGCCTTGGTGGCGCAGAGGAGGGCGACGCTGATCGCCGCGAGCCCGGACGGCGTGAGCACGGTGGCGGCCGCGCCGGCGAGTTCGCTCCAGGCTTCCTCCAGCGCCCGCGTCGTCGGGGTGCCCGCCGTGCCGTAGGAGAAGCGCCCGGTCCGCGCCTGGAGGTCGGCGTAGGTCGGGTACAGCACCGTGGAACCGCGATAGATCGGCGTGTTGACGAACCCGAACTGCTCGGTCGGTCGGCGCCCGGCGGCGGCTAAGCGGGTGCGCAGCTTGAGGCGCGGTGCGTCGGCGGGTGGATCGGCGCTCATCGTCGGCTCGACCTCCCCCTTCCCGCACCGCGACGCGCGACCTGTCCCGCGCACCGGCCAACACGGTCCCCTCCGCGGCCGACGAGCCGCACGGCGGCGACATCACTCCTGAGGGCATTGGCATCCATCGTGCGAAAAGGACCCGGCTGGCCGTGTCCCGTCAAGTCCCGCCGCCGTCACGGCGAACGTTTCGGTCCGTTCCCGTGTCAAGCGACGACGTTTCGCGCCCCCGCGCCGTGCTCCGGCGTTGCCTGTCGGCGTGACATTCGTTAGCATGTGATCGCGAAGCGTCGGCACCCGTAGCTCAGCTGGATAGAGCGCTGCCCTCCGAAGGCAGAGGCCAGAGGTTCGAATCCTCTCGGGTGCGCCAGCACTTTCCTCATGGATCGTCAATAAGCTACTGATTTCGTGGGTGTCTCACTGCGGCCGCTCTGACACAGCGGTCTTACACATGGCACTCCCAATGGCCCGCCCAACCGCCTTCGCCACGGGCGTCTACCATCTCAACGTCCGCGTCCCGAACGACCTCGCCGCCAAGGCGCGCGGCACCCGCGTGACCCTGCCGGTCGGGGACACACCCACGACCGTGAAGGTCGGCGACAAGGTCGTCGTGTCGCTGCGCACCAAGGACGTGGCGACCACCAAGGCGCGGTTCGCCACCGTTGCCGCCGCCCTCAACAGGTACTGGGACGCGCTAAGGTCAGGCCCGCGCGGGCTGACCCACAAGCAGGTCGTGGCGCTGGCCGGGGAAGCCTACCGTCGCCGGACGATGGCGTTCGATACTGATCCCGCCTACGAGCCGGACGCCCTGCGCGAGAAGGCGGCGATGCATCAAGAATCGCTCGCGGAATGGAAGCACGGTGACGACGACGGACTAGGTGAAATGTCCGACGAGTGGGCCGCCTTCTACGCCGCCATGCAGCGGCCCTATGGCCCCCAACTCTACGCCTTCGAGCACAAGGCCGACATCACCGATCCCTGCTTTCCCATGACCTACGAGTGCGCGCTCGAGGACCTGTTCGGTTCCGAGGCGGACGCGCTCTGCGCCGAGCGTCAGCTCCAGGTCGACGCGGCCACGCGCGCCAAGTTGGTGCGGCAGATCGGCGAGGTCGTGCGCTTGGCCGGCGGCAGGCTCCAGCGCAACCTGGACGGGGACTTCTCACCCGACGCGACGCTGGAGCGGTTTCCCGCCTTCGAGATCGACGGTCCAGTCACGGTGGCAACAGCTGCGGCGCGCGGTTTCAAGATCACCGTCGACGACCTGTTCGCGCGCTGGTGCGCCTACAACGCTGACAAGCGAGCGCCTAGCACGGCGAGGCGCTACGAACCATCGATCTGCAGCTTGGCCAAGTTCATGAAAGGCAAGGACGTCCGGCAGGTTGAGCAGGACGACGTGTGGGCCTGGGCGGAGCACCGCCGCGACGTCGATGGCATCGCGGCTAAAACGGTGAACCGCAACGACCTCGTCGCCACCAAGTCGCTCTTCAACTTTGCCGCTACACGCGACAGCGATGCGAAGCCATCCGGCCAGAAGAAGGTGGCGCTGCGATCCGATAACCCCGTCAGGGGCGTGAAGTTCGACCTGCCGCGGGAGCCGGGCAAGAAGGACAAAGTGTTCAAGGCGGCCGATGTCAGGGCCATCCTTACCCTGGCGCGCTCGGTCGTATTTGATCCAAAGTGGCCAAAAGCCTCGGCCTCACGCCGCTGGGCGCCCTGGATCTGCGCTTACTCGGGCGCCCGGGTGCAGGAGGTCTGCTGGCTGAAGCGGGCAAACATCTGGTGCGAGGGCGACATCTGGGTCATGGAGTTCCCAATGACCAAGGATGGCTTCGCGCGCGTCGTCCCGCTGCACGATGCCCTGATCGATGAGGGACTCGTGCGCTTTTGGCGGGACAGCCCCGAGGGCTTACTGTTCGTTGGAGGCCGCGCGCGCAAGGAGGCGACGAAGATGAGCGCGCAGGAACTGCGCGCGGGCGACTTGGCGTCCTGGGTGCGGGCCAACGTGACCATGGACGCGCACCTCAGTCCGAACCACTCCTGGCGGCATACCTTTATCACGGTGGCGGACGGCTGCATGACCAAGCGCATGGCCAATCGGCTGGCCGGGCACAACAAGCGGAAGGATGCGTCTGATGGGTATTACGCGCCATCGGTCAAGGAGATGAAGACTGCGCTAGACGCTTTCCCGAGTTACCTATTGGGGACAAACAATTTGAATGAGGAGTTATATTGCATCACTAGCAGATAATGCACCTTGTCACTTGCACACTGGTTTCAGGTACCAGTCTTGATAGAGGTGGAGGTTCGAGTCTGATCTTCCCCTGATTTCGCGGACACCTTTGATACGCTCCTGGCGGGCGAGGAGGTGTTTGATGGCGAAGACGAGACGGGAGTTCACCCCCGAGTTCAAGCGAGAGGCGGTCGCATTGCTGGAAGCCAGCGGTCGGCCACAGCTGCGGATCGCAACCGAACTCGGGATCCAGCCATCGATGTTGAGGCAATGGCGGGCAACCGTGAACGGGTCTGTCTCCCGTCCACGTTCGGCAGGATCGCCGCCGGCTTCACCGACGAGCCCTGTCGCGTCCCCGTCGGACCAGGCTGCCGAGATCGCCCGACTGCGCCGCGAGCTTGACCGGACCCGGATGGAGCGCGACGTCCTAAAAAAAGCGATCGGCATCTTTGCGGAGATGCCGAGGTGAGGTTTCGTTTCATCGAGCAGCATGCGTGCACCTGGCCGGTGCGTCTCATGTGCCGCGTGCTCGACGTCTCGCCAAGTGGCTACCACGGTTCGCGGTCTCGTCCCGAGAGTGCCCGGGCAGCTTCAAACCGTCAGCTCCTGGCGGACGTCCGCCGCATCCATGCAGCCCACCATGGCCGTTACGGATCGCCTCGCGTTTATGCCACCCTTCGGGCCGAAGGACAGTCAACCAGCCGCGGTCGGGTTGAGCGCCTCATGTACCGCCATTCATGCACCGCCATGGCATCCGGGCCCTTGCCGGCCGGCGATTCCGGCCGTGCACGACCGACAGCCGCCACGATCTGCCGATCGCTCCCAACCTCTTGAAGCAAGAGTTCTTAGCCTCGGTGCCGAACACGGTTTGGCTCGCCGACATCACTTATCTGCCGACCAGCGAAGGCTGGCTCTATTTCGCGGCCGTCCTCGATCTCGCCACGCGCAAGGTCGTCGGCTGGTCCATGCGCGATCACATGCGCACCGAGTTGACGACGCCTGCCCTTATGATGGCCGAGCAACGGCAGAGGCCGGCGGCCGGTCTCGTCTGCCACTCGGACCGCGGCAGCCAATATGCTGCCGAGGCTTATCGCAAGCAGCTTGCCGGTATGAG
Organism: uncultured Beijerinckiaceae bacterium; assembly: GCA_964235705.1. GTDB lineage: Bacteria > Pseudomonadota > Alphaproteobacteria > Rhizobiales > Beijerinckiaceae > RH-AL1. Next base: position 23,070 of record CAXSDP010000011.1, on the reverse strand, counting down.
CGCGCTTGCCTCGATGAGCCGCACGGCTTGCTGCTACGACAACGCCCCGATGGAAAGCTTCTTCCACACTTTAAAGGTCGAACTCGTCCACCAGCGCCGATGGGCAACCCGGAACGAGGCCCGACGCGACCTGTTCTCGTACATCGAAGGCTACTATAACCGACAGCGCATCCACTCATCCCTCGGCTATATGACGCCCGAGCAGGCCGAGCGGAAGGCGAACTAACCCCGTGTCCGCGAAATCGAAGGAAGATCAGCACCGCTCCCGCACGACATCCGAACGCGATTGCCCGCGTCCGGATGCGACTTCTACCCGACGGCTTGCCCTACTCGGCGGCCTGCGCCGTGGCCGAAGAGGCGGAGACCGGGTCTTGGCCGAGGTTGAGCGCGCTCCTGGGATAGGCGAGGTAGAGCGCGAGGCCGGTGAACAGGAAGCCGCCGAGGATGTTGCCGAGCGTCACCGGCAGCTCGTTGAAGGTGAGGAACTGCGTGACGGTGGTGCCGGCGCCCAGCATGATGCCGAGCGGGAACAACGACATGTTGACGACGCAGTGCTCGTACCCCAGCGCGACGAAGGTCGCTATCGGCAGCCAGCAGCCGAGGATCTTGCCGACCGACGTCGAGGACGCCACCGACATCACCACGCCCAGGCACACCAGCCAGTTGCAGAGCATCGCCTTGATGAAGGCGGCCGCCCATCCTTGCCCACCGAGCGCGGCGTAGCCGGCGGAGCGCGACGTCACCGCCGCCCGCATCTTGTCGGCGATCACCCCACCGGAATCGTGGCCGAGGTTCGTCAGCGCGGCGTAGGCGAGCCCGGCGAAGATCAGGGCACCGATGAAATTGCCGATGAAGGTGACCACCCAGTTGACGAGCATCTGCGACACGCTCGCCCGCCCGGCCATGACGGCCATCGGCAGGATGCCGAAGCTGCCGGTCGCGAGGTCGAGGCCGAGCACCATGATCATGGCGAAACCCACGGGGAAGATCAGCGCGCCGACGATCGGGAGCCCGGTCTGCGCGAAGGCCGTGAACAACAGGGTTTCCGAAGTGCCGAGCATCGCCCCGGCGATCCCGGCGCGGACGAGTAGTTCCCGAGGTGAGAGGCGCGCCTTGGCCGCCCCCATATCGATCAATCCTTGTATAACCAAGGTTGGTTTAACGACGTCGACCATTCTCATCACTCCTCTTGTGAACGGCGCGAGGCAGTGACCCCTCTGACAGCTTACATTTACGAACGAACCAGTGGCTTACAACGTGACCCGGGCACCGATCGGCGTCCGGACCCACGCCGAAATACAAGACGCGACTACCGGTCGCGCTTTCGACGACGACCGTCTCGGTCTGGCGAGGGCGCTGGCGGCGATCGGGGTGGCGGGCTTGGAAGACGTTAAAAGCATCGGACTGGATCAAAGACCCAGTCCGATGCCTTGGTTTCCTGCGTCGCACCGGATCTTCCGAAAACCGCCGCGCACTGTTCGATCCGATGCTTCAGGTTCGCGACCATGCCGGCGCGCTCGTGGTGAGCGGCACCGGGCCGCGTCCGTGACGCGGCCGGATGCGGGGCGGCCTCACTCTGCGGCCAGCAGCGCCGGTTTGACCGCGAGTTCGGGTTCGGGACGATCGTCCCATTCGCCGGCCCAGGCTTCCAGCGCCACGGGGATCGACTTCGAGGTCGGCGTGTTCGACCGCAACGCCCTGCGGCCCAGCGGCACCAACGGGTTCGTTTCGGGATAATAGGCGGCGGCGCAGCCCGCCGGGATGTCGTAGTCGACGAGCCGGAAGCCGCCGACCGAGCGGGCGTCACCGTCCGGCGCGATGGTCCGCATGGCGACGACCTCGCCTTCCGCGAAGCCCAGCCGCTCGCGGTCCGCCTTGTTGACGAAGACCACCATGCGCTGCCCGAACACGCCGCGATACCGGTCGTCGAGCCCGTAGATCGTCGTGTTGTATTGGTCGTGGCTGCGGATCGTCATCAACTGCAGCACGTCGGGCCGGCCGGCCGGCATCTCGTTCTCGCTCAGGCCGTCGTGGACGATGAAGTTGGCCTTGGCGGTCGCGGTCCGCCACTCGCGCCGGTCCACCGGCGAGTCGAGCCGGAAGCCGCCGGGCACCCTGATCTTGGCATTGTAGCCGGCGAACAGGTCCGGCATCACGCCCTCGATGTCGTAGCGGATGCGGTCGTAGTTGGCGACGTAGCCGTCCCAGTCGATCCCGAGGGCCGGCGACAGGGTGGCCTTGGCCATGCCGGCGACGATCGCGATCTCCGAGCGCAAGTGGGGGGAGGCCGGGACGTTGCGGCCGGCGGACGCGTGGACGAAGGACATCGAGTCCTCGACCGTCACTTGCTGCGGACCGGAGGCTTGCTCGTCGATCTCGGTGCGACCGAGGCAGGGCAGGAGCAGGGCGTGGCGGCCGTGGACGAGGTGGCCACGGTTCAGCTTGGTCGCGATCTGCACGGTGAGGTCGAGGCCGCGCATGGCTTTCGCCACGACCGGCGTGTCGGGCGCGGCCAACAGGAAGTTGCCGCCGAGCCCGATGAAGGCGCGCGAGCGGCCCTCCGCCATCGCCTCAATGGAGGCGACGACGTCGTGGCCGTGGTGGCGCGGCGACACGAACGCGTAGGTGCGGTCCATGCCATCGAGGAAGGACGCCTTGGGCTGCTCGTGGATGCCGACGGTGCGGTTGCCCTGCACGTTGGAATGGCCGCGCACGGGGCACGCGCCGGCCCCCGGCTTGCCCATGTTGCCGCGCATCAGCAGCAGGTTGACGATCTGCTGGATGTTGGCGACACCGGTGCGGTGCTGGGTGATGCCCATGCCCCACACCGCGATGACGGACTTCGCCTTCATGTAGGTCGCGGCGACGCCCTCGATCTGGTCGCGCCCGAGCCCGGACTCGGCGACGACCGCGTCCCACGACAGGGCGCGGATCTCCGCCGCCAGGGCTTCGAAGCCGTGGGTGTGGGTCGCGATGAAGTCGACGTCGAGGACGCGCTCGCCCCCGCCCGCGACCGCCGCGTCGTCGGCGGCGAGCACCGCCTTCATCATGCCCTTCACCGCCGCCATGTCACCGCCGGTGCGGACCTGGTGATACTGCGAGGAGATCGGCACCGGCTTGACGATGTCGCCCATGTGCTGGGGCGAGGCGAAGCGTTCCAGCGACCGCTCGCGCAGGGGGTTGAAGGTGACGATGTCGGCGCCGCGTTTGGCCGCCGCGCGCAGGTCGTTCAGCATGCGCGGCGAGTTGGTGCCGGGGTTCTGCCCGAACACCATGATCATGTCGGCCTCGGCGAAATCCTCGAGCAGCACCGTGCCCTTGGCCACCCCGATGCTTTCCGGCAGGGCGACGCTCGTCGACTCGTGGCACATGTTCGAGCAGTCGGGGAAGTTGTTGGTCCCGTAAGCGCGCGCGAAGACCTGGAACAGGAAGGCGACCTCGTTGGAGGCGCGGCCGGAGGTGTAGAACTCGGCCATGTCGGGGTCGGGCAGGGCGCGCAGGCGCTCGCCGACGAGCGCGTAGGCGTCGTCCCAGCCGATCGGCACGTAGCGGTCGCTGCCCTCGTCGTAAACCATCGGGTGGGTGAGCCGACCCTCGTTCTCGAGGTCGAAATCGCTCCAGCCGAGCAGCTCCGTCACGGTGTGCGTGGCGAAGAACACGCCCGTCGCGCGCTTCCGCGTGGCTTCCCAGGCGACCGCCTTGGCGCCGTTCTCGCAATACTCGAACGAGCTGGTGTGCTTGGGGTCGGGCCAGCCGCAGCCGGGGCAGTCGAAGCCGGCTTTGCCCTGGTTCATCGCCAGCAGGGTGCGGTTGCCGGACACGAAAACCTTCTGGCGACAAAGGTGGCGCTCCACGGCGTCCAAGGCACCGATGCCGCCGGCCGGTCCGGTGTAGGTCTTGATCCGAGCCTTTGCCATACGCGTCTCCGTCGGGCACCCTTCGCGCCCGCTACGGGACCTCATCTATGCCTTTCGACGGAGGGGAACCACGCGGGAGACGGCAAATGATTTTTGCGCATAGCGCAACAATCCCGTAGGCTTTCGACGATGGACATGCTCGTCGCCATGCAAACCTTCGTGCGTGTCGTCGAGCAGGGCGGCTTCTCGCGGGCGGCGGGACTGCTCGACGTGCGAACGTCCGCCGTGTCCCGCGCGGTGTCCGGGCTCGAGAAGGAGCTCGGCGTCGACCTGTTCAACCGCACCACGCGCTCGCTGCACCTGACCGAGCCGGGATCGACCTTCTACCGCCATGCCTTGAGCGCGCTGCGCGAGGTGGAGGAGGCACGCAACGCCGTGTCGGCGCTGCGGGACCACCCGCGCGGGTCGCTCCGCCTCGCGTTGCCGGACGCCTTCGCCCGCCTCCACGTCATGCCGCACATGGGCGAGTTCCTGGCGCGCTACCCCGACCTGCGGCTCGACCTCCTCCTGTCCGACGTGCGCGTCGACCCCGTCTCGATCGGCGCGGACGCCGCGATCCGCATCGGCCCGATGCTGGACTCCTCCCTGGTCGCCCGCAAGCTCGCGCCGCACCGGCGCATCGCCTGCGCGAGCCCCGCCTACCTCGCCAGGCATCCCCCGCCGCGCCGGCCCGACGACCTGCTCCAGCACAATTGCCTGGTCTATTCGCTGCAGCCTTCGCACCACTGGTTCTTCGTGGATCCCGCCGGCAAGGAGGTGTCGGTCCCGGTCGTCGGCCGCGTGAGGGCCGACGATTCCGAACCGTTGCGCGCCCTCGCGCTCGACGGCGTCGGCGTCGTGCTCCTGCCGAGCTGGCTGATCGGCGACGACCTGCGCGCCGGTCGCCTCAAGCCGATCCTGCCCGACTGGCGGGCGATGATCGCGACGCAACCCTCGGGTATCTTCGGCCTGTACCCGCCCCACCGCGCCGTCCCGAGCAAGGTTTCGGCCTTCCTCGACTTCCTGCAACACAAGTTCGGACGCCACCCTTATTGGGAGGAGGGCCTCCCGTGATGGCGGACGTGCCGCGCGGCTCGCGAAGCCCCGCTTCGTCCTGCCCGCCCCCTGGGCCTACGTCCTTGATCGGGTGATCGCGACGGGTGACGTTCCGGGGCAAGTCACCTGGGCCACACCGGTCCCGTGACCAAGCCCTTAACTTGTCTATGGCTCAACTGGACGTGTCCACCACGCCAAGACGTAACCCCGCATGAGTCTCGCACCTTCGACCGATCTTTTCGCCCGGTTGCCCGTCTCGGACCGCGCAAAGGCCGACCTGTCGTGTCGCATGATGGAACCTTGGCGACATTATCACACGCTTGACCACCTAGCGCTCCTTTGGGGTCGTCATCACGGTCGGCAACTGTCGGCCGGACGTCCGGAACCGCGCTTCGACACCCTCATCGCCTCGGCGATCGCCTACCATGATGCCGTCTACGTCGGCGGCGCGAGGGACAACGAGGTCAAGTCCGCGGCACTGTGGCTCGAGGTCAGCGGGACGGTGCAAGGGCTGGACGGCGACGGACGGCTCTGGGTCGCGGACACGATCCGCGCGACGGCCGACCACGTGCGCGCCGCCGCATCGCTGGACCTGGCCGACGCGGACCTCTACGCCCGTCAATGGGTGCTTGACCTCGACCTCACGCCGCTCGGCGAGGCGCCGGAAACGTTCGACGACAACATGGCCTCGCTCGCCGCCGAAATGCCCCATCTCGGCGGCGAGCGGCGGCATGCCGCCTTGCTCGCCGGCCTGCGGCACTTCGCGACGGCGCGACCGCTCTACCGATGCGCGGCGGTCGCGACCGCGTTCGAGAAGGCCGCCGATAGGAACCTGCGCCGGCACCTCGGCGCGACCGGTGAAACGCCGCCGTGCGACAATGAAAAGATGGGACAATGAAAAGACAGAGTCGAGAAAGGTCGCGTTAACCATAAGGCAGGCAACTTGACGCCGCTGGACACGAGAAGGCAGGCGGGCGGCAGGTGGCACGGAACGATCGTAAACGCTCGCTGACGCACGCGCCCGGGGCCGTGCGGGGAGCGCTCCTGACGGCGCTGCTCGCCGCCGTTTCGACGCCGGCCATGGCGGCCCAGGGGATCGCGGCTCAGGAGACGGCGGCCCAGGATAAGGCGGCCCAGGCGACGGCGCCGGATGCCGTTGCGGCGCCGACCGACACGGCGCCGACCGCGCTGCGGGACCGCCTCTTCCGCGAGACCCTGAAGCACCCGACCGACGTCACCCTCGCGCTCGCCTACGTCAAGGCCTGCGTCGCCCTGCGCGACTACGAGGCGGCGATCGGCACGCTCGAGCGGGTGCTGTTCTACGCGCCGGACGACGCCAACGTGAAGGCGCAGCTCGGCTTGCTGTATGCCCAGCTGCACTCGCCCCAGATGGCGCGCCAATACTTCGACGCCGCCCTCGCCGGTCCCGGCCTCGACGATGCGGCGCGCGCGAAGATCGCCGGCGCGTCACCCGCGCTCGACGCCGCCAACGCCGGCAGTCACCTGTTCGGCTCCCTGCAGGGCGGGGCGCGCAGCCAGAGCAACGCGGCCTTCAATCCCGACAACAACATCCTTCGGCTGACGGGCCAGGACTACGTGTTCACCCACCCGCAGGATAGCGGCGCGGACGGCAACGCGTTCGGCATCGCGCAGATCGGCTACGACTACGATCTCGGCACGCAGCGCGGCGACACGGTGGAAGCGCGCTTCACCGGCTACGTGACCAGCCAGTTCCACTTCACCGACCTCAACGTCGGTCTCTACGACGTCAGCGTCGGCCCGCGGTTCGCGCTCGACGCGCTTCCCGGTTCGACGCTGAAGGTCTACGCCGCGGGCGGCCAGGTCTTCCTCGCCGGGTCGCGCTACCTGGCTTCGGGCGGCGGCGGGGTCGTCGCCGACCTCTTGGTGCGACCGGGCTACATCATCGAACCGGGCGTCGAGGTGCGTCGTCTCGAGTTCTCGAACGTGTCCGTTTATTCCAGCCTCAACTCGGGCGACAGCGTCACGGCCTCGGTCGCCGGCTACGCGACCTTCAACGACACGTTCGGCGCCACCGCGCGCGTCTTCTACACGCGCGACGCGGCCGACGCCGCCTACCAGTCCACCAACAATTTCGCCGAGGAACTGGCCGTCTCGGCGCGCTTCGCGGCGCCGCTGCCGGTCATCCACGTCCCGTGGTCCGTGTCGCCCTACGTGAAGCTGCTGCAAACGCGGTTCGACGGACCGAACCCGTATATCGACAGCATCATCACGCGGCGCGACGACGAAATCCAGTTCGGCCTCGTCCTCGACACGCCGGTCACCGCCGGCATCGACGTCGTCACCAACATCCAGGAGGCGCGCGTGGACTCCAACATCGCGAACTACCGCGTGCGCAATTTCTCGGTCCTTTCCGGCCCAACGGTTCGCTTCTGATGACGTCCCCCTTCGCCCGCCTCCTCCTGTCCGCCTCGCTGCTCGCCCTCGCCTCGGCGCCGGCCCTCGCCGAGCAGGTCGTCGGCGCCGTGGGGGCGGCCAACGTGGCGCCGACCGGCCGCGCGCCGGGGCGGACCGCGCGCACGCTGACGCCCGGCGCCGACATCTTCTTCAAGGATCGGATCACGACGAAGCGCGGCGGCTCCGCCCAGCTCACCTTCCTCGATCGCAGCACGCTCAGCGTCGGCGAGAACAGCGACCTCGTGATCGACGAGTTCGTCTACGATCCGGGTGCGGGCGGCAAGATGGGCGCGACGCTGAGCAAGGGCGTCCTGCGCTTCGTCGGCGGCGACATCAGCCACGGTGGCGGCGCGACGGTGAAGACGCCGGTCGTGACGATCGGCATCCGCGGCGGCATCGGCATGATCGGTTACGTCAAGGAGGCCGCCGACGTCGCCGCGATCCCCGGCGTCCCGACGGGCTTCCACGGCGGCGCGATCGTCGTGAACGGCTATGGCCAGATGACCGTCCGTAACGGCGCGAGCGAAGTGCTGCTCTCGCGCCCGGGCTTCGCCGTCTTCGTCGGTTCGGCCGGGGAGCCCATCGCCGCGCCGGTGCGCTTCGACATGAGGGCCGCGCAGGCGATGATGAAGACCCTCGCGAGCAAGGGCCGGCAGCATGGCGGTGCCTCCGCGAAGGGCGTCGCGGCCTTCGCGAGCGCCGGCCTCGGCCGCCTCGTCGACGTGCCGGTCGCGGCGCCGCGTCCGCCGAGCATCGACGCGCTGGATTTCACGTCCGTGTTCGCCGCCGGCAACGTGCTCGCGCGCAACCAGTCGCAGGCGAGCCAGGCGAGCCAGCTGGCCACGCGGATCATGCGCGCGGGGATGACGAGCACGGCCGCGATGACCGCTCCCGCGACGATGCCTGCCGCCCCCGCGCCGGCTATTCCCGCGCCCGTGGGAACGCCGGCCACCAAACCCGTGACGACCACGGCCACTCCGGTGACGGCCACTCCGGTGACGACCACTCCGGTGACGACCGCCACGTCCGTCGCGACATCCATCGCGACACCGGTCATCAGCACGCCGGTCGCGACGCCTGTCGCCACGCCCGTGACCCCGGTGGCGACACCGGTCACGACCGCCGCCCCGGTGACGACCCCTGTCAGCGCGCCCGTAACGCCCGTCGCCGCACCCGTGACCACGCCGGTCGTCGCGCCCGTGGTGACGCCGGTGACCACGCCGGTCATCACGCCTGTGGTCACACCCGTCGTCATGCCCGCGGTGACACCGGTCGTCACCCCCGTGACCACGCCGGTGACCACGCCCGTGATCACACCCGTCGTCACGCCCGTGGTGACCCCTGTCGTCACGCCCGTGGTGACGCCCGTGACCATGCCTGTGACGACCCCGGTGGTAACGCCCATCGTGACGCCCGTGACGATCACACCCGCGACGACACCTGTCATGACACCGGTCGTCACCCCCGTGACCACGCCCATCATCACGCCAGTGATCACGCCCGTCACGACCCCCGTGACGACCACACCTGTCACGATGCCGGTTACGACGCCCGTGATCACGCCGGTCACCACGCCCGTGATCACGCCCGTCGCGACCCCGGTCGTGACGCCCATTGTGACGCCCGTGGCGACCACGCCTGTCGTCACGCCAGTGACCACACCCGTGACGACCCCGGTGGTGACGCCCGTGACGACCAAACCCGTCACGACGCCGGTCACCACGCCAGTGACAACGCCTGTCACGAGTCCGGTCACCACGACCGGGCACGACAGTGGGAAAGGTAACGACAACAAGAACAACGGCCACGGCAATGACGATTAGCCGTTTGGCCCCGGGCTTCGATGGTGCGGTCTTGTCTCGTGACTAGGGGAATGCCCGTCACCACGCCGACCAACGTTCCGACGGTGCACGACATCCGCGCGGGGGCGGTGATCGCCAACATCGTCGACGTGGATGCCAGCGATACGAGCCGGGCGTAGCGGATGGCCACCTGGAGAACGTTGCCGCGCACGTTACGCAGCCCGATCTACCACGCCTCGTGGCTCGGGCCGGTCGCGCTCGTTCTCACGCTTGGCTTGTCGCAGCCCTCTTTCGTCACGCGGATGCGGGACCAGCTCTTCGACCTTTACCAGCGGAGCGCGCCGCGCGGCTACGATGCGCGAACGCCGGTCCGCATCGTCGACATCGACGACGCCTCGATCGCCAAGCTCGGGCAGTGGCCGTGGCCGCGCACGCAGGTCGCGGCCCTGGTCGATCGCCTGCGAGGAGCGGGCGCCGCCGCGATCGCCTTCGACATCGTGTTCTCCGAGGGCGACCGCACCAGCGCGGAGGCCTTCGTGGCCGGCATCGCCGACGCGGCACGGCGAACCGCCGTGCGGACGGCGCTGGAGGGCGCCCGGAGCAACGACGCGGCCTTGGCCGAAGCGCTCGGCCCGGCGCCGGTCGTGCTCGGCCTCGTGCTGACGCAGGACGGCGCGGACCCCTCCTTCGTCGCGCCCTACGGCATGGCCCAGGCCGGCGGCGACGCCGTCGCGTTCGTGCCGCGATTCGGCGGCGCCGTCGTCCCGCTGCCGTCCCTCGTCGAGCGCGCCGCCGGGCTCGGCGCCCTCAATTGGTTGCCCGACGGCGACCAGACGGTGCGGCGCGTGCCCCTGCTGCTCTCGCTCGGCGGTCGCCTCGTCCCGAGCCTCGCCCTGGAAAGCCTGCGCGTCGCGCAGGGCGCGTCGACCTTCCTCGTCCGCGCCGACGCGAGGGGCGGCGTGGACTCCGTGCGCGTCGGCGCGGTCACCGTCCCGTCGGCGCCGACGGGCGACATGCGCGTGCGCTTCACGGGGCACAGGCCGGAGCGGTTCATACCGGCGCAAAGGGTACTCGCCGGCGGCTTCGATCGCGGCGAGGTCGAAGGCCGCATCGTCATCGTGGGGTCCAGTTCGGCGGGCCTCACCGACATCCGCGCCACCCCCGTCGACCCGGCGATGCCCGGCGTCGAGGTCCAGGCCCAGGCGATCGAGGGCTTGCTGGCGGGAACGCGACTGCTCCGCCCGGCGTGGTCCGTGGTCGAACTCTACGGCGGCGCCGCGCTGGCGCTGGCGTTGGCGGCGACCCTTCCCCTCGTACCCGCCATGGCGAGCGCCGCCACCGCCGCGCTGGGCACGGGCGCCATCGTCGGCGCGAGCTGGTGGGCCTTCCGCGACCGGCAGCTCCTGATCGATCCGATCATGCCGAGCGCGATGCTGCTCTTCGCCTACCTCGGCGGCGTGTCGGCGCTGTTCCGGGCGGAGCAGCGCGACCGTCGCTTCGTCCAGGACGCGTTCGGGCGTTTCGTCTCGCCCACCGTCGTCGCCCGCCTCGCGCGGGAACCGGGCCTGCTCGCGCTCGGCGGCGAGTCGCGCCCCCTCACGGTGATGTTCACCGATCTCCGCAACTTCTCCGCCATCGCGGAGCGGATGAGCCCCCAGGACCTCACCCGCTTCATGAACCGCTACCTGTCGCCGATGAGTGAGATCGTGCTCGCCCATGGCGGGACCGTCGACAAATACATCGGCGACGCCATCATGGCGTTCTGGAACGCGCCGTTGCCCGATGCCGCCCACGGCGCGCGCGCGGCTCGCGCCGCGCTCGCCATGGTCGAAGCCCTGCCGGCCCTGCGAACGGAGCTGTCCGCGAACGTCGAAGGCGTCCCGCCGATCCGCTGCGGGATCGGCTTGGCGAGCGGTCCCTGCGTCGTCGGCAACCTCGGGTCACGCCTGCGCTTCGACTACTCGGCCCTCGGCGACGACGTGAACCTGGCATCGCGGCTGGAAGCCCTCACCAGGGTCTACGGCGTCGACATCCTCGCGGCGGAGGCGACGGTCCTGCTGGCGCCGGGCCTGGCATGGTTGGAGGTCGACAGCGTCGTGGTCGCGGGCCGTGGCGCGCCGACGCGGATCATGACCCTGCTCGGCGACGAGGCGACGGCCGCCTCGCCGGCGTTCCAAGCGCTGGGCGACGCGCACGGGGTGATGCTCGCCGATTACCGCGCCCGGCGGTTCCAGGCGGCGGCGTCCGCCGCCATCGGTCTGCGCGCGACCGCGCCGCCGATCCTCGCCGAACTCTACGGCGTCTACGCCGACCGCTGCGCGCGCCACGCCGCGTCCCCGCCGCCCGATGGGTGGGACGCCATCACGCGGATGACGCGTAAGTAGCCGGCATGTCCACGCTCGTCGCGCGCCAGGCGCTGATCAAGTCCAAGGTTTGGGCCAACGGAAGCGGGCGACCGTAAAGGTAGCCTTGTCCGAACTCGCTGCCCAGCATCTGCAGGAGCGCGTGTTGCGCCGCCGTCTCGATGCCCTCGCTCACCACCCTGAGCCCGAGCGACTCGGCGAGCTGCAACATCGAGGCGACGATGGACCGCGTCGTCGCGCAATCGGACGCGCCCTGCACGAACGTCTTGTCGATCTTCAGGCCGTCGACGGGCAACGTGCGGATGTAATTCAACGACGAGTAACCGGTCCCGAAATCGTCCACGGCGATCTTGAAACCAAGCCGCCGCGCGGTGGCCAGGGCCTCGGCGGCCTCGCTTGGACTGTGGACGAGCGCCGTTTCCGTCAGTTCGAGGGTCACGTTGCCGATGTGACCGGCGCCGGCCGTCGCGATCGCGCTCAGCTGTTCGATGAAATCGGGTGCCGTCAGGTCGTGTCCGGAGATGTTCACGGCGATCTGCGGTTCGTCGACGTGGTCGGGGCGCGCCGCAGCACGCGCCCGCATGCCGACGAGGTCGCGCATGACTTGGCGCAGGCAAACGATGGCGAGGTCGGCGCTGAGGCCGCTCGCCTCCGCGATGGGGACGAAGGTGGTTGGTGGGACGAGGCCACGCGTGGGATGCATCCAGCGCGCGAGCGCCTCGAAGCCGGCGAGGCGCCCGTCGGCGAGCCGCGTGATCGGTTGGTAGTAAACGCGGATCTGGTCGTCCAGCAGGGCGAACCGCAGTTCCTTCTCGACGCGCAACTCGGCCAGCGCGGCGGAATCGATGGTGAGGCTTCGCTTGACGAAAGGGCGCGCGCCGCCCGATCGCCCGACGATCTCGCTCAAGGTCGCGCGGTATCGGTCCAGGATCGTGCCGAGGACCAGGCGTAGGATCGGGTCGCTGGAGGCGAGCCTCTTCGTGATGTGGTCGGCCGTGATCGGGAGCACGAGGCATTCCTCGCAGGCGCGCACGCTGGCCGTGCGTGGCGCCTGGTCGACCAGCGCCATCTCGCCGACGATCTCGCCGGGTCCGAGCGTCGCGAGGATCCGGTCGCCATCCGGACGCTCGAGGAGCACCTCGAGGCGTCCGCGCTCGATGAGGAAACCACAGGTCGGCCGATCGCCTTCGCGAAGCAGGTATTCGTTCGCGTCCAGGTGGATCATGGCGCTATCCGGGGTACGCTTGACATTGACGCCGCCACATTAATCGCCCGCTAAGAAACAACGTTACGCGATTGCGCCCTCGCGACGATCCTCACTCGAGGGGCCGTCGCGTCGCCTGATCGACGGCGCGGGTTCTTGAACCTCCGAACGGGTCGAGGATCGACGCATGGGTCATGCTGGTTGGATCACGCCGGTTGGGCCACGCCGGCACGGGAAGGGTGCTACGCCGCCGTCTGCTTGATGGACGGCGCCGCCGGGACGTCGGACGACGCTTTCGCCAGGGCGGGTTTGGCCAGCACGTAGCCTTGAACCAGGCGGACGCCGAAGTCCTGGATCACGGCCAACTCCGCCAGTGTCTCGACCCCTTCGCAGACCGGGGCGACCGCGAGGTCTTCCAGCAAGGACAGCAGGTTGCGCAGGATGACGCGCTTGGTCGGCTCGGTGTCGATGCCGCGGATGAGATCCATGTCGATCTTCACGATGTCCGGCTGGAAGCGCGCGAGCAGCGACAAACCGGCGTGACCCGCCCCGAAGTCGTCGATCGCCGTCTTGAACCCGATACTGCGGTACGTCCTCAGGATCTTGAGGAGATGATCGGTGTCGAGCTTCTCCGTTTCGGTGAACTCGAAGATGATCTGGTTGAGCGGGAAGCCCGTCCGGGTCGCGGCATCCAAGGTGAGGCGGATGCAGGCGCGGGGTTCGTACACCGCGTTGGGCATGAAGTTGATCGACAAGCCGGCGCCGTCGTGGGGCTGGCGCGCCCGCGCCGCCAACTCGATCGCCTTGACGCGGCACTGCTGGTCGAACGCGTAACGGTTCGAATCGTCCACGGCCGACAGGATGGAGGCGGCACCCTCGCCGTTGACGCCGCGCACGAGGGCCTCGTGCGCGAAGATGGCGCCCGAGGCGAGATCGAAGATGGGTTGGAAGGCCATGGTGAATGGCAGGTCGAAGCCCGTCCCGTCACGGCATCCCTGACATGCTGTCGACATCACGTAACGTTCCAAGATTGGGCCGAGCCTATATGAGCGGCAACAACTTTAAGACTTCTCTAAATTGCGCGACACGCTCGTCAAAACAATAGGTCGTCAAGGTGGGGCCGGACGTCGAACCGTATGGGCT
>CAXSDP010000011.1:0-9070 GCA_964235705.1 uncultured Beijerinckiaceae bacterium | reverse complement strand
GCTCGTCAAAACAATAGGTCGTCAAGGTGGGGCCGGACGTCGAACCGTATGGGCTGGTTGGACCCGACGGACACGGGCGGCCGCCATGCGTCGGCGACGCCTTCAAAGGGCTTTTGACGGTGAAGACGGTCAACGATAAGCGTTCGGCTACCAGTCGGCGGACTTCCCGAGGTCGTTGGTCGGCAGCCGTCGCCCGAACGTCAGCGCGCACGCGCGGGCGGCTGGTTCCAACGCCTGTCCCATCCAGGCGTCCAGTTGCGAGCGGAGGTCGTCCTCGTTCCAGCCGACGTCGGCGACGATAAAGGCTTTGAGCCGCAGGCCTTCGTCCGGGCGCATGAGGCGGACCGCGGCGTCGCTGACGCCCGGCCGTTCGCGCAGCGCGGCGGCGACGTCGTCCGGGCGCACGTTCACGCCGCCAACCTGCACGGCGTCGTCCCGGCGACCGACGATGGTGAAGCGGCCATCGGCGGCACGCCGGACGGCATCCGGCAGTTCGAAGCATCGTCCCGATCCATCGATGACGCGCGTGACCGCCGCGTCGTGCCCGTCATCGAAGGTCCAATGCGGCATGAGGCGGTAGCCCGTGTCCGGCCAAGCCCTGGTCGCGACGCCGGCGGTCTCCGAGGACCCGTAAACCTCCGTCATGGCCGCGAGGCCCTGACCCATCAGCGCCTCGATCAGCGCGCGCGGGCAAGGGGCGGTCGACGTCACGCCGGACACGCCATCCGGCCACTGCCGGATGGTCCGTTCCAACCACATCCATCGTTCGGGGAACGAGACGACCAGATCGCCCCGCTTCAGCGTCGACAGCGCCTGGACGGCGTGCGCGGGATCGACGACCGCCGCGTCCAAGAGGTCGGGAAGGAGCGCCGTGAAGATGAAGCCGTAGATGTGGTGGGCGGGCACGAAGGCGAGCACGCGCGTACGGTCGGCGAAGAGGGTGGCGAGGTGCCGCGTTTCGCGGTCGAGGTCGTCGAGGCGATGGGTGCACCGCTTGGGCTTGCCGGTGGATCCGGACGTCGTGAAGCTCACGCGCGCGCCGTTCCTGGCCACCGCGCGCGTGACGATGTCGATCCATTCGCCGAAGCGTTCGGCGCGCACGATGGCATCTTGCTCCCCCGCTTCGAAGAGGTGGAACATCTCGCAGGCGGCCGAGGTCAGCCACAGCGCTTCCAGCGAGTCGCAGCCGAGGTCGCCGGGCGAGCGGCCGGCGATCCTCGCGTCCTCGCGCCAGGGCTCACGCGGTGGGACGCGCCGGGGCGGAGCTTGGTCGAGCGGGGATTGGCCGGGGGAGGACGAGTCGTGCCGACCGCCTCGCCGACCGCGCGCCGCCGCCAGTTCCGCCTGCATCAGGCCCTGGAGGACCCGCGCGAGCGCGCCGCGGCGAGGGGGCGTGCGCACCGCGCTCACGCCGCGATGTCCGTGCCCTGGGGGATGTCCGCCCCTTTGGGAAACGCGATCCGGTTGCGTCCCGCGCGCTTGGCGGCGTAGAGGGCCTGATCCGACCCGGCGAGCACGACGGCGACGTTGCCGTTCCCCCCATCCATGACGGAGCAACCGAAACTCGCCGTGACCATGAGGATCCCGGACGACGTCACGATCTCCAGGCCGGCGATGATCGCCCGCAAGCGTTCCGCGACCTCACCGGCCCCCCGCAGGTCCGTCGAGGGCAGCAGGACCACGAATTCCTCGCCGCCGAGGCGCGCCAGCGTGTCTTGCGGACGCAGCGCGCCCTTACAGGCCTCGCTTATCACCTTCAGGGCCTCGTCGCCGACGGCATGTCCATACGTGTCGTTGACGTCCTTGAAATGGTCGATGTCAAGCATCAGCACGGCGGCGGGGACGCGGTCGCGGTGACATCGCAGGGCTTCGCGTTCCGCGACCTCGAAGAAGTGGGCCCTGTTGCTGACACCCGTCAGGTGATCGGTCGTGAGCCGGCGCCTGATGGAGGCGGCGTCCGCCGTCTTCCGGGTCACGAGACGAAGCACGACGGTGAAGCCGCAGATCGTGCGCCCCCCGACGTCGCCCTCTTCGCGACACACGGAGATCAGCCGCTGGCACCATTGTCGCGACCCGTCCCGGCGCGCGCACCACCCCTCGTCGAGGTGCCATCCATCGCGGGTCGCGAGCGCCACCTGCTCGCGGCTGGACAGGACGCCCGAAGCCGGGTCGGGCGCATCGAAGACGTCGAGGCCAAGGCCGATGAGGTCTTGCTCCTCGAACCCGGTTTGCCGGCGAACGGACGCGTTGACATGGTCGATGTGGCCATGGGCGTCCAGCGAGATCGCGGCGAAATCATCGACGCCGTCAATCAGCGAGGAGAACCAGGCTTCCGCCTGCTTGAGGCGTCGCTCCTGCGCGACCTGCACCGACACGTCGCTCAGCGTCGCGACGTAGCGATCGTGGCTCAGCTTGACGAGCGTGCATGACAGGACCTTGTCCTTGTCGCCGCCGCGTCCGACGAACACGCGATGGGCATCGCAGACGGTACCCTGCTGCGGCGCGAAGGACACGAGCATGTTGCGCAGTTCGGGCGCGTAGGGCTCGAGGATCTTGAAGAGGTTGGTGACCTCGTGATCGCGAACGAGCGGGAGCACGAGCTGCATCGCCAGCGGGTTCAACATCGACATCGTGCCATCGGCGTCCAGTGAGATGAGACCGACCGGGCAGGCGTAAAGGAACTGCAGGAGCCCCGCGTTCTCGTCGCGAAGGGCTTTGCAGGAGACGTTTCGCGAGGCTCTGCTCGTCATGGGCTCAGCGCTGGATCAGGAGGTAGCGTCGCGGGTGGTCGGCCCGTTTGAGCAGGCGAAGCCTCACCGGCGTCGGACGCATCTTGAAGGTCAGGACGTAGGTCACGATGGCGTCGATCTCATCCTCGTCCTCGAAGCGCTGCGCCACGAGGAAATTGTTCATGCACTGGGCGACCGACAAGAAGAAGGAGGTCCCCAGCACGTCGTCCCTGTTGAGGCCGGCGAGCCTCGCTTCCGTTTGATTGTACACTTCGACGATGCCCTCCGGCGTCAAGCCGATGACACCGAACGGCAACCGGTCGAGCCGCGCCGGATCCATGACGCAGAGGAGCGCGTGCGGTACGGCGTCGAATGGCGCGGTCCGGGAGGACGCCGTCGGCGGTGTGGCAGACGTCAAAGCCGTTCCTCATCGTTCCCGCGATCGCCGATGGCGATCCTGTCGCGCGACCCCGAACATGCCGACACGGGGTCGACGGCGATTATGGGGCACGAATCCTGAAACATCTCCTAAGCGTGCATCCCCCTTCGTCAACGCGGAGCGGGGCGGGGGGAAGTCCCGCGTCCGGCGGTGGAAGCGTCCTCGCGCCGTCGAAGGCCGGGCGGGTCAGCCGCCGGGCCCGCCGATCACGCGATGCCGCGCGCGCCGACGTGTTAGACACCATCGCGAGGCCAGGCGCGGCCGCGACCGACCGCCCGCATGGTTAATATTAACCATCAATTTACCGTAGCGTTTGTGTAAAGTCTTTACCTTTGACCCAATCCTTAACAAACAGTAAATTACATATGGCTCACGAGAGAACATCATGGCGCCGAAACACAAATCCACACCTGATCTTTTTAGTTGGAGAACGTCTGACTTCCTGCAGGTGGAACATGAGGTGGAAACCGCCACACTATGGATCACCTTGACGACAACGCAGAAGCCTTGCCTGCGACGACAGTTGATCGAGGATTTCAACGGCCTCGCCGAGGCGATCAAGCTTGAGCACGGAAGGGAAACCCCCGCGCCGAACCAGCCTATAAAGTTCGTGGTGCTCCGCTCGGATTCGGATCGGGTGTTCAACCTGGGTGGGGACCTCGACCACTTCGTCGACGCGATCACCGCCGGCTCCGTCGAGTCCTTGCGCCACTACGGCAGGATCGGCGCGGCCGGGTGCCTCGCGCTCGCCACGGGGTTCGATGCCTCGATCATCACCATCTCGCTGGTGAGGGGTATCGCGGTCGGCGGCGGGTTCGAGGTGGCGCGCTGCTGCAACTACATGGTCGCCGAAGAGGACGCCGTGTTCCAGCTCCCGGAGGCGAATTTCGGTCTGTTCCCGGCCAGCGGCATCATCAGCATCATCTCGCCCCGCATCGGACCCAAGGCCACCCGCGAGCTGGTGGTCGAATGTCGACGGTTGTCCTGCGCCGACGCCCTCGCGGCGGACGTGCTCGACGCGGTCGCCGCGACCGGCGACGGCGAGCGGCGGGTTCGGGAGCTGATAGCGCACCTGACGCCGAGGCACGCCGCGGCGGTCGCGACGCACCGGGGTCTGCATCGGATGGCCGGCGTCACCATGGAGGCGCTCGTGGCTGAGGCGGACCTGTGGGCCCGCTCCGCCATGCACCTGTCACCCGACAGCCTATCCACGATGCGCCGCCTCTCAAAGGCGCAGGCCAGGCGCTTCAAGGTCGATCCCCCGTTTTTCCCAGTTGAAGTCCAAGCCGATCCCAAAATCCAAATCGAACAGCAGATCCAAGTCGAACAGCAGATCCAAGTCGAGCCGAAGAAAGGTCTGATCGCATGCCATTGATCGTCTTCACACATACCGCCGGCGCGCTTCCCCGTGACAAGGCGATCAACGTCGCCGAGCAGATCAGGGAAAGCCTGATCCGCAACTACGCGATCAAGACGATCCCGGACGGGCTTCGAGCGCATACGCGCATCAAGATCGTCGAAACGACCAAGGACACCTATTTCGTCACCCACGATGCGCCGCTTCCCCTGTACGACGTCGAACTCGTCGGTCCCGTGGACAGCCTGACGGGCGACGACGCCACGGCCTTCGCGAAAGAGGTGACGACCGCCATCCTCACAGCGGAAGGCGTGCCGGTGGACGAGGAGAACGCGGAACGCGTCTGGTGCGTTTTCACCGAGGTTCCGGACGGACGTTGGACCATCGGCCGCAAGGTCATGAATCGTCGGGGCGTCCTCAAGCATATCTTACGTTACCAGACCCGCCGCGCCCGCGAGATGCAGTGCGCGGCCGAGTAGAGCGAGGCATGAACCCGATCTTAAGGAGCGCAGGTTACTAAGGCTTTCAACCCGCGTGGCGATGCATGATGAAGGTTTGGTACCAGAAGGTGCCGAAGCTCGATGACGAGATCTACGTACAGCTCGTGGATCAACTCTTCGGCACGGTAGGAGCCCTGGCGGCGGCGATCGCCGGATCGATCGCGATGGCGAGCGCGGGCGTGTTCCTCGACGGACGCCCGTGCTTCCTCATCGCCCTCGCCGCGCTCGCCGTCGCGTGCTCGTCGAGGATGCTGGTGATCCTCGCCTACCAGCGGTCCCCGGACGACCGGATCGACCGGGGAAGGATGGCGCGCTGGGAGGCTTGGTACGCGGCCGCCGCCATCGCGTGGATGGCCGTGATCGGGTGCGACGCCTACCTGTTGATGCGCACGCCGAACATGCAGTTGCGCATCTTCGCCTCGATCATGGCGATGGGACTCACGGGCGGGATCGCCGCCCGCAACGCGTCGCGCCCGTGGATCGTCAAAATCCAGGTCGTGGCCCTGCTAGGCCCGTACTCCTGCGCCCTCCTGCAGATCGGCGGCGGCGCCTACCTCGCCATGCTGGCCATGAGCATCTTCATGTTCGTCGGCGTCGTCTCCGCGACCGAAACGTTCCACCGGCTGCTGTTGTCGGCCATGGAGACCGCCAACCGCAACACGTTCCTCATGCGCCGCCTCGACACGGCCTTGAACAACATGAGCCACGGCCTCGTCATGTTCGACAAGGGGTTCAACGTCGAGGTCGTCAACGCCAAGTTCTGGGATCTGCTCGGCATCGCCCCGGACCGCGTGAAACCGAACGCTTCGCTGCGGGACGTCGTCCAGGGTGCGCTCGCGCATCACGAACGTCCATCACGGTCGGAGGATGAATTCATCGACCTTTTCCAATCCCGGATGTCATCGACCTGCGCGAGCGACCTTTCCCTGCGGACGAACACCGGCACCTTCTACGAGTTCAGGTTCCACCCCACCGTCCACGGCGGGTCGGTCGTCTCGAT
Source organism: uncultured Beijerinckiaceae bacterium (assembly GCA_964235705.1). Lineage (GTDB taxonomy): Bacteria > Pseudomonadota > Alphaproteobacteria > Rhizobiales > Beijerinckiaceae > RH-AL1. The sequence continues at coordinate 3,045 of CAXSDP010000011.1, read as the reverse complement.
GGAGGACGTCACCGACAAGCGCAAGGCCGCCGCCAGGATCGAACGTCTCGCCCATTTCGACGAACTCACCGACCTGCCCAATCGCGCGATGTTCAAGGAGAAGCTCGCATCCCTGGTCCTCGAGGCGACGGCCGTCGGGGCGTTCGCGCTCCACCTGCTCGACCTCGACGCCTTCAAACAGGTCAACGACACCCTTGGCCATCCCATCGGCGACGCGTTGCTGGCGACGGTCTCCACGCGCATCAAGGGCGCGCTCAGGGCGGACGACTTCTGCGCGCGCCTCGCCGGCGACGAGTTCGTCATCGTGCAGCGAACGACCGGCGAGCGGGACCTCGCGGCCACGCTCGCGTCCCGGCTGATCGGGATCATCTCGCAGCCATACAGCATAGAGGGCCAGGACATCGTCATCGGCGTCTCGATCGGCATCGTCTCGATCGATGCCGACGCGACCTCGGCCGAGGACCTCCTCAAGTACGTCGATCTCGCGCTTTACCGCGCCAAGCAGGCCGGCAAAGGCACGTTCTGCTTCTTCGCACCCGCCATGATCGGGGAAACCAACGATCGACGAAACCTCGAGAACGAGCTGCGTCGCGCCCTACGCGCCGACGAGATCGACGTTTTCTTCCAGCCGATCGTCGATGTCGCGGAAGCGGCGGTCGTCTCGTTCGAGGCCCTCGCCCGCTGGCGACATCCCACGCGCGGCATCGTTGGGCCCGAAACGTTCATCCCCCTCGCGGAGGCGACGGGCCTGATCACCGATCTCGGGGCCGTTGTCCTGCGCAAGGCGTGTCGAGCCGCGATGGCCTGGCCCGACGCGGTGACCGTCAGCGTCAACCTGTCGGTCGCGCAATTCCGGAAAGGCGTGGTCGTCGAACAGATCAACGACGCGCTGGCACGGTCGGGATTGCCGCCGGCGCGCCTGGAAGTGGAGGTGACCGAGTCGCTCGCGCTCGACGACCTCGCGACGACGCACGACATGATCGGGCGAATCCGCGCCCTCGGCGTTCGAGTCGCCCTCGACGATTTCGGGACGGGCTACAGCAGCCTCGCCTACTTGCAGCAGATCCCCTTCGACAAGATCAAGATCGACCGCAGCTTCGTCAACGCGATCGTCGACGACGGCATGTCGCGCTCGCTGGTGCGGCTGATGACGAGCTTCGCCCGCAGCCTCGACAAGACGCTCGTGGTCGAAGGTGTGGAAACGGCGGAGCAGGCGGCCATCCTGCGTGACATGGGTGTCACGCAGATGCAGGGCTTCCTCTTCGGGGTTCCCCAACCGACCGTCGCCTTCGACGTCCTGTCCCGCCTCCATTCCTCACCCTCGTCGCGGACGGGGTCCGCCTGAGCCAAGCGCACCCCGGCTCCAGGGGGCACCGGCGCGGCGGACGCACCCCGACGCGCGCCCAGCCCTTCCGCACGCCCTGGAAAGCCTTTATCGCCTACCGGAACTGGCATCGAGGGCTCGTGGGATGGTGACCAAGGACTTTTCCGGCAAGCGCGTGATCGTCATGGGCGGCAGCCGTGGCATCGGGCGCTCCATCGCGCTCGCCTTCGCGGCGGGCGGCGCGTCCGTGTCGATCTGCGCGCGGGGCCAGGAGGCGCTCGACGCCACGCGGCGGGAGATCGAGGCGCTCGGCGTGACGGGCCACAGCCGCAGCCTCGACCTGGGCGACGCGGCGGCCATCGCGTCCTACGTGCCCGAGGCGGCGGCGGCGCTCGCCGGCTTGGACGTGCTGGTGAACAACGCGTCGGGCTTCGGGTACGCGGACGACGAGGAGGGGTGGGCCGCCTCGCTCGCCATCGACGTGCTCGCGGTCGTGCGCGCCAGCCGCGCCGCCGTCCCACTGCTCGGACCGGGGTCGAGCATCATCAACATCGCCTCGATCTCGGGGCATCGCGCCACGTCGCGCTCCGCGCCCTACGGTGCCGTGAAGGCGGCGGTGATGCACTACACCGCGAGCCAAGCGAAGGTCCTGGCGCCCAGGGGCATCCGGGTGAACGGCATCGCGCCCGGCTCGATCGAGTTCCCCGGCGGTGTCTGGGACAAGCGACGCACCGAGGACCCCACGCTGTACCAGGGCACGCTGGCGCAGATCCCGTTCGGCCGCATGGGGCGGCCGGAGGAGATCGCGAGCGTCGCCCTGTTCCTGGCCTCGGCCGACGCGAGCTGGGTGACCGGGCAGAGCATCGTCGTCGATGGCGGACAGCTGCTCGGGCCGTGACCTGGCGCGATGATCTGGCGCAACGACTTGGCGCAACGACTTGGCGCGACCGGAACGCCGTTCCTCCCGACTCATCCCCCCTTGCCGTTCGGGCTCCGCCACGCCCGCTCGAACGGCAGCCGCCAGGCGTGCGGCGCCACCAGCTGGTGGACCGACTTCGGCCCCCACGAGCCCGGCTCGTAGAGCCGCACCGGCGGCGGGGCCTCGAGCAGCGGGGTGGACACCTCCCACAGCCGCTCGATGCCGCGCGCCATGGTGAACAGCGTGTGGTCGCCGCGCATCGCGTCGAGGATCAGGCGCTCGTAGGCTTCCAGCACGTCGGAGACGAGGCCGGTCTCGTTCATCGCGAACTGCATGGACTGCTTGTCGAGGCGCATGCCCGGCCCCGGGCGCTTGCCGTAGAACGAGAGCGACACCTTGGAGGCGTCGGCGAGGTCGAAGGTGAGGTGGTCGGGACCCTGCGCGCCGACGCCCGAACCGGACGGGAACATGCTCTTGGGCGGCTCGCGGAAGGCGATGGAGATAATCCGCTGCCCCGCCGCCATGCGCTTGCCCGTGCGCAGGAAGAACGGCACGCCGGCCCAGCGCCAGTTGTCGATTAGGACCTTGAGGGCGATGAAGGTTTCCGTGTCGGATTCGGGGTCGATGCCGTCCTCGGAGCGGTAGCCGATGTACTGCCCGCGCACCACGTCCTTGGGGTCGATCGGCACCATGGAGCGGAACACCTTGTTCTTCTCCTCGCTGATGGGGGCCGGCTCCAGCGCGGTCGGCGGCTCCATCGCCATGAAGCCGAGGATCTGGAACAGGTGGGTCACCACCATGT
>CAXSDP010000010.1:74232-82142 GCA_964235705.1 uncultured Beijerinckiaceae bacterium | reverse complement strand
CGGCGGCACAGGTGTCGGCGCCGGCGTCGCGCGCGCCGACGGCCCGCGCGGAACCGGCCCGTGCCGGCGGGGAACCGAGCGGCCCCGCGGCGAAGGCGCGGACGCGTCCCGGGCACCGCTGGCAGGACGACCGCTGGCCAACGAGGGTCGCGCCGGTCGGGCGCTTCCCCGGCGCGATGGGCCTGGTGCTGCTCCTGTCGCTGGCGGTTCACGTGCTGATCGTCGGCTCCGCCCTGGTTCCAAGCCCCGCCGACGCGGTCGCGCCGCAGCGGGAAACGCCCGTGGAGCTGGTGCGGGAGGTGCCAAAGGAGGAGGCTCCGAAGCCACCCGAGCCGCCGAACGTCAAGCCGGCCGACCTTCGCAAGGACGCGTCGGAGCCCTCGGACGTCAAGCCGCCGGCCGAGCGGCGGGCGGCCCAGCCCCCCGACCCGCCGCCGGCCGCTGAGTCGAAGGCCGCCGAGCCGAAAGCCACCGAGCTGAAAGCCGACGAGGCGCGGGAGAAGCTCGCCGCTTTGAAGAGCGAGCTCGAAGACCTCAAGGCGCAGCGTCAGGCCCTCGAGGCGGCGCGCGTCGAGTCCCAAGCCGTCGAGTCCCAAGCCGCCGAGTCCCAAGCCGCCGCGCCCCCTGTCGCCGGGGATGGGCGGGCGGCGGAGGCCGGCCTCGGCCCCCTGCCGGACTCGTTCCGGGCGGTGGCGCTGCCGATGTCGGCGGACGGCGCCGGCGAGGCGGTGGGCTACCAGCAGGTCGTGTTCAGCCAGTTGGCGAGGGCCAAGGGCATCGGCGGCCGGGAAGGCCAGCCGGGCAGCGCCGGGGTGCGCTTCGCCATCGACGAGGCCGGGCACCTCGCGTCGGTGGCGGTGGTGGCGCCGAGCGGCATCCCCTCGCTCGACGCGGAAGCGCTGGCGATCGTGCGCCGCGCCGCGCCGTTCCCGCCGCCGCCGCCCGGCGCGCAGCGCGTCTTCGCCGCCAACGTCAATTTCACGCCGGCGGCGGCCCTCCCTCCCCAACGGTGAGGCTTGGCGATGCCCGAGCCAGCCCGATCCCCGCTCGACGCGCGGGACGTCGCCGCGCCGCCCGGGGCGGAGCCCCCGCCCGAGGTCGAGACGCCGACGGTCCCCCTCGTCGCGCCGGCCCAACGCCGCAAGGACCGCGCGCTGCCGATCCTCATCGTCGGCTCGCTGCTCGTCCACGCGCTCATCTTCCTGCCATCCCTGTGGCACCGGGCGGACGAGGCGGCGCCGCGCGAGATCCCGGTGGAGGTCGTCCAGGAGGCGCCCAAGCCCCCCGCCCCGCCACCACCGCCGCCCCCGGATGCGCGATCGCAGACGTCCGATCCCGCCAAGGATCAGCCTAAACCGGAGCCACCCAAACCCGAGCCGCCGAAACCCGAACGGAAGAAATCGGAAGCCAAGAAGGCCGAAAAGAAACCCGAACCGCCCAAGCCCGAGCCGAAGAAGCCGGCGGACCCGTCCAAGCCGGCGGATCCGGCGCGGGCGAACGTCGCCCAGCGGATGAAGGACCTGCTCGGCGCGATGCCGGCCATCGCGTTGCCGGGGGAGGACGCGGGCGGGACGGACGCGGTGTCCTACGAGGAGCTGGTGCTCAGCAAGCTGTCCAAGGCCAAGAAGGAGGGGCGGCACGAGGGCATCCCGGGGGCGGCCACGGTCACCTTCCGTCTCGACGACGCCGGCGGCGTCGCCAGCGTGGCGATCATCCACGCGAGCGGCGACCCCGCGCTCGACGGGGAAGCGGTCGCCATGGTCCGTCGCGGCGCGCCCTACCCGCCGCCGCCGCCCGACGCCCAGCGCGACTTCACGATCACGCTGCGCTTCATGCAGCTGCCCTGACACCCATATCAGGGGCTCACCAGGAGACACCCGATGCCGCTCTTCAAGGTCGAAGACATGAGCTGCGCCCACTGCGTCCGCACGATCGAGCAAACCGTGAAGGCGCTCGACGCCGACGCGGTCGTCACGTCGGACCTCGCCGCCAAGACGGTGGCCGTCACCTCGCGCGCCGAACCGGCCGCCGTGCGGGCCGCCCTGGCCGACGCCGGCTACGAGGCCCAGCCCCTGTCGGCGTAGCGCGGGGGCGGGCGGGGCCGGGTCATCCGGCGGATGACGCCCCCGCTTGCCAAGCGCTTGGCGCGGCCGTACCACCGGAGGAAACCTGGGGGCGGCAGGGGGCGGCGCGCGAATGAACAAGGTTTATCCCGACGCGCGATCGGCGCTGGCCGACGTCGTCAAGGACGGCGTGACGATCATGTCCGGCGGCTTCGGCCTGTGCGGCACGCCGCAGGCGCTGATCGAGGCCGTGAAGGCGATCGGCGCGAAGGACCTGACCGTGATCTCCAACAACGCCGGGATCGATGGCGTCGGCCTCGGCCTGTTGCTGGAGACACGCCAGATCCGCAAGATGGTGTCGTCCTACGTCGGCGAGAACAAGCTGTTCGCCCAGCAATACCTGGCCGGCGAGCTGGAACTCGAGTTCAACCCGCAGGGCACGCTGGCCGAGCGCATCCGCGCCGGGGGCGCCGGCATCCCGGCCTTCTTCACCAAGACCGGCGTCGGCACGATCGTCGCCGACGGCAAGGAGCTGCGCGAGTTCGAGGGCGACACCTACGTCATGGAACGCTGGCTGCGCGCCGACGTGTCGGTGATCCATGCCTGGAAGGCCGACCGCGAGGGCAACCTCGTGTTCCGCAAGACGGCGCGCAACTTCAACCCGATCATGGCGGCGGCGGCCGAAACCACGGTGGTGCAGGTCGAGCACCTCGTCGAGATCGGCGAGATCGAGCCGGACGCGATCCACTTGCCCGGCATCTTCGTGCACCGCATCGTCCACGTGCCGGGCGCCGCCAAGCCGATCGAGAAGCGCACCACGCGGGCCAAGGCGGCCTGAGTCGCCGGCCACCAACTTTGTGTTGACGGCATCATATTTCCGCCTAACCTTCGCCATCGTCCCTCCATGCGCGCCCGCGTGGCCGAGGGTGCACCAAGAGCGAGGGTTAGGTTCGATGAAGATTCTGTTTCGTTCCGGCTTGGTCGTCGCGGCCCTGGTCGCCCCGGCGGTGGCGTCCACGGCGGCCTCGGCCAAGGGCCGTCACATCACCGTGCGCCGGACCGCGCAGAAGGCCCCGCCGATGATGCCCGGCTATTATTCCTACGGCTACGGCTCCTACAATCCGCCGTACTACAACTACGGCATCATCATGGGGCCGCTGTTCAAGGTCCTCTGACCCCCGCCCGCCCATCGACGCCGTCGACCCGCGAGGTCGATCGCACGTCGGTGGGTCGTCCGTCTTGACGGGACGCCCGGGGACGGACGATCCTCGCGGCGAGACCGGCGACGAAGGGCCGGCGAAGATGGAGCTGCCATGCCCTGGACCCGCGAACAGATGGCGGCGCGCGCCGCGAAGGAGCTGCGCGACGGTTATTACGTGAACCTCGGCATCGGCATCCCGACGCTGGTGTCGAACTACATCCCCGACGGCATGCACGTGCAGTTGCAGAGCGAGAACGGCATGCTCGGCATGGGTCCCTTCCCCTACGAGGGTGAGGAGGATGCCGACCTCATCAACGCCGGCAAGCAGACGGTGACGGAGCTGCCCTCGACGAGCTACTTCTCCTCGTCCGACAGCTTCACCATGATCCGTGGCGGCCACATCGACCTCGCCATCCTCGGCGCGATGGAGGTCGCGGAGAACGGCGACCTCGCCAACTGGATGATCCCCGGCAAGATGGTGAAGGGCATGGGCGGGGCGATGGACCTCGTCGCCGGCGTCAAGCGCTGCGTCGTCATCATGGAGCACACCGCCAAGGGCGAGCCCAAGCTCCTGCACCGCTGCACCCTGCCCCTCACCGGCTCAGGCGTGATCGACATGGTGATCACCGACCTCGGCGTGTTCACCATCGACAAGGTGGAGGGGCACATGGTGCTGGTCGAACTCGCCGACGGCGTCGGCCTCGACGAGATCAAGGCCAAGACGCAAGCTAACTACACCGTGGCCACCGGCTTGCAGGCCAAGGCCGCTTAGCGGACGCGTCGGCGACGCGGGTCGCCCCGCGATCGGTGGGCGGGTGACGTTCGCACCCGCCCATTGCATCACGCGTAATTGCGAAGGTAGCCTTTGTAGTTTCCTTCGCACCTGCTACGACCAACCCATGGATGGACACCACGACCCCGGTGCCGAGCGCGCGTCGGTCCTGGCGAGGGACCTGCGCGTCCTCTTCGGCACGCTGAAGCGACGGCTGCGCGAGCAGGGCCACGCGGGCGACCTCACACCCTCGCAGGCGTCGATCCTCCTGCGCCTGGAGCGGGACGGCCCGGCGACGGTGACGAGTCTCGCGCGAGCGGAGGGGATACGCCCGCAGTCGCTGGGCGCCACCGTCGCCGTCCTGGAAGCGGCCGGCCACGTCGCCGGCTCGCCCGACCCCGCCGACCGGCGGCAAACCCTGCTGGCGCTCACCCCCGCCTGTCGCGACTGGATCACCGCCGGCCGCGCGGCACGGGAGGATTGGTTGTCGCGCGCGATTCGCCGCGAACTCGACGCGTCGGAGCAGGACCAGCTCGCCGCCGCCATCGCCCTGCTGAAGCGCGTCGCCACCTCGTGAGGAGACCCCCATGACCATCACCGCGCTCGATCCCGCGACCGCCCTCATCGTCGTCGACCTGCAGAAAGGCATCGTGGCCCTGCCCACCGCCCACCCGATGGCAACGGTCGTGCGTCACGCCCGCGCCCTGCTGGACGCGTTCCGCGCCCGCCGCCTGCCGGTGGTGCTCGTCAACGTCGCCGGCCGGCCACCCGGCCGCACCGAGCGGGCGTCGAGCCTCGGCATCCCGCCGGCGGGCTGGACCGACCTCATGCCCGAGCTGGACCGGCACGACGACGACCACCTCGTGACCAAGCGGACGGCCGGCGCGTTCACGGACACGGGCCTCGCCGCGACCCTGGCGTCGCGCGGCGTCACCCAGGTCGTGGTGGCGGGGGTGTCCACCAGCATGGGCGTCGAGGCGACCGCGCGGCAGGCGCACGAGCTCGGGTTCAACGTCACCCTAGCGGTCGACGCCATGACCGACACCGCGCTCGAGGCCCACGCCAACAGCGTCACCCGGATCTTCCCACGGATCGGCGAGACCGGGACGACGGCGGACGTCCTCGCCCTGCTGGGAGACATGGGCGCCGGACGCGAGGGGGAGGGTTGACGATGGCCTGGCTTCCCCTCGTTTCCTACGCCTTCGGCGGCGCCGTCCTCGCCAACGCCGTTCCCCACCTCGTCAGCGGCCTGATGGGGCGGGCGTTCCAGAGCCCCTTCGCCACCCCGCGCGGGCAGGGTCTCTCGTCGGCGACGGTGAACGTCGTTTGGGGCGTCTTCAACCTCGCGGTCGCCTACGTCCTCCTCGTCCGCGTCGGGAGCTTCGACCCGCGCGACACCGGCGACGTCGTCGCTTTCGGCGCGGGCGTCCTGCTGGCGAGCGTCGCGCTCGCGCGGATGTTCGGCAGGTTCCACGGCGGCAACCACCCCCCAAGCGGCAACCACTCCGAAGGCGGCAACCACCCCGACGCGTCGTGAGCGCCGCCATCGGCGGCACGTTCCGGTCGCTGCGCGGCTTCAACTACCGGGTCTGGGCCGCCGGCTCGCTCGTGTCCAACGTCGGCACCTGGATGCAGCGCACCGCGCAGGACTGGCTGGTGCTGACCGGGCTGACCCACCACGACGCGAGGGCGCTCGGCCTGGTGATGGGGCTGCAGTTCGCCCCGCCGCTCCTGCTGCTGCCGTGGACCGGCTTCGCCGCCGACCATTTCGACCGGCGCAAGCTGCTGATGGCCACGCAGGCGGCGCTCGGACTGCTCGCCCTCGGGTTGGGTCTGCTCACCTTGGCCGGGGCGGCGCGGCTGTGGCACGTCGCCGTGTTCGCCTTCTGCAGCGGCTGCGTCACCGCCTTCGATGGGCCGGCGCGCCAAACCTTCGTGTCGGAGCTGGTCACGGAGGCGGACCTGCCGAACGCGGTGGCGCTGAACTCCACCTCGTTCAACGCGGCGCGGATGGTCGGCCCGGCGGTGGCCGGCGTGCTCATCGCGGCGATCGGCACCGGGTGGATGTTCCTCGGCAACGCCGCCTCCTTCGCCGCCGTGCTCGGCTCGCTCACCCTGCTCCGCCGGGGCAAACTCCACGCGAGCCACCGGGCGGCGCGCGCGCCGGGCGGCCTGAGCGAAGGGTTCCGCACCGTGTGGGCCCGGCCCGACCTCAGAGCCACCTGCGCCATGCTGTTCCTCATCGGGACGTTCGGGCTCAACTTCCCGATCTTCATCTCGACCATGTCCGTCACCGTGTTCCACGCCGGGGCCGGCCAGTACGGGCTGCTGTCGGCGATGATGGCGGTGGGCACGGTGAGCGGCGCGCTGCTCGCCGCCGGTCGGCAGACGGCGCCCGGGGTCGGCCTCCTCAGCGTCAGCGCGGCGGTGTTCGGGTTCGGCGCGGCGCTGGCCGCGCTCATGCCGACGCTGTGGCTGTTCGGCCTCGCGCTCACCCTCATCGGCCTCGCCGCCCTGACCTTCACCACCGCCAGCAACAGCTTCATGCAGCTGGCGAGCGAACCGGCGGTGCGCGGCCGCGTGCTGGCGATCCGCCTCGCCATCGCGCTCGGCGGCACCCCGATCGGCGCGCCGATCGTCGGCTCCATCGCCAACGGGTGCGGCCCGCGCTGGGCGCTCGGCGTCGCCGCCGCCGCCGGGTTCGGCGCGGCGGCGATCGGGCTGCGCCACCACCTGCGGCACGCGGGAGAGCGCGATGGGGACGCACCATCCCCCATGGACCTTCCCGCAGGGGCCGGAGGGCCGTATCGAGGGGCATGACCCTTTCCATCAACGCCGCCTTCGACGGTGGCAACATCCGCGTCTTGGCCATCGAGGGCGACCGCGTCGACCTCGCCATCGCGCCCGACCACGGCTCCGCGTTCTACCAATGGTTCTCCTTCCGCCTCGCCGGCGCGCGCGGGCGGAGGCTGGAGCTGCGGATCACCAACGCCGGCGGCGCCGCCTTCCCGGGGGGCTGGGCTGGCTACCGCGTGCGCGCCAGCACCGACCGGCTCACCTGGCGGATGATCCCCACGCGCTACGCCGACGGCGTGCTCGCCTTCGACTGGGTGGCCGACAGCGACCTCGTCTGGTTCGCCACCTTCGCGCCCTACCCGATGGAGCGGCACGAGGCGCTGGTGGCGCGGATCGCCGCGTGCCCCGGCGTCACCCATCGCGAGCTCGGCCGCTCGGTCGAGGGCCAGGCGATCGACGCGCTGAGCCTCGGCGCGGGCCCCAGGCCGGTGTGGCTCGTCGCGCGCCAGCACCCTGGCGAACCGATGGCGGAATGGTGGATGGAGGGCGCGCTCGACTGGTTGACCGGCCCCGCCGCCGCGCCGCTGCTGGCGAAGGCGAGGATCCACGTCGTCCCCAACATGAACCCGGACGGCACCCGGCGCGGGCACCTGCGCACCAACGCGCTCGGCGTCAACCTCAACCGGGAATGGCACGCGCCCTCGCCCGAGCGCAGCCCGGAGGTGCTCTGCGTGCGCGACGCGATGGACGCCAGCGGGGTCGCGGTCGCCCTCGACGTGCACGGCGACGAGGCGATCCCGGCCAACTTCCTCGTCGGGTTCGACGGCGTGCCGACCTTCACGCCCGAGCGGGGGGCGCTGTTCGACCTGTACGCGGCGCGCTTGGCCGCCCACACGCCGGACTTCCAGACCGCGCTCGGCTACGGCCGGACCCCGCCGGGCAAGGCCAACCTCGCGATCTGCACCAACCAGCTCGCGGAGCGGTTCGGGGCGCTGGCGATGACGCTGGAGATGCCGTTCAAGGACCACGACGCCAACCCCGACCCGGTCCACGGCTGGTCGCCGGAGCGGTCGCGGGC
>CAXSDP010000010.1:0-74132 GCA_964235705.1 uncultured Beijerinckiaceae bacterium | reverse complement strand
ACCACGACGCCAACCCCGACCCGGTCCACGGCTGGTCGCCGGAGCGGTCGCGGGCACTGGGCGTCGCGTGCCTCGAGGTGCTGGCGGCGGCGATCGACGCCATGTGACCGGCGGGACCGGCGCGCCGCTCAGGGGCGCAACAAGTCAGGGGCGCGGCAGCACCTCGAACAAGCAATGGTCGTGGTGACCCTCGGCGGCGCAATACACCTCGCGCGCTTCGAGGTGGAGTGGGCGCCCCGCCGCCGCCGCGACGTATTCCAGCGATCCTTCGAGCCAGGACGCGAAACGGTAGCAGAGCTTGCGGCCGCTCGCGCGATGCTCGGCATCGACGAAGGCGGAATGGCGGAGCCGCACGTGCGCCGTGCCGGCCTCGGCATCTGCGTCGAGCACCTCGAACTGCCCCCAACCGCGCTGGGTGATGCGCTTCATGTAGTGGTGGAACACGGCGAGGCCGGCGAGCCGGTGGTGGGCCGCCTCCTTCTCGCACCAGTGGTAGGCGGAGCGGTGGCCGGCTGGCCGTAGCACATCGGCGAGACGCGCCGGCCCGAGTTCGGTCTCGACGGCGAAATGGTTGTTGAGGAAGAAGTGCTGCGGCACCAGGATCATCGGCAAGGCGTCGACCGACCAGCGGCCGGTGGCCTCGTCGACGGTGATGTCGACCTGCGGCTTGCCCATCCTCAGGCCGCCGCCATGCCGAGCGACGTGCCGCCGAGCGAGGTGCCGTGCTCCACGAGCCGCGCCAGCAGGGCCGATCCGTAAGGGATGGCGGCGTCGTTGAAGGCGTAGCCGGGATTGTGCAGGTTGGCGGTGGGGCCGATGCCGAGGTTGATGTAGGCGCCCGGCACCTTCTCCAGCATGAAGGAGAAGTCCTCCGACCCCATGTTCGGCTCCGCGTCGCGCTCCACCATCGTCTCGCCGACGATGGCGGCGGCCGCGTCGGCGATGACGGTGGTGTGGGCCGGCTCGTTGACCAGGGCGCTGAACAGCACGCGCCAGTCCACGCTCGCGCTGGCGCCGAGGCCGGCCGCGACCTGCTCGGCGGTGCGCCGGAACAGGGCCTCCACCTTCGGCATGGTCTTGGGGTGCAGCCACCGCGCGGTGCCGCCGAAGGTCACCGAGTCGGGGATGACATTGTAGGCGTCGCCGCCCTGGATGCGGGTGATGGAGAGGACGGCCGGTTCCTGCGACGACAGCCCGCGCGAGACGATGCCCTGCAAGGCGGACACGATCTGCGCCGCCACGAACACGGGGTCCACGCCCATCTCCGGCTTGGCGCCGTGCGAGCCGACCCCACGCACCACCACGTCGAAGAAGGCGCCGCCGGCCATGGCCGAGCCCGGCCGGATGGAGAAGCGCCCCGTTTCCAGGTTCGGCCGGTTGTGCAGCCCGTAGACGGCGTCGCAGGGGAAGCGCTCGAACAGCCCGTCCGCCAGCATGGCGAGCGCCCCGCCGGCCCCCTCCTCGCCCGGCTGGAAGATCACCCGCGCGCTGCCCCGGAACCGCCGGGTCTGCGCGAGGTAGCGGGCCGCGCCGAGCAGCATGGTGGTGTGGCCGTCGTGGCCGCAGGCGTGCATGGCGCCGGGCGTCAGGCTGCGCCAGGGCACGTCGGCCGTTTCCTCCATCGCCAGCGCGTCCATGTCGGCGCGCAGGCCGATCACCGGTCCGTTGCCGCCGGCCTCGCCGTGGATGGTGCCGACCACGCCGTGGCCGCCGACGCCCACCGCGACCTCGTCCACGCCCCACGCCCTCAGGTGCTCGGCGACGATGGCGGCGGTGCGCGGCACGTCGAGGCCGAGTTCGGGATGGGCGTGGATGTCGCGCCGGATCGCGGTCAGGTCGGCGTGGAAGGGCGCGATGGCGTCGAGACTCGACATGGGGTTCCCTTGGAAGCAGGTCGTGAGACTTGAACTCGGATGATGGGGCCGGCCTAAACCGATCGTCCTTCACCAGCAAGCTTCGTGCCCCGGCCGCCTTCATGCCCCCGCCGCCGTGCGAGTGGCGGCACGCACCACCCCGGCCACCGGCCTCGATCGAGGGGTGGCGCCCGTTTCCGCCCGACGGACTTCCGCTTGCCCTGGCCGGTCGCCGCGTCATACCTTGGCCGCATGATCCAGGTCATCGCTATCATCACCGCCAAGCCCGGCCAGCGCGCCGCCGTGCTCGAAGCGTTCCGCGCCAACATGCCGATGGTCCACGCGGAGCGTGGATGCGTCGAGTACGCGCCGGCCATCGACGTGGACGACGCGGGGCCACCGCAGACGCCGGTCGGCGCGGACACGTTCGTCGTCATCGAGAAATGGGAAACCCTCGAAGCCCTGCGGGCCCACGGGGCGTCGCCGCACATGGCCGCCTATGCCGCGAAGGTGAAGGACATGCTGGCCACGCGCGTCGTCCATGTGCTGAACGGCGTCTAGGATCGATGCCGGGCGGCGTTCAGGACCGGTCGTCGCCCGAACCGTTCGATGGCGGCGGGCGACGCCGGTTGGGGTACGGTTGCGTGCTCCGGCCATCGCCGCGCGCCATCCCACCATGGGACGAAGGCCGCGCGGCGGCGAGGCGACCACCAGGAGATGAATGATGAAGGACTTCGACTGGCATAACGGCTACCCCTCGGTTCGCCTGCCGATGTTCGGCCGCAACGTGGTGTCCACCTCGACCCCGCTCGCCACCCAGGCCGGCATGAAGATGCTGTGGAAGGGTGGCAACGCGGTCGACGCGGCGGTCGCGACGGCGGCGGTGAAGACGCTGACCGAGCCGGTCAGCAACGGGCTGGGATCGGACGCCTTCTGCATCCTGTGGGACGGCAAGCAGTTGCATGGGCTGAACAGTTCAGGCCCCGCGCCGGCCGCCTGGACGCCCGACTACTTCCACCGCAAGTACGGCACCGCGTCCACCCGTTTGCCGATGCGGGGATGGGACTCGGTCACGGTGCCGGGCGCGGTCGCCGCCTGGGTGGCGCTCAGCGAGCGCTTCGGCAAGCTGCCGTTCGCCGACCTGCTGGAGCCGGCGATCGAGCTGGCCGAGCGCGGCTACCTCGTGCCACCCGTGGTGCAGAGCAAGTGGGCGGCGGCGGCGGCGGTCCCCGACATCACCCGCCAGCCGGGCTTCGCGGACGTGTTCCTGCCGCGCGGCCGCGCCCCGAACGTCGGCGAGTGGGTCACGGTGCCGGGTGCCGCCCGGATGCTGCGCGCCATCGCCGACACCAAAGGGGAGGCGCTCTACGGCGGCGAGATCGCTGAGGCGATGGAGCGCCACGCGCGCGCGGAGGGCGGCGCCATGAGCGCGCGGGACATGGCGGCGTTCCGCCCGGAATGGGTCACGCCGATCGCCAAGGATTATCGCGGCCACATGCTGCACGAGATCCCGCCCAACGGCCAGGGCATCGCCGCCCAGGTCGCGCTCGGCATCCTGTCCCACTTCGACCTGGGGAGCCTGCCGGTGGACGGCCCGGAGTCGCAGCACCTGCAGATCGAGGCGATGAAGCTCGCCTTCGCCGACACCTACCAGTACGTCGGCGACAACCGTTACCTGGGCGACGCGCGCGCGATGGGCGTGACGCCGGCGCAGATGCTGGACGACGATTACCTCAAGTCCCGCGCGAAGCTGATCGACCCCAAGCGCGCCCAGCGCTTCGGCGCCGGCAACCCGGTCAAGGGCGGCACCATCTACCTCACCACGGCGGACGAGTCCGGCATGATGGTGAGCTACATCCAGAGCAACTACATGGGCTTCGGCTCGGGCGTCGTCGTGCCGGAATGGGGACTGTCGCTGCAGAACAGGGGGTACGGCTTCACCCTGGAGCCGGACCATCCCAACGTGGTCGCGCCGGGCAAGCGGCCGTTCCACACCATCATCCCCGGCTTCCTGACGAAGGACGGCGCGCCCGTGATGAGCTTCGGCGTCATGGGCGGCAACATCCAGCCGCAGGGCCACCTGCAGACCCTCGTGCGGATGCTCGACCACGGGCAGAACCCGCAGGCCGCCTGCGACGCGCCGCGCTGGCGCTTCAACGAGGGATTGAACATCAACGTGGAGGGGTCGATGCCGCCGGCGACGGTGGCGGCGCTGGTCGAGCGGGGGCACGAGATGACGGTGATCAACGACAGCTACCAGGATTTCGGCGCCGGTCAGTTCATCTGGCGCATGGGCGACCCGGCGGTGGAAGGCTACGTCGCCGCCAGCGATCCGCGCCGCGACGGGCAGGCCGCCGTCTGCTAGGTGGCATCCCGCGCCGGCGATCCGCGCGCCCCCGCGTTGACACGGCCCCCTCCCCGCGATCATCACGGGGCATGCTAGACCCCGATGCCACCAGCCTCGACGCGATCGTGCGCGTCATCCAATCGTCGCTCACGCCGATCTTCCTGCTGACCGCGATCGCCAGCCTGCTCGGCGTGTTCAACACGCGGCTCGCGCGGATCTCCGACCAGGTGAAGACCCTGGCCGAGCGCGCGTCGACGGCGGAGACCGACGGCGCGGCCCGGGCGACCGTCGAGCGCCGGCTGTCCTACCTTCGGCGGCGCTCGCACATGCTGGATGCCGCCGTGATCCTCGGCGCCCTGTCGGGCGCCAGCACCTGCGGCACCGTGCTGGCCCTGTTCCTCGGCCTGCTGCGGGCCAGGGCCACGGTCGGCCTCCTGTTCTTCCTCTTCGGCATCGCCATCCTGTGCACCATCGGCGCGCTCGCCGCCTTCCTCACCGAGGTGCTGTGGGCGAGCCGGGGCGTCCGCGCTGACGTCGAGGCGCACATCAACGGGATGGACGGATAGCGCGGGCGCCCCGCCGTCACGCCTTGCCGGGGACCTTGGGCACGCGACGCTCGCGCAGGATCGCGTCGATGTGGAAGACCACGCAGCGGCACAGGTCGACGCGTTCGCGCTCGGTGAGCTGCCGGTCGATGCCCTTGCGCGCCAGCCGCTGGATCGCCGGCGCGGTGAGCTCCAGCGGCAGATCGTCAGGGGTGGGCAAGGGTCCGCCTTCAGCCATGGGAATCCTTGTAGGTTGGCCAGATGCGAACCCCCGGCTACGCAGGCATCGGGGTGTTTCCATGGCAGCGCGGCCGTGCCGGCGCGGGGGAGAACCGATGATCGTCGTCCACCATCTCGAGCGCTCGCGCTCGCAGCGCATCGTTTGGCTGCTGGAGGAGCTGGGCCAGCCTTACGAGGTCAAGCGTTACGCCCGCGACAAGCGCACCAGCCTGGCGCCGCGCGACCTGCGCGCGGTGCATCCCCTCGGCAAGGCGCCGATCGTCGTCGACGGCTCGACCATCCTGATCGAGTCGGGGGCGATCATCGACACCCTGATCGACCGTTACGGCGAGGGGCAACGGCTGCGCCCGGCGCCGGGCACGCCCGAGCGCGTCGCCTACACGACCTTCCTCCACTTCGCGGAAGGGTCGATGATGCCGCCGCTCGTGACGCGGCTGATCTTCGCCACCATGGCGGCCAAGGCGCCGCGGCTGGCGCGCCCGCTCGTGGCGCTGGTGAGCGCGCCGGTGAACGCCCTCTATCTCAAGCCGACGATCGAGCGGGCGCTCGATTGGCTGGAAGCGGAACTCGCGGGGCGGCCATGGTTCGCCGGCGACGCCTTCACGGCGGCCGACATCCAGATGAGCGTGCCGGTCGCCATGGCGCTGGAACGCAAGCGGGGTCGCGGCGGCGAGGCCCGGCCCAAACTCGCCGACTGGCTCGCCCGCGCCCGCGCCCGCCCGGCCCAGAAGGCGGCGATGGCGCGGATCGGCGAGTAGCCCGTCCCTCGCAACCCATCCGCTCGGACCATGGCGTTCTTCCCTTCCACGCCGCGCGCGGCTAAGCAGGACCGAACGCACGAACCATCGGACAGGGACATCGGCATGGCCGGCCATAGTCAGTTCAAGAACATCATGCACAAGAAGGGCAAGCAGGACGCGATCCGCTCCAAGCTCTTCTCCAAGCTCGCGCGCGAGATCACGGTCGCGGCCAAGATGGGCCTGCCCGACCCGGCGATGAACGCCCGGCTCAGGGCCGCCGTCATCGCGGCGCGGACGGAGAACATGCCCAAGGACAACATCGAGCGCGCCATCAAGAAGGCGTCCGGCGCCGACGCCGAGACCTACGACGAGGTCCGCTACGAAGGCTACGCGCCGGGCGGCGTCGCGGTGATCATCGAGGCCCTGACCGACAACCGCAACAGGACGGCCGGCGAGGTGCGCTCCTACTTCACGAAGGCCGGCGGGGCGCTCGCCGAGTCCGGCGCGGTGTCCTTCATGTTCGACCACATCGGGCTCATCGAGTTCGAAACGAAGGCGGCGACGGAGGACCAGATGATGGAGGCGGCGCTGGAGGCCGGCGCCGACGATGTCGCCTCCAGCGCCGACGGCCACGAGGTGGTGACGTCGCTGGAGGGCTTGCGCGAGGTGGCTCAGACGCTGGAGGGCCGCTTCGGCGAACCGCGCCAGGCCAAGCTGGTGTGGCGGCCGCAAACCTCGATCGCCGTCGACGACGAGGCGGGCGAGAAGATCCTCAAGCTGGTCGGGGCGCTGGAGGACAACGACGACGTGCAGACGGTCTACGCCAACTTCGAGGTGTCGGACGCGCTGATGGCCCGGATGGGCGGCTGACCGCGCCCGCCCCGGGAACGCTAGCCGGCGGCGGGCCGGTGGGCCGCCTCGTCGGCGCGAGCGCGACGCCGCGAGCCGCGTCGACCGGCCGGGATCGTGACCCCGCAGCCGACCTCACCCGGCCGGGCGGCGATCGCCTCGGCCATCGCCGCGCGGAACGCGGCGGCGCCCTCGTCCCAGCGCTCCGGGTCGCTCCGGTACAGCGGCAGCACGTCGTGGAAGGCCGTGTGCGCCACGCCGGCCGGCGTGTCGTGCCACCCGCGCGCGGAGAACAATTCGCCGATGACGCAGCAAAGATGGTCGGTCGGTCCGCCGGTCCAGTGCACCGGCAGCGGCTGGCTGCGCAACGCCCGGCAGGACTCGATGACGGTGAGGTGGGCGGCGTAGGCCCCGAGCATGCAGCTGGGCACGCGGCTCACCTCCCGGACGCCCCGGCCGGCGAGCCAGCCGGCGACCGCCCCGGCCGGCATCGGCGGCGCGATACCGAAGCCCTGCCCGTACTGGACGCCCATGATCCTCAAGGCGTCGTAGGCCTCCGGCGTCTCGATACCCTCCACGACGAGCGTCTTGCCGAGCCCGTGCGCCAGCGAGAGCACGCTCATCACGAACATCAGGTCCTCGGGATGCTGCTCCAGGTCCCGGATGAACGAGCGGTCGAGCTTGATGATGTCGACCGGCAGCATCTTGATCTTGACGAGCGAGGCGTAGGCGCTGCCGATGTCGTCGAGCGCGATCGACAGGCCGAGCGCCCGCACGGTCTCGAGCCGCGCCTTGAGCGCGACCCAATCGGGCACGTCCTGGTTCTCGAGGATCTCGAGCACGACGCGCTCGCCGGCGAACCCGTGGCGATCGAGGATGTAGCGGAGGACGTCGACGAAGTCGGCGCTCATCATGAGCGACACCTCGACGTTGATCGAGACGCTGAGGCGCGCCGTCGCGTCGGTCGTCCCGTGGCCCTTCATCAGGGCGATGCCTTCGCCCAACATGGCACCGAACAGGCAGAGCCGGTCGTCGTCGTCGAAGGCGCCGAGGAAGCTGTCCGGCGGGTAGTCCCGGCCCTCGTGCGAGAGCCGGGCCAGCGCCTCGAACCGCGCGCAGTGGCCGGTCTGCAAGGCCTCGATCGGTTGGAACAACGCCTTCACATGGCCGCGCCGCAGCGCCGACGTCGCCTGCCCCCGCGGCAGGATCGTCGGCGCGGCGTGCTGGTAGGTCTTAACCATGGGCCCGCCTCCGCGAGGTTCGCACCTCGAATCACGAGACCTTATGTGTCATATTTTAAGAAACGGAAAGGACGTCGTCCGACAAATCTCACTCCGTGTCCGTTTGCAACGCGGCGTTCAGCGCATCGTAGTTCTTCGACACCAGCGCGATGTTGCCCTCGATCGGCTTTACGGTGGGGGTTTGCTTCGACGCCGCGCCCAACTCGTCGAGGGCGTCCTTCTTATCCTTGGCCGACATCGTCGTGTCGGCCTGGATATCGCTCATCTGCTTCTTGGTGACCGCGTCGGCCCCGACATATTGCTTGGTCTGCGGGTCCACGCCGGCCAGAACCATGCCGACGCTGAAGCTGGTGTTGGCGAAATCCTCCACGCTGGCGAAGCCGTTCTTCTTCACCGCGGCGGCGACGGCGGCGTCCGTCTTCGGATCGTCCTTGTCGGCGTCCTTGTCCGGCACCTTGGACTCGATCGCCCGGATCTCCTTCTGCGCCGCGATCACGCCGTCGATCTGCTTCTGGGTCAGGGGAACCTGCTTGGGCTCCGCGTCGGCAGGAACCGCGTTGTCCTTGGCCTGCGCCAGGGCCGGTCCGGCCGACAGGACGGCGATCGGCACCGCCGCGGTCGCGAACAGCAGGACGGCGAGGGGGATGGTGGCGAGCGGGGCGGCGGCGGGACGCCGGGCGGTCGAATTCATGGGATGAAGCTCCAAGGGGCGATCGGTACGGCCCCGACGATGAGGCGTCGAACGAACCATCAATGGATGACGCGGGCATCCGGTTCGCGCGATCACAGGTGGAAAGCGACCCAGGGAGGTGGAAAGCGAGACGCGGACCCGGCGTCGTCACGCTCGCCGGGCGGGCGGTGGCCTCGACCGCCCGAAATCAGAGTGCCGGAAGTCAGGCGGCCCGAAATCAGGCGGCCTTGCGGGGACGGCCGCGACCCTTCCTCGAAACGGCCCGACCTTCGTCCGATCCAGCGGCCCCCGCGTCCGGCTCGACGGCCTCGACCGCGCCGGAGCCCTTGCGGGCCGCCCTCGCCTGCGACGCCGCGATCTGGCCGAGCCCCGAGTCCCTGGCCAGCCGCGAGCGGGTCGCGGAGTAGGACGGGGCCACCATGGGGTAATCGCTCGGCAGGTTCCACTTCGCCCGGTATTCGTCGGGGGTCATGTTGTAGGACGAGCTGAGGTGCCGGCGCAGCGACTTGAACTTCTTACCGTCCTCCAAGCAGATGATGTAATCCTTCGTGATGGATCTCTTCACCGGCACGGCCGGCACGTCCGGCACCGGCGCGGGGGTGTCGCCGAGCTGCCGAAGGGCCATGTGGACGGTGCCGATCAAGCCCGGCAGGTCCGCCGCCCGCAGGGAATTGTTACTGACATAGGCCGAAACGATGTCGACGACCTTCGGCAGCTCCGATCCGTCAATACCCTCATACCCGCCGTTCAGGTCTTCGCTCACCAATCGCTCCTATATCAAACCAATATCGCTTACCGATTTCATTGACCTCCAACAACATGTTCTTCGCGCGAACCACAGGGGATGTTCGCGCCAGCCTTCGGCGATTGACATCAGCGTGAGGTCACGATGAACGCCAAGTCATCGCGTTGCCGATCACTCTTGACTCGCAAGTCGTCACTTGGAAATCGGCGCCTCGCGGGATCGCGACGACACGGGCGACCCATCGTCGGGCGCCTTCGGGACGACCGGGGACCGGGAAGACCTGGCGGAACCTCCCAGCACTTGGTCCCCCCTCTCCACGGCATCCCCGACCTCGCCAACGATTTCCCTCGGCCGCGCGGGCAACCATGTTAAGCGAGGCGGCCATGGGCCCGTCACTCAAAGATGCGTGATCAGTGACGAAACCACGGGAACCCCGCATTCCCGCACCAGCGCCTCGCGCACCGCTCTGGTTACTGGCGCTCCTGACCTTCAACGGCACCTTGGCCATGCACATCTTCGTGCCGGCCCTGCCGGACGCCGCGACCAACCTGCGGGCGGCTCCAGGCGCCATGCAGCTGACGATCAGCGTCTACATCCTCGGTCTCGCGGTCGGGCAGCTCTTCTACGGCCCCGTTTCCGACCGCTTCGGGCGTCGGCCCGTGCTCCTCTTCGGATTGGCCATCTACACCGCGGCGAGCCTCGCGGCGGCCGCCAGTCCGACCGTTCACGTGCTCATCGCCATCAGGCTGCTCCAAGCGTTCGGCGGCTCCGCCGGCCTGGTCCTCGGGCGGGCGATCGTGCGCGACGCGGCGGTCGGCTCGGACGCGACGAAGCGGCTCGCGCTGATGAACCTGATGATCGTCGTGGGATCGGGTGTCGCGCCTGTCATCGGCTCGGCGCTGGTCGCCACGACGGGCTGGCGGGCGATCTTCATCGCGCTCGGGGCCTTGGGCGCGACCTACCTGCTGCTGACCTGGCGTTTGCTGGCGGAAACGAGCGGCGGCACGGCCCTCGATGGACGATCGGTGCTCCGGGGCTACAGGCGGCTCGTGGGGTCCCGCGCGTTCCTCGGTTTCGCGGTCGGGGGCGGCTGCGCGACCACATCCTTGTACGCCTTCGTCGGCGCCGCCCCCTTCATCTTCGTCGACCAACTCCATCGGCCCGTGCGCGAGGTCGGCTCGTACTTGGCGCTCAACGTCCTCGGGCTCTGGCTCGGCAGCCTGACCGCGAGCCGGATCGCCGACAGGATCCCCACCAGGCGACTTCTCGTACGGGGCAACCTCCTGAGCCTGCTGGGAGCCGCGGTTCTCTTGATCGTGGCGATCACAGGCCACCTGAGTGTCCTGTCGATCGTGCTGCCCATGATGCTCTTCTCCTTCGGGATCGGCGTCGCTTCGCCGGCGGCCCTGTCGGCGGCCCTGGGTGTCGATCCCGCAGTCGCGGGTTCGGCATCCGGACTCTACGGTTTCACCCAGATGGCCATCGGCGCGATTTGCACGACGCTCGCCAGCCTCGGCAACGACCCGGTGCTATCCGCCGCCCTCGTCCTTTCGAGCGCGGCGGTCCTCGCGCAAGTGTCCTTCGCCCTGGCCCTGCGCGCGCTCGGGCGGCAATCGACGACGTCCGAACGGCCGTCCGCCGCGACCAGCGCCCTGGAAGAAGGACGTTGACCGGCGAAACGGACGTGGGCGCGCGCGGATCGAACCTGGACGCCGCCGATCAGGCCGTGGCGCCCGGCTTCATCCGAAGTTGCAGGAAGGACGCGTGACCACCGCCGGTGTGGACGATGTGGCGCCCTTTGTTGTCGGCCGGCACGTTCTCCGTCCCCGGCATGACCCCACCGAGCAGATTGTACCCGCTGACGACGAGGCGGAGCTGTTCGCCAGCGTGGAGCGCCAGCCCGATTGGGAACAGGTCGATGTCCACGCACGCGACCTCCCCGTCCTTCAGCTTCTCGACGCGATCGAAGCTGTGAACGGGGATCGCGTCGGTCGAGTTCGCCTCGTCGAGGTGGCGCATGGACACGCGCAAGCGGCCGTTGGAGCCCTTGTACTTCAGGATCGACGCGCCTTTGCGCGTCACCGCCTGGATCTTCGGGCCGTGGTTGGCGATGTTGAACTGCTCCAGCTGCTCGCCCTCGGCGTTCAGCTTCTGGAGGAAGACGAACAGGTCCATGTCGTCCGAACCGTCCGACTCCACCCACAGGCGCACCTTGGGATAGCCCACGAATGACGTCGGCGCGTCGACCCGGACGACGAAGGACGCGTGACCCTCCTCCGATCGCCCGTCGTAGACCGCCCTGGCCGAAGCCGCCGGCGCCTCGGCCCGCAACGCGTCGGACCCGGCGTCCAGGTAATACTTGATCTCTTCGAACTCCTGGGGCGGGAACTCCCCCGCCGGCTGGTTGATGCGGTCGCCGCCCTCGAGGTCGAGCACCGCGTAGCGCACGCGCGGCGTGTCCCGCCAGCCGTTGTCGACGCCCTTCAGGTAATGGTCGAAGAACCGGAGGAGGTCGTGGAGGTTGCCGTCCTCGTAATAATCCGGCCATTCCATGGTGTTGTGGATGCGCAGCCACTTCTCGGTCGAGGCGATGCTGCGCCAGCCGCGAAACGTCCCCGGCGTATGGATCGAGTTCGAGTAACTCGCCACGACGTAGGCCGGCACGGTGATCTTCCCGAACGCCGGGATCTTCGACGCCCACAGCTCGTCCAACAAGGGATGACCCTCGGCCTCGGCGACGAGATCCTCGCGAAGGTTCTTGCCGACGCAGGTGGCCGCGAGGGTGCGTGGGAAGGGGTAGTCGGGGATCCCGCCGCGCGCCACAAGATCGCGGTAGATGTCGCTCATCCCTTCCCAGGGCGCGATGGCCTTGAGGTGCGCCGGCTGTTCCGCAGCCGCGAACCATTGCGAGCTCGCGAGATAGGAGTTTCCGGTGGTTCCGACCTTGCCGTTGCACCAGTCCTGGACGCCGAGCCACTCGATGAGGTCATGGTAGTCCTCACCCTCCCGCCGGCTCCACACCCGTATGTCCCCCTCGGAATGGTAGGCGCCGCGCGGGTCGGGGTTGCAGACGGCGTAGCCGTGCGCGCACCAGAAGGCCGGGTCGGGCCCCTCGAACTTCATCAAGCCCGACAGCGCGGCGGTGTCCATGCCGAGCAAGCCGAAGAGCTCCACGTACTGCGGGGCGTTGCCTCGGCTCTTGCCGTAGGGGCTCCACGCGACGAGCACCGGCACCTTGTCGATGCCGACCGGGCGAAGCACGTCGACGTAGATCGTCACCCCGTCCCGCAGGGTCACGGCGACGTCCTTCTCCAGCACGATGTCCACGGGCAGCGGCATGAAGCACGGCTTCGCTTGGAAGCCCGCCGGGAGGGTGCGCGTGCCCGGCTCGAAGCGGCTGAAGATGCCTTCCCTGCTTTCCTCATCGCGGTAGGCGGGGACGAAGACCTCTAAAGTTCCAGACACGCGCGTTTCCTCCTGGGTTCAATGGCGACCGGTCTGATCCGCCGATCGTTCGCGACACGGACGTCGTCTCAAGCGGGCGTCACCACTTGCCCTCAACCGCCCCCGGAGAACCCGGCGGGATGATGTCGGGCACCTTTGCCTTGGATGACGCCACACCTAGGCCCGCCGCGCACGGGCATCCGCCGCGCCGTCCCCGGCCTTCCGCCGTTCCAGCTCCCCGAACATCGTGGCGAAGCCGTTCAACGCGAATTCGATGGTGGCGGGATCGTGGAAGCGACCATCGACGATCTTCGCGCCGACCCCTCCCACCACGATCTCGGGCGTGGCGACGGGGTGGGCGAGCGCCGAGGCCAGCGCTTCCCGGATCTGGTACTGCGCGCGGACGCCACCGGTGAAGGCCTGGGACGACGTGACGATCAGCACGGGCTTGCCCCGCAACGGCGAGCCGTTGTGCGGCCGCGACGCCCAGTCCAGCGCGTTCTTCAGCACGCCGGGCACGCCGTGGTTATACTCCGGCGACGAGATGACGAGGCCGTCCGATCCGGCGATCTGCTCGCGCAAGCGCGCCACGGCCGGCGGCAACGGATCGACGTACAGGTCCTGGTTGAAGTGCGGGATCGCGCCGATGTCGGCGTACTCGTAGGTCGCGCGCGGGAGCGACGCTTCGGCCAGCGCTTCCAGCACCGCCGTCGAGAAGGCCCGTGCGCGGAGGCTGCCGGAGATGCCGAGCAGGCGATACGGGGCGCTCATCGAGACATCGCTCCAGACCGATCGAATGTTGGCGGCGATCCCTGTCGGGATCACCGGGCGGAAGCGTCATAGACCGTGGCAAAGTCGTGATCAAGGTGGGGACACCAGAAGATCAGGTCACCAGTGCTATCCCCGAGGCGGAGTGCGGCGGCGTCGCGCGATGTCGGCCGTGGACGACATCGGGGGACGAGCGACGTCGCGAACGCTGACTCGCAGGCTCGCCTTTGTCCGCGAACGGCGACACCGGGGCGCGACCATGTCCGCGAACGCGGACACCGGGAGGGGACGGTGACGGCGTTCGCTGACATCGAACGCGACCCTCGATGCATGAACCGCGCGGCGCGAGGCATCGGCATCGACGGGCGAAGGATCACCCCGCCGCGCACGACTCGCAAGCCCCCGGGCGCGGCCCGTTTCGCACCTTCGCACCGGCGGGGGAGCGGGGGTGTGGGCGATCGCCCCCGCCGGTGCCCCAAGGCACGGGGAGACACGCGGAGACAGGTTTTGGCAGCATGGGCGGCCCCATGACGAAAGGCCCGTCGACAAATTGCCCGACGGGTCGGGATTGGCTAACGTCCGATCATGGAGAAACCAACGACCAGGGCGTCGTCGAACACCGCGAAGCGGGCACGGACCCGCGCGCGCCTCACCGAGGCCGCGCTCAAGCTGATGTCGCAACGCGGGATCAACGCCACCTCCGTCAGCGAGATCGCCGCCGAGGCCGAGCTCGCCAACGGCACCTTCTACCTGTATTTCCAGGACAAGGCCGAGATCATCGCCGTCGTCTGCCAGGCGGTCACCCGGGCCATGCACGACGACATGAGCAGCACCCGATCCTCGCTCGACGATGGGGCGGCCCGGGTCGCGTTCGGCACGCAGCAATTCATCGAGATCGCCGCGGCGGAGCCGGTCTGGGGTCGCCTGCTCGTGTCCGCCTTCACCGAATTCGAGGCGATCAAGGAAGACATCGCCCACTACATGCGCCTGGACGTGGCGCTCGGGATCGAGCAGGGCCGGTTCGACGGGCCGCTCGACGAGTTCATGATCGATGTCCATCTCGCGATCCTGCGCGTCGGCGTGACGGCCCGGCTCGCGGGCGCGGGCCCGGACGTGTCGGCCCGGGCGGCGGCGTACCAGCTGCGCATCCTGGGCATGAGCATGGCGGAGGCGTCACGCGTGAGCGGCGTCAACGAAGCCGGCGTCAGCGCGTCCGACGAACGAAGGCGCCAGGCAGCCTGTTCGACCAATGGTCTCGACGGCGGTCATTCGGGCTGACCCGCCTCGGCCATGGGGACGGTTCGGCCATGACCAAGACGGTCCGCTCGCGGGACGTGGACCGGGGATCGCCGCCGCGTGAGGTCGCGCCGTCCCGCCGGCGGGCGCTCAAGGGATGGGCGTCGCCCGGGCGGCGGACCGCCGCCGCGACGGCGTGCCCTTCGCCAGGGTCCGCAGCTGCCCCTCGATCTCGGCGTCGTCGAGCCCCAGGAGGCTGAGCATGTGCCGGCCGGTCCTGAGGCTGACGGCCGGCGGCGCCCCGGCGAGCCGCGCGCTCACGCCGGTCCGCAGGAGGGCGAGGAGGCAGTCGATGACGAACTCGTCGGGCGCGACCCGGAACCGGCCCTGCCCCCTCGCCAACTCCACGTCGGCGCGCAGGTAGCGCGACAGGTCGTCCTTGATGGTGTCCACCTCCTCGAAGGCGTGCAGGAGGAGGTGTCCCCAGGTCGGCTCGTCGGCGGCGATCTCGATGAACTGCTGGGTCGCGAAGAGGACGCGGGCCGCGCCGTCCTCGATGGCCAGGCTTCGGCCGTCCATCTCGGAATGCATGGCCAGGGTGACGCCCTGGCAGACGGCCGCGACGATCTCCGACTTGTTCCTGAAATGGAGGTAGAACGTGCCGTTGGCGACCTCGGCGGCGCTGGCGATCTCGCTGACCGAGGTGGCGACGATCCCTTGGTGCGACATCAGCTTGAGGGCGGCGTCCGTGAGGCGCCTGCGCGTGCGGGACCGCTTGCCGGACCCGCCGTCCGACCCCGGCAGAAACCTCTTCACGCGACTCTCTTCACGCGGCCGCGCCGGGCCGGCCCGGACCACTCGAAAGACCCATCGCGAACGCGCTCCCCGGGAATTGACGAGCCTCCCATAATTGGGATACGTCCCATTTATGGGAGACGACCCTGGTCAGGGCAAGAACATGACGGAACGAAGCAGCCTGGGAGCGACGAGCCTCATCGTCGGCGCGGGCCCGGTCGGACTGATGATGGCGGTCCTCCTCGCGCGTCAAGGCTTGCCGTCGCTCGTCGTCGAGCGCTACCGCACGCGCCACGGCGCGCCCAAGGCGCACGCCCTCAACCCGCGCACCCTCGAGATTTGTCGCGGGATCGGCCTCGACACAGAGGCGATGGCGCGACGCGGCACCCCCGTGCGGGACGGCGCGTGGGTGCGTTTCATGACCACCCTGTCGGGCAGCGAGATCGGCGTGCTGCCCTACGAGCGGCAGGACGAGGCGGTGAAGGCGGTCACCCCCACCCCTTTGATCAACCTGGCGCAGCCGCTGTTCGAGGACTTCCTCGTCGAGCTGGTCGCCCGTTCGCCGTTGATCGAGGTCAGGCGCGGTGTCGACTGGGTGTCGTGCCGACAGGACGACGGCGTCGTCACCTCCGTCCTCGAAGACGTCGAGACCCGAGAGCGCACGGCGTTCACCAGCCGCTACCTGATCGGCGCGGACGGCGCCGGCAGCGTGGTGCGGCGGGAGCTGGGGGTGCCCATGGTCGGCGACAGTCCGCCCCAACCCTTCATCACCATCCACTTCGAGGCGAACCTCAGGTCGCTCGTTGGGGAGCGTCCGGGGATCCTCTACTGGATCATGCAACCCCCCCACGCCGGCGTCCTGATCGCCTACGACATCGACAGCCGCTGGTGCATGCTGTACCCCCACGACCCCGCCGTCATGCCGCGCGAGGCCTTCACCCCGGCTGTCTGCATGGACATCCTCCACCACGTCGTCGGCACCCCGGAGTCCGGGATCGAGATCAAGCACATCCTGCCCTGGATCATGGTGTCGGAGGTGGCGGAGCGCTACCGTGTCGGGCAGGCGTTCCTCGTGGGGGACGCCGCCCACCGCTTCCCGCCGATGGGCGGCCTGGGCTTGAACACCGGCATCCAGGACGCGCACAACCTGGCGTGGAAGATCGGCGCCGTCGAGCGGCACGAGGCCGGCGCCGCGCTGCTCGACAGCTACGAGACCGAGCGGCGCGGCGTGGCCCTGACGAACGCGGACCAGAGCGACCTGAACGCGCGGCGGATCCTCGGGCTGCGGGCGTCCCTCGAGTTGAGCGCCGACGACGGCCCGGAGGACATCGCGCGACGGTTGCGCGACCCGGGCGTCAAGGCCGAGGTCGACCGGCAGATCGGCAATCAGCGCGAGCATTTCGACAGCCTCGACCTCCAGTTGGGCTTCAGCTACGACCGGGCGCACCGCCATCGCGGGAGCATCTCGGATTTCGACGCGGTGTTGGCGGTGGGCAAGCGCCTGCCCCACGTTTGGCTGGAGCGGGACGGACGGCCCGTGTCGTCCCTCGACCTGATCGACGAGCGCGCCTTCACCGTGCTGGCCGGCTCGGGCGCGGCCGAGGTCCTGCGCGCGGCGGACACCCCGTCCCCGCTGCGCGTGCTCGTGGAGGGTCGCGACTTCGCCGACGCGCACGACGCCCTCGGGCGGTCGCTGGGCCTGTCCGAGGCGGAGGCCGTGCTGGTGCGGCCGGACGGCCACGTGGCCGCGATCTTCCGTGGGTCGGGGCGCGGTGACGTGACACCCGGCGGTGTGTCACGGGGCGATCCGGCACCCAACGGGCTGTCGAGCGCCGTCGCCGCGTCGTTGGCCGCCAACCTGTCGCTCGGGCTCACCCCATGATCATCCACGCCGTGATCTTCACCTGGAACGACGGCGTGGGGCCGGCCGACGTGGCGGCGGTCACGGCGGCCCTGGACGACATGCGCCCGACCGTCGCCGGCCTCGTGTCGTTGGACCACGGACCGGATCTCGCGCTGCGGTCGGGCAACGGGAGCTACCTCCTGGTCGCCAGGTTCGAGGACGAGGCGGCCTGGCGGGCCTACCAGGCCAACCCGGCGCACAAGCGCGTCGTGTCCGAGGTCATCGCGCCGCTGCAGGCGAGCCGGGTCGCCACGCAGGTCGGCGGTTAGGGGGCGCCATGAGGAGCGACTTGGGGAGCGACACGGCGCCATCGGTGGACGGGCGGGACAACCTCTTCGCCGTGCTCACGCGGACGTCCGCCGCCCGCGCCGCCCAACCGTTCCTCCGCCTGAACGACGGCGGGGTGGTCACGTTCGGGCAGATGCTGGACCACGCCGCGCGCGTCACCGCCTGGCTCCGGGGGTTCGGCCTGCGACCCGGCGATCGGATCGTGGCGCAGCTGGACAAGTCGCCGGCCGCCCTGCTGCTCTACCTCGGGTGCGTGCGGGGCGGCTTCGTCTTTGTGCCCTTGAACACGGCCTACACGGCGGCGGAGGTGGACTACTTCGTGTCGGACGCGCAGCCCGCGCTGCTGGTCGCGAGCCCGGGCGCGGCGGCGGCCACCGTCGCCACCACGGCGCGACGCGAGGTCCTCGGGCCGGCGCTCGGGGAGGCGCCCTGGCTCGTCCAAGACCCCGGCGCGCCGCCGGCGGCGGTCGGGCCGGACGACCCCGCCGCGATCCTCTACACGTCGGGCACCACCGGCCGCTCGAAGGGGGCGGTGCTGACCTGCCGCAACCTGTCGTCCAACGCCCTCGTCCTGCACGAGGCGTGGCGTTGGCGGGAGGGCGACGTGCTGCTGCACGCCCTGCCGATCTACCACGCCCACGGCCTCTTCGTCGCCCTGCACGGCGCCTTGCTGAACGGGTCCACGATCCTCTTCCACGAGAAGTTCGAGGCGGCGGCGGTGATCGACGCCCTGCCGTCGGCGAGCGTGTTCATGGGCGTGCCGACCTTCTACACGCGCCTGCTGGAGGACCCCCGGTTCGACGCGTCGCGGTGCGCGGCCATGCGGGTGTTCATCAGCGGCTCGGCGCCGCTGCTCGACAGCACCTTCCTGGCGTTCCGGGAGCGGACGGGCCACGAGATCCTCGAGCGCTACGGGATGACCGAGGCCCTCATGGTGACGAGCAACCCCTACGAGGGGCCGCGCCGGCCGGGCGTCGTCGGCCGCCCCCTCCCGGGCGTCGACGTCAGGATCATGGCGGACGACGGCTCGCCCGCCGCCACGGGCCAGTCCGGGATCCTGCAATTGAAGGGCCCGAACCTGTTCTCCGGCTACTGGCGGAACCCCGAGAAGACCGCGCAGGAGCATACGGCGGACGGCTACTTCATCAGCGGCGACGTGGCGGAACGGGACGACGCCGACATCATCAAGATCGTCGGCCGCGCCAAGGACCTCATCATCTCCGGGGGCTTCAACGTTTACCCCAAGGAGATCGAGCTGGTGATCGACGCGCTGCTCGGCGTCGCCGAGAGCGCGGTGATCGGCGTCCCGCACCCCGACTTCGGCGAGGGGGTGGTGGCGGTGGTGGTCGCCCGGCGCGGCACCGCCCTCGATCCGGCGGCGATCCGGGCGGCGACGGCCTCGGGGCTGGCCGCCTTCAAGCGGCCCAAGGACGTGATCGTGGTCGAGGACCTGCCGCGCAACGCCATGGGCAAGGTGCAGAAAGCCGTGCTCAGGACCCGTTACGGCGGCCTGTTCGCGCGCCCGTGAGCCCTCAGAACCGAGAGTCCCCCATGACGATCCAGCTTCCGACGCCGGTTCACAAGCCCGCCTTCGACATCACGCGGGCCAGCCACGTCGTGCACCACGTGAAGGACCTGGCGGCCTCGCGCGCCTTCTACGTGGACCTGCTCGGCCTCGTGGTCAGCGAGGAGGATGGCGACACGCTGTGGTTGCGCGGGCTGGAGGAAGGGTGCCACCACAGCCTGGTGCTCAAGCGCGGCGAGCCCGGGTGCGAGAGGGTCGGCTTCCGCGTCCGCACGGACGAGGACCTGGACCTGGTGCGGCGCCACTTCGACGCGGCGGGATTCCCGACCGCCTGGGTCGACGTCCCCCACCAGGGCCGGACCCTCCACACCAGCGACCCGGCCGGCACCCCGCTCGAGTTCTGCGCCACCATGGAAACGCGGCCCCGGCTGTTCCACGAGGTCGAGACCCATCGCGGCGCGTGCGTCCACCGCCTGGACCACGTCCAGGTGGTGACGCCGGACGTGGACGCCTCGCTGCTCTTCTACAACGACATGGGCTTCCGCTTGTCCGAGTACGTCGTCGCCGACGAGGCCATGATGATGGTCTTCCTCCAGCGCAAGGGGAACCCGCACGACATCGTCTTCGCCCGGGGGTCGGGTCCGCGCCTCCACCACGTGGCCTTCACCGTTCCCGACACCCAGAGCCTGATGTTGACCGCCGACCTGTTCGTCCGGGCGGGCCAGGCCGAGCGGGTCGAGTTCGGCCCGGCGCGGCACTTCAGCCCGGGTTTGGCGCGTTTCCTCTACCTGCGCGACCCCGACGGCCACCGCGTCGAGCTGTTCCCGACCCATTACCAGACCATCGACATCGAGGACGAGCCGCTGCGGTGGCAGGCCCCCGACTTCCAGATCGGCGGGTGGCAGGTCCCGCCGCGGCGCTGGCTCGAAGAGGCCAGCGCCTTCACCCGTCCCTGACACCGTTCGCCCCCGCGAGAGACGCCTCCATGAAGATCGTCCGTTTCCTCCACGAAGGCCGCGCGCAGTATGGTGTGCGGGAGGGCGCCGTCGTGAAGGCGTGCCCCGCCGCGCGAACCTTCACCGACATGCTGGACGCGCCGGCGACCGCCGGGCCCGACCTGGCGTTCGCCGACCTCCGCTGCCTGATCCCGGTCGACAAGCCGGGCAAGGTGATCTGCATCGGCCTCAACTACCGGGACCACGCGAAGGAGGGCGGCAACCCCATCCCGGACTACCCCGCCGTGTTCCTGCGCGTGGGCACGTCCCTGGTCGCCCACGGCGAGCCGATCGTCAGGCCGCTCGTTTCCGACAAGCTCGACTACGAGGCGGAGCTCGCCGTCGTCATCGGACGGACCGCGCGGCACGTGTCGGCCGCCTGGGCGTTGGACCACGTGGCCGGCTACGCCTGCTTCAACGACGGGTCCGTGCGCAACTACCAGCGCAAGTCCACGCAGTGGACCATGGGCAAGAACTTCGACCTGACCGGCGCCTTCGGCCCCGAGATCGTCACGGCGGACGCGCTGCCGGCCGGCGCGGCGGGCCTGCGGATCGTGTCGCGCGTGAACGGCGCGGTCATGCAGGACGGCAACACCGCCGACATGATCTTCGACGTCGCGACGCTGATCGAGATCCTGTCGGAGGTGATGACGCTCGAACCCGGCGACGTGATCGCGACGGGGACGCCGGCGGGGGTCGGTTACGCCAGGACGCCGCCCCTGTTCCTCAAGGAGGGCGACGTTTGCGAAGTCGAGATCGAAGGGATCGGCACGATCGCCAACCCCATCAAGGATGCCGGCGACTGAGCATCGCGGGGTTCAGCGCACCCCACTCGCCTTGCGTGCTTCCCCGTAACCCGACAAGAAAGGGTCGTGACGGGGCGGGCGGCGGACATGAAGACGAGAGACGGCGAGACGAGGGAAAAGCCTAAAGAGCCGAGGCCGCTCCGCCGTCGCGTCAAACTGGTCGACGAGATCATCGAAACGTTGCGTCAGGACATCGTCACCCGTCGGCGCCCCGATGGCGAGCGCTTGCCGACCGAGAAGGAGCTGTCCGACCGCTTCGGTGTCGGCCAATCCACCATTCGCGAAGCCATCCGGGCGCTCGAAACGCTCGGGCTCGTCGAGGTCCTGCATGGGAACGGCTCGTTCGTCCGCAGTCAAGGCGACTTCGCGCTGGCCTCCGCGCTGCAAACGCTCCTGCAACTCCAGAGCGTGGGCGTCATGGAGGCGCTCGACATCCGTCAAGTGCTGGGGCGGCAGTCCATCGTGGTGGCGACGGCCAACGCGACCGACCAGGACTTGACCGAGATCGCCGCCGCCTGCGACGGCTTCGAGCGACTGGGCGACGTGAAGGAGGTCGACGACGTGATCGCCCAGGTGATCGGCTTCCAGCGCGCGGTATCGGCCGCCGCCCACAGCCCCCTCCTTCAATCGCTCGAAGCGTTCCTGCTGGCCCTCCTGCACGAGGTGCAGGTCAAATCCCTGAGCGGTCGAGGCGTCCGCTTCTGGCGCTCGCGGGCCTTGGACTTCCAACCCCACAGGATCGCCATCCTCGATGGCATCCGATCGAGGGATCCAACGATCGCCTCCCGGGCGATGGACCGCTATTTCGACGCCCAACGCATACGGTTCGAGCAGGTCAAGGACCTGAGCGAGCTCAGCCTGTCCGATCCCCGCCTCATCAACGTGATCGCGAGCACGGTCCGACAGTTCCGAACCTAGGATATCGGCCCGGAAGGCGCGCGGTGGTCGAAGGGAAGCCGACGCGATGGCCGCCGGGTCCCGACGGGCCTCAAGCCGCGCGCACCCGCTCGATCACGCGCAGCACCTCGTCGTTCAGCCGTTCACTCTCATCGGCCAGCTTGGCGCTCTCGATGAGCATCTCGGCGGCGATCTCGCCGGTGTCGGTCGCGCCGCGGTTGACGTCCTCGATCGCCGCCCGCACGCGGCGCGAGGCGGCGACCGCGGCGCCCACCGAGTGGCCGATCCGTACCGTCTCGTCGCCCTGCAACTCGACGGCGTGGGAGATCGAGGTCGAGAGCGCGTCGATCTCCGACACCGTGCCGCTGATGGACGTCAGGGCGGCGGCGGCTTCCGCCGCGATCGCCTGCATGGCCTTGATCTGGAGGGCGATCTCGCCGGTCGCGGTGGTCGTCTGGACCGCCAGCGCCTTCACCTCCTGCGCGACCACGGCGAAGCCCCGGCCGGCCTCGCCGGCGCGCGCCGCCTCGATCGTCGCGTTGAGCGCGAGCATGTTGGTCCGCTGCGCGATGGAGCTGATGAGCGCCACGACCGCGTCGATGTGGGCGGCCCGCTTCGACAGTTCGCTCGTCACCGCGCTCGACAGCTTGGCCTTGTCGGAGGCGGTCGAGGCGATCCGTTTCGCGGTGGCCATGTCGGCGACGATGCGCACGATCGAGGCCCGCAACGCCGCCGCCGCCGCTTCCACCGTCCCCACGTTGCCGTCGGCGTCGAGCGAGGCTTCGGCGATCACGGTGGTCTTGTCGGCGGAAGCGACGGCGGTGGCCGCCATCATCTCGGACCGCCGCATGATCTTGAGGGCGGTCGCGTCCACCACGTGGGCCACCGCCTGGATCGTCTGGCCGAGATGGTCCGCGAGTTGCTGCAACTCGACGTGGCGGGCATCGGCGAAGCGCTTCTCGCGTTCGCTCTGGGCGCCGCGCAGGCGGTCGACCTCGCCCTGCGAGGTTCGCAGCTCGGTCAGCGCCTTGGCGATCGCGCCGATCTCGTCGGACCGCCGGCTCTGCGGGCATTCGCGCGGCCCATCCTGATCGCCGAGGCCGGCGATGAACACGCCGACCGCGCGCAGGGGCGCGGTCACCACCTGACGCAGGGCGAAGAGGATCGCGAGCATCATCGCGAGCAGCACGCCCAGGGTGGCGAACGCGGTCGTCGTTTGCTCGCGCCGCGCGTCGGCGGCGAAGGCCCGCAACGGCACCTCCGTCAGCACGTACCAGGGCGTCCTCACCGTGTTGAAGGTGAGCTCGTGCCACGTGCGCACGACACCGGCCGACGTGATCCCCGTCCCGATCGCTCCCTCGCCGCCCGTGATCCGCGCCCAGTCGGCCGCGAGGGCGGGACGGGCCTCGAGCAGCGGCTTCTCGCGAACGCTCGCGTCGTTGGCCATCGCGACGATGCCGCCGTGGGACACCAGCGTGACCGCGCCGCCTTCCGGCAGCGGCAAGCCATCGAACACGTCGAGGAGCGGCGTCAACCTCACGTCGATGCCGATCGCGCCCAGGACCTTGTCGGCCGCGATCGGCTCGGCGTAGGACACGGTCGCGATGCGCCGATCGTTGCTGTCGATGAAGTACGGCTCGCTGAGGTACGCCGCGTCCAAGTCGAGCGGCACCTGGTAGAGCGCGTTGGCCGCGCTGGCGTAGCCGGTGACGTGGTCATGGGTGACCTCCATGCCGTTCTGGTGCCAGTAGGTCAGGTATCGCCCCGTCTCGTCCGAGCCGGACGCGTTCACGAAGTCCCTGTCGCGACCATCGAAGGCGTCGGGTTTCCAGGCCGTCCACGCGCCGAAACGGTCCGAATCCGCGTCCAGCATTTGCTTGAGGAGGATGTCGCCGATCGAGCGGCTCCTCACGTCGTGCGTCCAGAGCGCGGTCAGGGTCTCGTTCGTGGTCGTGACGACCTTGAACGACGCGTCGAAGCCGGCCTTGACCCTGGACGCGAGGTCCTCCGACACCTCCTCGGCCAGCGAATGGGCCTTCACGTCGGCGGCCTGGTCGGATTGGCGGATGAAGAAACTCGCCGCCAGCACCATCGTCGTGACCATGCACAGGCAGATGATAAGGCCCAGTTTGGTGCCGAGGCTCAAGCGACCGCGAGGGAGGCGGCGGACCGGCAGGAACGCCCGCGTTCGCTTCGCCGTCTGCCCGGACTCGTTGGCGTTCACGAAACCCACTCCAGAAGGCCACGGGGCCCGCCGTCCGCCATCATCGGCCCGCCCGGTTAAGATTTCGGCGGCGCCCCCTCAAGGATGATCCCGATCGTCGTCGAAGCGGACCATCACCGATCGTCCCTCGCCGGGGATGGCGTGGGGCCGCGAGGCGAACGACAGGCTCGCCCTGGCGGCCAGCGTCCGCGCCGGGGCGGCTTCGGTCCAGCTGGCCACGGCGATGCCGGCGGCGTCGCGGACCTCGTAGGCGATCCGCGTGACCGGCACGCGTCGGCGCGCCACGTTGCGGATCTCGCCGGTGATGGAAACGTCGGTGAGCGGCGCCTCGACGCGCGCGGCGACGCCGACGAACTCCAACCCGCGGACGTTCACCGGCATCCCCAACATCCGGTACAGGCCGGCGGTGCGCGGCAGGTGGCGCACCACGTCGTCGCGGGCGCCGACCAGGCCGAGGCCGCCGAGACACACGAGCGTGGCGAGGCAGGCGGCCGCGGCGAGCGAGGTCGCGGCCCGCCCCAGGGGTGGGCGCCAGCGCCCGGTCCAGCGTCCGGTCCAGCGTCCGATCTTGGGCGCGCGGGGCCCGAGCTCCCTGGGGCGGATGCCGGAGGCGGCCAGCTCGACGCTGGGGATGGTGCCGTGCCCGTCGCGTCGCGCCCCGTCCGCGTCGACGAACCAGGACGCCTCGCAACGCGGACAGATCAGGGTGCGACCGCTTTCACCGATCTCGGCGCGGGGAACGTGGTAGGACCGGGCGCAGGACGGGCAGTCGATCAGCATGGGCGCGACAACGATGCGAGGGGCACGCACGCAGTCTGGTCGCGCGCTGCTTAAAGCCGCGTTAACCGTCTTGCCTGCGATGTGAGGCGGTGGACGGGGAACCGGGTTGATCAGCTTCGAGAACGTGGGCCTGCGCTACGGCATGGGTGGCGAGATCCTGAAGGACATCTCGTTCCGCATCGAGCCGCAGAGCTTCCAATTCCTGACCGGGCCCTCGGGGGCGGGCAAGACGACGCTGCTGCGCCTCATCCTGTTCACCCTGAAGCCGACGCGCGGGCTCATCAGCCTGTTCGGCCGCGACGCCGGCTCGCTCGACAAGGACGCGATCACCGGGCTGCGCCGGCGGATCGGCGTCGTGTTCCAGGATTTCCGCCTGCTGAACCACCTCACCACCTACGAGAACGTGGCGCTGCCGCTGCGCGTGCAGGGTCGCGAGGAGGCGAGCTACCGGGGCGAGGTCATCGAGCTGCTCGGCTGGGTCGGCCTGGGGGACCGGATGCACGCCCTGCCGGCGATCCTGTCCGGCGGGGAGAAGCAGCGCGCGGCGATCGCCCGCGCGTTGATCGTGCGCCCCGAGCTGCTGCTCGCCGACGAGCCGACCGGCAACGTCGACCCGACGCTGGCGCGACGGCTGCTGCGGCTCTTCATCGAACTCCACAAATCGGGTACGTCGGTGGTGATCGCGACGCACGACCTCGGGCTGATGGACCAGTTCGACGGCGCGCGTCGCCTCGTGCTCGGCGACAGCCGCCTGCACATCTTCGAATGAGGCGGATCAGCCCATGGCCACGCTGACGCGGGCGCCCCGGCGCGCCGAGCCATCCGGCACGCCGGACGCCGGGTCGCCCGACGAGGCGGGGAGCGGCGGGGCGGGCACCGGCGGGGCCGAACGCGGCCCGTCCAAGCCCGGCGCTCCGGCGACCACCGGGGGCGACGCGCTGCGTCCGTTGAAGCGCGACATGCCGCTGGTGCCGGCCGACACGATCGCCGGTCGCGCGCTCGTCACGGTGATCGCCATCATGACCTTCCTCGCCGCGCTGACGGCGGGCGTCGCCCTGCTGGTGGCCGCCGCCGCCAACGATTGGCGGGCGGAAGTCGGGCGCGAGATGACGATCCAGGTGCGCCCGACGCCGGGCGGCGACCTCGACGCCCTGAGCGGGCAGGCGGTCGCCATCGCCAGGGGGACGCCCGGGATCGCGTCGGTCGACCCCTACACGAAGGCGGAGGGGGAGAAGCTGCTGCAACCCTGGCTGGGGGGCGACCTCGGCGACCTGCCGGTGCCCCGCCTCGTCGTCGTCAAGCTCGACCCGGGCCATGCCCTCGACGTGCCCGCGCTGCGACTGGCGCTAGCCGAGCGCGTGCCGGGCGCCATCCTCGACGATCACGGGATGTGGCTCGGCCGGTTCGCGTCCATGGCGCGCGCGACGGTGGGCGTCGGCGTCCTGGTGTTCGGGCTGGTGCTGGGCGCCATGCTGCTGGCGGTCGCCTTCGCCACGCGCGGCGCCATGGCCGGCGCCAAGGAGATCATCGAGGTGCTGCATTTCGTGGGCGCCGCCGACGGGTTCATCTCGCGGCAGTTCCAGACGCACTTCCTGCGGCTCGGCCTGCGCGGCGGGGCGATCGGCGGGGGCGCCGCCACCCTGTTCTTCCTAGGGGTCGGCCGCGCGCTCGGGCACTGGCGCACGAGCGCCGGCGGCGAGCAGATCGAAGCGATGTTCGGCTCCTTCGGCCTGGGGCTGGGCGGCTACGTGGCGATCGGCGCCATCACCGTCGCCGTGGCGCTGCTGACCGGCTTCGTGTCGCGGGCGATCGTCTACAAGCACCTGCGACGCATGATGTGAAGGGCACCCCATGACCGTTTCCCGCTCGCCGATGTCCTCTTCCCGCTCGCCGATGTCCTCTTCCCGCTCGTCGATGTCCTCGCCGATGCCTTGGCTGGCCACGCTCCTCGCGCTCGCGCTCGGCGCCAACCCGGCCCGCGCCGACTTCCGCGCCTGCGTCGCCGCGCTGCGCGGGCCGGCGGAAGCCAAGGGCGTTTCCGCGCGAACCTTCGACGGGCTGACCGCCGACCTCCAGCCCAACCCCGACATCCTCAAGGCCGAGGCCTACCAGCCCGAGTTCAAGACCGCGATCTGGGACTACCTCGCCGGCCTCGTCGACGAGGAGCGGGTGCGCGACGGCGAGGCGGCGATGGCGGAGAACCGGGCGGCGTTGGCGGCCGCGCAGGGACGTTTCGGCGTGCCGCCCTACGTGGTCGCGGCGGTCTGGGGCGTGGAATCGAACTTCGGCCGCAACTTCGGCTCCAAGCCGGTGATCCAGTCGCTGGCGACGCTGACCTGCGCCGGCAGCCGCCGCGCCGGCTACTATCGCGGCGAGTTGCTCGACGCGATGAGGATCGTCCAGGGTGGCGACATCGACCCGCGCGACTTCACCGGGTCCTGGGCGGGGGCCTTCGGCCACACCCAATTCATGCCCTCGACCTTCCTCGGCACCGCCGTCGACGGCGACGGCGACGGACGGCGCGACCTCGTCCATTCCGCCCCCGACGCCCTCGCCTCGACGGCGAACTTCCTCCACAAGGCCGGCTGGCAGCAGGGCCTGCCCTGGGGCTTCGAGGTGCGCCTGCCGGCCGGCTACGGCGGTCCCTCGGGGCGCGGCCACAAGCAGCCGATGGCCGCCTGGACGGCGCGCGGCGTCACCCGGATCGACGGCCGCCCGCTCGGCGAAGGGCCGGGTGGCCAGAGTCCCGCCGGCCTGCTGCTGCCGGCGGGGCCGAGCGGCCCGGCCTTCCTGGTGACGCGCAACTTCGACGCGATCTACGGCTACAACGCCGCCGAATCCTACGCGCTCGCCATCGCCCTTCTCTCAGACCGGCTCGCCGGGCGGCCGGGCCTGCGGACGCCGTGGCCGACCGAGGACCCCGGCCTGTCGCGCGTCGACCGCCGCGAGGTGCAGACGCGGTTGACGCAGCGCGGCTACGACCTCCAGGGCAAGATCGACGGCGTGATCGGCGACAAGACGCGCGAGGCGATCGTCGACTTCCAGTCGAAGGCCGGCATGAAGCCGGACGGCCGGGCGAGCGCGTCCGTGCTGAGCGCGCTGCGACAGTGAGCGCGCGCCCGTCCACTCCACCACGGAGCCTTCGCTTGATCCGCCTCCCCGCCTTGCTCGCCCCCTTCCTCCTCCTGCCGGTGATGGCCCACGCGCAGGCGGTGAAATGCACCGGCTTCCTCCACGGATCGGACGGGTCGTGGCGGAGCTTCACGACGGGGACGGTCATCGGCAGCCACGGACCCGTCCACGTCGAGGCCGGCCAGCTCTTCCGCTCGACCGACCGGCGGGACGGCGGCGACATCGCCCGCATCCTCGACCACCTGTGCGGCGGCTAGCCGTGCGCGGGTGGATCGTGGTCCCCCTGGCGCTGAGCGTCCTCGCGAGCCCGGCGGCGGCGCAGTCGCGGCTGCGGTGCTCCGCCTTCCTGCACGATCGCGACGGCTCGTGGCGCGCCTTCGAGCCGGGTGTTATCTTCGGCCCGCGCGGCCCGATCCGCGTGCGCACCGGCCAGCGCTTCGGGCATGGCGCGCCGTCCGCGTCCGCCTACGTCGCGGGGGTGCTCGACACGCTGTGCCAGGCGGATTGAGCGGTCCTCAAACCCGCACCGCGCCGAAGTCCGTCTTGATCCGCTCCGCCTCCGCCCGCACGGCGGCCCGGTCGGCGGGGGTCAACCGCTCCAGGTTGCGGTAGGGCAGCGCCATACGGGGGTTGCGGGCGAAGCGCGCCTCGTGGCGGATCATGAAGTCCCAGTAGAGCGCGTTGAACGGGCAGGCGTCCGGCCCCACCCGCTTGGTCACGTCGTAGCGGCAGCGGCCGCAGTAGTCGCTCATGCGATTGATGTAGGCGCCCGATCCCGCGTAGGGCTTGGAGCCGACGATGCCGCCGTCGGCGTAGGTCGCCATGCCGTGGACATTGGGCAGCTCCACCCATTCGTAGGCGTCGGCGTAGACCACCATGTACCACTCGTTGATCGCGTCGGGATGCACGCCGAGCAGCATGGCGAGGTTGCCGGTCACCATGAGTCGCTGGATGTGGTGGGCGTAGGCGTTGGCCTTCGTCGTCGCCACCGTGTCCTTGACGCACACCATGTCCGTCTCGCCCGACCAATAGAACGGCGGCAGCGCGCGGTCGGCGTCGAGGGCGTTCAGCGCCTTGAACTCCGGCATCTTCAGCCAGTAGACCCCGCACACGTACTCGCGCCAGCCGAGGATCTGGCGGATGAAGCCCTCGACCGCGTTGAGCGGCGCGCGCCCGGCGCGGTACTCGGCTTCCGCGCGGCGGCACACGTCGAGCGGGTCGATCAGCCCCATGTTCATCGCCGCCGAGATGATCGCGTGCCACATCCAAGGCTCGTCGCGCACCATGGCGTCCTGGTAGTCGCCGAAGCCGGGCAGCAGGTTGGCGATGAAGTCGTCGACGATCACCGCCGCCTCAACGGGCGTGGTGGCGAAGCCGAAGGCGTCGAGCGAGCCGAAATGGTCGGGGAACAACCGCGCCACGTCGGCGATGGCACCCCGCGTCACGGGGTTGGGCGCGATGAAGCGGTGCCTCGGTGGTGTCAGCCGCTTCGGCATCGCGCGGCGGTTCTCCTTGTCGAAGTTCCAGGCGCCGCCCTCGGGCTGGCCGTCGGCGTCCATCAGCAGGCCATGACGTTTACGCATGGCGCGGTAGAACAGCTCCATCCGCAGCTCGCGGCGCCCGTCCGCCCACGCGTGGAACTGGGCCGGCGAGCACAGGTAGCGGTCGTCGTCGCGGATGACGAAGGGCACGTTGGAGGCGGCGGCGAAAGCCTCGAACTCGTCCATCAGCCGCCATTCGCCCGGCGCGGTCACGACGACGCGCTCGTAATCGCGCCCGGCCAGCGCGCGGCGCACCTCGCCCAGCAGCGAGCCGGTGTTGTCCGGGTCCTCGAAGCCGACGTAGCGGACGTCGACGCCCTTGGCTCGCAGCCGATCGGCGAAGCCGCGCAGGCCGGCGAAGACCAGCGCGACCTTCTGCTTGTGGTGGCGGACGTAGCCGGTCTCGGCGCGGACCTCCGCCATCAGCACGCTGTCGCGGGCGGCATCGAGGTCGCGCAGGGACGACAGGCGCCCGTCGGAGATCTGGTCGCCGAGGACGAGGCGTAGGGTGCCGGGCAATGGGGACTCGCGGAGGGTTTCGGGGGGAGGCGCGTCGCGTTGGACGTGGGGGCGATCGTCCGGCAATGTAGCGTGGCGGGCCGACGCGTTCCGCCCCGACGACCCCTGTTGTCCCGTGCCGTTTCGCCTCGCCCTGTGGCTTCTCAAACACGGGTCCCGGCATACGGTTACTTGATCGTTAACGGACACGCTTTGGCCTCTATGCGACGCCTGAAAGGCTCCATGAGTGGCGTGCGGGCTCGTCCGCGGCGGCGGCGTGCGGTGGTGAGCGGGTGAAGCGTTGTTGGACGCGGTGACACGAGGGATGGGAACACGGGCGGACCGCTCCGGACGGCGGCCCCGCGCCCGCGCCCTGGTGGGAGCCCTCGCCCTCCTGCCGCTGGCCGGCTGCATCCCCGGCCCCAACGTCCCCGACGTGAAGGTCGACGTTCCCGGCTCCTACCGCTTCGCCGACGCCAAGGGCGGGCTGGAGAACCACGCGGTGGACTGGTGGACCACCTTCCACTCGCCCGAGCTCACCCGCTTCATGGAGGAAGCGGAGATCGGCAACTTCTCCGTCGCCGCCGCGATCGCCCAGGTCGAGCAGGCCGACGCCACGGCGCGCCAGTCCGGCTCCGCGCTGTACCCGACGATCAGCGCGAGCAACTCGGTCACGCGCTCGGGGAACGGCGGGGGGTCGACCTCGGTGGTGTCGTCGGGCACCTCGGGGTTGAGCGGCACTAGCGGGACCAGCGGGAACACGAGCACGACGACGACCCCCTCAGGCTCCGGCGGCGTCACGGGCACGGGCGCGAGCGGCGGCGGGGTCAGCGGCGCCACCGGCAGCGGCGCGGGGACCGGAATCATCTCGAACACGGGCGGCACCGGGAGCAGCAGCACGACCACGAGCTCGACCACCTCCGCCGCCAGCACGCTCGGCACCACGTCGAGCCTCGGCGGCTCGGTCGTCAGCTCGTCCTTCACCGCCGCCTTCTCCGGCTCCTACCAGCTCGACCTGTGGGGCCGCTTCCGCGCGCTCTACAAGGCGGCGCAGGACAACGCGACGGCGAGCCGCTGGAACCGGCAAGAGGTGCAACTCACCCAGCTCGCCTCCACCGCCACCACCTACTTCAACGTGCTGGCGGCGCGCGAGCGGGTCGCCTACGCCAAGCAGGACGTGGTGGATTCGAGCCGCATCCTCACCCTGATCCAGGATCGGGAGAAGGCCGGCACGGCGACCGCCCTCGACGTGGCGCAGCAGGCGGCGCTGGTCGCCAACCTGCGAGCCTCGGTGCCGCCGCTCCAGGTCACCGCCGACCAGAACGTCATCGCGCTCGGCATCCTGCTCGGCCGCGCGCCGCAGCGGGTCTTCGTGGCCGGCCACAGCGTGCTGAAGAGCCCCGTGCCGCGCATCGCGCCGGGCTTGCCCTCCGAGGTGCTGACGCAGCGCCCCGACGTCGAGATGGCCGAGTCGAGCCTCAGCGCCGCCCACGCCGACCTCGTCGCCGCGCGCGCCGCCTTCTTCCCGCAGCTGGCGCTGACGGCGCAGGGGGGCTTCGAGAGCACGGCGCTCTCGACCCTGTTCTCGCCCGCCTCGACCTTCTACTCGCTCGGCTACAGCCTGGCGCAGCCGATCTTCGACGGCGGCCTGCTCCAGGGGCAGTACGACCAGGACAAGGGGCTGCAGGACCAGCTGCTCGCCAACTACAAGCTCGCGGTGGTGACCGCCTTCTCGGACGTCGACCGCGCCCTTGTCGCGCTCAAGCTCTTCGCCGAACAAGAAGAGTTGACCCGCCAGTCCCTTGAAGCCTCGCGCCTCGCCCTTCAACTGTCGGAAGACAGATTGAAGCAGGGCGTGCTCGACGTCGTGACTTTGCTGCAAACGGAGCAGACGCTATTCACGACGCAGGACACGCTCGTCCAGGTGCGATTGTCCCGTCTGACGGAGGCGGTCACCCTGTTCCAGGCGCTGGGCGGATCGTACGCCGGCAAGGCCACCACCGACAAGGCGGCCTCCGCCGGCAAGGGCAAGCGCGCTTCGTAGGTCGAGGGTCGTCGCACATCGAGGGTCAGCGGACATGAAACGGTTGTGGCGGCTCGTGGCGTGGCTCGCGGGTTTGGCCGCCCTGGTGGTGCTGGTGACGCCCCTCCTCAACACCAGCCTGACCAACAAGCCGAAGGACGGCGGGACGACGGGCGAGGGGTCCGCGGGCGACAAGACGGCGGCGGCCGGCGGCCGTCACGGTCGACGCGGGGGCGCCGATGCCGGCCCGATCCCCGTCCTCACGGCGAGCGCGCAGCAGGCGGACGTCCCCGTCTACGTCGAGGGGGTGGGCACCGGGCAGGCGCTGAACTCGGTGCTGATCCGCACCCAGGTGGACGGCACCCTGCAGTCGCTGAACTTCGTCGAGGGGCAGAAGGTGAAGGCCGGCGACACGATCGCCAAGATCGACCCGCGCCTGTACCAGGCCACCTACGACCAGGACATCGCCAAGAAGAAGCTCGACGAGGCGACGCTCGCCAACGCCTACCGCGACCTCGCCCGCTACAAGCAGCTCTCGCTCACCAAGGCGGTGACGCAGCAGCAGTACGACACGCAGGTCGCGACCGTCGCCTCCGACGAGGCGCAGGTCGCGGTCGATCAGGCGACCATCGACAGTGCCGCCACCACGCTGTCCTACACCAACATCACCTCGCCGATCGCCGGGCTCACCGGCATCCGCAACGTCGACGTCGGCAACCTCCTGCACGCCGCCGACACCACCGGCATCGTCACCGTGTCGCAGATCCAGCCGATCAGCGTCATCTTCAACATCCCGCAACAGGACTTGCCGCGCATCAACAAGGCGTCGCTGCTCAACCAGCTCGACGTGCAGGCCCTCGACGCGAACGGCAAGGGCGTCGTCGACCACGGCGTGCTCGCGGTGGTCAACAACACCATCGACTCGACGACGGGGACGGTGAAGCTGAAGGCGAACTTCGACAATCCCCAGCTGCAGCTTTGGCCGGGCATCTTCACCAACGTGCGCCTGCGCGTCGAAACGCTGCACGACGCCATCACCGTGCCGATCGCCGCCCTTCAGCAGGGCCCCAACGGCCAGTTCGTCTTCACGGTGGTCGACGACAAGGCGACGATGCGGCCGGTCACGGT
The DNA here is from genome assembly GCA_964235705.1 of uncultured Beijerinckiaceae bacterium. GTDB lineage: Bacteria > Pseudomonadota > Alphaproteobacteria > Rhizobiales > Beijerinckiaceae > RH-AL1. Next base: position 40,898 of record CAXSDP010000010.1, on the reverse strand, counting down.
CGGGCAGCAGGACGACGCGGAGGCGGTGGTCACGGCTGGCCTCAAGGCGGGCGAGAGCGTCATCACCAGCGGCTTCCAGAAGCTGACCGACGGCGCCAAGGTCAAGCCGGCGCCCGACCAGGGCGCGGCGGCGACGGCCACCCCGGCGCTGCACCGCGAGGACGTGTCGCCACCCAAGCCGGGCGGCGACGCGCCGGCCCCGCAGCACCGTCGTGGCGGGGGCCATCGCCAGAGCGCTTCGGAATGAACGTGTCCGCCCTCTTCATCAAGCGCCCGATCGCGACGATGCTGCTCGCCATCGCCGTGATGCTCGGGGGGGTGCTCGGCTATTCCTACCTGTCGGTCGCGGCGCTGCCGCAGGTCGACTTCCCGACGATCCAGATCACCACCCAGCTGCCCGGCGCCAACCCGGACACGATGGCCCAACTCGTCACCGCACCCCTCGAGCGCCAGCTCGGGCAGATCCCCTCGCTGAGCACGATGACCTCGTCGTCGGCCTTCGGCCTGTCGTCGATCACCCTGCAGTTCGACCTCAACCGCGACATCGACGGCGCGGCGCAGGACGTCCAGGCCGGCATCAACGCCGCCGCCTCGACCCTGCCCAAGAACCTGCCCTACCCGCCCGTCTACTCGAAGGTGAACCCGGCCGACACGGCGGTGATCGAGCTGGCGCTGACCTCCAAGACGATCTCGATCCGCGCCATGTCCGACCTCGCCGACACGCTGCTCGGCCAGCGGATCGCCGAATTGTCCGGCGTCGGCCACGTCGGCATCCTTGGCGGGCTGCGGCCGGCGGTGCGCATCCAGGCCGACCTCCAGCGCCTCGCCGACTACGGCATCGGCATGGAGGACCTTCGCACCGCGCTCTCCAACGCCAACGTCGCCGGCGCCAAGGGCTCCATCGACGGCTCCCAGCACGCCTACGCGATCGGCGCCAACGACCAGATCGACGCGGCCGACGGCTACAAGTCCGTGGTGGTCGCCTATCGCAACGGCGCGCCCGTGCTGTTCTCCGACGTCGCCCACATCGTCGACGGGCTGGAGAACGACCACGTCGCCGGATGGTACCAGGGTGCGCCGGCCGTCATCATCGACGTGCAGCGCCAGCCCGGCGCCAACGTGGTCGCGACCGTGGAGCGGGTCCGCAAGGAGTTGACCCACCTGAAGGCGCAGCTGCCGGCGGGCGTCGACCTGTCGATCGTCAACGACCGCACCGGCACCATCAAGGCCTCGATCGCCGACGTGCAGTTCACCCTGGTCCTGTCGGTGGTGCTGGTGGTGCTGGTGGTGCTGGTGTTCCTGCGCTCGGCTCGCGCCACCCTGATCGCCGGCGTCGCGTTGCCGCTGTCGCTCATCGCCACCTTCGGCGTGATGTACTTCTTCGGCTTCAGCCTCGACAACCTGTCGCTGATGGCGCTCACCATCGGCACGGGCTTCGTGGTCGACGACGCGATCGTGATGATCGAGAACATCGTCCGCCACCTGGAAGCCGGCGAGCCGCCGCTGGAGGCGGCCTTGAGCGGCGCGCGGGAGATCGGCTTCACCGTCATCTCCCTGACCGTGTCGCTCGTCGCCGTCTTCATCCCCCTGCTCTTCATGACCGGCATCGTCGGCCGCATGTTCCGCGAGTTCGCGCTCGTGCTGACGATCGCCGTCGTCGCCTCGGCCCTGGTGTCCCTGACCCTCACGCCGATGATGTGCGGCCAGCTGCTGCGCCACCGCCGGGAGGACCTGTCGAAGCCACCCGGCCGGTTGGCGCGGCTCGGCGAGCGGCTGAGCGAACGGTACCGGCGCAGCCTCGAATGGGTGCTGGGCCACCAGTCGCTCATGCTGCTGGTGACGGTCGGGACGCTGGCCGCGACGGTCCTGCTGTACATCGTGATCCCCAAGGGCTTCCTGCCGCCGCAGGACACCGGCCTGGTCTCGGCCGTCGCCAGCGCCAGCCCCACCGTGTCCTTCGCGGAGATGTCGCGCCTGCAACAGCAGGCCGCCAGCGCCATCCGCGACGATCCGGCGGTCGCCGGCGTCACGGCGGTCGTGGGCGTCGGCACCGTCAACGCGACACCGAACTCCGGCCGGCTCTCGATCGTCCTCAAGCCGCGCGACAGCGGGCGCGACGGCGTGAACGCCGTCATCAAGCGCCTGCAAGCGAAGGTCGCGAACCTGCCCTCGCTCACCCTCACCTTCCAGAGCGTGCAGGACATCCAGATCACCGCGCAATCCTCCAGCGCCCAGTACCAATACACGCTGAACGGCACGAGGACGTCGGACGTCGCCGAATGGTCGCGCAAGCTCGTCGGCGCGCTGCGCGACTCGCCGGTGCTGCGCGACGTCACCTCCGAGGCCCAGGACGGCGGGCTGCGCCTCTACGTCGACATCGATCGCAAGCTCGCCGGACGCCTCGGCATCTCCGTCCAGAACATCAACGACACGCTGTACGACGCCTTCGGCCAACGCCAGGTGTCCACCATCTACACCCAGACCAACCAGTACCGCGTCATCCTGGAGGCGGAGCCGCGCTACCTCGCCGACACCGCCTCCTTGAAGAACCTCTACGTGTCCTCGAACACCGAGGCGCAAGTGCCGCTCTCCACCTTCACGGCGCTGCGCCACGACACCGCGCCGCTCTCGGTGCAGCACACCGAGCAGTTCCCCTCCGTCACGATCAGCTTCAACCTCGCCGAGGGCGAGTCGCTGTCGAACGCCGTCACCGCCATCGGTCGGGCGAGCACGGCCATCGGCGTACCCGACGACATTTCCGGCTCCTTCTCCGGCGACGCGGCCGAGTTCGCGAGTTCGCTCGCCAACGAGCCCTACCTGATCCTGGCGGCGGCGGTGACCATCTACATCGTGCTGGGCGTGCTCTACGAGAGCGCGATCCATCCCGTGACGATCCTGTCCACCCTGCCCTCCGCCGGCGTGGGCGCGTTGCTCGCGCTGATGGCGTTCCGCATGGACCTGTCGCTGATCGCGCTGATCGGCATCGTGCTGCTGATGGGCATCGTGAAGAAGAACGCGATCCTGATCATCGATTTCGCGCTGGAAGCGGAGCGCGACGGGCACATGGCGCCGCGCGAGGCGATCATCCAGGCCTCGCTGCTCCGCTTCCGCCCGATCATGATGACGACGCTGGCCGCGCTGTTCGGCGCGCTGCCGCTTGCCTTCGCCACCGGCACCGGCTCCGAGCTGCGCAACCCGCTCGGCATCACCATCGTCGGCGGCCTGCTGCTCTCCCAGCTCATCACGCTCTACACGACCCCGGTGATCTACGTCGCCATGGAAGGCCTACGCGCCCGCTTCTTCGCCCGCGCCAAGGCCGCCGATCCGGTGTTGGAGGAGCCCGACGAGTTCCGGCATCCCAAGGCGGCGGAGTAGCGGGTGAACATATCCGCCCTCTTCATCCGCCGGCCGATCGGCACGATCCTGCTCGCGATCGGCGTGTTCCTGCTGGGCGCGGTCGCCTATTTCGAGCTGCCGGTCAGCGCCCTGCCGACGATCGACTTCCCCGCCGTCTTCATCAACGCGCAATACCCCGGCGCGAGCCCGGAGATCATGGGCTCGACGGTCGCCGCGCCCATCGAGCGCCACGTCGGCGAGATCGCCGGCCTGACGGAATTGACCTCCGTCAGCTCGCTCGGCAACTCGGTCATCATCGCCCTGTTCGACTTCAGCCGGAACGTCGACGGCGCGGCCCGCGACGTCCAGGCCGCCCTGAACGCCGCCGCCACCGACCTGCCGGCCGGGCTCCCCAACGTGCCGGTGTTCCGCAAGGCCAACCCCAACAACATCCCCGTGCTGATCCTGGCGCTCACATCGAAGCAGATGCCCTCGTCAGCCATCTACGATGCCGCCGACACCGTGCTGCTCCAGCGCATCTCGCAGGTGCCGGGCGTCGCCGAGGTCAGCGTGGCCGGCGCCGACCAGCCGGCGATCCGCGTGACCGCCGACCCCGCCAAGCTGTCGGCGGCGGGCCTGGGCACGGACGACATCCGCACGGCCATCATCAACGCCAACGCCCTGTCGCCGATCGGCTCGATCGACGGGGCGGTGTTCGGCCGCTCCATCGACACCAACGACCAGCTGAAGACGCTGGACGACTACCGCAACCTCGTCGTGAAGAACGCCAGCGGCACCAGCGTCATCCTCGGCGACGTCGCCCACGTGTCGCATAGCGTGCGCTCCGAGCGATCGGAGGCGACCTTCAACGGCGCGCCGGCCGTGCTCCTCTACGTTCGCAAGCAGGCGGACGCCAACGTCATCGAGACGGTTGACCACATCAAGGCGCTGCTGCCCGAGTTGCAGCGCTTCCTGCCCGGCGGCGTCACCATCTCGGTCCTCAACGACCGCACCACCACCATCCGCGCCAGCGTCGGCGACATGATCAAGACGCTGTTCGCCACGGTCGTGTTGGTGATGATGGTGGTCTTCGTGTTCCTGCGCCGGATCACGCCGACGCTCGCCGCCGGCGCCACCGTGCCGCTCGCGCTGTCGGGCACCTGCGCCTGCATGTACGTGTGCGGCTTCTCCATCGACAACATCTCGTTGATGGCGCTCGCCACCTCCGTCGGCTTCGTCGTCGACGACGCCATCGTGATGATCGAGACGATCGACAAGAACCGGGACGCCGGCATGGCCCCGCTGCGGGCGGCGCTGGAGGGCTCGCGCCAGATCGGCTTCACCGTGATCTCCATCTCGGTGTCGCTGATGGCCGCCTTCATCCCGCTGCTGTTCCTCGGCGGCGCGCCGGGCAAGCTGTTCCACGAGTTCTCGCTGACGCTCACCTTCGCGATCCTGATCTCCACCGTGGCGTCGCTGACCATCACGCCGATGATCTGCGCCAATTTCACGAGCCCGAAGCCGCCGCGCCGGCCCAACCTCGTCGACCGCGCCGTGGAAGGATCGCTCGCCGCCGTCGCGGGCTTCTACGCACTCACGCTGCGGATCGTGCTGCGGCACCGCTTCCTCACCATCCTGGTCTTCTTCGGCACCATCTGGCTGACGATCCACCTCTTCATCGTGACGCCGAAGGGCTTCTTCCCCGAGGACGAGACGGACCTCATCATGGCCACCACGGAGGCGCCGCCGGCGATCTCCTACCAGGCCATCGTGCCGCTCGAGGAGCGCATCGCGGCGCTCGCCAAGGCCGATCCGGCGGTGGCCAACGTCGGCTCCTCGCTCGGCAACCCGGGCGGCGGCCCACAATCGAACTCCAACAACCAGGGGCAGCTCTTCATCTCCCTGAAGCCGCTGGCCGAGCGCCACGGCGAGACCGCGAACCAGGTCATCGCCCGCCTGCGCGGGACCTTCCGCAAGGTGGTCGGCATCGACACCTACCTCGTCGCCCAGCAGGACCTGAGGTTCGGCGGGCGCTCCAACAAGGCGAGCCTGTCCTTCACCCTCACCGACAACGATTACGGCGAGTTGACCAGGATCTACCCCCAGGTCGTCGCCAAGCTGAAGACGCTGCCGCAGATCACCGACGTCACCACGGACCACGAGGCGGGCGGCCTGCAGGCGAACCTCGTGGTCGACCGGACGACCGCCTCGCGGCTCGGCGTGACGATGGCCAACATCGACAATGCCCTCAACAACGCCTTCTCGCAGAGGCAGGTGTCGACGATCTACTCGCCCCGCAACCAGTACCGGGTCATCCTCGAATCGCCGTCGCACGAGCTGCGCCAGCTCAGCGACCTGACCAACATCTTCGTGCCGGCCGGCGTCAGCCTGCAGAGTTCGAGCGGGCTGGGGGGCGGCCAGGTGCAGACGGCGCTCGACCCCGGCGCCAACAACGCTCAGTCCTCCACCAACACGTCCAACAGCACCTCGCAGGTCGGCTCGACGTCGAACACGCAATCGACCACGACCACCCAGAGCCCGGCCGCCCTGCAGGCCGACGGCACCAACCCGTCGTCCACCACCAACCAGGCGAGCGCCACGGGGCAGATCCAGCTGCAATCGATGGCCCACGTCCAGGTCGGCTTCGCGCCGCTGACCGTGAACCACGAGGGCCAGTTCCCCGAGGTGACGATCACCTTCAACCTGAAACCGGGCGCCGTCCAGTCGGATGCCAACGCCACCATCCTCAGGACGGTCGCCGACATGCACCTGCCCGACTCGCTGCAGGGGCAGTTCACCGGGGACTCGAAGCTGTTCCAGCAGTCTTCGGGCTCGCAGGGGGTCCTGCTCTACGCGGCGCTGATCGCCGTCTACATCACGCTCGGCGTGCTCTACGAGAGCCTCGCCCACCCCCTCACCATCATCTCGACGCTGCCCTCCGCCGGGCTCGGGGCGCTGCTCGCCCTGCAGGTCACGGGCACGGAGCTGAGCCTCATCGCCTTCATCGGCATCATCCTGCTCATCGGCATCGTGAAGAAGAACGGCATCATGCTGGTCGACTTCGCCCTACACGCCGAGCGCGGGCGCGGGCTGCCGGCCGCCGAGGCGATCTTCGAGGCCTGCGTCGAGCGCTTCCGGCCGATCCTGATGACGACGCTCGCCGCCCTGCTGGGGGCGGTGCCCCTGATCATCGCCTCGGGGCCGGGCTCGGCGCTGCGCCGGCCGCTCGGCATCACCATCGCCGGCGGGCTGCTGGTGTCCCAGGTGCTGACCCTCTACACGACGCCGGTGATCTACCTGTACCTCGACCGGCTGCACCACTTCCTGCGCCGGCGCCGCTTGCCGGCATTCCTCACGCGGCGGCGCGCCAAACCCCTCCCGCCGTTCCCGGCGGAATAGGCGGAGCCTTCAGCAACTCACCATCCGGTCAATCGAACAGGCTCGACACGCTCTCCTCCTTGGCGGTGCGCGCGATCGCCTCGCCGATCAGCGGCGCGATCGAGATCACGCGGATGTTGCCGGCGGTGCGAACAGCCTCCGTCGGCAGGATGGTGTCGGTGAGCACCATCTCCTTCAACCGGGAGGCGCTGATGCGGGCCACGGCGTCGCCCGACAGGACGCCGTGGGTGATGTAGGCCACCACCTCCTTCGCCCCCTTGGCGAGCAGCGCGTCGGCGGCGTTGCAGAGCGTGCCGCCGGAATCGACGATGTCGTCGACGAGGATGCAGCAACGGCCGCTGACGTCGCCGATGATGTTCATGACCTCCGACTCGCCGGCCCGTTCGCGCCGCTTGTCGACGATGGCGAGGGGCGCGTTGATGCGCTTGGCGAGAGCCCGCGCGCGGACCACGCCGCCGACGTCGGGCGAGATCACCGTGACGTCCTCCAGCGCCATGCGCTCGCGGATGTCGCGCACCATGACGATGGCGGAGAACAGGTTGTCGGTCGGGATGTCGAAGAAACCCTGGATCTGCCCGGCGTGGAGGTCGACGGTGAGGACCCGGTCGGCGCCGGCGTGGGTGATGAGGTTGGCGACGAGCTTGGCCGAGATCGGGGTGCGCGAGCCGGCCTTGCGATCCTGGCGGGCGTAGCCGAAGTAGGGGATCACGGCGGTGATGCGCCTGGCTGACGAGCGGCGGCAGGCATCCGTCATGATGAGGACTTCCATCAGGTGGTCGTTGGCGGGGTAGGACGTCGACTGGATGATGAAGGTGTCCTGCCCGCGCACGTTCTCCTGGATCTCGACGAACACCTCCTGATCGGCGAAGCGTCGCACTTGGCACTTCGTCAGCGGCACGCCGATGTAGCCGGCGATCGCTTCCGTCAGCGCGCGGTTGGAGTTGCCCGCGAGGATCTTCATGAACGTCCACCGACACGCGCGTGAGGCGCGAGGCTGCTCTTACCAGCCGCGCGCGCCCGGAACAACGAGACCGGCCGCCGAATCGAGGATTCGACGACCGTGGTCTGACTAGCGTGAAGCCGTTAACGGTTGAACCGAGCGCTCAGCGCTTGGTCCAGGACTGCGAGCCGCAGACGCCGCCGCCTGGGACGCAGCCCTCGACGTTGAGCGTGTTGGCCGAGGTCAGGGTGATCTTGCCGTTGTAAACCTGCCCGTCGTCGGCGTTGTAGGTTTCGCCCGACCACGAGGCGGGGCCGGACTGCTTCATGTTGAACATCACTTCGATGCCGATCACCGAACGGTTGCGCTTGGCCGGATCGGGGTTGCGGTAATCCTTGCCGGGCTGGCCCTTGGCGACGAAACCGCAGTAACCGCCCGGGCACTTGGTGATCCGTACGACGGCGGTGCGATCGGCGACGACCCACTCGCCCGAGGGGCCATCGGCCGCCAGGGCCGGTCCGAGGGCCGCGAAGGTGAAGGCGGCGGCGGCGAAGAACATCTTCATGAGGTATCCTACCTTATTAGCGCGTGCCGCTCCACGCGTCGCGATCAGGACAAGCCGGTCCCCGGGTGGACCGTAACGCAACCGGTATGGGCGCGAGGGTTTCGGCCGACAGTCTCACGGCGACACGGCTGGACCGACGTATCGTCGCGGACCGACGCCGCTCCGGGATCATGCGGAATGGTTGGTTGGTTAGCGCGGAGTGGCCGGCGGACGCAAGGGGAGATCACCGACCCGCGCGTCTTTCACGGATCGCCTTTTCAGGTCCGCCGCCGTCGCCTAAGTCTTGGCCATGGATAAGGTTTGGCCCCTGGATAAGTCTCGGCCCATGGATGCGAAGGACGCGCGGGATGGGACGTCCGACGGCGGGCACGCGGGCCTCGGGCGCGAGGACGCGTTCGCCGCGCCTGTGCGCGAGGGGCCGGACCTCGGCGACCGACCATCCGGCGTGCCCGACCCGGAGGCCGAAGGGCTCGCGATCGTGGACTGGGAGGACGGCGCGGACGAGCTGGACATCCCGCCGGTGGACGACGACGAGACTGCGCCGGCGTCGGTGAAGGCCGGCGCCGCGGCGATCCGCGGCTACTGGCAGCACGCCCCCAAAGGTCCCGGCGTCTACCGTATGATCGGGACGGACGGCGAGGTCCTCTACGTCGGCAAGGCGAAGAGCGTCAGGAAGCGCATTGCCAGCTACATGCGCCCCTCCGGCCACACCAACCGCATCGCCCGGATGATCGCGCTCACCGTCACGATGGTGTTCGTCTCGACCGCCACCGAGACGGAGGCGCTGCTGCTCGAGACCAACTACATCAAGCAGATGCGGCCGCGCTTCAACGTCCTGATGCGCGACGACAAGTCGTTCCCCTACATCCTGCTCACCGGCGACCACGCCGCCCCGCAGATGACCAAGCATCGCGGCGCGCGCTCGCGCAAGGGCGACTACTTCGGGCCGTTCGCCTCCGTGTGGGCGGTGAACCGGACGCTCGCCGCCATGGAGCGCGCCTTCCTGCTGCGGTCCTGCACCGACTCCTACTACGAGAACCGCACCCGCCCCTGCCTGCTCCACCAGATCAAGCGCTGCTCCGCCCCGTGCACGGGCGAGATCAGCCACACCGACTACGGCGGCCTGGTGGCGGAGGCCAGGGCGTTCCTGTCCGGCAAGAGCCGGGCGGTGCGCGACCGCATCGCCGTGGACATGGCGGAGGCGTCCGACGCCATGGAGTTCGAGCGCGCGGCGCGGTTGCGCGACCGTATCGCGGCGCTGTCCACCATCCAAAGCTCGCAGGGCATCAACCCCAAGCAGACGGAGGAGGCGGACGTGTTCGCCGTCGTCGAGCAGGCCGGGCAGTTCTGCATCGAGGTGTTCTTCTTCCGCACCTACCAGAATTGGGGCAACCGGGCCTATCACCCCAAGGCCGACGGCAGCCTGTCGCCCGGCGAGGTGCTGGAAGCCTTCCTCGCGCAGTTCTACGACGACCGGCCACCGCCGCGCCTCATCCTGCTGTCGCACGAGATCGAGGGCCGGGACGTGTTGGCGACCGCGCTCTGCGAACGCCACGGGCAGCGCGTCGAGATCACCGTGCCGCAGCGGGGCGAGAAGCGCGACCTCGTCGACAACGCCGCCCACAACGGGCGCTCGACGCTGAGCCGCATGCTGTCGGAGAGCGCGTCGCAGGAGAAGCTGCTGGCGGCCATCGCGGAAGCGTTCGGCATCGACCGCCGCGTCCGGCGCGTGGAAGTCTACGACAACTCGCACATCATGGGCACCAACGCGGTCGGCGGCATGGTCGTCGCCGGCGCCGGCGGCTTCATGAAGACCCACTACCGCATCTTCAACATCAAGGGCGACGAGCTGACGCCCGGCGACGACTTCGGCATGATGCGCGAGGTGCTGAAGCGCCGCTTCACGCGGCTGAACAAGGATGCGCCGGCGGCGGACGAGGTGGCGGACGCGCCGGCCGAAGCGGGATCGGAGGAGGACGCCCCCGAGCGCGCCGACGAGGCGTTCCCGCAGCGCCCCGACCTGATCCTGATCGACGGTGGCCTCGGCCAGTTCAATGCCACCAAGGCGATCCTGGGCGAACTCGGCGTCACGGACGTCGCGATCGTCGGCATCGCCAAGGGCCGCGACCGCGACGCGGGGCGGGAAACCTTCTTCGTCGAGGGGCGCGAGCCGTTCCGCCTGTCGCCGCGCGACCCTGCGCTGTATTTCGTGCAGCGCCTGCGCGACGAGGCGCACCGCTTCGCCATCGGCGCCCACCGCGCCAAGCGCAAGAAGGACTTCACCCGCAGCCCGCTCGACGACATCGCCGGCATCGGTCCGGCCCGCAAGCGCGCCCTGCTCCACGCCTTCGGCACCGCCAAGGCCCTGTCGCGCGCGGCGCTGGCCGACCTCGAGAAGGTACCGGGCATCAACGCCGGCACGGCGAAGCTTGTTTACGACTTCTTCAACGAGGGGCGCACCTGATCGACCGCCCCCGCGCGGGCGCCGGAACGCCTCGCCGATGCGAACCGCGCCGCCGCCGACGATTGCCGTGGCGAGCGGGCCTGTCCTCGCTTAGACTTAACTTGGCGCGAGCGTTGCCGCCGATCCGCCGCCGGTGGTAAGGCGCTGGCTCGCACCAATCGGGGAGGTGTCGCCGGTGTCCACACGCACGACCATCATCGAAGCGATGCGGCGCGTGGCCGAGGAGCAGCACCGCACGCTCGGCCCGTTGACCGATGACGCGCCGCTGCTCACCGTCGGGCTCGACTCCCTATGCTTCGCGATCCTCGTCGCGCGCCTGGAGGAAGCGTTGAACGTCGATCCCTTCGGCGCGTCCGACGAGATCGAGCTTCCCGTCACGGTGGGCGACCTCGTGCGCTTCTACGAGGAAGCCGTGCCGTGACATCGTCCGCCCCGACGCCCACCGGCGTGACCTCGCCCGGCGCCGCCCCGCCGCGCCTGGCCGAGCGGGCGCGCACGGTCCTCAGCGACCGCGACGGTGTCAGCGACCTCGGCCTGCTCGCGACCGGCACGGCGCTGGGCGGGGCCGCCGGCGGGCTCGCCGGCCGATCGGTGCTGATCGCGACACGCACGCAGCGCGCGGCGGCGATCGCGATGGTCGAACTCGACGGGCTCGTGCGCCGCATGACCCTCGCCCCGCCCGGATTGGGCGCCGACCACCTCCGCACCGTGGTCGAAGACGCCGCCGTCGACGTGATCGTCACCGACGACCGCGACGCGGTCGACGCGTCCCGGCCGGTCGCGTTGATCGGGTTGTCGGTCGAGACTAGCGCGGAGCGGGTGGCGCGCCCTCACGACACGCAATGGGTGATGCTGACGTCGGGAACGTCCGGCCGCGCCAAGATCGTCGCGCACACCCTCGCCGCCCTCACGGCCACGATCGCCCCGATCCCCGCGGGCGGCACCCGGCCGGTGTGGGGGACCTTCTACGACATTCGACGCTACGGCGGCCATCAGGTGCTCCTGCGCGCGGTCCTCGGCGGCTCCGCCCTCGTGCTGGGCAGCGCCGGCGAGGGGGTCGGCGACCACCTGCGCCGCCTGGGCGGCGCCGGCGTCACCGCGATCTCCGGCACGCCGTCGCACTGGCGCGGCGTCCTGATGAGCCACGAGCGGAACGCGATCGCGCCGTCCTACGTGCGCCTGTCGGGCGAAACCGCCGATCAGGCGGTCATCGACCGGCTCCGCGCCACCTACCCGCGGGCGCACATCGGCCACGCCTACGCTTCGACGGAAGCCGGCATCGGCTTCGTGATCGACGACGGCCTCGCCGGCTTCCCGGCCGCGCTCGTCGAGGAGCCCTCCCCCACCCGATCCTCCGCCGACTTTGCCATGAAGGTGGTGGATGGTTCGCTCCGGGTCCGATCGGCGCGCGCCGCGACCGGCTACCTCGGTCCCGACGCCCCGCCGCTCGCCGATCCCGACGGCTTCATCGACACCGGCGACCTCGTGGAACGGCGCGGCGCGCGCTACCATTTCGCCGGCCGCCGTAACGGCATCATCAACGTCGGCGGCCTCAAGGTGAACCCCGAGGAGGTCGAGGCCGTCCTCAACGCGCACCCGGCGGTGAGCATGTCGCTGGTCAAGGCGCGGCGAAACCCGTTGACGGGCGCGATCGTCGTCGCCGACGTGGTGTTGCGCGATGACATGGTGCCGCGCGATCCCGTGGGCGGCACGGAGGCGATCGAGGCCACGATCATCCAGGCGTGCCGCGCCGCGCTGGAGCGCCACAAGGTGCCGGCAATGATCCGCTTCGTACCAGCCCTGGCCTTGACGACGGCCGGCAAAGTCAGCCGTGCGCCATGACGATGCCGGGCGCGGCCGGGCCGAGGACCGTGCTCGTCACCGGGGCCAGCCGGGGCATCGGCCTGGCCGTCGCAACGGTGCTCGTGGCGGACGGCTACCGCGTCGTCGCGCTCGCGCGCCACGACAGCGAGGCGCTGGAGTCGATCCGGCGCGCCGGCGGCGACCTGCGCTTCATGCCCTTCGACCTCGAGGCGATCGACGCCATCCCGGCCTTCTTCGCGGGTCTCCGCGCAAGCTGCGGCCCGCTCTATGGGCTCGTCAACAACGCGGCGATCGGCACGCAGGGCCTGCTGGCGACCATGCCGACGCCGGCCATCGAGCGACTGGTGCGCCTCAACACGCTCGCGCCCCTCGTGGTGACGAAACACGCCGTCCGCTCCATGATGTCGGCCGGCACCGGCCGCGTCGTGAACGTGGCGTCGATCATCGCGACGACCGGCTATGCCGGCGCGGCCGTGTACGCCGCGACCAAGGCGTCCATGGTCGGTTTCACCCGCTCGCTCGCGCGCGAAGTCGGCGGGCTCGGCATCACGGTGAACGCGGTCGCGCCGGGCTTCGTCGACACCGACATGACGGAGGGGCTGGACGAAGCGCAGCGCGCCACGATCGCCCGACGCTCCGCGCTCAAGCGACTGCCGGACGCCGACGATGTCGCCTACGCGGTGTCGTACCTGATGGGCGAGCGGGCCCGCAACGTCACCGGCACGGTGCTGACGGTCGATGCCGGCAACACGGCGTGACCCGCGTCGAACCAAGCTCGGTACGAGTTGTTTCAAAACGCTGAGGTCACGACGTTGACGCGGCCACACCTGTCCTTCCATTGCCCTTCGGCCATATCGTCTGGTCATGCGAGGGTTGACGCACATCGAGGAGGTCGACCTGCCCACCGCGTCGGCACATCGGATCGTTTGCCGGCGCATGGGCGAGGACGACGTGGCGGCGGTGGTCACCTTGCTGTCGCACGGCTTCCCCCAACGCGGGTCCGCCTACTGGCTAAGGGGACTCGACCGGCTGCGTGAGCGCGCCGTACCGGAGGGTTACCCCCGCTTCGGCTACGTGCTGAGCGATCACGACCGCGTCGTGGGCGTCCTCCTCGTCATCGTCGCCCGCGATGATGACGGTCACGTGCGCGGCAACGTGTCGAGCTGGACCGTGGAGGTGGCCTACCGCGCGTATTCGGCGATGCTGGCGGCCGCGCCGCTCCGGCTCGGCATCACGCTCTTCAACGTCTCGCCGTCACCGGCGACGGTCGCGACGATCGAGGCGCAGGGTTTCCGCCGCTACGTCGCCGGCACGTTCCACGCCGCAGCGGCGCTGGCCCCTCCGGTGCGAGGCGCACGCGTGCGGGCCTTAGGGCCGGATGACCGCGACGCCGCGCCGATGCTGGCGACCCACGCCGCGCTCGGCTGCCTCGCCCTCGCGGTCGAGGCGGCGGACGGGGGATTCCACCCGTTCGCCTTCCTGCCGCGGCGCGTCGTCGGCGGTCGCGTGCCCTGCGCGCAACTCGTGTACTGCCGCGATGTCGCCGACTTCGTCCGCTTCGCCGGCCCGCTCGGCCGCCGCCTGTTGCGCCTCCGCCTGCCGCTGGTGATGCTCGACGCGAACGGGCCGGTGGACGGGCTGATCGGCGCGTACCGCGACGGCGCCCGCCCGAAATACGCCCGGGGCTCGAGCGTCCCCCGCCTCGGCGACCTCGCCAACAGCGAACTCGTGGTATTCGGACCTTGAGGCGGCGACCCACATGACGAGCGCAAAGGTGACTGGCGTCGAAATGGCCGGCGGCCGCCCGCGCTCCGCCAACGCCGACTGGTTGCGCGCCCTGACGCGCACCGCCACGATCACGCCGGACTCGACCCGCACGCTTCCCGACGTGGTCGACGAGAACGCCGCCCGCCACCCGGACCGCCCGGCCCTGCTCGGCGAGGATGACGCGCTGACCCACGGGGAGCTCGGCGCGCTGTCGAACCGCGTGTCGCGCTGGGCGCTGGGCCAGGGCCTGCGCCCGGGGGACCGGGTGGCGCTGATGATGGTGAACGCCCCCGCCTACACCGCGATCTGGATCGGCCTGACGCGGGTCGGCGTGGTCGTCGCGCTGGTCAACACGGGGCTCGTCGGGGACGGGCTCGGGCACTGCCTCGCGCAGGCGGCGCCCCGCCGCGTGATCGTCGGGGCCGATTCGATGAGCGCCGACCTCGTCGCGCTGCTCGCGGGTGCGGCGATGCCGCTCGTCGTGTACGGCGCCGGAGCGACGCCCCACGCCCGGCTGGACGAGGCCCTCCCCGCCCTGTCCGGGACGCCGCTGGCGGCGGGCGACAGGCCGGCCCTGACGCTGCGGGACGAGGCCCTGCTCATCTACACCTCCGGCACGACCGGCCTCCCCAAGGCGGCGCGTGTCAGTCACCTCAGGGTGATGATGTGGAGCCAATGGTTCGCCGGCATCACCGACGCCCGCCCGACCGATCGCCTCTACGACTGCCTGCCGATGTACCACAGCATCGGCGGCGTGGCGGCGGTCGGCGCGATGCTGGCGGCGGCCGGTTGCGTGATCGTGCGGCGGGGCTTCTCCGCCAGCCGCTTCTGGGGCGACGTGGCGGCGAGCGGCGCGACGATCTTCCAATACGTCGGCGAACTCTGCCGCTACCTCCTCGCGGCGCCGCCCGGCGAGGCCGACCGGGCGCACGGCCTCAGGCTGTGCTGCGGCAACGGCTTGGCGGGCGACGTGTGGCCGGCCTTCGAGGCGCGCTTCGCGATCCCCCGGATCATCGAGTTCTACGCGGCGACGGAGGGCTCCTTCTCGCTCTTCAACCTGGAGGGCAAGGTCGGCGCGATCGGCCGCGTCCCGTCCTTCATGGCGCACCGCTCGCCGGTCGCGCTCGTGCGCCTCGACGCCGACGCGGGCGAGCCGGCGCGCGGCCCGGACGGGTTCTGCGTCCGTTGCGGCGCGGGCGAGGTCGGGGAAGCGCTGGGTGCCATCGCCGCCGGGACCGCCGACCGCCGTTTCGAGGGCTACACCGACGCGGACGCCTCGCGCGCCAAGGTCCTGCGCGACGTTTTCGAGCCCGGCGACAGCTGGTTCCGCACCGGCGACCTGATGAAGCGGGACGCGGCCGGCTTCTTCTCCTTCGTCGACCGCGTCGGCGACACGTTCCGCTGGCGGGCCGAGAACGTGTCGTGCACCGCCGTCGCGCAGGCGATGGCCGGTTGTCCGGGCGTGGTAGCGGCGAGCGTCTACGGCGTGACGGTGCCGGGCACCGAGGGGCGGGCCGGCATGGCCGCGGTGGTGCCGGGCGAAGGCTTCGACCTCGGGGCGCTCCACGCCCACCTGAAGGCCACGTTGCCGCGCTACGCCCGCCCGCTGTTCCTGCGCGTGGCCTCCGCCATCGCCACCACCGGCACCTTCAAGCCGAGGAAGGCGCCCCTCGTCGCCGAGGGCTACGATCCGGTCCGCGTCGCCGACCCCCTCTATCTCGACGACGGAGCGCGCTACATCTCCCTCGACGCGGCCCTGCACGCCGCGATCGTGACCGGCACGGTTCGGGTGTAGGACCTCACTCCCCGAGCGTACCAGGCGCCATGCCGGCGCGCTTCAAGCGCTGGATCGCGACGTCGAGGGCTTGGAGGAAGGCGGAGCGATCGCGCGGCGCGAAGGGCCTCGGCCCCCCCGTGACCTCGCCGGCGGAGCGCAGGGCGTCCATGAGGTCGCGGGTGGCCAGGGCGGCACCGATGGACGCCGGCGTGAAGGGCTTGCCGGTCGGCGCGATGGCGCCCGCCCCCGCCTTCACGCAGCGCGCGGCGAGCGGCACGTCGGCGGTGACGACGATCGCGCCCGGCCCCGCCCGCTCGGCGATCCAGTCGTCGGCGACGTCCGGCCCTTGCGCGACCACGATCCGCCGGATGGAGGGGTCGCGCGGCACGAGGATCGGCGCGTTGGCGACCACCGCGACCGTGATCCCGTGCCGGGCGGCGACGCGGTAAACCTCGTCCTTGACCGGGCAGGCGTCGGCATCGACGAGGATCACGATGCCCGCGTCGCCTCGGCCCGCGAGCGCCAATCAGCCGGCCCGCGTCGGGCGTGGACCTTCCAGGAGCTTCATCGGTGCGTCGACGAGCTTCGCCGGCGGGGCCGGCAGCTTGGGGTCCTTCTGCCAGCCGGATCGGCCCTCGGCGAAGCCGTGCTCGAGGAAATGGACCAGGGGATTGATCCCGAGCGCGGCGACGTCGGGGTTGGCGGCGAGGTAGCCGGCCGTGCTGAAGCCGGCGCTCGGATCGCGGCCTTCGCGCCAGCCGTGGACCAAGTAGTGGGCGAGTGGCCCGGGACCGAACTTCGCGATGTCGCGATACCAGTAGCGGTAATACAGGGCATCGAACCCCGGCAGTGGGTTGCGGATGGCCGGCACGCCGATCCTGTGGAACACGAGCGGCATTTTCATGGGTTGGGTGCATCCGATGCGAGCGGGCGGGCGAAGAAGGTCGGCGGGATGGCAAAGGCATCCGCGCGGGAGCCTTCTCTAACCAAGGTCGCGCGGTCGTACCAGTACGGGCCGCGCACGGCGACGTTTCAAGGGGTGCGCCCCTACGAAGCGCGCACCGCCACGCCGGCGCGCTGGTCCGCCCGGTACGACAACGCCTCCGCGAGGTGGCGGGCCGCCACCGTTTCCGCGCCGTCGAGGTCGGCGACGGTGCGCGCGAGCTTCAGGACGCGATGGAAGCCACGCGCCGACAGCCCCAGCCGCTCGGACGCGTGACGGATCAGCTTGCGGCCGTCCTCGTCCGGGCGCGCGACCTCCTCGATGAGGCTGGCCGGCGCGGCCGCGTTGGCGGCGACGTCGGGCCGACCGAGCGCGGCGTAGCGTTGCCCCTGGGTCGCGCGGGCGGCCGCCACCCTGGCGGCCACGGCGGCGGAGCCCTCGGCGGGTGGCGGCAGCATGAGGTCGGCGACCGTCACGGCCGGCACCTCCACGTGCATGTCGATGCGGTCGAGGAGGGGACCGGAGAGCCGCGCCGTGTACTGCGCGACGCAGCGCGCGTTGGGTTGGCGGTGGCAGGCGTAGCCGGGATCGGTGGCGTGGCCGCAGCGGCACGGGTTCATCGCCGCGACGAGCTGGAAGCGGGCGGGATAGGTGACGCGGTGGTTGGCGCGGGCGACCGTGACGTTGCCGTTCTCCAGCGGCTGGCGAAGCGAGTCGAGGACGGTCGCCTGGAACTCGGGCAGCTCGTCGAGGAACAGCACGCCGTTGTGCGCGAGCGAGATCTCGCCCGGCCGCGCGCCGGTGCCGCCGCCGACCAGCGCCGGCATGGAGGCGGAGTGGTGCGGCGCGCGGAACGGGCGCCGGTCGGTCAAGGCCCCGTTGGCGAGCGAGCCGGCGATCGAGTGGATCAGCGACACTTCGAGCAGTTCGGCCGGGGTGAGCGGCGGCAGGATGGAGGGCAGGCGCGCCGCCAGCATCGTCTTGCCGGCGCCCGGCGGACCGTTGAGGAGCATCGCATGTACATAAATGTCATTCACTTTCGTATGATTGACATGGTCGCATGAGTGCAGCGCATCATCAGGTTCACATCGGTCGGGAGGCGTCCGAGCCCGCTCTGGCTAAGGGATACTCCTACCTACGGTTCTCCAGCCCCGAACAGGCGAAGGGAGCGAGCCAACGGCGTCAGATCGAAGCTGCGGAGAAGTGGGCCCACGACAACGACCTGATCTTGGACGAACAGCTCCGCGACGAGGGCGTTTCGGCTTTCCGGGGCAAGCACCGACACCCTACCAGCGCGCTGGGCGGCTTTCTGAAGCGCGTCGGCACCGGCGAGGTGCCGCCCGGTTCGACCCTCATCATCGAATCGTTCGATCGCCTTAGCCGAGAGGAGGTCGTTGACGCGCTCGAGCAGTTTCTGACGTTGACGCGCCACGGGATCACGATCGTCACGCTGGCCGATGGTCGGGTCTACAATCGCGATAGCCTCAAACGGGATCAGACCCAACTCATCATCTCCATCATCATCATGGCTCGCGCCTACGAAGAGAGCTCGACGAAGTCGCTTCGTGTGAGTCACGCTTGGAATCTGAAGCGGGAGGCGGCGCGACATACGAGGCAGGCCATGACCGCGACCTGTCCAGGCTGGATCCGGTTGGTGGGTGGTCCCAGGATCGGGCGCTACGAGTTGATCGAGGAACGGGCGGAAATCGTCCGCTCGATGTTCGCCGCAGTCATCGCGGGTGACGGGCGAAGGACCATTGTGAAGCGGCTGAACGCCGGTGGAATCGAGGTCTGGGGCGTTGGCCGCAACAAGGGCGTACATTGGCACGATAGCTACGTTCAAAAGGTCCTCGGAAGCACGGCCACCTTCGGTAGGCTCGAGCTACGCGGGGAGCGGATCGATGGCTACTTCCCGGCCGTGGTCTCGGAGGAGACCTACTGGAAGGCCAGGGCGGCTGTGGCCAGCCGCTACTTCGGGAGCGGGCGCTCGCCCAAACGCTTCAACAACCTCCTCCATGGGCTTGCCAGGTGCCATGCCTGCGGCTCCACCATGGCGTACGTCGACAAGGGAAAGCGTTCGAAACCGCACCTGCGGTGCTCGAGCGCGATGGCCTCCTCCGGTTGCCTCAGCACAACTGTGGCGCCTTATGGCGACTTCCAGCGTCTGACCATCGGTCTTTATGCGCGCTTCAAGGACGCCGCCTCGTTCGCGATGCGTAAGGATGCGGACAAGGCTGCAACGGAACTCGATCCGGTCGAAGCCGAACTGGCGCAAGCGCGCTCGCGGAGCGCTAACCTTGCCATGGCCATCGCGGACGGCGGCGCCATCGCTTCCATCAAAAGGCTGCTCGATGCCACTGAGATTGAGATCGCCAATCTGGAAGCTCGATTGGCGCAACTGAACGCGAGGGTCGCGGCGGACACGGACATGGGAGACGACCTCTCGAGCAGGGAGGACGAGTTGTACGCGCACCTATTTTGCGAGGACGAGGAGCGAAGCTTCAAGATGCGCGCGCTCTTCAACGCCCGGTTGCGCCGATACGTTGAACGTTTCGTGATCAACGAGGCTGGAGACGGTTACGAGATCCACTACGTAGGTGGCTCCGACCCAATCGACGAGAACGTGACTGAACTGGAAGATCCCCGAACTTGGGAACAGTTTCTCGAGGATGAAGCTAAACAGGATGATATGTGAGCGGAACTGGGTGTCGAGTTCTAAAAGCCTTCTCTGACTGGGGTTTAGGTGGTCAAGCTGTTGTGCTCAGCGTTTCTGTCTCGGTCCCGCAGGTCACGCGCTTCTCTTCGCGGTCGGCGCGGAGCCGCCGTATGATGAGCTCAGGAGGACGAACCACCTCAACCTGTTTCACGGCCTCGCGGCTGGCAAGCTGATGGGGTGACGAGACGCTTCGGGTAGAAGGTAGGGCCGACGGGGCCACCCACGAAACGGCCTTTGACGTCGAGGATGCCGGCAAGAATGTGACTGACGCGCTTAAACGCCGACGACAGCCTGACGAGGTCGCCTGAACACGTTGCGTCCGACCGCGCGGCGTGCGCCTTGATCGCCGCCGTCCACCCATCGGACGCGCGATCTTTGCCGGAGACATTCTATGACGAAGATGCATCTTACCCTGGGCTTGGCAGCGATCGTGCTCCTGCCATCCTGTGCCATGGCACAAGGACTGGTCGGCGGCGCGGAGCAGGGAGCGCGAAGAGGCGAGATCGAGGCGGGATCGGTCGGTGCGGTGGTTGGCGGGGCGGTCGGAGCGGCGTCCGGCACGGTCAACGGCGTCCTCGGCGTCGGAGGTCGCGATCCTGGTTGCGCGTCCCGTACGGTCACGCGGACGGACGCGGCCGGCAACTCGGAAACGGTGCGGCGGACCAACTGTCCCTGACGATCTCGCCGAGTCATTTGGACCGTACCCATGACGTGGAAGCCACCGGCGTGGTACGGGGCGTCCTGATCCTAGCTGAGCGGGTGATCGGCGGTCGGCACGGCGTCGCGCCGGCATCGCTTGGCACCAGGCGCGGCGCCGAGGCGATGACGTGAGGTCCGCGGGCTACTTGGTCTTAGCCTTCGTCAGGCCGGAGGGCACGCACCAGGACGTCAGGATCGTATGTGTGAACCTGCTGGGCTCGCCGACGGCCGAGAAAGAGTTCTGAGCGTGGACGCAATCCGCTTGGCTGGGAAAAGTGCCGACCGGCAAAGGCGTGGCGATGGATCCGGCGATGGGCACGATGAGCAAGTAGCTCCCCATTTTCTCGTCTCCTCGCAGCGCGCTTGATTGGTGGCAACGCCGGTGTCGGTCACGACCACGCACTTCGATGTCGGACAAGGGCTTGGGGCGGCAAGGGCTTGGACGTGTTGCCGGCACGTCGGGGCGAGCGAAGACGGCGCGCGACGGGGATTGGCCGTCGTCGCAGACGATGGATTTAGCCTCCCTGGGCGGTAACGTCTCGCGGAGGCGGCTTGGTCAGGAGAGCCTTGTTCCACCGGATAAGAGTGGGTCAGCGAACCCGGCTTGCTTGCCCGTCCCGAACATCGACTTCGACAAGTCTTTCATTCGCGTTGAGCCGGGGCGCAACGCATGCAAGCGCGATGAGGTTGAAGGGCGCATGGTCCCTCGACACGCGGGACCGGGAGCGACCCGCGCCATCCCTACTTATTCGGCGTGAGCCCCGGCGCGATCGGTCCGCCGATCTGCGGCACGTCCGTGTCGCCCATCTTCTTGTCGACGTCCATCGACAGGCAGGTTTGCAGTTCGACGTAGCTCGGGTCGGGACCTTCCTCGACGCATTGGCTCTTGTCGGCCGCCTTGAACGAGGACCAAACCTTCTCCAACTCCGTCTTGGAACGTTGTTCGTCCGCCAGGCAGCCCTTGTAGTCGTTGTCCCTCTGATCCCCCGTGCTGAACTTCCTCGCCTCGCCGCAGGTGGCCGACACGTCGAAGCTCGGCACGTGGCCGATGGACTTGTCCTGGGCCGCGGCCGGCGGCACCGCGACGACCATGAGGGTGAGGAGCAGGGCCGCGCGCGAAAGCGTCATGGTGGTCATCTCCATCGGGGCAGAGCTATGTTCCCCGCCATGGGGTGCAACGCGTCTCGATCTTGCGTAAGGCGTCGTCGCGAGCGCCGATGAAGCTTGCCGAAGCTGGAGCTGTGACGCGGCGTCGTCAAGCGCTCAGCAGCTTCTCGATGCGGACCGGCAACTCGCGGATGCGCGTGCCGGTCGCGTTGTAGACCGCGTTCGCCAGCGCCGCCGCCGTGCCGACGATGCCCAATTCGCCCACGCCCTTGATGCCGAGCGGGTTGATCTGCGTGTCGACCTCCGGCACCAGGATCACCTCGACCTGCCCGATGTCGGCGGCGACCGGCACCAGGTAGTCGGCTAGGTTGGCGTTCATGTACTTCGCCCGGGCCTCGTCGATCTCGGTCTCCTCCAGGAGCCCGGACGAGATCCCCCAGATCATGCCGCCCATGAGCTGGCTGTGCGTCGTGCGCGGATTGACGATGTGGCCGGCGGCGAAGGCGCCGGTGATGCGCGGTACCCTGACCTCCTTGGTGCGCGCGTGCACCCTCACCTCGACGAACTGTGCGCCGAAGGCGAACATGATCCGATCCTTGTCGCGCGTCCCGCCGATGATGGGCGAAGCGCCCTTGGTGACCATGGCCATGGCACCGGGCTTCGAGCCGTGCGGCACGAACTCGGCATACTCCTCGACCGCCGCCATGCCGGACGCCTCGAACGCCTTGGCGACGTCATGGCCGTCGGCCACCAGCCGGCCTTCCTTCAGGGTGGATCCGTCCTCGTCACCCTTCCCGGCCGCCGCGAGGCGGGCCATGACCTTGTCGCAGGCCATCGCGACCGCGTTGCACACGCTGGCGGTGGTGACCGAGCCGCCGGCGACCGGCGCCGCCGGGAGGCTGGAGTCACCCATCTCCACCTTCACCTTGCCGACGTCGATGCCGAGCTTCAGGGCCGCCGTCTGGGCGACCACCGTGTAGGCGCCGTTGCCGATCTCGTGGGCGCCGGTGGCGACGCGGGCCGTGCCGTTGGCTTCCAACCGCACGCGCGCGCTCGCCGGCGCCTGCTGGCTCGGGTAGCAGGCCAGGGCGCAGCCGTATCCGACGAGCCACTCGCCGTCACGCGTCTGGCCGGGCTTGGGGTTGCGCTTCGACCAGCCGAAGGCGTCGGACGCCTCGTCGAAGCACTTGACCATGGACCGGCTGGTGTAGGGCAAGCCCTTGATGGGCTCGTGCATCGTATCGTTGACGCGGCGAAGCTCGACGGGATCCATGCCGAGCTTCTCGGCCAACTCGTCCATCGCGCTTTCCAACGCGAACATGTACGGCGTCTCCGCCGGGGCCCGCATGAAGCCCGGCGTGTTGCGGTCGGCGTTGATGATGTTGACCGCGCTCGCGATGTTGGGACAGGCGTACATGCGCGTCGAAGCGTCCGTGCCGGCGACCGTGTAGTCGTCGGCCCGCGAGGTCACCTCCCATCCCTCGTGCGAGAGCGCGACGAGCCTGCCGTCGGGGTTGGCGCCGAGCTTGACGTGGTGCTTGGTCTCCGCGCGGTAGGTGGCGATGGTGAAGCCCTGGGCACGGGTCGCCACCAGCTTGACGGGTCGCCCCAGGCGCTTGGCGGCCACCGCCGTGATGGCGGTGCGCGGCGTGATCGAACCCTTCGAGCCGAAGGCGCCGCCGATGTAGGGGCTCAGCACCCGCACCTGGCTGGGATCGATGCCGAGTTCCTTGGCCGAACCGTTGGCGAGCCCGGTCACCGCCTGGCTCGGCTCGTGGATGAGCAGCTGCGGGCCGTTCCACGCGCATGTGGTGGAGAACATCTCGATCGGGTTGTGGTGCTGCGTCGGCGTGGCGTAGCTCGCCTCGACCTTCACCGGCGCCGAGGCGAAGGCACCCTGGAAGTCGCCGACAGCTGGGTTCTCGTGTTTCTGCTTGGAGCGGGCTTCCGTGTACGGCTTCTCCGTCGTGCCCGGCGAGCCGAAGGTCGCCGAAGGCCGCTCCTCGTCATAGGCGACGACGAGCTTGTAGGCGGCCTCTCGCGCCGCCTCGAACCGGTCGGCCAGGACCATGGCGACGATCTGGCCGTCGTGGACGATCTTGGGTGAGGCCAGCGGCACGACGGAGCTCGCGGCGGGGCCGCCGTCCGAGGCGAACGGCACCTGCTTGATGGCGTCGGCCATGTTCTCGTGGGTGAGGATGTCGATGACGCCGTCGACCTTGCGCGCCTCGCCCTGGTCGATGGACCTGATCGTGCCCCGGGCGACGGCGCTCGTCAGCAGGTAGGCGTAGGCGGTGTTCCTAAGGTCGAAGTCGGAGGCGTACATCGCGCCCCCGGTGACCTTGAGGCGCGCGTCGACGCGCGGAACGGGCTGCCCCATGTTGGCTTGGGGCTCGGGCGCGGCGTAGGTCATGCTCAGGCTTCCATGTTCTTCAGGCTTCAGTGTTCTTCAGGCTTCCACGTCTGTCAGGTATCCGTTCTCGTCAGGCTTCCATCCCCTTGGCCTGCAGGAGCGCGCGCACGAGCGTCGCCTTGCCGAGCGGGACTTTATACGCGTTGTGGCCGTGGGTGATCGCGCCGGCGAAAGCGATGTCGGCGGCGGCCCGCGCGTTGGTCTCCGTGAGCGGCTTGCCGACGAGCATCGCCTCCGCCTCGCTGGCCCGCCACGGCGTGGTGGCGACGCCGCCGAGCGCGATGCGCACGCGGCGCACCACCTCGCCGTCCTCGTCGAGGACCACGGCGGCGGTCGCCAACCCGTAGGCGTAGGACTGGCGGTCGCGCACCTTGACGTAGGTCGAGCGGCGGGTCGCGCCGGCCGGCACGTTGATGGCGACGATGAGTTCGCTGGGCTTGAGCGTCGTCTCGACGTGTGGCGTGGCGCCCGGCTCGACGTGCAGCTCGGTGAAGGGGATCGCCCGCATGCCGCCGGCACCCTGGATCTCCAGCACGGCGTCCAGCGCCATCAGCGCCTGCGCGAAATCGCCGGGGTAGGAGGCGATGCAATGATCGCTGACGCCCAGGACGGCGTGCGTACGGTTGGTCCCGGTCAGGGCGGCGCAACCGCTGCCGGGCTGGCGCTTGTTGCACTGGGGGATCGACGTGTCGCGGAAGTAGGCGCAACGCGTCCGCTGCAGCATGTTGCCACCGAGGCTCGCCATGTTGCGGAGTCCGGAGCTGGCCGCGAGCAACAGCGTGTCGGCGATGACCGGGTAGTCCCGCCGGATCGTCGCGTCGTTGGCCGCCTCAGCCATCGTCACGGCGGTGCCGATGCGCAATCCGTGCTCGGTGGCGACGACGCGGCTCGCCGCGGGGTCGGAGGCGAGTGGGTTGATGTCGACCAGCACGCTCGGCCGCATCACGTCGAGCTTCATCAAGTCGAGCAGGTTGGTGCCGCCGTAAAGGTACTGGACCGGCGCCTCGACGTGGGAGGGAGTGGATCGGCTTGCCGCATCCGCCGCGCGCACCGCCGCCGTCGTGTTGGACGCGCTCGTATAGGTGAAGGGCCGCATCGTCAGGCCCCCATCTTCGACTTGGCGTCGACGATGGCGCCGACGATGTTGGGATAGGCGGCGCAGCGGCACAGGTTGCCGCTCATGTACTCGCGGATCGAGTCTTCCGACCCGGCGTGCCCGCCGTTGATGCAGGCGACGCCGGACATGATCTGGCCCGACGTGCAGTACCCGCACTGGAACGCGTCATGGTCGATGAAGGCCTGCTGCAGCGGGTGGAGTTCGCCGTCGGCGCCCGCCAAGCCCTCGATGGTGGTGATGGCCTTCGGCTGCGCCGTCAACGCCAGGACGAGGCACGAGTTCACGCTTCGGCCGTCGAGCAAAACCGTGCAGGCGCCGCATTGGCCGTGGTCGCAGCCCTTCTTCGAGCCGGTCAGGCCGATGTGCTCGCGCAAGGCGTCGAGCAGCGTGGTGCGCGGGTCGAGCGCCAGTTCCCGCTTCTGCCCGTTGACGTTGAGCGTCACCGGCACCAGCGGCGACGTCGAGACCGACGAGGGCGCGGCATCGGCCCTGGCAGCAAAACTCTCGGCGACGAAGGGAATGACAGCGCTTGTCGTAGACGCGCTCAGGAACTTGCGCCGGCTGAAGCCTGGCAAATCGTCTTGTTGGGGCATCGCGATCTCCGCCCCGGCCGCATGCCGGAAGTATCTAGTAAACCCCCACGACTTTGTAACCGTTCCAACCCGAGCGGTTGGGTGCGCGTCAACAAAGGTCGCGAGCGTTGGACCGCAAGTCCGAGCGCCGGTCCAAGTGATGTTCGTATCGCGAAGATCCTCAAGGAGGCTCGGCACGGTGGCACCCTGCGTATGACCGATCGAACGACGATGATCCGATACTTGGGACATGGCTGTGAGCGTGAGTCTCGCGACCTGAATGCGTTGCCTGCCCGGAATCAGCTCACAACAACGGCGTGGTACGCCAAACCGCGGCTGACCTTTGTTGATGTTCTCAACTCGGTGCGACGAGCGCTCTGGCGCGAATATGCTTTGATGACGTCCTCACGCCGAAGTCACCGAACGAGACGGCTTCACCTTGCCAGCATCATAGGTTCACGCCCTTGGCCAAGCCGCCCGAATGGCCAAGGTCGAGCTAAGAGGAGTCAAACGCATCGTGGGCGTGGTGCCCTACCGACGGGGCAGCGCCAAGCTCGCCAGAATAATCGGCTGTGCGTTTCAAGGAACGCGCTCACCTGCCTCAGGAGCGCCGGGAACGAGAGCATCCATGCCGTCCCATTCATGCACCCCAGTTCCATCCCTTGCCTTCAAAGACCCAACGCGTCGGCTAGGGCGATGAAATCATCCGCGATCACGTCCCATGCCTGCTCCGCCCGAAGGTCGCTCCGCTGGCCTGGGCCGTGTTCGCCCGGCCGCGGCACGAAAGCGGTCTTGAAGCCACATCCTCGCGCCGCCGCCAGATCGCCATTATGGGCCGCCACGAGGCACAGCTGCGCCGGCTCCAGCGCGAGGACGTCCGCCGTTCTCATGTAAGCTTCGCGCGTCGGCTTGTAGGCCCGCGAGACCTCGGCGCCGAGGATCGCGTCCCACGGCAGTCCAGCCCTCTTCGCCATGTCCAACATCAAGACGATGTTGCCGTTGGACAAAGGGGCGATGATGAAGCCCGCCCTCAGCCGCGTCAGACCGGCGACGGCGTCCGGCCAAGGGTCCAGGCGGTGCCAGGCGAGCGTGAGCGCATCGAGATCGGCCGCCGGCACCCGGCCCGGCTCGATGCCGAACTCGGGGAGCACCGCTTCGAGGTTCTCCCTGTGCAGCACGTCCAGCCGCGTGTAGGGGCGCCTGCCGCTCCGTACCTCCTCCATCGCCGGCTGGTAGCGGCGGCGCCAAGCATCCGCGAACAGGCTCGGGTCGGCCCGCTCGGCGCCGTGCTTCAGGAGGAAGGGTCCCGCTTCGCGCGCCACGCCGCTCCGCCAATCGACGACGGTCCCGAAGACATCGAACACGAGGGCGCGGACGCCGGTCATCGCCATGGAGTAGGTCCCCTGAGCTATCAAACGTGTGTGGACGCCCTGTTTGACGCAAGAGCTTCTTCACAGCAGCATGCTGAGCGCAAGCGTTGCAAGAAGCCGACCCAGGACCTCGCTTCAGCCCTCGTTCGTTCGCCAGGACGGTGCTGACCGGGTCCTGGGCCCGGAAGGGGTCTCCGCGTCCGGCTCGACCGGCGACCGACGCTCAGAACGTACCGGGATAAGCGCCCCCGTCCATCAGCAGGTTCTGCCCGGCGATGAAGCCGGCTTGCGTGCCGCAGAGGAAAGCGCACGCGGCGCCGAACTCGTCTGGCTGGCCGAAGCGCTTCGCGGGATTGTTCTCCGCGCGCGTCTTCAAGAACTGCTCCACCGTGATGCCCGCCTTCTCCGCGCCGGCAACCGCGTTGGAGCGGATGCGGTCCGTCTCGAAGGGACCCGGCAGCAGGTTGTTGATCGTCACGTTGTGGCGAACCGTCTGCCGGGCCAGGCCGGCGACGAAGCCGGTAAGGCCCGCCCGCGCGCCGTTGGACAGGCCGAGATACTCGATGGGCGCTTTCACCGCGCCCGACGTGATGTTGACGATCCGCCCGAACTTGCGGGCGATCATGCCGTCAACGGTTGCCTTGATCAGCTCGATCGGCGTTAGCATGTTGGCATCGAGGGCCTTGATCCAAGCGTCGCGGTCCCAATCGCGGAAGTCGCCGGGCGGCGGTCCGCCGGCATTGTTCACGAGGATGTCGAGGTCGGGGCAGGCGGCGAGCGCCTCCTGCCGGCCCGTGGTCGTCGCGATGTCGCCGACCACGACCGTGACCCTCACGCCGGTGGCCTGGCGGATGTCGGTGGCGGTGGCCTCGAGAGCCGCGGCGCCGCGCGCCGTGATCGTCACGTTGACGCCCTCGCGCGCGAGCGCCATCGCGCAGCCCCGCCCGAGCCCCTTACTCGCCGCGCACACCAGGGCGTGGCGCCCTTTCAATCCGAGATCCATGGTCCATCACCGTGTTCGAAGCTGCCGCGCCGCGTGCAAGGATGCCGCAGCCATGTGCATACAACGCCCCCGACTGTGTCCGCCCTACCGTCCCGGCATGATGGTGGCGCTGTTGTAGGGCTACAGCCGGGACCTGTACCAGTCTTGAAAAAGGTGGAGGTTCGAGTCCTCTCCTGGGCACCATCGCAACATTAAGGTGTTGTTTCGCGAAGGACATCAACAAAGTCATAGGCTTATGACCGCGCCGTTGGTACAAACGGGTGGTACAAGTGGCTTTGAGAATGGCATCCCCGGTCAGAGATCCAAAGACAGGCATCTACCTGTTTCGTCGAGCTGTTCCGCACGACCTTCGTGAGCTGGTAGGAAAGCGCGAGGAAAAGCGAAGCCTGGGCACACGCGACCCGGAGGAGGCCAAACGTCGGTATCCTGCGGTCGCTGCCGAAGTCGAAAAGAAGTGGGCAAGTCTTCGGGCGGGTCGGCATGAGCTGACGGAGCGCGAAGCGCACAAACTCGCATCGCGCATTCATGACAACTGGCTAGAGATGCATCGTGACAATCCCAGTGACCAGCTGATTTGGCATGTCGGATGGTTCGAGCGGCTTTGGACCGAGCCTGAGCCACCCGAAGTGCTGCCTGACGAGATTGGTATCGACGTGTTAGGCATATCAGCGATGCGGCGATTTTGCCTGCGGCAGACTGATTTTTGTTTGGAGGCGGATGGCCTTGTTGTCGATGATCGGGGCCGCTTTCGCTTAGCAAAGGCGGTTGGAGCCGCCTTTCAACGAGCGAGCCTCACGCTGCAAGACGTCGCCAGGGGCAGGACCGATCCAGCAAGCTTTTACGCGACGGCGCCTAGTGTTGAAGAACGCGTGGCAACAGCTCCAGAAACTCCTGTTCAAACTACGAAGCGAAACTCCACGCTCACGATGTCGGCATTGATCGAACGCTGGTGGCGGGAGGCATCTGCTGCCGGGCGCAAGCCCAGCACGTACGAAAGCTACAAGAACACCTTTCGAGCATTTCGATCTTTTCTGGGCCACGACAACGCTCATCAGGTGACCGCGAAAGACGTCGTCGAGTTCAAGGACCATCGACTGGCAACTCCTTCTAAGCGGACCGGACGGAAGCCGTCAGCCAAGACCGTGAAAGACAGCGATCTCTCTGCCTTGAAGACCATCTTCGGATGGGCGCTGACCAATCAACTTCTGCCAGAAAATGTCGCAACGCGGATTACAATAAAGTTGGCCAGACCTACTAAACTCCGGTCAAAGAGCTTCACTGACGCGGAAGCGACAAGGTTGTTGAACAATTCGCTCAACTATCAGCCGCGAAACGAGAGCCTTCAAACCGCTGCGGCCAAACGATGGGTGCCATGGCTCTGCGCATTCACTGGCGCTCGTGTTGGCGAGATGGCGCAGTTACGTAAGCAAGATATTACCCGCGACGGTGAAATGTGGGTAATTCGCATCACGCCAGAAGCAGGCACCGTGAAGAACAACGAAGCGCGGCTCATCGTCTTACATAGGCAAGTCGTGGCATTGGGATTTCCGTCGTTCGTGGCAAAATGTAAGGACGGGCACATGTTCCTTCGCATCAAAGAGGACGGCGATGTTTCAGGTCCCTTGCAAGGCTTAACAAATCGCCTCGGTGAGTTCGCGCGTTCAGTTGTTTCTGATCCTGCTGTTTCACCCAATCACGGCTGGCGACACCGGTTTAAGACGATCGGGCTGGAAGCAGGCATAGACTCGCGTATATTAGATGCTATTCAGGGACATGCACCGTCATCAGAAGGAAGAAAGTACGGCGACGAAACACTAAAAACTATCGCTTTGGCTATTGATAGACTACCTGATTACCCTATCGACCCAAGGCATACAGCGAGCATTCAGAGTCTCTCCGCTGAATTTGTTGCCTGATTAAAATTATTGAGAGACCATTACATGCTATCCAGCCAATATGCTATTGGGGTTTTTTATCCCGCAATAGCTTCTGAGTCAGTCAACCAACGTTGATTGTTATCGATAAGGTGAAGATCAGCATTTCGCTCTCTATCCCGTACGGCTTGATTGCGATCACATTGCATCCAGGTGAGTAAATGGCTAAAGTAAGCGCGCGCTCTATGCAATCAAATTTACGTGTATTAATATAAATTATAATAATTAGCAATCTTTCATGATACATTTGAGTTTATTCGGGTTGCAACCACCTCTGTTCATTATTGCTCGCGCTCTCGCACCAGGGAGAACAAAGGTATCGTCGCTGTCCTCTGATAAATCAGCGGAATCTGATAGCTCGTAAGCAAGAACTGCGACGCAGTCCCAAACAACAGCAGTTTCAAGAAGGCGTTGAGCAACACGCCACACTAGCCGCCTGAAAGCGATCCTTGAACGGCTACCCTGTTCCAACCGCAGCGCGATCATGTCGATCCTTTCATGATCGGCTTTAGCTCCAAGGAAAAGGCGTAACGGCATCTCGTTCTCAAATCGAAACCTTCGCTCCGATGCTGGACCTGCAGCTGTCGCAATGCCATGTCTCGCCAGCGTGGGCGTGTATATTCCAGAATGCAGATGTGAATTAACTCGCTTAATCGCGCTACGTGACTCAGTTGCGATGCCGCCGTATGCTTTGCCAAGTAGTTCACCAGAAGGACCTGTCTGATATCTGACCGAGACTGAAACTGCGGTACAACCTTCCCCAAGAAGATATCCAACGACCGCGTGCCCTGCTTCGTGAAAACAAGCCGCTTGAAACTCAAATAATGTGTCAAATATCGAGTGAGTTACGTAAGTTTCGTCCGAGAACATGCCATCATCATAGGAACAGTATCGCATTTTTTTGCTGTCCATCTTTCAACAGGTACTAACGAGACGACCATAACCGCAACGCGGTGCAGCTTTGGAATTTGCGAGTATCACCAATACCAGACGACATTGATATATCATTGTGCCTTGCGCAGGGTAGCCGCTCGCAGTGTGAGCGGACGGCTTATGAACGCTGAGCCGGCAGGAACGAACCGCCATGGCGTATCAGTGACGCGCGTGTTTCCAATGCGGACTCCATTCGCGACCTTCATCGGCCCGTTACGCGCCGTCAGGGTGAATGAGAACGCCTCCAGGGCACAACAGTCATGTGCCCCGGTGATCGCCAGCGCCTGGCAGAGCCGACCGGGGCCGGAACACAGCAGGCGTGTCGCCGTCATGCTCCTCCGTTCGTGCATCGCGTCGAGCCCTACGGTCGGCTCGAGGGCCCGCACGAGGACGGCGGAGCCCGGCGCGCACACGATGTTGAAGCACCAGTGCAGGCCATAGGAGCGGTAGACGTAAGCTCGACCGGACGGACCGAACATCGAGGCGTTGCGCCGTGTCGGCCCGGCGAAACTATGCGAGGCTGGATTGGCCCGATCATACGCCTCCGTTTCCACGATGAGGCCGCCGACGCCCTCGTGCAGCAACTCATAGCCGATCAGGTCGGCGGCGACCGTGGGGGCGTCGCGCGCGAAGTACTCAGGGTCCATCGAGCCTCCCGCCCCCGACACCGTGCTTCATCGATGCGACCGCGCACCGATGTAAGAATCAAGGTGGATCGGTCGCAATCGTCGGCGTCGTTCGGTCAGTGGTGGCCTGCTCGATGACCGCTGTGATGGCGTCGAGCAGCGACACGTCCTCGCCAGCCATCGCCTCCATCGACGCCATGCGTCGGACCACCGTCGCCGTGACGGCCTCCTCGACGGTGTCTTCCGCGAAGGCGTAGTAGACCGTCGCCTGCTGGCCGTCGCGGTGGCAGCGCCCCTCAATCTGCGCCAGCTGGATCGCGCTGTGGCGCATGTCGTGGAGAATCAGGGCGCGTGTGCGCTCACCGCCCGGTAGCTCGTGCTGATGCAAGGAGATGGACTCGGTGACCGTGAATACCACGACGTCGATCTGGCCTGTTTGGAAGGCGAGCCGCACCGCTTCGTTAGTGTCGCCGGGCTGTTCCCCATTGATCGCGCCGACCCGCCACCCGCCGCCCTGCAAAGCCTCGACCAGTGCGGCGCTCGTCTCGAGGAAGGCGACTGACACCGCGACCTGCTGATCGCTGTCGAGAAGGTCGCGCGCGAACTCGGCCGTGCCGGTGACGCGCAACAGGCTGGCCTTCTGACGAAAGCGCAGGTCGGCCGCCCAGCCGGCGGGACGACGGGTGCTGCCGCCAGCGAGGCCGAACTCGCGACGGAACTCACGCCACGTCGCCTCGTACTGTAAAAACGCCTCTATCGATTGCGGCCAGCACGCACATTCCGCTTCTCTTTTTGATGCTGAGGCGCCTTCGTCGGTACGGCTATCGCTGGCTTCGGCTTCGGCGCGCTTTGTCGAGCATCGACGTACAGGATCGCAGCAAGTCCGAGTGGGATTGTTGTTAGGAGGAGATATGGCAACGACACCGCGAACATCCTCGCGACGGCGATCTTGATCCGTTCGAAATCGCCAACTCGATATTGATCCGGCCTACTAACACGGTAAGCGTTATGGTCTGCCTGATCATGATTGACGCTATATTTCTGCAGCACCGTATTGTAAGAGACAGCTAAGCTTCTAACATCTGCCAGAGTCATATAGGATGCTATGCCTTCGTTGAGTCTATATAGCTCATTAATTTCAAGGGCGCATCGATGGAATTGCTCGGCATTGGCTGCGTCGTTGGTGCTGTATTGAATTAAGGAAAAAGAGATGGTTAAGAGAGAGGCAAGGAAGCTTAGGGCTGTCAGCCCTGATTGCACGAACGTGCTCGGATGAAAGAGGTACGGCACGATCGTAAAGGATAGCACTAGAGAAGATGCTAACGCGATAAGCAGCGCACTTCTTCGGTCGCGGCCTTTTAGACGTTCAGCTGCTATAAACCGAGCACCAGCGGTCACTCGCATCCTTCTCAATTGCTCTAAAGCTAACTTAGCTGTCTCCTCTTGGCTTGCTTTTGTAAGGTCCACGCTTCTTCACCAGCCCTTCGGCTTTCTCGACAAGCTTCGCGATATCGGCGATTTCCCAGTGCCGATCTGAGACGCCAGCCGCCATAGCCGGCGACACCCGCAACTTCTGAAGATTGCGGACGAAGTTGTAATACATCATGTGAAGCGCGACCGCATAGGCGTGGTTCTCGACCTTCTTCGAGAACGCGTTCGTCAGCCGCGTGAACCGAGGCATGTGCATTCGGATCGTCAGGTTCTGCCGCTCACCGTAGAACGTGCTGATGTGCTTCGGATCAAGCGCGCCTTTGATCAACACCTTCTTTGCTCCTGTGCACTCAGCCGGACTGTAGCGCCATGTATGGCCATCCGCCTCATTGCCGTAGAGCTTCACGGGCTGGGCGTAGTCCACGTCGGCACGGAAGGCACCTTCGACCGCCTCAAGGTAAGCGCGGTACCCGTCGCTCATGAGCTAGACGATCGGCAACATCCTGCATGAACATGCTGACGCACTCGCCGTCACGGGCGCCAACGAAGTACGACACGATGCCAGATTTCAAACTGAGACACTACCCAATCGCGCAGCTTAAGGCAGATTGCACCCATGTGGCTTTTCACACTTTAAACGCGAAACTATGGAACAGAAAGGGTACGAAGACGTTACTGTCCCCAACAAGGCTTGATGCTCGGTAGAGCCGCTTATGCGGTCATAAATGGTTTGGGGCTACCATGGCTTACGAAATAGATTTTCTGCCTGTGGGCACCAACGCTAGTAGTGGCGATGCAATTGCCGTCCGCTATGGCGACAACAGCAATGGCTACACAATTCATATTGTGGACGGTGGTTATGCCGATACTGCTCCGGGTCTCATTAATCATGTCCGAACGGAATACAATTCCGAGTCAGTTGCGAATGTAACTCTGACCCATGCGGATGGCGACCATGCTGCCGGCTTGGTTGAAGTCATGGAAACCCTCGACATAGGGGCTCTGTGGATGAACCGACCCTGGTTATATGCCAATGATATCATCGAACATTTTCATGGCAACTGGACCGTGGATGGGTTGGTATGCCATTTGCGCGAGAAGTATCCTACCCTCGTCGAGCTGGAAAGCATTGCCGAACGTCGAAACATCCCAGTTTGTGAGGCATTTCAGGGTACGCAAATCGGTGCCTTTACTGTATTGTCTCCTTCTCGGAAACGCTACCTCGACCTGCTGCCTGATTTTAATAAAACGCCGGAACGTAAGACGACAGCCGACAGTTCCGGTTTCTTCGGGAGAGTGGTTGAGGTTGCCAAGGCTGCTGCGCGCTGGATTGCCGAGAGTTGGACAGGTGAAACTCTTTCGGAAAATCCAGACCCTACCACTGCTTCTAACGAAAGTAGTTTGGTGCAGATGGCCGTAATTGATGGGCGGCAACTCGTTTTAACAGGCGACGTTGGCCCTGTGGGGCTGCATGAGGCTGCCGCCTATGCTGAAACAGTTTATGGCCCATTGGCACCAAGTTTCTTTCAAGTGCCGCATCATGGCAGCCGACGTAATGTCACTCCATCATCTCTCAATCGCTGGCTCGGTCCGATTCGGCCCGAAGGCGCCGACTCAGTTGGCTCAGCCTACTGCTCAGCCGCGCGCTTGGATGAGGACCACCCCCGCAAGAAGGTTGTGAACGCATTCACCCGGCGCGGATACAAGGTCTACATCACCAAGGGCAAGCACATTTACCATCATCAAGGGTCAACCCGCTCAGGTTCACCGATAAGACCAGAGGCGTTCTCGACT
Organism: uncultured Beijerinckiaceae bacterium; assembly: GCA_964235705.1. Lineage (GTDB taxonomy): Bacteria > Pseudomonadota > Alphaproteobacteria > Rhizobiales > Beijerinckiaceae > RH-AL1. The sequence continues at coordinate 6,168 of CAXSDP010000010.1, read as the reverse complement.
CAAGTCGAGGAGTAATGAGCATTTTCAAGTCTTTTGACGCATATAACCGCAAGGCACGGGTGTATCCCGCGCTGATTGCAACATTGCCAATCCTGGCGCTGCTGTTTGTCCTTGTACCCTGGGATCACATAGGCTTGCCACATGCGATTGCAGGCACCATGAGCGTTGTACTGCTCTTTGCCCTCGCTGATGTGGCACGGCGATCCGGCCGCAAAGTTGAAGCCAAGCTCGGCTCCCGCGACACTCCTGAACAATGGCATCGCGGAAATGCCGACATTGCTGAAGGAGCCAAGGATCGCTACCGCCGCTTCCTTGCCGAACAATTAGAGTTGCCAGCTCCAACCGTAGATGATGAGCGTCTTGATCCAGCTCGCGCCAACGACTTCTATATGAGCGCGGGTAATTGGATCCGTGAGCACACCCGTGACACGCGCACTTTTGCGATCCTCTTCGGTGAGAACGTTACCTATGGTTTCCGGCGCAACCTATTAGGGCTTAAGCCGATAGCTCTGACCTTTAATGCCGTTGTATTCGGTATTTGCATAAGCATATTGCACTTTCGGCCTTCTTATTCCGCTTCTCTAGCTCACATTGATGAAAAGATTTTTATCATCATGGCGGCTGTGGTTTTACACTCTGCTTACATGCTCTTTGCAGTTGGTAAAGCTGCTGTCTGGGAGGCCTCCCGAACCTACGGGCGACAAATGATCCTGAGCTGTGAAACTCTGATGGGTAAGGCATCATCGCAAACGAGACCACAAAAGCCTAAACCTGTGGGCAGCAGCAAAACAAAGGGCGTTTAGTTCCTTTGGTCAGGTTACGATACGCTCGGCCAGCGTCCGTTACCGTCTATGACGATTGCCACGTGCGAACCGACGTGCGGACCGGTCGAGTCACAATTACTTTGCATCACAAAAATTTAGCGCAAACGAAAAGACGGGAGGAGGGAAGAAGAGCGGCTTCAGGCGCGCAACAGCCGGCCGAGCGGGGCGGGCGTAGCCTTCTCGCGCGCGTCGCCCACCACAGCCCCCAGCACGTCGAGGTAGGCGTGGAAGCGCCGGCGTCCGAGCACGGTGAGGGTGCAGGTCGTCACCGGGCGCCTGTCGGCGCTCTTGGCGAGCGCGACCAGTTTGGTCTCCTGCAGCACGGCGAGGTGCTGGTTGAGGTTGCCGTCGGTGAGATCGCACAATTGCTTCAGGTCGGCGAACCTGCCACACACGATGCTCGGCATCGCTCCCAGGCGCATGAGCTAAACGAAGGCTTCGTGCATATCCGACTTGGATCACCGCCAAATCATCAAGCTTCTCCTCAGGTAAAGTGTGCTTCTAAGCGTAAAGCCAGTGTCCACTTATGGGCGCGAAGCTGAAGCCGATATCTGAGCGCATCAGGGTATACCCTGGCGTGGCGTCACATATGAGCGGTAGCGAGCCGTAACATCTGGGTTGACGCCGGCTATTTGCGACACGGTAGCTTCAAGCTTAAACCTTGAGGTGACACATGGCCCGCATCGGCTACGCCCGCGTCAGCACCATCGACCAGGATCTGGCCATTCAGCTCGCCAAGCTGAAGGCTGAAGGTTGCACCATCGTCCGGTCGGAAAAAGTGTCGGGGGGCAGCCGTGATGGCCGGCCCGAGCTGGCGACGGTGCTCGACTTCCTCCGCGAGGGTGACGAGCTTGTCGTCACCCGGCTCGATCGACTCGGCCGCGACACCCGTGACGTGCTCAACCTCATCCACGAGTGCGAGCAGCGCGGCGCCACCGTGACCGTCCTCGACCCACATGTCAGCACGCGCGGCGAGATGGGCCACGTGGTCATCACTGTGCTCGGCATGGTCGCGCACATGGAGCGACGCTTCATCAAGGAACGTCAGCGCGACGGCATCGAACGCGCAAAGGCTGAGGGCGTTTATCGCGGTGGCAAGCAGCGCATCGACCGCACTGAGGTGCTGCGGCGGCGAGCGGTGGGCGAGACACCGACATCAATTGCATCAGCCATCGGTTGCAGCCGAATGCAGGTCTACCGGATCGTCCAAGGCGGATGATAGCTGTGCGTGGCCGTCTCTATTCGAAGGTAGTAGCAGGCAACGATTTCATGTTGTGTTACACCTTAGGTGGGTATCATTGGCTTGGGACCCCATAGGGACTGCGATTGAGTTGGAGCATCGGAAATAGAATGCCGAACGTAGCAAAGATCGCAGCAGCTGCTCTTCTATTTCAAGCTTACAGCGGCTTCGCCTCAGCTACTGAGAAGGAAAGCGATTATCCAGAATGGCGCTCAATAGGCGAAGATATGTACGTCGATTCTGGGCCTAAGTTGACCGCGCCGTTTGGCAAGGCGAGAGTTCGTGTACTCAACAGTTATAAGGAGAGTACAAGCGCTCAGATGTTTGGGCTATCTGAAACTGAAGAGGTAGAGTTCGACTGTATCAATAGCAAATATGTCAGCCTAGCTGACAGGTGGTTCAGCGAAAAAATGGCGACAGGTAAAGTCACAATGGTGAATACTCATAAGTCAAAACCTGCCCCTATACCAATCTTTTACATCAAACTTTTCGCGAGTGTTTGCTCACCGTAGCGCTGTCTGTCGCAGCCTGCCTTGATAAATTTCGAGCATTACTTGTCTGATAGATTGGATGCGTGCCGTCTCGACTGTCACCCATCTTGCCCATGATAAGCCGAGTCGTGTGATAGGGCATTTGAACGATACTATCCTTGCTAAACAGGAGTAAGGGTAGTGGTCGTAGCCGTACGCTTGGGCAACCAAGAGAGTAAAAGCGAGCGCGGCAGCCAACGCTATAATCTTTATGATTAGATCTCATCGTGCTGACATAGTGTCTTACATTTTATATTTATTGTCCTTGACCCCACCCTCGCCCCCCTTCCTCTTCTGGCATGCTTTAGAGAAAGCAGGAGGGAACGGACGTTGGCAATTTTTGCAAATCATTAGTGAGAAGTAAACGAGGATGGCCTCGATAGCACTGGAAGCGCCCCGTACTACGAGATCGACGCCAAGTGCCTGCTAGAGAATTCTGACCGTGTCAGCGCTGTCCTCTATGACTGGCCGCTTTAGCTTGCCGATAACACATGAGCAAATATTGAGGCATTTGTTGAGGCGTTCGTGAAAGCAGTTGAGATACACGCCGGGAAATACTCGGGCGTAGTTGATCCGCCAATGCTTGATAGAAGCTTAGTGCGCGCGCGAAGAGACGCTAGGAATCGCTAATGCCGACATGACCTAAAGACGAGAAATGTCTTGCCGACGTGATGGGCAACGCCGCCCGCGTAATGCGGGTCGCCGCTTTTGATGTCCGGAGAGCTGGCCTTTCAAAGGCTGCATCTTGGTCATAAATTCAGCCTGGAAATAAACCATGCCGGGTGCATGTTTTCAAGTCTGGTTCATTGTGCTAAGGGTTACCAACCAATAGCAGAAAAGCGCAATATCTTGCCTCAAACGATCACGGCTGCCGACATCCAGTGGTGCGAGGCATCAAGCGTTCATTTATCTTCTGGATTAGATGTCCAGCCTTCAGCTAGTTTCCCTGGCATCAATCCTGGAAAAGCGATTTGGGCTTGGAACAATGGCACGCCACCTGAGAGTTCCATTACGGGTGGCTACACACCCGGCAATGCCTCTTTCATTTGTTCAGTGCCGGACTCGGTCCAGTTAGCCGTGTACTTTAAAATAAATCCTTTTATGGAGGCACAATATTTAAAGTATTTACAATCTGTTCTTCTTCATGAATTAGTGCACTCAAGGCAGATAGCGCCTGCAATTGTTCGAGTCGCGCGAAATGCTGCAGCGCAAGAATTTTTAGTTTATTACCAAAATCCTGCAGAACAGGAAGCGCATGGCGCACAGATTGCTTACCTTGTGCGTACACAAGCGTTACAGATGCCAGTTGGCGTCAATCAAGCTCTGGGCACATCTGTTGGATCTGCTATCCAGGCGCGACTTGCTCCTCTACAAGGAGGTACGCTAGTCGCCGCACGTGGCAGCGTCTTTGAAGGTATCACTCGAATGGTAAACTATTTTCTGACCCAAATGCCTTAATGGACGACAGGTAACACATGGACAGGAAGCTGCTTCGTAGGTTTAAGTCCATTCAGTATGACCCGAAGGCCGCGCCTCAATTCTACAGGTCACCGAGAAGAGTCGCTCGTCGCCTGAAATGCTACGGCTCCGTCGTGTTTGCGCGCCTGTACGCCGATGAGATTGGTCACGAGATAGCTTCTGCCGCGAGCGATCAGGACTTGGCGCGCTCGGTGTTCTTCACCTCGGTGGAGGACTGGTTAGCGAAGCAGCGCAAGGTGGACTTCTACGACTCTAACGCCGCCCTCTTCATGAGATACGTGCCACGGGCGTGTTCGTTTACGGATGACCTGGGCGAACCCTCTCAGAACCCGGTTAGCCACATGATTGGCGACGCGCAACACCTGCTTCAGCAGCATAACCGGTGGATCGGTGGCGGGCGAAACGATTATGGCTACTCCGCCGCCGCTTTCGTCCCGTTCTTTGTTCTCTATCAACAGAGCGTCAAGATCGCCGACGGGCAACGCGTGAACGACGCCCACATGGGAGCGAATACGATCCGTCTCGCTATAGAGATGCGCCTCAAGAGCGCACTCGGCACCTTCGGCATCCGTAACGAGAGAACCGGTAAGACTTCCGACGCTAAGATGGGAGATATATTCCGAGCGCTTGAGCTTCACGCAGCAGAAATTCATATGGCAGTCGAATTGCACCTAGTCAGGCTTATATACAATTGGTCCTGCAACTACATCCACTCTGGCATGGTCTCGTATAAGTGGCTCACATATTTTGCTCATGATTTGACAGCACCGCTTTTTACGCCACATTTTCTACAAAGAAATACTCACAATTGGGACTTCGGCATTGTCATGAAGCGTAGCACCCTCGAAGCGGTCAGGAACGTCGTTGGAAGGATGAGCGCCGGCAAGGATGCCTTCCACGTCAATGGCCCGCCAGTGGATCAGTGTGCGGTCGGTATTCTGAAGGCAGCTTGAAGTAGGTTTATCACGCGACACTATCGCGCGAATCGAAATCCTAGGTGCCATCCTGCGACAGTAGAGCGTAAAACGCATTTACTGTACAAGAGCATGGCGTTCTGACTGCCAGTGCATTGCGCTACCAATCCTTTTACTACGTAGATCAGCGTGGAATTCCTGCGCCGATCTATACGTATTTCATTAAAATTCACCGATAGCTAACGGCAAGCGCTGCCGCCAAAGCATCCAGTTGGAGCGACATGCGGCGACAGCGCGCCTAACATGCCTCCACGACCGGCAGCTCGGTGAGTCGCGTGGTATAGCGTGGCGAGCGCATCTCGAACTTCGTCGCCCAATCCCGGCGCGGCGCGAAGCCGGTTACCCCAGGCACCACTGTACCGCGCCCGAACCGCGCGTTGCAGGCGTCCATCGCCGCCATCAACGCCGCCCCACGCTCGCGGTCGAACTGGCCCAGGCTCGGCATCGCGCGCTGACTCACGGCGAGCCGGACCAGATCGACGGTGATCACCCCCGCCTTGCTGTAGCGATAGCCGTCACGCCACACCCGCCGGGCGCCCCAGGTCGCCGCCTTGACCAGCACCATCGAATCGTTCGTTGCCTCGGGTAGCCGCACCACCGTGGACACGGATCGTTGCGGGCTGCTCCGGTCATGCTCGCTGGTGTGGTAGAACACCGTCACATGGTCGGTGGCGAGGGCGTGGCGTCGCAACTTCTCGCCGAGGCGAGTGGCATGGGTGGCGACCGCCTGCTCCAGCGTTGCCCGCTCCTCCACCCGGCCGCTGAAGCAGCGGGTCACCGCGCAGCCCTTCCGCGTCGGGGCGACCGTCTCAAGGTCGAGGCAACACTCGCCGCGCAGCTCGTGAACGATGCGCTCGCCCACCACCGTCATGCCCTGGCGGACGTGGCGTGGGGCAAGGTCGCGCACGTCGGCCACCGTCGAACAACCGATCGCCCGCAACCGGGCCCGCGAGGCCGGGCCGACGCCCCAGATCTCATCCAGTGAGGTACGGGCCAGCCAGCGGTCGCGTTCGACCCAATCGGTCAGGTCGCAGACGCCGCCAAGCTCCGGGTGCGCCTTCGCGATGTGGTTGGCGAGCTTGGCCAGCGTCTTGGTCGGGCCGATGCCGACGCAGGTCGGG
>CAXSDP010000009.1:81058-88733 GCA_964235705.1 uncultured Beijerinckiaceae bacterium | reverse complement strand
GGCTCGCGGCCGCCGGGTAGCATGGCCGCGGCGCGGGCGGAAGCCGCCGCGGCCGACGCGGTCGAGGCCGCCCCCTACCGCGTGGTCGTGCGCGCTTCGGTGCCGGCCGCCGCCTCCGGCATCCCACCCGCCGCGCGCATCCCGCTGGTCCTGCTGGCAGGCCTCTTCACCGCCGCGCTCTCCTTCGGATCCATGAGGATCGGGTCGGTGAGGACCTGGTCGATGAGGACCGGATCGGCGAGGGTCAGGCCCAAGGGGGTCGCGCGGCGCGTGCCATCGCCCGCGCCGGTGCGGATCGAACCCGTCCGCGAGCCGGCCGTCGAGCCGGTGCGGGTGCCCGTCCGTCCGCCCGCTCCCCGCGCCGAGCCGGTCCTGGAGGCCGCGCCCATCGCCGCCGCCATCAAGCCCCTGATCACCCTGGACGCCTCGGTTGAACTCGCCGAACTCCAGACCGCCATCGCCGCCCTCTCGACCTTCCCAGAAAGGACCCTCGACATGCCCTTCCTCCCCCCGGCGCCCCAGTCGCGCGATCAAGACACGCTGCGGCAAGCGATGCGCGACGTCCTGCCGGGATTGGCGGCGGTCGAGCCGCGCCACGACGCGCCGCCGACGGTGATGGTCGCCGCCAACGAGATCGGGGTCACCACGATGGAAACCGCCCTGGCGCTCGGCCACGTCGCCGCCGCCGCCGGCTACCGCGTGTTGGTGATCGAGGGCGCCCACCCGCGCGCCGCCCTCGCCACCGCCGCCGACCCGGAGATCGACCCCATCCTGGTCGACCTGTCCGGCGGGCCGCGCGTCGCGCTGCGGGCGGAAGGATGCGCCGGCGTCCTGTTCCTCGCACCCTGCTTCAAGGAGGGAGCGCGCATCGCCTCCGCGCTGGCGCGAAGCGGGGAAACCCCGTTCGTCGACGACGTGGCGGACGAGTTCGACCTCGTCGTGATCGATGGCGGTCGTGCCGCCGACCGCGCCGCCGCCGATTGGGACATCGACCTGGCGGTGCGCGTGGCCCGCTTCGCGTCCCAGCGCGACGACGACCGCTTCGTGGCGACGCTAGGCCTGATGCCGGACGCGTTCCTCGGCACGATGGCCGGTTCGAGCTTCGTGCCGAGGGCCACGCCCGCCGCATCGCCCGCCGACGCCCCCGCGCCCGAGGACCAGCCGGCCGAGCGTGCGCCCGCCGCCATGCCTCGACCGATCGCGGTCCACCAGCCCGCGCGCGCCCAGCAACCCTTCCACGCGCCGTCCTCGCCCTTCCAGCCGTCGCCCTCGCGTGCGCCGCATTTCACCGCCCGCCGTCGCGTCGGGCTGCGTTAGCCTTCCCGGGGGCTGCGCCGACCCCGCCGACACCGGTCCGCGTCGGCGGCTGGCGGCCGACCGGTGGTTGCGATAGGGACGACGAGGTTCGGTCCGCCGAATCCTCGTGGATCCTTCCCATCGCGGCTTGTCATGACGGCTTCACCCGGAACGTCCGCGTCGGATCGCGCCCGCTTGACGATCCTCGGCGTCGCGATCGACGACCTCGACGCCGACGAAGCGGTCGCCGCCATGCTCGCGGCCACGGTCGGTCCCGGCCGTCGCACCCTGTACTTCGCTAACGCCCATACCCTGAACCACGCCGCCGAGTCGGCCGACTACCGCCGCGTCCTGAACGACGCCGACCTGCTCCTCGGCGACGGGACCGGGGTGCGCTGGGCGGCGCGCCTGGGAGGGCTGCGCGTCAAGGCTAACCTCAACGGGACCGACCTCGTGCCGGCCTTCCTGCGCGCCGCCGCCGATGAACGCCTGCGCCTCTACTTGCTCGGCGCCACCCCGCGCGTCGTCGCGCGCGCCGCGGCGATCATGGAACGGCGCTTCCCCGGCTGGACGGTCGCCGGCCACCACCACGGCTACTTCGCGGCCAGTGAAACCGACGCCGTGATCGCCGCCATCAACGACGCCGCCCCGCACCTCCTCCTCGTCGCCATGGGCAACCCGCTCCAGGAGCACTGGATCGACGCGCACCGGGCACGGCTCCACGTCAACCTCTGCGTCGGGGTCGGCGGCCTGTTCGCCTACCTGTCCGGCGCCGCGCGCCGCGCGCCGGCCCCGATGCGCCGCCTCGGGCTGGAATGGCTCGGCGTCATGGCGCTGCAACCGCGCAAGATCCCCCGCTACCTGCGCGGCAACCCGTTGTTCCTGTGGCGCGTCGCCCGTGAGGCGCTCGGGCGGCGCGGGCGTCGAGGCGCCCGGTGAACCGCCTGATCGTCTTGCACCCGATGGATCCGCGCGGCACCAAGCTCGGCGGCATCGAGACCCACGTCCGCCTCGTGCTCGCCCATCATCCCGGATCGACGCGGCTGCTCCTCGTCGGCCTCGACGAGGTCGGCGATGCCCGTCCCGGCACCGTCCGCGCGCTCGACGTCGACGGGCGGTTGATCGACTTCCTCCCCGTCGCGCGCGCCGACCCGGCGGCGATCAACACGGCCGCCCGCTCCATCCGCCGCTCGACCACGCTGCGCTTCGCGCTCGGCATGCTGCGCCACCTCCGCTCGATCCGCCGCGCGCTGGGCGACGCGCCGGCGACGATCGAGATCGAACGCTTCGAGTTCGCCCTCGTCCCCCGGCTGCTGCGACGCCCTTTCGTCCTGATCGTGCACAACGAGGGGACGCGCACCGACGCGATGGACAGCCTGCTGAAACGCCACTGGGTCCTCCACCGGCTCAACGAGAGGGTGGCCCTGGCGCTCGCGACCCGCGTCTTCGCGGTCAACGCCGCCATCGCCGGGCGCATCGCGCGCGTGTCGGCGGCGGCCGGAGCGCGCACGGCGGTCCTGTCCGTTTCCGTCGACACGGGTGTGTTCGCGCCGAGCCCGTTCCCCGAGGAAGACGACGCGTTCCACGTCTGCTTCGCCGGCCGGCTCGACGCCTTCAAGGACCCGCCGTTGATGGTCGCGACCCTCGCGCGCCTCGACGCGATGCTGGCGGCGCGGCCGGCCGGGCGCTTCCGGCGCATCGGTTTCCACTACGTCGGCGCGTCCGATCCCGGCGCCGTTCCGGGTTTCGCCGCCATCGCCGCGCGCACGGCGCGGCACGGCAACCGCCGGGCCGCCGAGGTCGCGGCGATCATGGGGCAAGCGCACGCCGGCCTCATCACCTCCTTCTTCGAGGGGCTGCCGTGCTACCTCCTCGAGATGCTGGCGAGCGGTCGCCCGGTCGCCGCGATCCGCTTGCCGCAGTTCGAGCCCCTCGTCACGGAAGCCAGCGGCGCCCTCGTCGCGCGCGCGCCGGACCCCGCCGCCTCCGCGCACGCGCTCGCCGTCGCGCTCCACGGCCTCGCCACGCGGATCGCGGGCGGGGCGATGGACCCCGCCGCCATCGCCGCCCTGGCGCGACCCCATTCCGTCGAAGCGCAGATGGGCCGGCTCTTCGACTGCCATGACGACTTGTCGCGTCGTCAGGCCCCCCGATGAGCGCCGGCCAGCCCGTCGGCCAGGGCCCGGTACGAGTCGCGGATCGCCGGCAGCGCGAAGTCTTTCGCCCGCGCCATGAGTGGGATGGGATCGTGCGGGGCGGCGAGGGTCCGCGTCAGCGCGTCGGCGAGGGCGGCGACGTCGCCGACCGGCACGAGGCGCCCGTGCGGCCCGAGGATCTCGGCCGGGCCGCCGCAGCGCGTGCTGACGACCGGCACGCCGTGGGCGAGCGCCTCCGCCGCGGTGAGGCCGAAGCTCTCGCTCCCCGACGCGATGGCGACGCAGGACGCCCGCGCGTACCAGGGCGCGGGATCGACGTGGCCGGGCAGGGTCACGCGATCCCCCAACCCGAGGCGCGCGACGGCCGCCTCGATCGCCTCGCGCTCGGGGCCTTCGCCGAGGATCGCCAGCCGCGCGTCGGCCGGCGCGACGAGGGCCAGCGCCGCGACAAGGTCGGGGAAGCGCTTGCCCGGGACCAACCGGCCGCAGGCGACGATCAGCGGCGGCGACTCCGGCGTGGCGCGCTTCGCTGGCTCGGCCGGCAGGGGGTTGTGGATGCGGGCGAGGCGGGCGCGGCTGCCCCGCCAGCGGGAGGCGACGTCCTCCAGCAGGATGTCCGAGACGCAGACGCCGCGCGCGGCGAGCCGCGTCGTGAGCGGGCTCGCCCAGTACGAGGCGCGCGAGAACGGCCTCGGCTCCGCCGCCGCGAAGCCGTGGTAGCCGAGCACGCAAGCGTGGCGCCGCCCCGCCGCGACCGCCGCCGCGAGGTGCTTCAGGTTCTGCGCGCCGAGCGCGGAGAACGACGCGTCCGGCCGCCCGGCGCGCAGCAGGGTTGCCAGCGCGCGCGTGCCGGCGGCGTGGTTGGCGCCGAGCAGGTGGTGCCTGAGGTTATGACGATCCGTGATCGGCTCCGGCCCGGGATGGTCGGCGGCGAAGGTCACGCGGTCGCCGTCGTCCGCCAGCGCGCCGGCGAGACGCGCGAAGACGGTTTCGGCGCCGCCGCCGGAGAACGCGTGCGTGTAGAAAAGGATGTGTCGCGTCATGGTGGGGCGGCGACCGACGGGACGGCGCGGCGGTGATCGTCGGGCTTCAGGTCGGCACGCCGGCGCGCGTTTGGCACCGGCGCCTGGCCGCGCGGATCGAGGCGGAGGGGCACCGGGTGGTGCTGCGCCAGGTGGCGTCGCGTGCCGCGCGGGGCGGGGCGCTCATCCTCGGGGTGGAACGCCGCCTCTACGGGGCCGTGGCGGAGGGGTTCGAGCCGGTCGCGGGCGCCGTGGCGAGCGGGGCCTGCGACGTCCTGGTCGTCATCGAGGGCGGCCCGGCGGGGGATGGGGTCCAAGTCCTGTTCGACGGGGGGCATGGCGAGGCCGCCCTGATCGGTGCGATCCTGGCCGGTCGCGCGCCGCTGGTCGAGGTGCGGGACGTCGCCGGCCCATTGGCCGCCGGCCTGCCGGCCGTGGAGGACCCCCGCGTGCTCGCGCGGGCGCTGGCGCAGGTGCTGGTCCGCGTCGAGGACCTGATCGTCCAGGCGCTGCGACGGATGCACGCCCCACGGGGGATGGTCGTCGGTGCCATCGCCGACATCCCGCCAACGGTCTGTGGGGACGTCCGGGCGCCCTCGCCGCTCGACGTCCTCGCGCGCGGCGCGGCCGCCAAGCTCGCGCGCCGCCTCGGCCCGGCGCGGGGGCGTCCGGACCATTGGCGAGTGGCCTACCGCTTGGGCGAGGCGCCCTTCACCGTGCTGCCCGACGACGGCGAACGTTTCCACGTCGACCCGTTCCCCTTCAAGTGGGAGGGCCGCCGCGTCCTCTTCTTCGAGGATTACCCGTACCGGACGCGAAAGGGCGTCATCGGCCGCGTCGAGATCGATCGGGCGGGGCGGGCGTCGCCGCCGCGCACCGTGCTGGAGCAACCCGTCCACCTGTCCTACCCCTTCGTCTTCAGCGAGGGCGGGGCGGTGTTCATGTTGCCGGAGATGGGTGGGGCGCGGCGCGTCCAGTTGTTCCGCGCCGCCCCGTTCCCGGACCGCTGGGTGCCGGACCAGGTGCTCCTCGACGACGTGGTGGCGGCCGACGCGACGCTCATCCGCCACGAGGGCGCATGGTGGCTGTTCGCGACGTTGTCGGGCGACGGCGGGTCGTCCTGGGACAAGCTGTGCCTGTTCCACGCGCCGGCGCTCGCCGGACCCTGGGTGCCGCACGGCGACAATCCCGTGCTGATCGACGCCGGCGCCGCGCGCCCCGCCGGCGCCATGTGGCACGAGGACGGGGTGTTGATGCGCGTCGCGCAGGATTGCCGCCGGGGCTACGGCGACGCCGTCGCGCTGTGCCGGGTGGACCGGCTCGATCCCGCCGGCTTCCGCCAAACCGTCGTCGCGCGGCTGGGCGCCCCCGCCGGGTTCGGGGCGGACGGCACGCACACGCGCAATCGCTCGGCCGGCCTGGAGGCCGTCGACCTCCGTTTCCGGCACGCGCCGCGACCCTGAGCGCCGGGGGTCCGGTGGCGCGCGTGATGGTGCCTCATGATGCGTCCTGGGCATGGTCGTCCCTATCCGGGGAAAGGTAACGATACCTTAGATCTGGACCCATCAACGCCGCAAGCCAGGCGAGAGGTCGGCTCCGCACCAACGTAGCTCGCCACCTCCGGGACGCTGTCCGATGCCGTCGCCTACGCGGCGTTCGGCAGCTCCTCACGGATGGGCGCGTGGTTGAGGATGGCGACGAACGACACGCCGCCGATCGTGTTGCCGATCAGCGTCGGGATCATGAAGCGGGTGAAATAGGCGCCGAAACCGATGTGGCCGGTGAAGACGTTGAAGGCGGCCTCCACCGATCCCGCGATGATGTGCGAGAACTGGGCGAGCGCGACCACGTAGGTCAGGATGATGATCAACCACAGCCGGGCCTGCCCGGCGCCGGGGATCAGCCACACCATCAGCGCGATCAGCCATCCGGCGAGGACCGCCTTGATCAGCATCGGCCAGAACGAGTCCTCGATCGCTTTGGCGGCGAGGCTTCGCAGCGCCGTGTTGACCTCGGCGCTGAACAGGTCGGGATGGCTGATCAGCCACGCGAACATGAACGTGCCCATGATGTTGAAGACGAGCACGACGCCCCAAAGGCGCGCGGTCTGGAGGAACGTCTTGCGGTTCTTGCGGATCAGGAACGGCAACACCGCCGTCAGCGTGCTCTCGGTGAAGAGCTGTTGGCGACCGAGCACCACGATCAGGAAGCCGATCGTGTAGCCGAAGCTGGTGACGAGCTTCGACCACGGCGCCTCGGGCAGGCCGCTCTTGATGATCCCCATGGTGAAGAACGAGAAGCCCATCGACAGGCCAGCACCCAGCGCCGACCAGGAGAGCGCGCCGAGGCTTCGCTCCAACTCCTTCTCGCCGTCCGAGCGGATGATCTCATGGATGACCTTGGCGTCCGGCGGCGTCGGCGCGCTGCTGGCGTGGAGGCGCTCTTCGTCCTCGAGGTCGGGCTCGTGCTGGTCCCGATCCGCCTCGTCGCCCTCGGCGTCTTCACGCCCGGGATCGTCGTGGCCCGTATCCTGCCCTTGGCCCTGCCGATCCATCATGGCTTCCACTCGCGGTCAGTCGGGAGAAGTCGAGTCGGGGAACGTCGTGTCGGGAGATGTCGTGCGAGCCCGCGCCTCGCCTCCGTCCCGTTCGCGCGACGGGTCAGAACGGCGTCACCAGCCCATCGTTCCCGGAGCGCCCTTGAAGGGGCCCACGAGGTTCGCCGTCACCCAACCGCCGTAGAAGTGGCCGGGCTGCGGGGTGACCCGCTCGTCGTCGACGAAGCACGCGTCCATCGTGGCCGGGTACACGGCCAGGTGGTCCCGGATGCTCGCGAAGGCCGGCGTCGGCTCGGGGTAGCTCCAGGCGCACTCCGTCTCGGTCCGCCCGGCCTGGCGCAGCGACCAGTACGTCGCCAGGCCCTTCCACTCGCACAGGCTGCGGCGCTCGCTCGCGATCAGTTCGCAGGTGAAATCCTCGCGCGGCAGGTAGTAGACTGGCGGGTGGCTCGTTTCCAGGACCCGCTTGGCGTTCCGCGTCTCGATCACGGCGCGGCCGCCCAGGACGATGCGGATCACTTGGCGGACCGGCTCGACGCGCGGCGGCCTCGGGTAGTCCCACACGCTTTCCCGCTTCATGCCATGTTCCCTCGTCCTCAGCGCCCCATTTGCCCAGCGCCCCATTTGCCCAGCGCCCCATGTGC
>CAXSDP010000009.1:65481-80958 GCA_964235705.1 uncultured Beijerinckiaceae bacterium | reverse complement strand
CCGGCGCGCTGCAGGGTCGGATGATCGTCCTCCGCCGCCGGGTAGCCGAGGCAAAGGTAGCCGATGAAGCGCCAATGCGCCGGCACGTCGAGGCTCGCCGCTACCGCTTCGGGGTCGAGGATCGACACCCAGCCGAGCCCGATGCCCTCCAGCCGCGCCGCGAGCCAGAGCGTGTGCACAGCGATCGCCACGGAATAGGCCAGCGCGTCGGGCATGGTGGCGCGCCCCAGCCCGTGGCCTTGCTCCGGCGCCGGCTCGCAGAAGGCGGCGACCTGCACGGGGGCGTCATCGAGGCCGGCGAGCTTGAGGCGGGCGTAGGCGCCCTGGCGCGAGGGCTCCTGCGCCAGCAGCGCCGTGGCGTTGGCCGCCTCGAAGTTCGCCCGCATCGCGGCGCGCCGACTGGGATCGTCGACCACCACGAAGCGCCACGGCTCGCTCAGGCCCACCGACGGGGCGAGGCAGGCGGTCGCGATCAACCGCTCGATCGTGCCAACCGGCAGCGGGTCGCGACGGAACGAGCGGACGTCGCGCCGCCACGCGAGGAGGTCGGCGAGGCCGTCGCGCACGGCGGGGGGGAAGGAGGGCGGCTGCGGGGACATCGGCAAGCTATGGGAAACGTCTGGCGTCACACCGGCTTGTCCCGCGTTTCGGCGTCCGGCGCAAACGGGCGATCCGCGCTCTCGCGTGCGGCCGCATTGGACAGCCGGCGGCGTGATGCCGTACACGGTGCCAGGACGGCTTCGCCCTCGCATCGGTCCAAGCCGCCGAGCCGCGCGCGAATCCAGCACCGCGTGCGAAACCTCAAGTCGCATCGCGCGCGAACCCGGCCACAGCCATGCACGATTATCCCCGCAAGATCCTCAGCGCGCGCGTCTACGACGTGGCGATCGAGAGCCCGCTGGACCCCATGCCCCGGCTGTCGCAGCGGCTGGGCGTCGACGTGCGCTTGAAGCGCGAGGACCTGCAACCGGTCCACTCGTTCAAGCTGCGCGGCGCCTACAACAAGATCGTCGGCCTCGACCCGGACGTGCGGGCGCGGGGCATCATCACGGCGTCCGCCGGCAACCACGCGCAGGGCGTGGCGCTGGCCGCCCGCAAGCTCGGCATCGCCGCGATCGTCGTGATGCCGCGCACCACCCCGTCCATCAAGGTCGACGGGGTGCGCCGGCTCGGCGGCGCCGTCGTGCTGCACGGCGACGCCTTCGACGACGCGCTCGCCCACGCCCGCGCGCTGGAGGCGGAGCGCGGCCTGACCTTCGTGCCGCCCTACGACGACCCCGACGTGATCGCCGGGCAGGGCACGATCGGCATGGAGATCCTGCGCCAGCACCCCGACCCCATCGAGGCGATCTTCGTGCCGATCGGCGGCGGCGGGCTCGCCGCCGGCGTCTCCGTCTTCGTCAAGTACCTGCGCCCCGACGTGAAGGTGATCGGCGTCGAGCCGGACGACGCGGCCAGCATGGCGGCGGCGCTCGCGGCGGGGTTCCGCGTCGACCTCGGGCAGGTCGGGCTGTTCGCCGACGGCGTCGCCGTTCGTCAGGTGGGCGAGGAACCGTTCCGCATCTGCCGCGAAACCATCGACGAGGTCATCACGGTCTCGACCGACGAGATCTGCGCCGCCGTGAAGGACACGTTCGACGACACCCGCGCCAGCGCCGAGCCGGCCGGCGCGGTCGGCCTCGCCGGGCTGAAGAAGTACGCCGAGCGGCAGGGGGCGGCCGGCCACCCGTGCCGGGGCGCGCTGGTGACGATCAACAGCGGCGCCAACCTCAACTTCGACAGGCTGCGCCACATCGCCGAGCGCGCCGAACTCGGCGAGAAGCGCGAGGCGTTGCTGGCCGTCACCATCCCCGAGGAGCCGGGCAGCTACCGCGCCTTCATCCGCACGCTGGGACCGCGCCTCGTCACCGAGTTCAACTACCGCTACGCCCACGAGCGCGAGGCCCACGTCTTCCTGGGCGTGCGGCTCGCCGGCGGCACCAGGGAGAAGGCCGATCTCGTCGGCACCCTGCGCGGGGAGGGCTACGAGGTGGTCGACCTCAGCGACGACGAGACCGCGAAGGTCCACATCCGCTACATGGTGGGTGGTCGCGCCAACGGGCTGGCCGACGAGCGGCTCTACCGGTTCCAGTTCCCCGAACGGCCGGGCGCGCTCCTGAAGTTCCTCGACGGGCTCGCGCCCGGCTGGAACATCTCGTTGTTCCATTACCGCAACCACGGGGCGGATTACGGACGCGTGCTGGCCGGCATCCTGGTGCCCGACGACGACCTCGCCCGCTTCGAGGCCTGCCTCGACGCGCTGGGCTACCCCTGTTGGGACGAGAGCCGCAACCCCGCCTACCAGATCTTCCTGAACGGCGAAGCGCCGCGTCCCGTCGCGGCGGCCGACAAGGAGGAGCGGGTCGCGGCGCTGGAGGCGGTGCGCACCCTGATCTGAGCGCGACACCTTGCCGGCGCGGCGCCGACGCCCGACCTTTGAGCCATGGACACCGTATCGTCGCAACCCATCGCTTCGACGCCCGAGGCGATCGAGCCCGTCACCATCGAGCCCATCACAATGGTGCCGTCGCGCGTGCTCGCCTTCGACGGGCGTGTCGTGCGCGAGGGCGAGCAGGCGGTGGCGGTCGAGGTGCCGGTGCAGGTCACCTTCGCCGACGTACCGTTCGCCGTGATGATGTTGACGCCGGGCGACCTCGTCGATTTCGCCTACGGTTTCAGCCTGACGGAGGGCATGGTCGAGCGCGCCGCCGACATCCGGGACGTGGCGGCGACCCGCGTGGACGAGGGCTGGCGGCTCGCCATCACGTTGAACGGCGAGCGCCTGCGCAAGCACCTCGCGCGCCAAAGGGCGATGACCGGGCGGACGGGGTGCGGCGTCTGCGGGATCGACGACATCGAGGCCCTGCGACGGGCCGAGCGCGGCACCACGCCCGCGCGGCCGGTGGTTCTGGCCTCGATCGAGCGCGCGTTGGCCTCGCTCGACGACAAACAGGTCCTCAACGCCCGCACGCGCGCGGTGCACGCCGCCGCCTGGGCGGACGCGTCCGGCGCGATTCAGCACGTGCGGGAGGACGTCGGACGCCACAACGCGCTCGACAAGCTGATCGGCGCGCTGGTGCGGGCGGAGGTCGACGCGTCGGCCGGCTTCATCGTCATCACGAGTCGCTGCTCGTTCGAGATGGTCGAGAAGGCGGCGACGCTCGGCGCCCGCACGCTTGTCTCCATCTCGGCGCCGACCTCGTTCGCGATTCAGCGCGCCCGCGCGCTCGACGTCACCCTGATCGCCATCGCTCGTCGCGACACGCTCACCGTCTTCAACGGTGTGGAGCGCGTCCTGGTCCGCGATGACGGGTGACGCGGTCGCGCGACTTGTGAGGCTTCGCCGAACCCCTTACTGAACGCGCGTCCGCGCCGTCGTGCCGATCGCGTTGGCCGAGGGGTCGCCATGTTTCCCGAATCCGCATTTCCTAAACCCGTGCAGGTCCTGAAGCCCAACACCTACGCCTACGAGTCCTCGCCCATGGTGAAGGCGACGGGGTTCCGGGAGTACGACGCCCGCTGGCTGTTCGAGCGCGAGATCAACCTCATGGGGGTGCAGGCGCTGGGCCTGGGCCTCGGCACCCTGATCCACGAGATGGGCGTCGAGCCCAAGCTCGTCACCGGGCACGACTTCCGCTCCTACTCGTCGTCGATCAAGAACGCGCTCATCATGGGCCTGATGGCCGCCGGCATCCGCGTCCACGACATCGGACTCGCCCTCTCGCCAATGGCCTATTTCGCGCAGTTCGAGCTCGATTGCGCGGCGGTGGCGATGGTGACGGCGTCCCACAACGACAATGGTTGGACCGGCGTGAAGATGGGCGTGCAGCGCCCGGTCACCTTCGGACCCGACGAGATGGGGCGGCTGCGCGACCTCGTCATGTCGGGCGCGTACAAGTACCGCGAGGGCGGCGCCTACGTCTTCGAGAACGACTTCCCCGCCCGCTACCTCGCCGACCTCACCACCCGGCCGAAGCTGAAGCGCCGCATCAAGGTGGTGGCCGCCTGCGGCAACGGCACGGCGGGCGCCTTCGCGCCGGGGATGCTCGAGGCGCTCGGCTGCGAGGTCGTGCCGCTCGACACCGACCTCGACTTCACCTTCCCCCGCTACAACCCCAATCCAGAAGACATGGAGATGCTGCACGCCATGGCGGCGGCGGTGAAGGGGAGCGGCGCCGACGTCGGCCTCGGCTTCGACGGCGACGGCGACCGTTGCGGCGTCGTCGACAACCACGGCGAGGAGATCTTCGCCGACAAGATCGGCGTGATGCTCGCCCGCGACCTGTCGGCGCTGCACCCGAACGCGACCTTCGTCGTGGACGTGAAATCGACCGGCCTCTTCGCCACCGATCCCGTGCTGCTCGCCAACGGCGTGAAGGCCGATTACTGGAAGACCGGCCACTCCTACATCAAGCGCCGGGTCAGCGACTTGGCGGCGCTCGCCGGGTTCGAGAAGTCCGGTCACTTCTTCTTCAACGCGCCGGTCGGGCGGGGCTACGACGACGGGCTGGTGACGGCCATCGCCGTGCTCGACATGCTCGATCGCAACCCCACCAAGTCGATGGCCGACCTTTACGCGGACCTGCCGAAGACCTGGGGCTCGCCGACCATGTCGCCGCACTGCCCGGACGAGACCAAGTACGGCGTGATCGACAAGGTGACCGCGCGCATCCAGGCCATGCGGGAGACGGCCGAGCCGATCATTGGGCAGGCGATCCGCGACGTGACCACGGTCAACGGCGTCCGCGTGACGGCGCAGGACGGCACCTGGGGCTTGGTGCGCGCCTCATCCAACAAGCCGGAACTCGTGGTCGTCGTCGAGAGCCCGGCGTCGGAGGCGAACATGCGGGCCATGTTCAAGGCGGTCGACGCGATCCTGCGGGAGAACCCGGAGGTCGGGGCTTACAACCAGACGATCTGACGCTTCACCAGAGGGATCGAGGGCGGGTCAGCGCGGGCCGGCGACGGTGCTGCCGGCGGCCGGCGTCGCGGAGGCGAGCAGGCGCGCGGTGTGCGCCTGGTCCTGGGTGGCGGTGGCGCTCAGGTACTTGTCGTCGTCACCGAGCCGCTCGGTCGGCTGGCATTTCGGCGCGCAACTGTAGGACTGGCGGTCCATGCCCCGCTGGACGATCAGCGAGCCGGTCCCCGCCACGACCTCGATCGTCGACTCCGCGACGGGGTTGCCGGCCGCGTCGAGCGCGATGAAGTTCGTCTCGCCGAACGCCTTGGGCGACAGGATCATCAGGCTGTTCTGCTTCATCAGCGTGACGTCGGCCACCGTGGGGTTGCCGATGACGAGCGTCTGCGTCCCGGCCGGGATCTTGATCAGCTTGGCCTGATCGATCACCGCCACGATCCTCCCGTCGCCGGCCACGCACGGCACCGCCGCCATCATCGCGGTGCCGGCGGCCCAACACCGCAACACTCGAGGTCCGTACACCATCACACGCATGTCACGCCTCAACGCACACCACACCTGACGCGCCAGCAAGCGGGTAGGACGGTAAAGTTTCCATGAACATTGTCGAAGTCGAATGTGCTAGGGCAACGACGATTCCGACCAACCATACTTTCCGTTGGGATAGGTCTTCTACATAATGATCTCTGGAACACTATTTTAACTACGATTGGCGGGCTGTCATCCGCGAACACTGGGATCGACGCGTCTTAACCGCATCGCAACATATGACATCTAGCGTCCAAGTCATTCCAGCGCAGCCCTGTACGGGATTTATGCTGGGGTCCTTGGAAAACAGCGTAGGGAATTGCCACCATGAAGAAGCTCCTCAACCGTTTCGCCGCCGACCAGTCCGGCGCCACGGCCATCGAGTACGGCCTGATCGCCGGCCTCATCTCCGTCGTGATCATCGTGTCGATCACCGCGCTCGGCACCAAGTTGAGCGCCCAGTTCGGTAAGATCTCCAACAACCTGAACAGCTAAGTCGTTTCGCGATCGGCGAGGGCTGGCCTCGCATCGGTTGGAACCACTTCGACACGACGGCTCCGCCCAGCGCGGAGCCGTTCTCGTTTGGGGATGTCGCGCGCGACGTAACGCGACGGTAAACATCCCCGTGCATGGTTCGACGCATAGTCCATGACGACGACCAGGGACGGCCGACCATGCTGCAATTCACGACACTCGTCTTCTTTCCAGCCGTCATGGCCTTCTCCGCCCTATCTGACCTCTTCACCATGACGATCTCCAACCGAGTCTCGATCGCGCTGTGCCTCGTCTTCCTGCCCTTCGCGCTGCTCGCCGGCCTACCGGCGGCGGCGATCGGCGTGCACGTGGCGTGCGGGTGCGGCGTGCTCGTCGCCACCTTCACCATGTTCGCCATGGGCTGGATCGGCGGCGGTGACGCCAAGCTCGCCGCCGCCACGGCACTGTGGATCGGCTGGGACCGCCTGCTCGACTACGGCACCGTGTCGGCCTTGATCGGCGGCGGCCTCACGCTGGCCCTGCTCGCGGCCAGGCAGGTCCCGCTCCCCCGCTTCGCCTTGGGCGTCGGATGGATCACGCGCCTCCACGAGCGCGAAGCCGGCATACCCTACGGCATCGCCCTCGCGGCCGCCGGGCTCTTCGTCTACCCGCAAACCCTGCTGTGGACCGCCGCCGCCGCGGCTTGACGCCCCGGACTCGACGCGCGGCGGATCCCAACGAATGCGAGATTCCATTAACCATAATTTGAGGGTTTCCGGGTCAAATCGTCGGTGCGCCCGCTCCGGGTGCGCCTTTGGTCCCGACCCGCATGAAAGCAGCTCGCCTCATCGTCCTGGGTGTCGCCCTCGCCGCCGGACTCGGCGCCGCCTATCTCATGTCGGGCACGAAACAGCCCGAGCCGGTGCGCGCCGTCGCGCTGCCGCCACCGGTGCCGACGACCGACGGGGTGCTGGTCGCCGCCCACGACCTCGGCTTCGGCTCGGTGGTGAACGAGCCCGACATGCGCTGGCAGAGCTGGCCGAAGGACCAGGTGCCCGCCGGCACGATCCGCCAGAGCCAGCAGCCGAACGCCGTGGCCGACGTCAAGGGCTCCATCGTCCGCTCCAACTTCGCCGCCGGGGAGCCGCTGCGCACCGAACGGCTGGTGAAAGGCGCCGGCTCCGGGTTCCTGTCGGCCGTGCTGCCGAGCGGGTCGCGGGCGGTCGCCATCGACATCGCCGACCAGGGCAAGACCGCCGGCGGCTTCATCCTGCCCAACGACCACGTCGACGTCATCCGCATCTACCACCCTGACGACGCGCCGGCGGCGCTGGCGAGCGAGACCATCCTCTCCAACATCCGCGTGCTCGCCATTGGCCAGGCCGTGCAGGAGAAGGCGGCCGAACGCACGATCCAGGGATCGACCGCGACGCTGGAGCTCACCGCCGACCAGGCCGAGAAGGTGATCCTCGCCCAACGGACCGGCCAGCTCACCTTGTCGCTGCGGAGCATGGTCGATTCCGACAAGAGCGATCCCGTCAAGCCGGTCGAGGCGCCGCAGACGATGACGGTCATCCGTTTCGGCACGCCCACCCAGGCGCGGATCCGATGACCGCCCTGGCGAACGCCGGCCGGATCGCGCTGGCCGCGCTGCTGACCGCGGCGGCGGTGCAACCCGCCCCCGCGCGCTCCCGCGCCGCGCCGCAGGAAATCGTCAACGCCGATGCCCGTCGCATCAGCATGGGCGTCGGTAAGTCGGCGATCATCGACCTGCCGGAGGACGCCGCCGAGATCTTCGTCGCCAACCCGGCCGTCGCCAACGCCGTGGTGCGCACCGCGCGCCGCATCTACATCATCGGCGCCGGTGCCGGCCAAACCTCGCTGTTCGCGCTCGACAAGGGGGGGCGGCAGATCGCGTCCTACGAGATCAACATCGGTCGCGACATCGGGGAACTCACCCAGATCCTGCGCACGGCCTTGCCGACCGCCGCCATCCAAGTGCGCACGGTCAACGACACCATCATCCTGACCGGCGCCGTCGATTCGGCCGAGGATGCGCAGCGGGCGTCGGACATGGCCCAAGGCTATGCGAAAAACGCGACCGGTGGCCCGCCGGGCTCGGGCACTGGCGGCCTCGTCATCAACTCGCTGACGATCCGCGGCCGCGACCAGGTCATGTTGAAGGTCACCGTGTCCGAGATGCGCCGCGACATCGCCAAGCAGCTCGGGATCTCATCGAGTTCGTGGGGCGCGTTGACCCAGTACAACCCGTTCGCGATCAACGGCGCGCTCTCCGCCGGCAGCGCCGCGTTCGGCGACGGCAGCGCCGCCCCGACGACCACGGCGCTCAACATCAACTCCTACAACGGCTTGAAGGCGACGCTGCAGGCCTTCGAGCGCTACGGCGTGACCCACACGCTCGCCGAGCCGACGGTGACCGCCGTGTCCGGGGAAAGCGCCAAGTTCACGGTGGGCGGCGAGTTCCCCTATTCGACCGGCCTCATCTGTTCGGGCGCTTCGTCGGGGGCCGGCACCACCTCGTCGTCCGCCTGTACCACGGGCGCCGCCTTCAAGCCCTACGGCATCACCATCAACTTCGAGCCGGTCGTCCTTTCCGAGGGCCGCATCCTGCTCCACCTCGCCACCGAGGTGTCCGACCTCGACTTCACCCACGGCGCGATCGTCGGCGGCGTGTCGACGCCCGGCCTGCTGACCCGCAAGAACGAGACGACGATCGAGCTGCCGTCGGGTGGCTCCATCGCCACCGCCGGCCTCATCCAGCAGCAGTCGCTGCAAACCATCAACGGCCTGCCCGGGCTGCTCAACATCCCGATCCTGGGCACGCTGTTCCGCTCGCGCGACTACCAGCGCAACGAGACCGAGCTGCTGATCTTCGTCACGCCGATCATCGTCAAGCCGATCGCGCCGAGCGCGGTCGTCAAGCCGGACGACGGCTTCACCGAGGCGACCGACCCGCAAGCCTGGCTGCTGGGCCGCATGAACAAACTCTACGCGACACCGAGCAACCCCGAAGCCGTCAAGAACTACCGCGGCCACGTCGGCTTCATCCAGGATTGATGCTCATGACAGCCTCCGCAATCCCCCCTGGCCCAAGGATCGCCGGCCCAAGGATCGCCGGCCCAAGGATCGCCGGCGTGGTCGCCGCGCTGCTCGCGCTCGCCGGCTGCGGTACGACCGACAGGATCAAGCCGTCGGCGATCGCGCTCGAGGATTACCACGCCCGCCACCCGATCGTGCTGGCCGAGGCGCGCACGGCGATGGACGTGTTCCCGGCGAGCGGCGGCGGCAGGCTCGACACCCATTCCGCCAAGCAGGTTTACGCCTTCGCCGAACAGTACCGCGACGGCGGGCACGGGCCGGTCCTGGTCCTCGTGCCGCGTGGGCGCGGCATGGAGCAGCCGGCCGTCATCGCCGACATCCGCCGCGTGCTCGCGGCGGGCGGGGCGCGCGGTGGCGTGGAGGTGTCGAGCTACCCCGTGGCCGACCCCGGACTCGCTTCGCCGGTCAGGCTGAGCTTCGTCGGCATCAAGGCGAAGGTCGCCGACCAATGCGGGCAGTGGCCGAGCGACCTCGCCTCCGGCAGCAGCGTCGAGACCTGGGACAACAAGAGCTACTGGAACTTCGGCTGCGCGACGCAGGCGACGCTCGCCGCCCAAACGTCAGACCCCCGCGACCTCGCGACCCCGCGCGGCGAGGAGCAGTCCGACGCCCTCATCCGCATCCGCGGCATCAACTCGATCCGGGGCGGCACCGACCCCAACACCGGCTGGTCGACGCACAACAGCAACATCGGTTCGGTGGGAGGGGGTTGATGATCGGTTCCGCAGATGCCGACCTGATAGGGTCCGTCCCGCGCATCTCGCTGCAGGCGTTCTGCGAAACGTCCGAGATCGCGCAGGTGATCGGGGGCGCCACCGCCGATCGCCGCATGGAGAAGGCGCACGCCAAACTGCACATGGGCGGGACGCTCGCGGCCGTGGAGGCCTTCCGCAGCGCGCCCACACCCAACGTCATCGTGCTGGAAAGCAACGCGGACCGCGACGAGTTGATCGCCAGCCTGGAAGCCCTCGCCGAGTTCTGCGACGCCGGCACCAAGGTCGTCGTCGCCGGCCACGTCAACGATATCGTGCTCTACCGCGACCTCATCGCACGCGGCGTCAGCGACTACCTCGTGTGGCCCTTCACCGTGCTCGACTTCATCCGCGCGATCGCCGGCCTCTACAACGCCAACGCGCAGCCGCTCGGCAAGGTCATCGCCGTCGTGGGCGTCAAGGGCGGCGCCGGCGCGTCGACGGTGGCCCACAACATGGCCTTCGCGGTGGCGCGCGACCTGCAACTGCAAACCGTCATCGCCGACATGGACCTCGGCTTCGGCACGACCGGCCTCGATTTCAACCAGGACCCGCCGCAAGGCATCGCCGAGGCGGTGTTCGCGCCCGACCGCCTCGATGCCAACCTGCTGGACCGGCTGCTGTCGCGCTGCACCGACAGGCTCAGCATCCTCGCCGCGCCGGCCACGCTGGACAAGCTTTACGATTTTCCGGAGACCGCGTTCGACCTGCTCGTCGACCTCCTGCGCGCCTCGACGCCGTGCATCGTGCTCGACATCCCCCACGTTTGGACCGCCTGGGGCCGTCGCATGCTGGTGGGCGCCGACGAGGTGGTGCTCGTCGCCGCCCCCGACCTCGCCAGCCTGCGCAACGCCAAGGGCTTGGTCGACACGCTGCGCGCCGCCCGACCGCACGACGCCCTGCCGCGCCTGGTGATGAACGGGGTCGGGATGCCGAAACGCCCGGAGATCGCCATCCCCGACTTCTGCAAGGCCGTCGACCTTCCCGCCGACGCCACGATCGCCTTCGAGCCCAAGCTGTTCGGGACGGCGGCGAACAACGGCCAGATGATCGTGGAGGTGGAAGCCTCCCACAAGATCGCCGCCACCTTCGCCGAGCTGGCCAGGACCGTGACCGGAAAACCCGAAATCCGCCGGGCGACGAGGAACATACTTAAACCTTTCATGTCCAAGCTCTCCGGCAAGAAGGCCTCGTAGCGGGCGGCAGCGGGATCCCGACCCGTCGCCGACGGTCCTGACCGACGACTCGGTTTGATGCCTGGGAACGGAGTTGAGCATGTTCGGCAAACGCGCTGGCGCCGGTCCGGTGGCGGTGGAGGAGCGGCCCAGGCCCGTCATCGCCAGTGCCGCGCCGGCCAAAGCCACGCCGCTCAAGCCAGCTCCCGCGCCGGCATCACGCGCCGCCGAGGCGCCGGCGCCCTCGCTCGAGCCGCCACGGTCCGACGACTACTACGTGACCAAGAGCATGATCTTCGGCGCCTTGATCGAGGCGATCGACCTGTCGCAGCTGTCGCGCCTCGATCCCGACTCGGCGCGCGGCGAGATCCGCGACATCGTCGGCGAGATCATCGCCATCAAGAACGTCATCATGTCGATCGCCGAGCAGGAGGACCTGCTCAGCGACATCTGCAACGACGTGCTGGGTTACGGGCCGCTCGAGCCGCTGCTCGCCCGCGACGACATCGCCGACATCATGGTGAACGGAGCCAAGCGGACCTTCATCGAGGTCGGCGGCAAGATCCAGCTCACCAACATCCGGTTCCGCGACAACGCCCAGTTGATGAACATCTGCCAGCGCATCGTCAGCCAGGTCGGGCGCCGCGTCGACGAGGCCTCGCCCATCTGCGACGCCCGCCTGATGGACGGCTCGCGCGTCAACGTCATCGCGCCGCCGCTCGCCATCGACGGGCCGGCCCTCACCATCCGCAAGTTCCGCAAGGACAAGCTGACGCTCGACCAGTTGATCCGCTTCGGGGCGATCTCGCCCGAGGGCGGTGAGATCCTCAAGATCATCGGCAAGGTGCGCTGCAACGTCGTGATCTCGGGCGGCACCGGCTCGGGCAAGACGACGCTGCTCAACTGCCTGACCAACTACATCGAGCACGACGAACGGGTCATCACCTGCGAGGACGCGGCGGAGCTGCAGCTCCAGCAACCCCACGTGGTGCGCCTGGAAACGCGGCCGCCCAACCTCGAAGGGTCCGGCGCCGTGACGATGCGCGACCTCGTGAAGAACTGCCTGCGCATGCGTCCCGAGCGGATCATCGTCGGCGAGGTCCGTGGCCCCGAAGCCTTCGACCTGCTCCAGGCGATGAACACCGGCCACGACGGCTCCATGGGGACGCTGCACGCGAACTCGCCGCGCGAAGCGCTGAGCCGCATGGAATCCATGATCACGATGGGCGGGTTCTCGCTGCCGTCCAAGACCATCCGCGAGATGATCGTGTCCTCGGTCGACGTCATCATCCAGGCCGCGCGCCTGCGCGACGGGTCCCGGCGCATCACCCACGTGACGGAGGTGATGGGCATGGAGGGCGAGGTGATCACGACCCAGGACATCCTGCTCTACGACATCACCGGGGAGGACGCGGCCGGTCGCCTCAAGGGGCGCCACCGCTCCACCGGCGTCGGCCGGCCGCGCTTCTGGGAACGGGCCCGCTACTTCGGCGAGGAAAAGCGCCTCGCCGTCGCCCTCGACGCGGCGGAAGTCAAGGACGAGCCGTAAAGCGGAGCGTTGGCATGGAAACGTCCCAGATCGTCGTCCCACTGCTCGCGACCCTGGCCGTCGGCGGTGTCTACTACGCGATCATCGATCCGTTGCTGTCGGGCAGCGGCAAGGCGGAGAAGCGCCAGGCCGCGCTGCGCTCCCGCGCGCCGGCGGCGGTGGCCTCGCGCGTCAACGACGCCGCCAAGCGGCGCAAGCAGGTCGCCGACAGCCTGAAGGAGATCGACGCGCGGGCCAGGAGCAAGAAGCTCACCTTCGAGGCCAAGATGGCCCAGGCCGGCGTCGGCTGGAGCAAGCGGAACTACACCATCGTGTCGGGCGTGGTCGGGGCGCTGGCGCTGCTGGTGGGCGTCTTCGTGCTGGGTAACCCGCTGCTGGGCGTCGGGCTCGCCATCACCTTGGGCGTCGGCATGCCGGCCTACGTCCTGAGCACCCTGCGCAAGCGCAGGATCAAGAAGTTCCTCGCCGGCTTCCCCGCCGCGGTCGACATGATCGTGCGCGGCATCAAGGCCGGCATCCCGCTCGGCGACTGCCTCCGCAACATCGCCAACGAGGCGACCGAACCGGTTCGCACGGAGTTCCGCGTGATGGTGGAGGCGCAGGCCATGGGCCTGACCATCCCCGAGGCGGTGGAGCGGCTCATCGACCGGGTCCCCGCGCCGGAGGCCAACTTCTTCTCGATCGTCATCAGCATCCAGGCCAAGGCCGGCGGCAACCTCGCGGAAGCCCTGTCCAACCTGTCCAACGTGCTGCGCGACCGCAAGAAGATGCGCGGCAAGATCAAGGCCATGTCGAGCGAGGCCAAGGCGTCGGCCGGGATCATCGGGGCGCTGCCCCCGATCGTCGCCTTCTTCGTTTACCTGACCAGCCCCGGTTACATCGCGCTGCTCTTCATCACGTCCACCGGCCACATGGTGCTCGGCGGCTGCGCGCTGTGGATGGGCGCCGGCATCTTCATCATGAAGAAGATGATAAACTTCGACATGTAGGGTCTCGCCCCATGGATGTTTCCGCCCTCCTCGACACCCGCCTCGTCGCGCCGGCCCTCGTCGCGCTCGCGACCGCCGCCACCGTGCTGGGCGTCGGCCTGCCGCTGCTCGCCCCCGACCGGCTCGGCAAGCGCATGAAGTCCGTCGCCTCCGAGCGCGAGAAGCTCCGGGCGCGCGAACGCGAGAAGTTGAACGCCAGCAAGGGCAGCCTGCGCTACGAACCCAAGGCCTACATGAAGCGGATCGTCGATCGCTTCAAACTGACCAGCTGGCTCGGCACCGAACAGTCCAAGGCGCGCATGCTGATGGCCGGCTATCGTGGCGCGCAGGCCGAAACCGCGTTCCTGTTCTTCCGCCTGGTGTCACCCCTCGGCTTCTTCTCGCTCGGCGCCTTCTACATCTTCGTCCTGTCGACGGTCACGTGGCCGGTGATGGCCAAGTTCGGGGTGGTGATCGCCTGCGCCTACCTCGGCATCAAGATGCCCGAACTCTTCATCAGCAACGTCATCAAGAAACGCCAACAATCGGTGGCCCGCGCGTTCCCCGACGCGATGGACCTCATCCTCATTTGCGTCGAGTCGGGCATGTCCATCGAGCAGTCGTTCCGCAAGGTGAGCCAGGAGATCGGCATCCAGTCGATCCCGCTCGCGGAGGAGCTGACGCTGACGACCGCCGAGTTGTCGTTCCTGCCCGATCGGCGCACCGCCTACGAGAACCTCGCGGCGCGTTGCGGCATCGACTCGGTGAAGCAGATCGTCACCGTGCTGATCCAGGCCGAGCGCTACGGGACGCCGCTCGGCCACGCGTTGCGCGTGCTGGGCCAGGAGAGCCGCGACAACCGCCTGCTGCTGGCCGAGCAGAAGGCGGCGGCGCTGCCCCCCAAGCTGACCGTGCCGATGATCATCTTCTTCCTGCCGGTGCTGTTCGCCGTGATCATGACGCCGGCCATCATCCAGATCAGTTCCATGAAATGAGCGGGGTGGGTCAAGTGGGGCCGATGACGTCAATCCGGGGTGGTCGCGGCGGCGGTGCGGGTCGGCCCGCCCCGCGCCTCCGCCCGCGCGACGTCGGCATCCCGCGACCTCACGCCCTTGGGTCCAGTACCGTTGGATCCCGCACCCTTGGATTTGGCGACGTCCGACCGGCCGTCCCCCGCGGTCCCGACGCTGGACCGCCACGTGTCGGACTGGGCGATCATTTGCCTCATGGAGGCGACGCTCTCCGCCGCGTCGATCGGCGCGAGGTCGCGGCGCGTGATCGCCTCCGCGTCGGCGGTCTTGCCTTCCAGCGACAGGACGAGGGCGAGGTTCTGGCGCTCGCGCATGTCCGCCGCCGGCTGGGCGACCGCGAGGCGCAGCGTGTCCTCGGCCTGCGGCAGGTGGTGCTCCAGCGCGTAGGACAGGCCGAGGTTCGAGAGGACCTGCGGCTGGTTCGGGACGATCTTCAGGGCGGTCAGGTAGAAGGCTTGCGCCCCCTGGTGGTCCCCCAGCTGGTCGGCGACCGACCCCTGCGCCGACAGGATGGACCAGTTCGGCCGCTCCGGCGTATGGCTGCGTCCCAGGACATCCTGCGCCTCCTGGAGTCGCCCGGCGTCGGCGAGCGCCTTGCCGTAGGCGCCGAGCACCTCCATGTCGTGCGGGTCCTTGACGGCGAGGCGCTGGAGCACGGCCACCGCTTGCGCGTGCTGGGTCAACTTGCGCAGGGCGCCCGCATAGGCCATCGCGACCGCCTTGTCGTCGGGGTGCGCCGCGTAGCGCGGGGCCATGGCATCGGCGTAGGCACGCCACGTCGCCTGGCCGGCGGCCGGCGCTGGCGGTTTCGCGGTGGTCGACCCGGTGGCGTCGCCGAGCTGCGGCGGTTCGCAGCCGCCCATCATCAGCGCGGCGCCCAGGACCAGCAGCGTCATCGCGGGACGGGACGCCACGAGACGGGA
>CAXSDP010000009.1:35268-65381 GCA_964235705.1 uncultured Beijerinckiaceae bacterium | reverse complement strand
CAGAACGAATAGTTTGTTTATAGCTAATGAAGGCTTAAGGGGCGTCCCATCGTGGGGCGCCGACCTGCCGGGGCTGGAGCGGGGATGATGCTGCTGGGTCATGAGGTACCCGACGACCACGAGGTCCAACCCCGGATCGTCGTTCACGGTTTGACGCCGGGAGCGTTGGCCGGCTTCGTCGAGACGATGGACCCACTCGGCCGTGGCTACGTGGCGGCTTGCGGCTTCAAGGCCGAGCCGGGGCAGGTGCTGCTGGTGCCGGGCCCAGACGGCGCGCTCGCCCGCGTGCTGTTCGGCCTCGAACCGGGGCGCGCGCGCGACCCGTTCGCCGCCGGCAAGCTCGCCAACGCGTTGCCGGCCGGAATTTATCGGCTGGAGGGTTTCGACGACCCGACCCTCGCCAGCCTCGCCTTCGCGCTC
Organism: uncultured Beijerinckiaceae bacterium; assembly: GCA_964235705.1. GTDB lineage: Bacteria > Pseudomonadota > Alphaproteobacteria > Rhizobiales > Beijerinckiaceae > RH-AL1. Next base: position 64,961 of record CAXSDP010000009.1, on the reverse strand, counting down.
GGCTCCTATCGCTTCACCCGGTTCCGTGAGGCCGGGGGGGCGTTCCCTTGCCTGGAGGTTGGCGCCGGCGTCGACGGCGCACGCGTGAAACTGGTGGCGGACGCGGTCGCGATGGGGCGGGATCTCATCAACCGCCCGGCCAACGACCTCGGCCCGGCGGCGCTGGAGTCCGCGATCCGGGACCTCGCGGGGCGCCATGGCGCGCGCGTCGAGGCGGTGGGTGGCGAGGACCTGCGCGAGCGCTTCCCCTTGGTGCATGCGGTGGGACGGGCGGCGGCGGAGGGGCCGCGCCTACTCGACCTCGCCTGGGGCGACGAGACGGCTCCCAAGGTCACCCTCGTCGGCAAGGGCGTCTGCTTTGACACCGGCGGGCTCGACATCAAGCCCAGCGCCGGCATGCTGCTCATGAAGAAGGACATGGGCGGGGCGGCCTGCGCCCTGTCCCTGGCGGCGATGGTGATGGGCGCGCGGCTGCCCGTCCGGTTGCGCGTGATCGTGCCGGTCGTCGAGAACGCGATCGCCGGCGACGCCTTCCGGCCCGGCGACGTCCTGAAGAGCCGCAAGGGATTGACGGTCGAGATCGGCAACACCGACGCGGAAGGACGCCTCATCCTGGCCGACGCGCTGGCGCTCGCCGACGAGGAGGCGCCGGACCTGCTGTTCGACTTCGCGACCCTGACCGGCGCGGCGCGCGTGGCGCTCGGCCCCGACCTGCCGCCGTACTACACGATGGCCGACGACCTCGCCGAAGCGATCGCCAGGCACGGCGTCGCCACCAACGATCCGGGCTGGCGCATGCCCCTCTGGGATCCCTACGACACCCTGCTGAAGAGCAAGGTCGCGGACCTCAACAACGTGTCCGGCGGCCCCTTCGCGGGATCGATCACCGCCGCCCTGTTCCTGCGCCGTTTCGTCGAGCGCACCGCGAACTGGGCGCATTTCGACGTGTACGGCTGGACGCCTTCGCCCAAGCCCGGGCGGCCGGAGGGCGGCGAGGTCCAGATGGCGCGGGCCCTCTTCGACCTCCTGACCGTCCGCTACGGTGGTGAGGGTTCGTGACGTCGCTCGATCGGCGCACGACGGCGGCGCGCCCCGACCTCGCCGCCGCGCACCTGCGCGGACAGGTCCAAGCGGGACGCTTCGCGGAGGGCGAGCCCTTCACGGTCGGGGTCGACGTCCTCGACATGAAGGAGCGGCCGCGTCCCGACGCGCCGCTCGACACCCAGTTGCTCTACGGCGAGACCCTGGTCGTCTACGAGGACGACGACGGTTGGGGGTGGGCGCAGGCCGATCGCGACGGGTACGTCGGCTACGTCGCGATGAGCGCGCTCGATCGCGGGGCGACGCCGGCCACCCATCGGGTGATCGTCCGGCGCGCCCACGTTTATCCCGCACCCGACATGAAGCAGCCCGTCATCGGCGCCCTGCCACTCGATGGACGCGTGAGGGTCGAGGGCGTCCGGGGCGCCTTCGTCGAGATCAAGGGGCGCGGGTTCGTCGTCGCGAGCCACGTCGCCCCCCTGGAACAGGTTTCGAGCGACCCCGTCACGATCGTCGAGGGCCTGCTCGGGACGCCTTACCTGTGGGGCGGTCGCTCACCGCTGGGGATCGACTGTTCCGGCCTCGTCCAACTCGCCTTCTCGATGGTCAGAACGAGCCTGCCGCGCGACACCGACATGCAGGCGAGGCTCGGGTCCGCCGTCGCGACCGACGCCTCGCTGGCAGGGTTGCGACGCGGCGATCTCGTGTTCTGGCCAGGCCACGTCGGCGTGATGGGCGACGATGCGACGCTCCTCCACGCGAATGCCCACCATATGCTCGTCGCGGCGGAACCATTGCGCTCCGCATGGGATCGCATCGCTGCCACCGGCCTCGCGCCATCATCCATCAGACGCGTCCGATAACCATCGAATCACGAATTAGCAATTGATCGCGAAAGTGAATTACTTGTGGCCAAGCTTGTTTATCGCCTTGTCTGCGCCGCGTTTCACGCCTATTTCTAAACCATCGATTATGGCCGAACGGTTTGGCCTCGCATCTTGGATGCCTGCTAAAAACCTCGTCTTTGTTATCGAATGGGAACGACGCGCGGTTTGCGTCGTTACGGAAAACTTCGTCTTAAGGAATGCCTCTATGGCAACTGGAACAGTCAAGTGGTTCAACGCTGAAAAGGGCTACGGCTTCATTCAGCCCGATGAAGGTGGGAAGGACGTCTTCGTCCACGTGAGCGCCGTCGAGCAGGCGGGCATGCGTCACCTTCAGGAAGGTCAGAAGATCGATTACGAGGTCGTCGCCGACCGTCGTACCGGAAAGTCCTCGGCCTCGAACCTTCGCGCGGCCTAAAGATCCCAGCTTCGCCTTGAGGGTCACTTCAAGGGTAGCATCGTCAAACTAAGGGAGCCCCGGCAGCGATGCCGAGGCTCTTTTGACTCTTGCAAGGGTCAAGGTGATCGAAGCGGGTGCCGTCAGCCGGCTTGTCAGGACGACAGTTGCTGGCTCGCGAAATGGTCCTTGATGCGCTCCCAATCCCTTTGGCGCCGCGTCGCCCTGACGAACTCGACACCCTTGCGCGTCAGCTTACGGAACAACCAGAAGCCCGGCTCATCCCGGCCGGGTCCGTCGATGTAGCCGAGGTCGAGCAGGTTATCGAGGCCGCCCTCGACGGCTTCCGGCGCTTGGCCGAGTTCCTGCGCCTCCGTATCGATCGACAGGACCACGGTTGAGCGGGGTGAGATTTGACGCGCTTCGAGCAGGAATAACAGCTCGCGCATGAGTTCGACGTCGTGGAACATGATGGGCGGGCCGAACCGTGCGATCGCGTGAAAGCACCTCGACAATCGCAGATCGACGCCGCGTTGTCGATGGTGGAGCACCGGTCCCACCCACGTCCGTCGGAGGACGCGCCTGTCGGTAGCAGGAGGCGCGCCCGTCGCCGTGGCTGCGAAAGGGCGTGCCTGCCGAAAGGCATCGTCCTCCTTGACCGCGGGGTCGCGCGGCCTACGTGGGTACACGCCGACGGCTGATGCCGATCTCCCCCTCCGCGCGAACCGATCGTTTCCAGTACCCGGCCGCAGCCAACCATGACAGGCGGGACGAATGGTCCCACACGCGAGGACACCCATGCCGCAAACCGATCTGACGCTCAACGACGGCAACACGCTGCCGCAGATCGGCTTCGGCGTCTTCAAGGTTCCTCCGCAAGAAGCGGCGCGGACGGTGAGGCTCGCCGTGGAAGCCGGCTATCGGTCGATCGATACGGCGGCCATCTACGGGAACGAGGACGGGGTGGGGGCCGCGCTGGAGACGGTGGACGGCGTCGCGCTGACGACGAAGTTGTGGAACGACAAGCACGATCCCGACCTCGCGAAAGCCGCCATCGCCGAAAGCCTGCGCAAGCTCAAGCGGCGCTCTGTCGAGCTTTACCTCATCCACTGGCCCGTGCAGCGCAGCGACTTCGTCGCGACCTGGCGGGCGATGATCGGGTTCCGCGACGCCGGTCTCGCCCGTTCGATCGGCGTGTCGAACTTCACGGTCGAGAACCTGGAGCGGATCATCGACGCGACCGGCGTCGTGCCGGCGGTCAACCAGGTCGAACTGCACCCGGCCTTCCAGCAAAAGGACCTGCGCGCCTTCCACGACGAGCATCGGATCGTCACGGAATCGTGGAGCCCGCTCGGGCAGGGCGCCGGGATAGCGGATGCGACGGTGGTGAGGATCGGCGAGAAACACGGCAGGACGCCGGCCCAGGTCATCCTGCGCTGGCATCTCGACCTTGGCCTCATGGTGATTCCGAAATCCTCGACGCCGGCGCGCATCGCCGCCAACGTCGACGTTTTCGACTTCGCCCTCGACGTCGAAGACCATGCCGCGATCGCCGCGCTCGACCGCCCCGATGGCCGCATAGGGCCGGATCCCCTCACGTTCGGCTGAGATCCTCGTACGAGGACGGATCGCCCGCCGGGAATCGCCTTGTGGAAGCGCCTTTTCATCCGTATATCAGCGGCCATCCCACACGCGGATCGCGCGCGCCTGCTGCAAGGCGTGCTTCCGGTGCCCCTCGGGGCCAATCGGTTCGCGGCGGCTCAACCGGAGAATGAACACCGATGGCACTGCCTGACTTTTCCATGCGCGGCCTCCTCGAAACCGGCGCCCACTTCGGCCACCAGTCGCACCGCTGGAACCCGAAGATGGAACGCTACATCTTCGGCGCGCGCAACAATATCCACATCATCGACCTCGCCCAGACCGTGCCGCTGATGCACCAGGCGCTGAAGGCCGTGTCGGACACGGTCGCACGCGGCGGTCGCGTTCTGTTCGTCGGCACCAAGCGCCAAGCGCAGGATCAGATCGCGGATGCCGCTCGCCGCTCGGCCCAATATTACATCAACTCCCGCTGGCTCGGCGGCATGCTGACGAACTGGAAGACGATCTCGGCTTCCATCCAGCGACTGCGCAAGATCGACGAGCAGCTTGATAACGTCACGTCCGGGCTGACGAAGAAGGAGCGGCTGATGATGTCGCGCGAGCGGGAGAAGCTCGAGAAGGCGCTGGGTGGCATCAAGGACATGGGCGGCGTGCCCGACCTGATCTTCGTCATCGACACCAACAAGGAGCAGCTGGCCATCAAGGAGGCGGCGCGCCTCAACATCCCGGTCGCGGCGATCCTCGACACCAACTGCGACCCGATGGGCATCACCTACCCGATCCCCGGCAACGACGACGCCGGCCGCGCCATCACCATGTACTGCGACCTCGTCGCTCGCGCCGCGCTCGACGGCATCTCGCGCAGCCAAGGTTCGCTCGGCGTCGACTTCGGCGAGGCCGAGGCCCCGATGACCGAGGAACTGCCCCCGGTCGCGGATGTCTACACGATCGAGGCGCCGGCCGCCGAGATCCCAGCCACCGAGGTGCCGGCCGCCGACGTCAAGCCCGAGGTCGAGAGCTTCGAGGCGCCCGCCGAGGCGTTCGAGATCCTGTCCGCCCCGCGCGGCGCGCCGGACGATTTCGCGAAGCTCCAGGGAGTCGGGCCGCAGATCGTCAAGAAGCTGAACGACGGTGGTATCTTCCATTATTGGCAGATCGCCGCGATGAGCGACGAGGACACCGCCAAAGTGGACGCCGACTTGAAGCTCGGGGGTCGCATCGCCCGCGACGGCTGGGTCAACCAGGCCCGCTCGCTGCTCGCGGCCTGATCCCGCGCCCCCTTTCGCCCACATAATGACGACCGGCCAGCGGAAATGGCCGGTCGTCCCCGTTCAGAAGGATCATGTGCGATGGCGACCGTATCCGCCGCATTGGTGAAGGATCTCCGCGAGAAGACCGGCGCCGGGATGATGGACTGCAAGAACGCGCTGACCGAGACCGGCGGCGACATCGAGGGTGCCGTTGACTGGCTGCGCAAGAAGGGGCTGTCGAAGGCCGCCAAGAAGAGCGGCCGCGTCGCCGCCGAGGGGTTGATCGGCCTTCAGGTAACCGGCACGGAAGGTGTCCTCGTCGAGGTGAACTCCGAGACCGACTTCGTCGCTCGCAACGAGGCCTTCCAGACTCTTGTCCATAACATCGGCGCCGTCGCGGCGTCGCGCAAGCTGACCGACGTCGAGGCGATCAAGGCGGCGCCTTACCCCGATGGCGATACCGTCGCGGCGGCGGTCGCCAACGCGGTCGCGACGATCGGCGAGCACATGACGCTGCGCCGTGCCGCCGGGGTGTCCGTCGGCCAAGGCGTCATCGGCACCTACATGCATAACCAGGTCGCCGATGGCCTCGGCAAGATCGGCGTGATCGTCGCCCTCGAATCGGCGAGCCCTTCCGACGCCCTGCAGGCGCTCGGCCGTAAGATCGCGCAGCATGTCGCGGCGGCAAACCCGCTCGCGCTTGACGCTGCCGGCATCGACCCCGACGTGGTGGCGCGGGAGAAGACGGTGCTCGCCGAGAAGAATGGGGCCGGCAAGCCGGCCCACGTGGTGGAGAAGATCGTCGAATCCGGCCTGAAGAGCTACTTCAAGGAGGTTTGCCTCCTCGATCAGGTGTCCATCCACGCAGAGCACGCCGGCAAGACCATCGCCCAGGTCGTCAAGGATGGAGTGGGGAACGGGGCCGCGGAACTCAAGGGTTTCGTGCGCTACGCGCTCGGCGAGGGTATCGAAAAGCAGGAGTCGGATTTCGCCGCCGAAGTCGCCGCCGCCGCGTCCACGCAGGGCTGAAGCCGACGGGATCGAGCCCGTTTCCATCACGTGATCGTCGTGGACGCTTTCCCTCGACGCGGGGCGCCTTCGCTTCCATGGATTCCTCGCTTTCGTGGGCCGCTGGGAACGTCGAGGCGGAACCCGCATTACGGTGGGGCGATCGCGCACCCTCGAGGAACCACCATGGATGACCCGGTCAAGAAGGCCCATGACTTCCGCGAGGGCTACGTCGAGGGCGCTGGGGCCGTGATCAAGGCCATCGGCGACGGCTTGCCGGAGCAACAGATCCTCGTTTTGCGGAAATGGATCGATGGTCCGCTGGAGGCTTGGCGCCGTGGCCCGCCCGACGCGGCACGACCGACGATCCCCATGATCGACGGCGCGTGATCGTCGGTCGCTCAGCGAAGGTTGGATCGTGCCACCTCCAGGAGTTGGCCCAAGGTTTCTTCGATCGAGTACTTGGGCGCCCACCCCGTCACCAATCGCATCAGCGCCGGCGAGCCGGCCGCGAGCGGTAGGTCGTGGGGCCGCAAGCGCGCTGGGTCGAGCGCCACGTCGACGGGGACGCGCGACAAGGATCGCAGCATGTCGAGCAGGTCGCGGAGGCGATGCGTGGTGCCGGAAGCGATGTTGACGGTGAAGCGAGGCGGCAGGTTCGGCGCCGTGTCGATCAGGGCGACGTAGGCGGCGACGACGTCGCGAACGTCGAGGAAGTCGCGGCGAACGTCGAGGTTGCCGACAGCGATGGTCGGGGGCTGGAGCCCGGCCTCGATGCGCGCCACTTGGCTCGCGAAGGAGGGCAGGACGAAGTCGTCCCGCTGACCTGGGCCGGTGTGGTTGAAGGCGCGCGCGACGATCACCCTCGTCCAGGCCGGCAGGCGTTGCTTGAGGATTGTCTCGGCGAGCGCCTTGGATTGCGCGTAGGGGTTCATCGGCGCAACGGGGCTGTTCTCGTCGACCACGCCGGACAGGAAGCTCGCGCCGTAGACTTCCGAGGAACTGGTGAAGAACACCGTCGCGCCCGGCGCGTGCTCCGCGATGGCGGACGCGAGCAACAGCGTCCCCGTGCAGTTGATCGACCACGTCGTCGCGACGGAAGCGATGCTGCCGGCCACCGACGCCTGCGCGGCGAGGTGGACCACGAGGTCGGGACGCGCGGCGCGGACCATGGCGTCGACCGCGTGCCGGTCGAGCAGGTCGATGGCACTCGCGCCCCGCTCCGCGATGGCACCCACCCGCGTGAGGATGGCATTGGGAAACGCGGCGGCCAGCGCCGGTGCCAGGAGGGACCCGACGAAGCCGGTCGCGCCGGTCAACAGGATGCGCTCAACCATCGCTCTTCTCGCAGTGCGGCGGCCCGGCCGGTGCTAACCATCATGACGGCGACCCGGCGCCCGCGGTGGCATCAGGCCGGGCCCGTCGCCTCGGTGTGGGCGAGACGGTCGAGGTCGGCGTCGACCATCTCGATGATCATCCGCTCGAGCGCGATCTCCGGCGTCCAGCCGAGCTTGGCCTTCGCCTTCGCCGGGTTGCCGAGCAGCACGTCGACCTCGGCGGGACGGTAGAGGGCCGGGTCGATCACGAGGTGATCGTCCATGGCCAGGCCGACGTGGGCGAACGCGATGCGGCACATCGCGCGCACGCTCGTCGTGGTCCCCGTGGCGACCACGTAGTCATCGGCCTCGTCCTGCTGCAGCATCATCCACATCGCCCGCACGTAGTCGTCGGCGTGGCCCCAGTCGCGCTGGGCCTCGATGTTGCCGAGCCGAAGCTCCCGCGCCAGCCCAAGCTTGATGCGCGCGACGCCGTCGGTCACCTTGCGGGTCACGAACTCCAGGCCGCGCAGCGGGCTCTCGTGGTTAAACAGGATGCCCGACGAGGCGTGCAGGCCGAAGCTTTCCCGGTAGTTCACGGTGATCCAGTGCCCGTAAAGCTTGGCCACCGCGTAGGGGGAGCGGGGATAGAACGGCGTCAACTCCGATTGCGCCGGTTCCCGAACCTTGCCGAACATCTCGGAGGAGGACGCCTGGTAGAAGCGCGCCTGCGGGCGAAGCAGGCGGATCACCTCCAGGATGTTGGCGACGCCCACAGCGGTCACGTTGGCGGTCAGCAGCGGCTGCTGCCAGGAGGTGGTGACGAAGCTCTGGGCGGCGAGGTTGTACACCTCGTCCGGCTGGTGCTCGACCATGACGCGGCACAGGCTGGACATGTCGAGCAGGTCGCCGTCGACCAGCCGCACGCGGTCGAGGACGCCGAGCCAGCGAAGGCGATGCTCGGCGACGCCGGTGTGCGACGAGCGCCGCACAACCCCGGTGACCTCGTAACCCTTGGCGAGGAGGAGGCGGGCCAGGTAGGCACCATCCTGACCGGAGATGCCCGTGATCAAAGCCCGTTTGGTCATACCGCTCGCGCTTCCGGACTCGAAGGAAATCCCAAGATCGGTTGAAAGGCCGCCCCAGGTCCTGCGGGTTCAAAATGGCACGGCCCATCATGAGGATCAATGATCTCGGATGTGCCTTGATATGGGCGAGTACTATACCGATGAGGCACGAAGTCAAATCCATTCCCTCGCATGATCGACACTAGTGGATCATGTTATCTCGTCGTCAAGTAGAGTTAAATCGTCCGTTCTATTTCGCCAAAGTGTATTGGTGCTTCATGGCTTGCTTGGCGGGTGGCCGACGGGGAGGGTGATCGTCGCGGGCGATGGTTCCGGTGCCGACACCCATGGCGACCGCCCGGCTTCGCCCCGGTCGTGCTGGGGGTCGCGTCGATGTCATGGCCGCCTCTTCGGCATGGCGATTAGGAATTCGTTCACCATGATCGCGCATGGTCCTGGCGACCTTGATCGTGCCGGCGGGTGCCTCCGTGCGGATGGGCGCGGGCCCGTGTGGCGATGGTCGGCGGAGACCGGTCCTTGACGCTTTGGCCGACCCCGGGACACGGAACACGACGCACCGCGAGCGCCGACGCCGCGCGCGGTGCGGTCCTGAACTACCAGGGCGTCGTGGACGTCGCCTTCGCGCTCCTGATGTTCTGCGGCATGATCTCCCTGATCGAGCCGTCACCCTACGATTTCATGACGCTGGTCGCGCTGCCGATCTGGGCGGTCGGCGGCTTCACGATGCATCGCGCGGTCGTGCCGATCCTCTTCCTCTGGATCGTGTTCCAGGCCTCGGGTTTCCTGGCGCTCATGCCCTACTGGACGGAGGCGGATCCGCGGACGTACCAGTTCCAGTCTTTCTACCTCTTCGTGACCGTGATCTTCTTCACGCTGTTCTTCAGCGAGAGGACGGTCCCTCGGGCCACCGCCTGCTTGAAGGCGTTCACGCTCGGAGCGGTCGTCTCCTCCATCATCGGCCTCGTCGGATACCTCGACGTCGCCGGCCTCGGCGCCGCGCTGACCACGGTGGAGAGCCGCGTGTCAGGCACGTTCAAGGACCCCAACGTGTTCGGGTCCTACCTCGTGCTCGCCGCCGTGTACCTCCTGCAAATCCTCCTGCTCGGGACGACGCGGCGGACGCTCATCGCCCTGGGAAGCCTCGGCATCGTGCTGGTGGGCGTGTTCATCTCCTATTCCCGAGGGGCCTGGGGCGCGACGCTCGGGGCCATGACGATGATGGGCGTCGCCGGGATCATCACCGCCGACACGCCGGCGATGCGACGGCGCATCGTGAAGATGGGCTGCTTGGCCGTGGTGTTGGGCGTGGCGGCGCTCGTCGCGGCGCTGTCGATCCCGTCCGTCCGCACCTTCTTCCTCGAACGCGCGGTGGTGGCGCAGGAGTACGACGAGGGCGTGACCGGGCGCTTCGGCAACCAGCTGCGGTCCATCCCGCTGCTGCTGGAACGCCCGCTGGGCTTCGGCCCGCTCCGCTACCGCCTGCGCTTCGACCTCGACCCGCACAATTCCTACATCGGCGCGTTCGCCAACGACGGCTGGATCGGCGGCTTCGCGTGGATCGCCATCGCCCTCACGACCGGCTTCGTCGGCTTCCGCCTCATGCTGACCCGCTCGCCGGTGCGACGCCTCGCCCAGGTGTTCTGGCCGGCGCTCTTCGCCCTCCTCGTCCAGGGTTTCCAGATCGACATCGACCATTGGCGACAGGTTTACCTGTGCTTCGGCGCGGTTTGGGGCATGGAGGCCTGCCGGCTGAAGTCCTGCGCGGCGGGACGCGTCGTCCCGCGCGTGCCGGTCGCGGAGCGCGGCGGCCCGGACACGTCGTCCGCGAAGCGCCTCACGCCGTAAGGCTCCGAACCCTCACGCCAATCCGGGGACCCCGACCGGACCGGCACGGCGGCCCCGCCGCAGGTAGGCCTGCATCGGCAGCTCGAAATACAGGGTGCTGATCACCCCGGCGCCGATGATCGCGAGGAAGCAGGCGGCGCCGGCGATCGCGAGGCCGAGCGGGCCGGTCCACCCGGAGGCTCGCACGACGCTGACGCAGAGCACCTGGAAGAACGAGTGGATGAGGTAGATGGCGAAGGACGCGTTCCCGAGCATCACGAACACGCGCGAGGCCAACACGCTCCGCGCGCCGCCGCGCTCGGCGACGGCGATCGTGCCGACGAGCGGGGGCAGCATCGCGAGGATCATGGCCGTCGGCGCGTCGGCGAGCATCGACGCGACGACGGCGAGGCCGAGGGCGTGGGGCAGCGCCCAACCGACGCGATGCACGGGCACCCTGTCGACGAGCCGGCACGTCGCCATCCCGATGGTGAAGGCCGGCAGCGCCCGCAGGTTGCCGAAATCATAGGTCGCGAGGCTGGCGTCCCCCAGGCCCCAATGGTCGCGAACGAGCGCGGTCGAGGCCGCCACGGCGAGCGCGACGGCGACCGTCTTCCAGACCCCCAGCCGACCGAGCGTGACGACCAGCAGCGGGAACAGGATGTAAACGAACGCCTCCGCCGAGATCGACCACGAGGGCGAGTCCAAGCCCGGATGGTCGTTGACGCCCCAGGCCTGGATCAGGAGCAGGTTGGAGGGGAGCAGCCCGAGGTCGATCAGCGAAGGGTCCCTGACCTTGAAACCCAGCAGCGGCACCAGACCGGCGATCAGGCAGCAGAGGAGCAGGGTCGCCAAGTGCAAGGGGTAGAGGCGGGCGAACCGCTTCCACAGGAAGTCCTTGTGTCCCGACCACGTCTGCGACCGCCGTCCGTAGGTGTGCATCAGCACGAAGCCGGACAGGACGAAGAAGAAATCGACGAAGCACTGGAGTTTCTCGAGGCGCGCGACGTGGCCGGGCATGAACGGCCTGAAGTGCGCCTCGAAGTGGTACAGGACGATGCCGGCCGCCGCCAGGAACCGGTAGGTGTCCAGCACGCGATACCGCTGCGCCGCCGTCGCGTCCGCCGTTCCGTTCCCCGGTTCGTTCATGATGTCCATCGCCGGGACCGGTTGGCGGTCGACGTCCCGGCGACGAACCTTCACCTGTGCCCATGCGACGGTCGTGTCGAGGGGCGCCCACGGTCTCCAGCCACCATGCTCGCTCCGTGGGTTTACCGGAGCGTTAAGGTCGCGATGCTCACGCGGCGACGCGGCAGCGGAGGTGGAGGCCGAAGGCGGGCAGGTGCAGGTCGGCCTCGCCCGTCCCGAGATCGACCCATCGCGCACCCGGCACCGCGCTCGCGCGCGCCTCGATCGCGACGAGGTCGGCGAAACGCAGGCCGAGGCTGAGGAAGCGCGCCTCGGGTCCGGGCACGAGGTCGAGGTGCGCCTCGCCGATCGGGATGCGCCAACCACCGTCCCACGCCTCCGCCCGCGAACGGCAGGCGGCGGCGTAGCGCGCGGCCTCCCGCTTCGGGTGCGGATCGGCGACGCGGAGCGCGTCGATGGCGGTGAAGCCGTTGGGATGGTCGAGCCATGGCCCGTGCCACACGAGGTCGGGCGTCAGGTGTTGGCAATGGTAGACCCGGCCCGCCGCGAACGTCGCCGTCGGGAAACGGACCGTCCGGAACCGGGCGTCGGCCGTCCGGCCATCGATCGTCACGGGGCGCGAGAAGGCGTCCGGCGCCCCCACGCCCAGTCCCGTCGCACGCAGCGCCTCGAAGGTTCGATCCGCGTCGCGGCTGGCCAGCACCAAGCCGTTCAGGCCGGCTGGGCTGTCGAGCACGTCCCGGCGCTGCGGCCCTTCGGCGGGCACGCCGATGAGTTCGATGTAGGCGCCAGGGGTCATCATCAGGTGGTTGATCGAGCCCAGCGTATGGCGCCCCAACGGCGTGGGCCGGAAGCCGAGCGCCGTGAAGAGCGTCGCCGCCTCGTCCATGCGTCGCAGCACGTTGATCACGACGTGGTCCAGGGCTGGGCCGTCCCGCGTCGCCTGGGACGCCGGTCGCCGCGTCCCGTCCTCGCCTCGCTCGATCACCTGTCACCGCACCCGCTGGCTTCGCCCCGCCGGATCACCTCCGTGGGCACCGCCACACCTTGATGGCGTGGGCTGGCGAAGTCGAGCGCCGAAAGCGTCGACGGGGAACCTCCGTCGGCTCCCTCGTCAGAACCTCTGGCTGAGGCTCGCGAAGAAGCCCCGCCGCTGCCCGTACTGTGGCGCGAACACGCCGATGCCGGACCCGTCGCGGATCTCGTAGGTGTGGTCGAGCAGGTTGACCACGGCGAAGCGGAACGTGGTCGGCTTGGCGCCGGGGAACACCTCGAAGTCCTGCAGCAGGCCGACGTTGACCGACGCGTAGGGCGCCACGGTGCCGATGTTGGCGAAACCGTCGCGCAGGCCGCTGCCGTAGATGAAGTCGGTGGTGAGCGTCGTCCTGGTCGGCGCGTAGCGGTACGAGGCGCCGGCCGAGGCGGTGATCTCCTGGTCGTGGTCGGTGAAGATGTAGTTGTTGGCGATGTAGGCGAGTTCGGCGCCGTCGAAGAGGTACTGGTTGGACGAAACCTCCTTCGCCCGCTGCTGCGCGACGGCGACGTTGCCGTAGGCGGAGAAGCCGCCGTCCTTGTAGGTGGTCTTGACCTCCACGCCGTCGTTGAAGGCGTGGTCGTAGTTGAAGGCGGTGAGCACCAGCGCCTGGCCGAACTGGCCGTCGTCGATGAGGTTCTTGGCGATCTTGTAGTAGCCGTCCACGCCGACCGCGAGCTTCGGCGTCACTTGTTGGGTGATGCCGATGTCGAAGAAATGCGAACGCTCGGGGCGGATCGGCGAGTTCTGCGTGACGTCCGGGGCGCCGGTGGTGTTGGCGAAGGGCACCAGCGGCGTTGGCGCCGACAGGGCCAGCTCCGGCGGCGTGAAGTAGCGGGAATAGCCGGCGTGGATCACCGTCGTGGCGGTCGGCGTGTAGACGAGCGACACGCGCGGGCTGAGCTGGTTGGCGTTGACGTACTCGTCCATGGCGTCGAACCGCAGGCCCGCGTTGAGGGTCAGCTGCCGCGTCAGCTTGTACTCGTCCTGCACGTAGAGGCCGCCGAGGAGCCCGGTGCGCTTCTCGGCGTCGGCCAGGCTGAAGGGCGCGTCGATGGCGTTTCCGTCCCCGTCGAGCGGCAGCACGACCGAGTTGTTGATATCCTGCGCCCGTTCCACCTGGAACACCGAGCCGAAGCGGATCGTTTGTCGCTCGCTGACCTTGTACGCGTTATCGTCCTGGATGCCGTTGACCAGGTCGATGCGCGCGACGTTCGACGCCACGCCGTTGAAGACGAGGTCGCCGACCTCGTCCGGCAGGAAGTGCAGCGTCGAGTAGCGCTGGAAGTACGAGAGCTGGGAGTCGAGCGGGCCGACGCTCGTTTGCAGCGCGAGGATGTTGAAGATCGAGTGCTCGACCTGGTTCTCGTTCAGCTGCGTCGAATCGAAGGTCGAGACGCCGAGCGCGGTGAACTGCGGTGCTCCGCCGATCACGTTGGGAACCTGGAAGTGCGCGGTGTCCGCACCCGACATGAAGACGAAGCGGCTGCTGTCGCCGAGCGGTGTCGAGGCGTAGACGAAGTAGCGGCCCTGCCGGGTGTGGTCGTGGATCGGGTCGAGGGTCGGCGTCGCGCCCTCGATGCCGATGTCGTTGGTCGTGAACCGCCCGGTCAAGAAGTAATCCCACCGGCCCGCCACGCCGGACGTCTCGATCGTCGAGATGCTGGTGGCGCGGCTGCCGGCGTATTGGCTGAGGACCGTGCCGGGCGCGTCGGCGCCGTTGCGGGTGGTGATGTCGAGCAGGCCGGCCGTGTGCAGGCCGTACTCGGCCGGGAGCGCGCCGTCGATCAGCGAGATCGAGCGGATGAAGACGGAGTCGAGGACCTGGGCGAAGCCCGACACGCCGTCGGGCAGCAGGATGCCGTTGATGCGGTACTGGACGTTGGCGTGCTCGTTGCGGATGTGGAAGTCGCCGCTGGCGGCCGAGTCCTGCGACACGCCGGGCAACTGCAGCACCACGCGGTCGAAATCCGTGTTGTTGCCTTGCGGCAGGTTGTCGACCCCGGCCTTGCCGATCGTGGTGACGGTGGCGCCGCCCTGCGTGAAGATGCGCTCGCGCGCTTGCTCGGCCTGGGCTTCCCCGGCCTTGGCGGCGGCGAGCGCCGGGCTGAGCGGACCGCCGCTCGTTCCCGCGCCGCCCGTGCCGCCCTCGCTGCCGGACGCCCCGGCCGGCGTCTCGACGCCGGGCGTCGCGGCGGCCGACCCACCACGGGTAGCGGCCGCCTTGGCGACCTGCGTTTCCGGACGCGGCCCGAAGCGGGGCGTCGGGGAGGTGGAGGCCGGCGGCTTGACGCTCGCGCGCCTGACCGGCTTCGGTCGCGGTGCCTTCGGAGGCTTGACAACCTTGGGCTCGCTGACCGTGACGGATGGCAAGTTCGTCTGCGCCTCGGCCAAGCCCGCGGCGAGGAGCAGGATGCCGACGGCGGTCCCGCCCGACAGAGTGTGACGACCGAAACTCATGAACCCCACATCCATTGATTTACGCAATGTTATATTATTTCTAATTCAATTCCGATCAATCGGCCGCGCCGAGATTACGTCAGCTGTCACATTTGGGCGACGTTCTGATCCCTCGCTGGTGGACGACGCTTGGGATTTCGGCTCGCCGCACGCGCGGTTCGATCCTATGGATCACTCGTTTGGATTTCCTGCTCACGGTCCGCTACCCCCTGGGCGAAGGGAGATGCGCCAGGAGATCTCGATTGGATGACGTCGGCGCCAACGCGTCCTCGCCTGATCGACGAGGGCCAAACCTCGTCACACCCTTGTCCCGCTCGCGGTTACGGCCGGGAGGGGTGTCGGGCATGGCGGTTCCGCTTCCGCCTCGCGGCCGCCCAAGCTTGATATGCGGCGCCGGCGCCGCCGGCCCGTACGCGGACGTTATCGGGAGCCGCTGGTCGACGTCGAGCGTCCGCAGGCGCGATCCCGCCTGGAAACGTGAGGGTGGACGCGGCATGATGGAGCACGGCGGACGCACGGTGCCGTCGTGGGCGCCGTCGTGCCGACCTTCGACGCGGTCGGCAGGATCGAGGGGCGATGACCGAGCAACCGGACTACGAGGTCTTCGCGATCCGCTATGCCCGGCGGGACGCGCGGCGCTCGGAGCATTTCATCGGCGGCGACCCGCACGATGGCCCGATGCCGATGGACTATTTCATCTGGTTGATCCGAAACGCGGATCGCACGATCGTGGTGGACCTCGGCTTCACCGCCGCCACCGCCGCGCAGCGCGGGCGGGAGTACCTGCGCTGCCCGGTCGACGCGTTGCGCCTCCTCGACGTCGAGCCCGACGCCGTGCGCGACGTGGTGCTGACCCACCTGCACTACGACCACGTCGGCAATTTGCTCCGTTTCCCGGCGGCGACGTTCCACCTGCAGGAGCCGGACCTCCACTTCGCCGTCGGCCGCCACATGCGCCACGCCCACATGCGCAACGCCTTCGCGGTGGAGGACGTGGTCGACGTCGTTCGCGCGAACTACGCCGGGCGCGTGCGGCTGCACAACGGTCCCGTGACCCTCTACCCCGGCATCACGCTGCATCCGGCGCCGGGTCACTCGGCCGGGCTGCAATTCGTCAGGGTCAACACGGCGCGCGGTCCAATCGTCCTCGCCTCCGACGCCTCGCATTTCTACGAGAACATGGAGACCGGGCGACCCTTCCCGATCTGCGTCAGCGTCGCCGACACGCTCGACAGCTACGAGCGCGTGCTGGCCGCCGCCCCCTCGCGCGATCACATCGTGCCCGGGCACGATCCGCTGGTGATGCAGCGCTATCCGGCGCCCCGGCCCGACTTGCGGGGGATCGCGGTGCGGCTCGACGTGCCGCCGTCCGCCTGACGCGTTGGCCACGTCGAAGCCGTGGACATGCCGAAGGTGGCCGAGAAGTCGGCGATGATCGGACATCTTTGGGTGCGATGATCGTGATCCTCGTTACGGAACAAGGACTTGGTGTGGTGGGCACGACAGGGATTGAACCTGTGACCCCTCCCATGTCAAGGGAGTGCTCTCCCGCTGAGCTACGCGCCCGACACAAATCGTACCTCGCGGCCCCGGGGCGGCGGCGAGGGTGCGGATATAACGGGAAGTCGCGCCGGAGGCAACCGTGCCGGCTCGTTTTCCATTGACCCTGGCATCCATCGCCCGTGGCGAGACAGCGGGTTGACAGCGCCGTCGGCTCTATCGATAAGCCTGCCACGCGCGAAGGCGCGGCGTGGGAGAGTGTCCCGAGCGGCAAAGGGGGCGGACTGTAAATCCGCTGGCTACGCCTTCGAAGGTTCGAGTCCTTCCTCTCCCACCAAACCTCCCCCCAGCACGATCCCGGTCGACGCGTGGATGCGGCATCGCTCGTCGGCCGCTCGGCCCCAGGTAAGATGGCGGTGGTCGCGTCGGCGACCCCGGGCCTTGCCGCCACGACGGACCAGGCGTAAGGTATCCCTACCTTAGAAGGCCGCGATGAGCGAGGCGGCCGTTACCCGGGAAGCTGACGCGTGACGCGTGATGACACCAAATCGTGTGCCCCCGCGAGGGCTGACCGAACCGGCGCGCGGCGCCAGTGCGTGGATCGCCCTGGAGCGCGGCTCGCGATCTCAGTTCGGGTGCCACCACTTGCCGCGCAGGACCACGCCCTCCGACGTGATGCGTCGCGCGCCGGTCATGTGCTCGCCGCGCACGTCGACGTAGTCGAATTCGCCGTCGCTCACCGCGATGACGGTGGCGTCGCCGAGGCTGCCGACCTTCAGCGAGCCGTATTCCATGCGCCGCAGCGCCACCGCCGCGTTCACGGTCGAGGCGGCGACGACCTCGTTGAGGCTCATGCCCAGGCACAGCATCTTCGACATGGTCGTGACCTGGTCGAAGGCGGGGCCGTTGACGCAGAGTTGGTGCACGTCCGACGAGATCGTGTCCGGCAGAAAGCCGCCGGCCAGCATCGCCCGCGCGGTCTTGAAGGCGAAGGAGCCCTTGCCGTGGCCGATGTCGAAGAGCACGCCGCGTTCCCGCGCGGCGCGCACGGCCGGCTTGATCGCACCCTGCGCGGTGACCGGCGAATTCGGGAACGGGCGGAAGGCGTGGGTCAGCACGTCGCCCGGCCGCAGCATCGCCAGCACCTCCTCGTAGGAGGGCGGCGGGTGGTCGATGTGCGCCATGAGGGGCAGGCCGGTTTCCTCCGCCACCTGGAGCGCGATGTCGAGGGGCGCCGTGCCCTGGCTGCCCGAGGCGAGTCGGCCGACGCGGACCTTGATGCCGACGATCACGTCCCGGTTGGCCTCGGCGACGTCGACCGCGTCGCGCGGGGCCATCATGCGCATGTCCTCGCTCTCGCCGACCATGACGTTGGCGGCGTAGGCGTAGATGCCGGCGAAGGACACGTGGAGGTAGGCCAGGATGCGGGCCTCCGCCCGCTCGATGACGTGGCGGCGGAAGCCGGCGAAGTTGCCGGGACCGGCGCTGCCGGTGTCGACGGAGGTGGTGACGCCCGACGCGCGGCAGAACTCGTCGGCGTCGATGCTGATCGCGCTGCCGCCCCAGTAGACGTGGGTGTGCAGGTCGATGAGGCCGGGCGTCACGATGGCGCCGGCCATGTCGCGCACCTGCGTGCCCGGGCTCGCCGTGAGCCCGCCGCCGAAGCCCGACACGCGGCCGTTCGCGAAGGCCACGTCGGCGATGCCGTCGTGGTTCTGGGAGGGGTCGATGACGCGCGCCCCTTTCAGGATGAGGTCGTGGTTCAAACATCAACTCCGATTGGTGATCGGCCGGTCGGCGCCGCGCGGGCCGGCCCCCATGTCTTCGACCGGCCGTCAGGCTTTCGACACGCCCCAGGCGAAGGGGATCGGCCCCTTGACCACGCCCGACACGGTCTTACGCCACGCTTGGTAGCCGAGGAAGAAGCCGGTCGGCACGTAGACGACGCCTTCACAGGCGGCGACGTTGATCTTGTCGATCGCCGCCTTCTCGGCCGGCGCGTCGGCGGCGTCGAACCATTCGCCGATCGCGGCTTCGACCGGGGGCAGGTTGGGCCAGCCGAACCACGCCTTGTCGCCGTTGGCGCGCACGGCCGGGTAGGCGGCCGGGTTCACGCAGTCGGCCCCGGCATGCCAGGTGTGGAACATGTTCCAGCCGCCCTGTCCGGGTTTGGCCTTGGACGCGCGGCGCTGCCCCACCGTGCCCCAATCGGTCGCGACGAAATCGACGTTGAAGCCCATGCGCTTCAGCAGGTCGATGGTGACGTCGCCCTGCGCCTTCACGATGGGCTGGTCCTGCGCCACGATGCAGGTGACCGGCTCGCCCTTGTAGCCGGCCTCGGCCAGCAACCGCTTGCCGGCGGCGATGTCGCCCTTGCCCACGGCCGAGCCGCCGGCGTCCGTGTACAACGGCGTGCCCGGCGTGAAGAAGCCCGGCAAGGTCTTCCACAGCGCCGGGTCGTCGCCGACGAGGGCGCGCATGTAGTCTTCCTGGCTCATGGCGGTGAGCACCGCCTGGCGGACCTTCGGGTTGTCGAAGGGCGGGTAAAGGTGGTTCATCCGGAACGAGCCGATGTTGCCGAGCGGGTCCGCGATGTCGACGTTGATGCCGTTCTGCCTCAGCAGCGGCACGAGGTCGGGGATCGGCGTTTCCCACCAGTCCACCTCGCCGTTCTGGAGCGCGGCGGCGGCGGTCGCCGGATCGGGCAGCACCACC
The DNA here is from genome assembly GCA_964235705.1 of uncultured Beijerinckiaceae bacterium. Classification (GTDB taxonomy): domain Bacteria; phylum Pseudomonadota; class Alphaproteobacteria; order Rhizobiales; family Beijerinckiaceae; genus RH-AL1. The sequence continues at coordinate 45,694 of CAXSDP010000009.1, read as the reverse complement.
CATTCGACCCGGTCGACCAGGATGCGCTTGCCGCCGGCGAGCCACGAGGATGGCTCGTCGCGGGGCTTGTACCCCGCGAAGCGCTCGAAGACCGCCCGCGCGCCCGGCAGCCACTCGCCCTGCTTGAACGTCATCGGGCCGGAACCGATGTACTCCGTGATCTGCGTGAACGGGTCGGTCTTGGCGATCCGCTCGGGCATGATGAAGGCCACCGGCGCGTTGGTCTTGCCGAGCGCCAGGAGCAGCTTGGGGAACGGCTTGGACAGCCGCCAACGGAACGTGCGGTCGTCGACGGCGACCAACTCCTGCTGGATCGCCCGGATCATCAAGCCCAGCGGGTCGCGCGCCGACCAGCGCGTCAGGCTCGCGACCACGTCCCTGGCGAGCACCGGCTCGCCGTCGTGGAACTTGAGCCCGGTGCGCAACCGGAAGGTCCAGGTCAGGCCGTCGGCCGACACCTCCTCCGCCTCGATCATCTGGCGCTGCGGCTTGAGCTGGCTGTCGATGCCGTAGAGCATGTCCCACACGAGGACCGCGGCGTTGCGCACGACGTATTGCGTCCCCCAGATGGGGTCGAAGTTCGCGAGGTTGGCCTGGGGCACGAAGCGCAGGACCTTGGCGCCTTGCGCGAGCGCCGGGGCGGCCAAGGGCAGCGACGCGAGCGGCGTGGCGAGCGCGGCGCCGGCCGTCGCCCCGAGAAATCCCCTACGATCGAGCATCCTTGTCCCCGTTCGGCGCGACCGCGCCGCGCGGCTCGCCACGGGCCGGCCGTGGCAAATCGCATGCCGTGGGGGTTGGCGCGGGCGCCGCTCGCGCCCACGAGCAGCGGCCGCGCCGGTCGTCCTACCTCACTATACTTCGCTATGCTCGCGATCGCGCTCGCGTTACCGGGGCGCGAAAGATTTCACCGAAAACCGTAACGGGGCGGCAAGGTAAACGGTCTGTCCACCTTTCCGCATCAACGTCACCCCATCGGTGGTTGACACCGGCGTCGGATCGGAACGCGCGCAATGAGTTTGTCTGGAGCCTTGAGTATCGCCCAGTCGGCGTTGGCCAACAACGCGGCGCAATCGGCGGTCCTGTCCAAGAACATCGCCAACGTCAGCAACGCCAATTACTCGCGCGAGACCGCCGGCGCCATCAGCCAGGTGAGCGGAGGCGTGCTGACCGGCCCGACGCAGCGGGCGACCGACAACGCGCTGCTGGTCAACCTCCTCGACGCGCAATCCGCCTCCTCGTCCGCGCAATCGCTCGGCACCGGGCTGACGCAGATCGCCGACACGCTCGGCCTCAATTCCACGTCGTCGACGACCGGCGCCACCGCGACCGACACCTCGCCGGCCACCGCCATCGGGGCGCTGTCGACCGCGCTCCAGGCCTACGCGGCGCAGCCCGACGACGACGACCTCGCCACGGCGGCCGTCTCGTCGGCCCAGTCGCTGGCGAGCAACCTCAACGCGGCCTCCGCCACCGTCCAGCAGGTGCGCGGGCAGGCCGATGGCGACATCGCGGCGGCGGTGTCGACCGTCAACGGCCTGCTGTCGCAGTTCACGAGCGTCAACAACGCGATCATCAGCGGCACCGCCACCGGCGCCGACACCTCCGACGCGCGGGACACGCGCGACGGCATCCTGAAGCAGCTGTCGAACGCCATCGGCATCACCACCGTGCAGGGCGCCAACGGCGGCACGTCGATCTACACCGACAGCGGCGCGACCCTGTTCGAGACGACGCCGCGCACCGTGTCCTTCACCCCCACCAGCACCTTCTCCGCCGGCACGACCGGCAACGCCGTGACGGTGGACGGGGTGCCGGTGACCGGCGCCTCCGCCGTGCTGCCCATCCGGGGTGGCGCCATCGCCGGGCTCGCGCAGCTGCGCGACACGGCCGCGCCGGCCTACCAGAACCAGCTCGACCAGATCGCCTCGGGGCTGATCTCCACCTTCGCGGAGAGCGACCAGACCGGCGGCGGCGCCCCGACCGAGCCGGGCCTCTTCACCGCCACCGGCCTGACCGGGTTGCCGACGGGCGTCACCGGGCTCGCCAGCGCCATCACGGTCAACGCCGCCGTCGATCCGACGCAGGGCGGCGTCGCCACGCGGCTGCGCGACGGCGGCATCAACGATCCCACGAGCCAAACCTACGTCTACAACACGAGCGGCGACGCCGGCTACTCCGACCGCCTGAGCGCGCTGGGCACCGCGCTGGCGGCGACCAAGTCCTTCGACGCCAGCTCCGGCGGCATCGCGTCGGGAAGCCTGCAAAGCTACGCCGCATCGTCCGTGAGCGCGATCAGCGCGGCGCGCCAGGCCGCGACGACCACCGCGACGAACACGGGCGCCGACGTCACCGCCACCACGACCGCGCTGTCCAACGGCACCGGCGTCAACCTCGACGACGAGCTGTCGCGGCTGCTCGACATCGAGCACGCCTACCAGGCCTCCGCGCAGATCCTCAACACGGTGGGCACGCTGTACACGTCCCTCCTGCAAGCCTTCAACTAGGGAGCCGCCCCATGACGTACATCTCCTCGGCCTCCCTGAGCTCGCCGCTGCGGCAGTCGGTGCAGCAACTCCAAACCCAGCTGACGCAGGCGCAGACGGAAATCTCCTCCGGCGCCCCGGCCGACCTCGGCCTGACGCTCGGCGCGAACACCGGCACCGTGCTCTCGCTCCAGTCGGAAACCGACCAGCTCGACGGCTACGCGTCGAGCAACAACGTGGCCTCGACGCGGCTCGGCGCCACGAACACCGCGCTCGACTCCCTCCTCTCGACCGCCCAGGGCGTTTCCGCCGACCTCGTGTCGGCCGCCAGCGCCGGCGGGTCGACGGCGGCGTTGCAGGCCACCGCCCAGGCCGCGTTGCAGTCGCTGTCGGCCGCGCTCAACACGTCCGTCGCCGGCCAACACGTCTTCGGCGGCATCAATACGACGCAGGCGCCATCGGCGGACTACACGGCCTCGCCGACCTCCGCCGCCAAGGGCGCGGTCGACGCTGCCTTCCAATCAGCCTTCGGCACCAGCCAGACCGGCTCGGGCGCGGCGGCGATCAGCGCCACCGCCCTGACCACGTTCCTCAACGGTTCGGCGTTCACCGGGATCTTCACCGGCAACGGGGCCGGCACGGCGCAGACCGCCTCCGCGACCACGCTGCGAACCGCCATCTCCCCCTCGCAAACGATCGCCACCTCGGTCAGCGCCAAGTCCGACGCCTTCAACGAGCTGTCGCAGGGCTACGCCATCATCAACGAGTTCACCGGCGGGTCGAGCCTGGGTAGCGACGCCCAGGCCGCCGCCGTGTCCCGCGCGACCACGCTGATCAACGCCGGCATCGCCGGCCTGACGGACGTCCAGAGCGGCGTCGGTGTCGCGCAGGCGGCGATCAGCGACGCGAACACGCAGATCTCCGCCCAGTCCACGATCCTGAAGGGCAGCGTCGGCGACCTGACGGGCGTGGACACCTACGCCCTCTCTGGCCAGGTGACGGCCCTGCAGAACCAGCTGGAAGCCTCCTACAGCCTGACCTCGCGGCTCCAGCAGCTCAGCCTCGTGAACTACCTCAGCCCGTCGGGATGACGAGCCGACCGGTGCCGGCTCGCGCTCCGCGACCCGACGTTCCCCTCCATAAACAGGTCATGGCATGTACCAGCTCTCCTACGCCGAAGCCTTCGAGGACGACCAGGTGGAGGCGCGACGCAACGAGGCCTGGGCGCTCGACCGCGTCGTCGCGATGCTGATGGCGGCGGACGCCGCGCCCCATCCCTCGCGCGAGGGCGTGGAGGCGCTGTACTACACGCGCAAGCTGTGGACCCTGTTCATCACCGAACTCGCCGCCCCCGAGAACGCCCTGCCCAACGCGCTTCGCGCCAACCTCATCTCCATCGGCATCTGGATCATGAAGGAGGCGGACGCCATCCGGCTCGGCGCGTCGAGGAACTACGCCGGCATCGCCGACGTCTGCGTCATCATCCGCGACGGTTTGCACTGAGGCCCCATGCACATCACCCTTCGCCCCGGCGAGAAGCTCTACCTCAACGGCGCGGTGCTGCGGGCCGACCGCAAAACCTCCCTCGAACTGATGAACGACGCGACCTTCCTGCTGGAAGCCCACGTCATGCATCCCGACAAGGCGACGACGCCGCTGCGGCAGCTGTACTTCATCGTGCAGTCCATGCTGATGAGCCCCGGCGACACGGCGGCGGCGCAGGCGCTGTTCGAGACCAGCCTGCGCCGCATGCGGGCGGCCTACGACCATCGCGGCGTCCTGGACGCGCTGGCGCGGACGGAGGCGCTCGTCGCCGCGTCCCGCCATTTCGAGGCGTTGAAAGGTCTGCGCGCGCTGTTCCCGACCGATGACGTCCTGCTCGCCGGCGAGGCCGCCGCCGATGCGACCGCCGCCGCGCTCGATCCCGACCTCGCCCTCGCCTCCTGAGCGTCCGCGCGCGGGGTCGAAGCACCGCGGGGAAGGTCAGCCCCGCGAAAGCCCGGTGGTCCACGCTCTCAGGCAAGACGGCGCGCGCGACGCGCCCCCGAGCCGAGGGCGACCATGACCAGCGTAACCCCCACGACGACGACGACCACGCTGCCGGCCACCACGGCGACGAGCAGCCCCGCCTCGACGAGCACGGCGTCGGCCCAGGCGGCCGCGACCCTCGACTACAACAGCTTCCTGACGCTCCTGGTGACCGAGATCCAGAACCAGGACCCGACCAGCCCGAGCGACCCGACGCAGTTCCTCGGCCAGCTCGCCTCGTTCTCGGCGGTCGGCCAGACCATCCAAACCAACGCCAAGCTCGACCTGCTCCAGACCACCGCCGCCCTGTCCCAGGCCGACGCCACGATCGGCCACACGGTGACGTCGGCCGACGGCACGACCAGCGGCACGGTGAGTTCCGTCGCGATCGGCAGCGACGGCGCCCTGACCGCCACGCTGACCGGGGGCGGGACGCTCGCGCTGGGCACCGGCGTCAAGGTGAGCTAGGGCACGTGAACGAGGCCGACGCCCTCGACATCGTCCAACATTGCATCTGGACCATCATCGCCGTCGCCGGCCCGGTGGTCGGCGCCGCCATGCTGGTCGGCCTGGTGGTCGCCCTGTTCCAGGCCCTCACCCAGATCCAGGAACTGACCCTCACCTTCGTGCCGAAGATCATCACCGTGCTCGCCGTGACCGCCCTGATGGCCTCCTTCATCGGCGCGCAGATCTTCGCCTTCACGGCGGAGGTGTACGCGCACATCCAGAAGGGGTTCTGAGCCTCCCGGAATCGGGAGCCACCATGCCCGCGCAAGCTTGCCGGCCCACCCTCGGCCGAGGAAACTGAGGTGGCGCGGCGATGGCGGTGGCGGGTGCGGTGAGGGCGGGCGCGGCCCGGGGCACGGTCCAGGGGGCAGCCAAATCCCCCGCCGCGAGCGACAAGCCCGAGCGCAAGGGCTCGCGCGACATCGGCTTCGCCGCCGGCATCCTCGCCATCCTCGCCGTCTTCTTCCTGCCTATCCCGTCCTTCCTGATCGACCTCGGCCTCGCCTTCTCCATCGCCCTCAGCGTCCTGATCCTGATGGTGGCGCTGTGGATCGGCAAGCCGCTCGACTTCTCCGCCTTCCCCACCGTGCTGCTGGTGGCGACCCTGCTGCGGCTGTCGCTCAACATCGCGACCACCCGGCTCATCCTGTCGAACGGCCCCGAGGGCGTGACGGCGGCCGGCTACATCATCGGCGGCTTCTCCAAGCTCGTCATGAGCGGCGACTTCGTCATCGGCCTCATCGTCTTCTTCATCATCATCACGGTGAACTTCCTCGTCATCACCAAGGGCGCGACCCGCATCGCGGAGGTCGGCGCGCGCTTCACGCTGGATGCCATCCCCGGCAAGCAGATGGCGATCGACGCCGACCTCAACGCCGGCCTCATCAACGACAAGGAGGCGCAGGGCCGCCGCCGCGAGCTGGAGGAGGAATCCTCCTTCTTCGGCTCGATGGACGGCGCCTCGAAGTTCGTGCGCGGCGACGCGATCGCCGGCATCATCATCCTCGCCGTCAACATCTTCGGCGGCATCGTCATCGGCGTGACGCGCCACGGCATGAGCCTGTCGGCCGCCGCCGACGTCTTCACCAAGCTGTCGGTCGGCGACGGGCTCGTGTCGCAGATCCCCGCCCTCATCATCTCGCTGTCGGCGGCGCTGCTGGTGTCCAAGGGCGGCACGCGGGGCTCCACCAACCAGGCGGTGCTCGACCAGCTCGCCAACTACCCGCGCGCGCTGTTCGTGTCGGCGATGCTGATGGGGCTGCTCGCCGTCATCCCCGGCCTGCCGGCGCTCCCATTCGTGGCGCTCGGCGCGATGCTGGCCGCCACCGGCTACGTGATCCCCAAGCGCCGCGCCGAGGCGATGGCGACCGCGCTCGCCGCCGCCGCCGCCGTGGAGCGCGACGCCAAGGCGGAAGCCAGCACCTCCATCAAGGAATCGCTGAAGACGGTGGAGATCGAGCTGGTGATGGGCAAGCAGCTCAGCGGCAAGCTCATCGGCGCGACCGGCGAGCTCGGGCACCGCGTCGCCAAGCTCCGCCGCAAGTTCGCCAGCCAGTACGGGATCGTGGTGCCGGAGATCAAGGTGACCGACAGCCTGATGCTGCCGCCGAAAACCTACCAGATCAAGATCCACGGCACCGTCGTCGCGCAGCAGGAGGCGCGGCTCGGCGAGGTCCTCGTCATCACCGGGGAGGGCCGCGTGCCCAACGTGCCGGGCGAGGCCTTGCGCGAGGCCGCCTTCGGCATGAAGGCGCTGTCGATCCCCGAGGCCTTCGCCGCCGAAGTCACCCGCGACGGCTTCAAGTGCGTCGACACCTTGTCCGTGCTGCTGACCCACCTCGGGGAGACGGTGCGCAACAACCTCGCCCAGCTCCTGTCCTACAAGGACCTCCGCGCGCTGCTCGACCGCATGGAGCCGGAGTACAAGCGCCTCGTCGACGAGATCTGCCCGGCGCACATCTCGCATTCCGGGTTGCAGGCGGTGCTGAAGCTCCTGCTCGCGGAACGGGTGTCGATCCGCAACATGCACCTGATCCTCGAGGCGATCGCCGAGATCGTGCCCCACGTGCGCCGCTCGGAGCAGGTCGTCGAGCACGTGCGCATGCGCATCTCGCCCCAGATCTGCGGCGACCTGAGCGACGCGGGCGAAATGAAGGTGCTCCGGCTCGGGCCGCGCTGGGACCTCGCCTTCGCGCAGAGCCTGAAGCGCGACGGCAAGACCGACCAGACCGAGTTCGACCTCGACCCGCGCATGGTCGAGCAGTTCGGCGCGGAAGCCTCCCCCATCATCCGCGAGCGGATGGACCAGGGCCACAGCTTCGTGCTGCTGGCGACGCCGGAAACGCGCATCTACGTGCGCATGATCGTGGAACGCATGTTCGCGACGCTGCCGGTGCTGTCCCATCTGGAGATCGCGCGCGGCGTGCAGATCAAGACGCTGGGCGCGTGCTCGTGACGGGTTTCTTCCCCGCTGTCGCCCCCGAGAGGGCGCCCCGCCCGTGATCGCCCCCGAAAGGGCGTCCCGCCCGTGATCGCGCTGACACCCAACCTCATCCTGAGCGCCTTCGTCGTGTTCTGCCGCATCGGCGGCTGCCTCCTCGTCGTGCCGGGCTTCTCCAGTCCCCGCATCACGCTGCGCGCCCGGCTGTTCATCGCGATCGCGGTCTCGCTCTCGCTGACACCGCTGCTGCTCGCCGGCATCACGCCGGTCGTGGACGGGGCGACGCCGATCGCGCTCCTGGGGATCATCGCCTCCGAGAGCCTGAAAGGCGTGCTGATCGGCCTGCTCGGGCGCTTCTTCTTCCTGGCGCTCGACACGATGACCATGGCCGTATCGCTGTCGATCGGCCTGACCGCCACCTTCGGCAACCCGGCCGACGAGGAGCAGACGCCCACGATCGTGTCCCTCGTCTCGCTGGCCGCCGTGCTGCTGATCTTCGTCACCGACCTGCATTGGGAGATCTTCAAGGGTCTCGCCGCCTCCTACGGCGTGCTTCCGGTCAAACAGGCCTTCGATCCGCGCGTCGGCCTGGCCCAGCTCGTCGACGACGCCACCCGCACGTTCCAGTTCACGTTGCGGATCGCCGCGCCGTTCCTCGTCTTCTCCGTGGTCGCCAATTTCGCCATCGGCCTCATCAACAAGCTGGTGCCGCAGATCCCCGTCACCTTCCTCGCGCCGCCCTTCCTGCTCGCCGGCGGCTTGCTCATCCTCTACTTCGCGATCAGGCCGATGCTCGGCCTGTTCATCGACGTGTTCGGCGGCTGGCTGAAGACCGGCTGATGCGTGACGCGCGCGCGAAACTGGCGGGGCTGAAGCGGATCGAGGCGGTGCAGGCCCAGATGGTCCGGCTCGGCGAGGCGCGGCTCGCGGCGGCGACGCGGGAGGCCGAAACCCTGGCGGCGGACGCGGCGCGGCTGCGCGACTACCTCGCGGGCGACGGCATGGACGGTGCCGCGCCCGCCGCCATTCCGCTGGGCGCGCCCCTCGTCAAGGCCGCCTTGAAGACCAGCTTGGCGATCGAGCGACGCCTCGCCGCCGCCGAGCGCGAGAAAGGGGAGCAGGCGGAACGATTGGCGGAGCTTCGCCGCCGCGCCGGCGTGGTGGAGCGCATGGCCGCCGATGCCACCGTGGCGGCGCGGCGCGTCGACGAGGACCGCGCGCTCGCGCAGGCCATGGAAGCTTGGCTCGCGCGGGAAGGGTGACGAGCCGCCGCGCAAGCCTGCGGCAAGGCTGCATCGTCATACTCGGCGGTGCCATGGACATCCCCGTGGCGAGGGAGACCCCGCATGGCGATCGCGCCGCCATCCGACATCCTGCTCGACGCCGTCCGCGCCGCCGACCCGGCGAGGGTGCGGGCGGCGACCGCCCGGCTCGCCCAGCTCGCCGCCGATCCCGCCGCCGGCAACGAGGGCTTCGCCACCGCGCTCGCGAGCGCCCAGGCCGCCAACGGTCAAGCCGCCAACGGTCGAGCCGCCGGCGCGGTGACGGCGGGCGAAACCTCCACGCTGCTCGCCGCCGCCCCGAGCGGTTCGGTCGGCCGGCGTGAGAGCGTGGAAGCCAGGGCGGTCGGGCACAAGACCGACACCTATCAGAAGTTCGAGGCCGTGCTGCTCCAGCAATTCGTCGAGTCCATGCTGCCCAAGGACGACGAGCTGTTCGGCGACAAGACGTCGGCCGGCGTCTACCGCTCCATGATGGCGGAGCAGTTCGCGACCCAGCTCGCCAGGAGCGGCGGCATCGGCATCGCCAAGGCGGTCGCCGCCGCCCATCCCGCATCCGGCGCCGCCCCGACACCCGCCGCCCCCATCGAGCCCGCCGCCACCGAGCCCACCGCCTAGGACGGCGCGACCGATCGCTACCGCATCGGCTTTCCCGACACCCGCTGCGCACGTTCCGGGCTGATGCCCTAGCAGGACCATTGACCATGCACGCCGACCGCCCCGTCTTCCCCACCGACCGGACCTTCGTCCCGCCGGAAACCTACGACGCGTTCTTCGCGGTCGTCGAACGGCTCGAGGCGGTGCTGGCCGCCGAGACGACGGCGCTCGCCGCGCAGCGCCATCACCAGCTCGCCGACCTGACCCGGCAGAAGCGGCAAGGCTTCCTCGAACTCACCCGCATCACGCGCCAACTCGCCACCGCCATCCCGAGCCAGGAGATCATCGCCCGCCTTGCCGCCTTCTCGCGCGTGCTGGAGGCCAACGCGGCCACGCTCCAGACGCACATGCGCGCGGTCAAGGGCGTGACGGACATCATCGTCAAGGTCATGCGCGAGGCGGAGTCCGACGGCACCTATTCCCGCGCCCACGGCCGCGCGGACTACGGCCTGGCGTGACGGGGATTGGCATGACGGGGCTTGGCGTGAACGGGCTTGGCGTGCCGGACTTTGGGAGGGGAACGCGATGAAGGCCTTCCTCGTCGGGATCTGGGTGCTGGTCATCTCGCTTGGCACGAGCTACGCCGTCGCCACGCTCGCCGTGCCGGGACGGGCGGGCGACGCGGCGGCGAAGGGACCGACCTTGCAGGTCGAGAAGACGCGCGTCCTCAACGTGCCGGTGATCGCCGGCGGCGCCATCCGTGGCTTCATCGTCGCCCAGTTCAACTACACCGTCGACGGCGCGAAGGCCAAGGCGCTCGGCGTTTCGCCCGACGTCTTCGTGGCGGACGAGGCCTTCCGCACGCTCTACACCGACGACCACCTCGATTTCCTCCACCTCGAGAAATACGACATCAACGGCTTCACCAAGCATCTCGTCGCCGCCACCAACAAGCGGCTGGGTGTCGACCTGGTGCACGACGTCCTGGTCCAGGACTTCACCTTCATCTCCAAGGAAGAGAACGAGCGATGAAGCCCCACCCCGCCGCCGACACCTCCTCCACGCGGCTCGACGCCAGCCAGCTCGGCGCC
>CAXSDP010000009.1:32341-35168 GCA_964235705.1 uncultured Beijerinckiaceae bacterium | reverse complement strand
GCCGACGAAGTCCTCACCGATGAAGTCCTGGCGGGGGCCTCGATCATCACGATGCTATAGGTGAAGTCGTCCGCCGGACGCGCGCCGGGCTGGACCCGTCGCGCGGTCACGGCCGAAGCGGCGATGGTCGCGGTCGGATCCGCCTCGCTCATCGCGGCTTGTCGGTGCGTCGCATCGCCGGGACCAGCCGCGCGCCGGCCAGCGCCTCCGCGAATTCGGCCGTCGCGGCCGCCTCGTCGGCGCGCGCCGTGCTGAACCACAGCGCGTTGAGGTCGACCACGCTGTCGTGCGCGCCCAGCACCAGCGTGAAGAAGGCGGTGACCGCGTCGCCCTGGAACTCCATGTCGAGGCTGACCGCCGGCGCGAAGGTCCAGCCGACGTCCACCGTGGCGGAGCAGCTGAAGGTCAGGGCGCCCTCGCGGAAGAACAGCTCCGTCGAGGACTCCACGAGGTCGGCGATCGTCGCCCATTGGCGGCCGTGGACGTAGGCGATCATGTCGCCCGGCTCGATCAGGCGTATCTCGTCCACCACGTCGGCGAGGGCGTCGGCCAGGAGCCTGGCTCTCGCCAAGGCCGGGTCGGCGGATATTGCTTTCATGTCAGATCCTTACGGATGAGGATCGCGCCCTGGGCGTTTTGCGCGATTGTAGGAAATGGATGATTTCGGCAACGGCTTTGTAGAATTCGGCGGGGATCAACTGCGACACTTGCACATGGTCGTACATGGACCTTGCGAGAGCCTTGTCCTCGATGACGGGGATGTCGTTGCCCTCCGCGATCTCGCGGATCTTCAGGGCGATCAGGTCCTGGCCCTTGGCGAGGACGACCGGCGCGCCGCCTTCCTCGCGGACGTAGCGGATCGCGATGGCGTAGTGCGTCGGGTTGGCGATGACGAGGGTGGCGCGCGGCACGTTCCCCATCATGCGCCGCCGCGAGCGGTCGAGCGCCAGCGACCGCCGCTTGGCCTTGAAGTAGGGGTCGCCCTCCGCCTGCTTCATCTCGTCCTTGACCTCCTGCTTCGTCATGCGCAGGTCGGTGCGCCACTTGTGCCGTGACCACAGGAGGTCGACGGCCGACAGCAGGGCGAAGGCCACGAGCACGCCGGCCAGCAGCCGCGCGCCGAGCGCCAGCATCAGCGCGCCGAGGGTGGCGGGATCGACGTAAAGGGTCTCGATCAGCCTTTCGCCCTCGCCGTGCAGGACGATCCCGGCGGTGGCGCTGACGATGACGAACTTGCCGAGGCTCTTGCCGAACTCGACTTGGCCGTCGCGGCCGGCGATGCGCTTCAAGCCGGCCGCCGGCGAGACCTTCGACCATTTCGGCCGTATCCGCTCCCCCACCAACCGGGGCACGCCCTGCGCGAGGCTGGCGCCGAGCCCAGCCAGCATCAGCATGAGGACGATCGGCAGCAGGAACGTGCCGGCGGCCCGCCCGACCATCGAGAAGACGAAGACGGTGTCGGCCGTGGTGGCGAAGGGCGAGCGCACGGGGCTGGCGAACAGCTCCGCGAGCGTGTCGGCGAGCGCGCCGACGCGGTCGGCCACCACGAGCGAGGCGATCAGGAGCATCGCCGCCATCGAGCAGAACACCGCCGCCTCGCGCGAGACCGGGGTGTTGCCCCCCTCGAGCGCGTCGCGGATCTTCTTCTCCGAGCCGTCCTCGGTCTTCTCGCCACCGCCGCTCGACTCGGACATCGCTTAACGTTCCCGCTCGGGGCCGATCCCCGTCGTGCCGGGCGGCCTTCGGGTTGGCCCCAGGGCTGAGGGCAAAGGGGATGGGAGGTTGGTGACGGGTGCCCTCCCGTCCCCTCAGGGCTCGATCCGCAGTACGACCTCGCCGCGCTCCGCCATGGCGAGCAGCGTGTCGACGATCCCCCGCCGGGCGGTCGCCACCTCCTTGGCCGGGAGCTCGCCGGCACCGGCCAGCTCGTTCTCGACGAGGCGGCGCGCGCGCGCGGTCAGCGACGACAGCACGTTGGCGCGGAACGCCGCGTCGGCGCTCGACAGGGCGACCACGATGCGGTCGCTCGGCACCTTCTCGAACAGGGCTTGCTTGGTCTTCGGCGGCAAGGTCGCGAGGTCGTCGAACGCGAACAGCTTGGCCCGCAGCGCTTCCGCATCGTCCGGTCGCTCCACCTGGAGCGCCTTCAACATGTCTTCGACGTGCTCGGGTGCCATCTTGTTGATGATGTTGGCGATCTTCGCGGTGGCGGCGCCGACCGGCGCGGGCGGCTGGATGATCAAGTCCTGGTGCGCCTGCGACTCGATCACGCGGAGCGCCGCGTCGGCGACCACGCCCAGCGACAGCAGGCGACGGGTCGCCTCGTTGCGGTTCTCGCGGGCGAGCACCTCCATGATGGCGGCGGCGGTGGCGGGCGGCAGCCTCGACAGGGCGAGCGCGAGCACCTGCGGATGCTGCCGGCCGAGGTAGTCGCCGAGCACGGGGGCCGGCACCGCCGCGATCTTCTCCCACAGGCCGCTGTTCGAGTTGCCGAGCACCTCCGACATGATGTCGGCGACCTGCTCGGGCGGCAGCACGCCGGTGAGCAGGTCCTGGGCCCCGTCGACGGTCCCGCGCAGCTCCAGGCCGTTGGAGAACTCGCCGGCGAATTCCTCGACGAGGTCTTCCAGGACGTCGATGGGCACCGAGCCGAGCTGCGCGGCGGACCGGGTTATGAGCTTGAGTTCCGCCGGATCGAAATGGCCGAGCAGGCGGCTGGCGAGCGGCTTGCCCATGACGAGGAGCAGGGCCGCCACCTTTTCCGCGCTCTTCAGCGGCCGATGGGTCTCGTAGGTCGCGTCGACTGTCATGGGATGGCTGCGATCAT
>CAXSDP010000009.1:30196-32241 GCA_964235705.1 uncultured Beijerinckiaceae bacterium | reverse complement strand
GGCGTCGACGGCGAGGGGTTGGGACATCGGTCAAACCTCGGGGTTGGGGTGAAGGGGCGGGCGGGTCGGCGGCAGGATCCCGGCCTGCGGCGCCTCGCCGTCGGCTGGCGATGCCTTGGAAATGGTCTCGTCGACGCGCAGCGAGTAACGGCCTTCCGCTTGTCCGATCTCACCCCGGTACAGGGTACGGCCGTCGCCCACGAGGGCGGCGCGGGTGCGGGCGTCCACCGGCATCACGAGGATCTGCCCGACCTTGAGTTCCGACAGGGCGCCCAGCGTGAGCGGCTTGGCGTCGAGGTAGGCGGCGAGTTCCACCGGCGCTTGACCGACTTCCTTGTGGAGCAGGTCGAACCAAGCGGGGTCGGAGGTGGCGATGGGGGGGGCGACGTCCCCGCCCGCGTCCCGGATGCGCTCGAGCGCCTCGGGCGGCAGGGCGAGGCGCAGGGTCCCGTGCAGGCCGAACACGCCGATTGTCAGGTCGATGACCCCGATCCCCGCGCCCCGCGGCCCGAAGACGTCGGCGGGAAGCCCCGCCTCCACCCGCGCCGTCTTGACGGGGCCGAAACCGAACGACGCCCATTCGCCCTGGATCGCGCTCGCCACGAGGTTGAACAGGATCTGGGCGAATTGTCGGTCGATCGCGCTCGCCGGACGTCCGGCGACCGGCGCCTCGTTGCCGTTCCCCCCGCACAGGAGCTCGACGAGCGTGTGGACCAAGGTGGCGTCGAGCGTCGCCACCATCGGGACCGCCAGCGCCGGGCTTTCGAGCAGTGCCGCCGCGCCCTCGGGACCGTGCGAGGCGACGACGGCGGCCGCCGTCTCGCTCGCGGAGCCGGCCACGGCACCCTCGATGACCGTGGTCGCGCCGGCCATCGCCTGCAGGCCCTTGACCAACCGGGCAAGGACGCGCTCGACGGCGTCCCTCAGGGCTGGGGCACCGTCGAGCGGCGCGGCGTGGCCCTGCGCGCCGCCGCCAACCGCTCCCCGCCTGCCCCTCGCGGCCGTGGTGAAGGGAAACATCTCAGGCCGCCTGCTTCACCGGTTCGCCGCCCTTGCCGCCGGACGAGGTCTCGTTCTCGACGTCGTCGATGGAGGGCCTGTCGTAGGCGGAGATCGTCTTGCGGCCGTGTTCCAGCGCGATGAGCGGCATCGCGCCGTTCATGAAGGCCAGCAGCGATTGCTTGATGATGACGTAGAGGCGGTTGCGCTTTTCCCGCGTCACCTTGATCTTGTGGGCGAGCGGGCCGGCGATGCCGTAGGACATGAAGATGCCGGCGAAGGTGCCCACCAGCGCCGCCCCGATCAGTTCCCCGAGGAGTTCCGGCGACTGGTCGAGCGCGCCCATCGCCTTGATGATGCCGAGCACGGCGGCGACGATGCCGAGCGCCGGCAATCCGTCGGACACGGCGGTGAGGGCCTGGTAGGCCTTCAGCTTGTCGCGCTTGATGGTCTCGATCTCCTCGTCCATCAGCCCCTCGATCTCGTGCGTCCGGGCGTTGCCGACGAGGATCAGGCGGACGTAGTCGCAGATGAACACCGTCATGTCCTTGTCGGCGAGGACCGTCGGGAAGCGCTTGAACAGCTCCGACTCCTTGGGATTGTCGATCTGCCCTTCCAGCTCGTTGCGCCCGTTGCCGCGCAGCTCGCGCATCAGCACGTAGAGCAGGCCCAGCACGTCGAGGTAGTCGCGCTTCTTGGGCGACGCGCCCTTGATCGCCTCCAGGATGCCCCGGCCGGTGTCCTTGATGGTGGCGAGCGGGTTGGCGACGATGAAGGTGCCGAGCGCCGAGCCGCCGATGATGATCAGCTCGTAGGGTTGCCAGATGACGGAGATGTGCCCGCCCGAGGCGGCGAAGCCGCCCAGCATGCAACCCAGGGCGACGGCCAGTCCGATGATGAAGCTCAACGCGTGTCTCCCTGAACGGCGGCCATTTGGGCAGGCAAGCCTTGCCCGAGGCTGACGGAGGGTCGGCGTGGAGCGAAGGCGAGGTGAGGCTGGCCCCCGTGCGAGGCCAGCCCCGTGCGAGGCCAGCCCCGGGCAAGGC
>CAXSDP010000009.1:13538-30096 GCA_964235705.1 uncultured Beijerinckiaceae bacterium | reverse complement strand
GGCAAGGCTCGTGGCGCAAGCTCGCGCAGCCTGCCGAAGGACCGTCTGCCTGCCGAGGGACCAACGTCCGTGACGTCGACAACCGCCTCCTACCTCTCGATCGCCAACAACCTCGGCCGCTACCAGAGCGCGACGGAAGCCAACCCGACGGTCAAGAGCGACACGGCCTACTACCTCGCCAACATCGGCAAGGTGAAGAGCATCGCGGATTTCGTGAACAATTACAGGCTGCTGTCCTACGCGCTGACCGCTTTCGGCCTGGGGAGCGAGACCAACGCCAAGGGGCTCGTCACCAAGGTGCTGGAAGGCGGCGTGTCCAACAGCAAGTCGCTCGCCAACACGCTGACCGACCCGAGCTTCACCGCCTTCGCGACCGCCTTCGACTTCGCCGGTAAGGGCGCCGCCGCCGTCACGTCCTCGGCCGCCGTGACGACCGGCACCACCGCCAAATACGTCGAGCAGACCCTGGAAACCACGCAGGGGCAGAGCAACCAGGGCGTCCAGCTCGCCCTCTACTTCGCCCGCGTCGCGCCAACCGTCACCAGCACCTACGGCCTGCTGGCGGATTCGAGCCTGCTCAAGGTCGTGCAGACCGCCTACGGCATCCAACCCTCGGCCTCGATCGACATCGACACCGAGGCGACGGCGTTGGGCAAGATCATCAACGTCGCCGACCTGAAGAACCCGGCCAAGCTCCAGCAGGTCATCGAGCGCTTCGCCGCCAACTACGACCTCCAGGGCAACAACACGTCGTCGAGCGCGTCCGGCATCGCGCAGATCTTCGCGTCGTCGTCGACGATCGGCTTCAGCTCCGACCTGCTGCTCTCCATCCAGGGCCTCAAGCTGGGGGGAAGCTGAAACATGCGCGGCAACCTTTACGTCACCCTGTCGGGCCAGGTCGCGCTGGAGAAGCGCCTCGACACCGTGGCGGCCAACATCGCCAACATGAACACCGCCGGCTACCGGGCGCAGGGCGTCGCCTTCTCCTCGCTCCTGTCGTCGGTCGGCGAGCGACCGGCCTCGTTCGTGACGACCGGCACGGACTACATCTCGCGGGCGCAGGGCGCGATGACCAAGACCGACAACCCGCTCGACGTGGCGGTGCAGGGCGACGCCTGGTTCGCCGTGCAGACGCCCGACGGCACCGCCTACACCCGCGACGGCCGCATGAAGATGACGGCGGCCGGCGAGCTCCAGAGCCTCAACGGCTACCCCATGCTCGACGCCGGCGGCTCCAAACTCCTCCTGAACGCCGGCGACGGGCCGCCCGCCATCGCCGCCGACGGCATGGTCACGCAGAACGGCCTCCAGGTCGGCGCGATCGGCCTGTTCTCCATCCCCGACGACGCGAACCTCAGCCGCTACGACAACTCCGCCGTGGTGCCCGACAAGCCGGCGACGGCGGTGCTCGACTTCTCGCGCACGGGCGTCGCGCAGGGCTTCTCGGAGGGATCGAACATCAACCCCGTCGCCGAGATCTCCAAGCTCATCGCCATCCAGCGCGCCTACGACAGCCTGACCGGCGCCTCGCAATCCAGCGAGGGCAGCCTGCAGGACGCGATCAAGACGCTCGGGTCGAACTCGTGAGGGCGCTCGACCAGCTCGCCGCCCTGGCCGCCCGCGCCGGCGCGCCGGGCGCGCTGCTCGACATCGCCGGGACCGTCACCGCCGTGGCCCCGACCAGCTACAAGGTGCGCGGGCTCTCGCCCTTCTCGCAGCTCGGCGACTGCGTGTCGCTCGCCGAGGGGCCACATGGGGAACGGGTCCGCCACGGCGAGATCGTGCACGTCGAGGCGGGCCACGTCACCGTGAAGCCCTACGCCACGACCGGGGACGTGGCGCTCGGCGACCGCGCGACCTGGACGGAGCGTGTCTCGCTCGCGCCGGCCCCCTCGTGGAAGGGCCGGATCATCAACGCGCTCGGCGCGCCGGTGGATGGGGGCGCCCCGCTGGAGATCGGCCTCGATCGTCGTCCGATCCAGGCCGACCCGCCACCGGCCCTGGTGCGCGGACGGGTCAAGACGCCCCTGAAGAGCGGGGTGCGCGTCATCGACATCTTCACGCCGCTCTGCCACGGCCAGCGCATCGGCATCTTCGCCGGCTCGGGCGTCGGCAAGTCGACGCTGATGGGCATGCTCGCCGCCTGCAAGGGCTTCGACACGGTGGTCGTCGCGCTGGTCGGCGAGCGCGGCCGCGAGGTGCGCGAGTTCATCGAGGACGCGCTGGGGGCCAACCGGCCGCTCGCCGTCACCGTGGTGGCGACCGGCGACGAGAGCGCGATGATGCGCCTGATGGCGCCCCTCACCGCCACCGCCATCGCCGAGTATTTCCGCGATCGCGGCGAGCGCGTCCTGCTCATGGTCGATTCCGTCACCCGCTACGCCCACGCCGCCCGCGACGTCGCGCTGGCGGCCGGCGAGCCGGCGGTGGCGCGCGGCTACGCGCCCTCCGTCTTCACCAGCCTCCCACGGCTGCTGGAGCGGGCCGGCCCCGGCATCGAGGGCCGTGGCGTCAGCGGCGTCTCGCGGGACGGGGTGGCGGCCGGCTCGATCACCGGCATCTTCGCCGTGCTGGTCGACGGCGACGACCACAACGACCCCGTGGCCGACTGCATCCGGGGCACGCTCGACGGCCACATCGTGCTCGACCGCGCGGTGGCGGACGCCGCGCGCTACCCCGCCGTCGACGTGCTGGGATCGATCTCCCGCCTCGCCACGCACGTCTGGACGAAGGACCAGCGCGCGCTGGTCGGCAAGCTCCGGGCGATGATCGCCCGCTTCGAGGACACGCGCGATCTGCGCTCGATGGGCGGGATGCAGCCCGGCGCCGACGCCGAGCTCGACCAGGCCGTCCTCCTGACGCCGCGCGTCTACGAGGCGCTCACCCAGGCCCCCGACGCCCCCGCGAGCACGGACGCCTTCCGTGAACTCGCCGAAGCCTTGAACAGGACGAAGCCTTGAACAGGACGCGATCATGACGATGAAGATCCTAGCTCTCCTCACCGCCGACAAGGCGCTCGGCGTGGCCGGCGGCGGGCTCGCGCTCGCGTCGGCCTCGTTCGCCCTCTACATGAACCTCAACGGCCCGGGATCGAGCGCGTCGGGTCACGACTTCACCGTCTTCGCGCAGCTCGCGCCCCGCACGATGCCGAAGACCGAGGCGCGCGAGCTGGGCCGGCCCGACCCGGACGAGGATCTCGACACCGCCGTGACGGCGTCGATCCCGCGCCACGCCACCATGTCGGCCGGCCCGGAACGGGGCGGGGCGCGCGAGGCGTCCGACGGAACGGCCACCAAGCCGCTGGCAAACCCCGCCGTGACCCTGGAAACCGCCGGCGCCGACGGCGCGACGATCGCGGTCGACGGCCGATCCCGCGTCGTCCACGTCGGTGACACGATCCCCGGCGCGGGCGAGGTCCTGGCGATCCTGCCGGGTGCCCACCCCGCCGTGCGGACGTCGCGGGGCCTGATCGTGGCGGCGGACGGCAAGTAGTGCCGGCAGGCCGGCCCTCGGAGCAAGGGGCGCACCGTCGTCCAGCGCGGTGAACGTTGGTCCGCGCCACTGTCCCAAGCGCGATCGATCCCCACCTATGGCGTGACGCGGGTCACCGCCCGCGCAAGGATCGAAGGTGAGGATCGAAGACATGGCGATCGACGCCGCGCGCTCCGGCACGTTCACGATCGGCACCCGCGCCGTGACCCGGCTCGGTTTCGGCGCGATGCGGGTCACGGGCGCGGGGGTCTGGGGCGAGCCGGCCGACCGCGACGAGGCGATCCGCACGCTGAGGCGGGTGCCCGAACTCGGCATCACCCTCGTCGACACGGCGGATTCCTACGGTCCCGAGGTGTCCGAGCGCCTGATCGGCGAGACGCTGCGCCCCTACGGCGACGTGCTGATCGCGACCAAGGGCGGCCTGACGCGCACCGGGCCCGGCGTGTGGATCCCGGTGGGACGGCCCGAGTACTTGATCCAGCAGGCGCTGATGAGCCGGCGTCGCCTCGGGGTGGACGTGATCGGCCTGTGGCAGCTCCACCGCATCGATCCGCACGTGCCGCGCGACGAACAATTCGGCGCGGTCCGCCGCCTCCTCGACGACGGCGTCATCGCGCAGGCGGGCCTCAGCAACGTGGGCGTGGCGGACATCGAGGCGGCGCGGCAGGTTTTCCCCGTGGCGAGCGTGCAGAACCGCTACAACCTCGTCGATCGCACGAGCGAGGATGTGCTCGACCATTGCGAGGCCGCCGGCATCGGCTTCATCCCCTGGTATCCGCTGGCGGCGGGGGACCTCGCGAAACCCGGCTCGCTGCTCGACGCCGTGGCGGCGAAGCACGGCGCCAGCCCGAGCCAGCTGGCGCTCGCCTGGATGCTGAAGCGCAGCCCCGTGATGCTGCCGATTCCCGGTACCGGCAAGGTGGCGCACCTGGAGGACAACGTGGCGGCGGCCGGCATCGACCTGTCGGACGAGGAGTTCGCCGCGCTGGATCGGGAGGGCAGGGCGCAGTTCGCCAAACGGTGAGACCGGGCGGCGGAGGGTCCTACGGAACGGTCGGAGCCTGCTGCGGCTGTGTCGGCATGGACGCTTGCGTGACGGCCGGTTCGGTCGCCGGGAACGGCTCGTAACCGGCCCCGAAGATCGCGTCGATCAGCAATTCGTCGGCGGCGCGACGCCAAGCGATGCGGGCGCGCGGCGACAAGGGCTCTCGCGTCTCGGCTTCGTGCGGTGTCATCATTGGGCGCCTCCGGGCGAGTCCGAAGGTGCCGTCGTTTGGTTAACGAAGTGCTAAACGATCGAATCCAGATGCCTCATCCCGCGTCGACCGCGCCCAACTCCCCGAGCTTGCCCGGTCCCATCGCGACCTTCCCGGCCGGGGCCGTCGCCGCGGTCGCGGGGGACAGGGCCTCCGCCACCAGTGGGTCGAGGTTCGCCGCACCGTCGTTGTTCGCCCGCAGCACGCCGATCATGCGCGGCGTCCAGAACGCCTCGATGTGCGAGGCGATGCCGGCCACCGCCTCGTCGTGCGGGTAGGAGCGGAAGAACTGGGCGATCTGGTTCGCCATCATCACCAGCTTGTCGGTCTCGTGCATCGCCATCGTGGGATCCTGTCTCAATGGAGCGAGGCGTCATTCCGGACGGAGCGAAGCTGCGATCCGGAACCGGTGTCCTCCATTGGGAGCAGGTGGGACACCGGTTCCGGGTTCGCCTGCGGCGCGCCGGAATGACGCCGATTATTCCGCCGCCTCCAGCCGGGCGGCGACGCGGGTCAGCGCCTCGTCCTCCTCGGTGAACTTCGCCTGCCAGTCCGACAGGCGATTGGTCTTGCGGACCTGCACCGCGGTCACCTTGTACTCGGGACAGTTGGTGGCCCAGTCCGAATAATCGGTGGTGATGACGTTGGCGCCGGTCTTGGCGTGATGGAACGTCGTGTAGACGACGCCCGGCTGCATCCGCTCGGACACCTTGCACTTCAGCGCGATGTCGCCCGACCGGCTCTCCAGCGCCACGAGGTCGCCGTCGGCGATGCCGCGCTGCTCGGCGTCGAAGGGGTGGACCTCCAGCACGTCCTCCCCGTGCCACATCGAGTTCGACGTGCGCCGCGTCTGCGCGCCGACGTTGTACTGCGACAGGATGCGGCCGGTGGTGAGGATCAGCGGGAAGCGCGGGCCCGTGCGCTCCTCCGTCGGGTGGAACTCGGTGATCATGAACTTGCCGCGGCCGATCACGAAGCGGCCGATGTGCATCGTGGGGGTGCCGGCCGGCGCCTCCGCGTTGCAGGGCCACTGGATCGAGCCGAGCTCGTCGAGCTTGGCGAACGACACGCCGGCGAAGGACGGCGTGGTGGCGGCGATCTCGTCCATGATCTGCGAGGGATGCTGGTAATCCATCTTGTAACCCAGCGCCTCGGACAGCATCATCGTGCCTTCCCAGTCGCCGTAGCCGCCCAGCGGCGCCATCACCTTGCGCACGCGGCTCACCCGGCGCTCGGCGTTGGTGAAGGTGCCGTCCTTTTCCAGGAACGAGGCGCCCGGCAGGAACACGTGGGCGTATTTCGCCGTCTCGTTCAGGAAGATGTCCTGCACGACGACGCATTCCATCGCCCGCAGGCCTGACGTGACGTGGTGCGTGTCGGGGTCGGACTGCGCGATGTCCTCGCCCTGGACGTATAGGCCCTTGAACAGGCCGCCGACCGCCTCGTCCAGCATGTTGGTGATGCGCAGGCCGGGCGCGGCGTCCAGCTTGACACCCCACATCGCCTCGTAGAGTTCGCGCGTGGCCTCGTCGGCGACGTGACGGTAGCCGGGATACTCGTGCGGGAACGAGCCCATGTCGCAGGAGCCCTGGACGTTGTTCTGGCCGCGCAGCGGGTTCACGCCGACGCCCTCGCGCCCGATGTTGCCGGTCGCCATGGCGAGGTTCGCCATGCCCATGACCATCGTCGAGCCCTGGCTGTGCTCGGTGACGCCGAGGCCGTAGAAGATGGCGGCGTTGCCGCCTCGGGCGTAGAGCCGGGCGGCGGCGCGCAGGTCGGCGGCGTCGACGCCCAGGATGTCGGCCTGTGCCTCCGGCGAGTGCCGGACGTCGGCGACGAAGCGCGCCCAGGACTCGAAGTCGCGCAGCTCGCAGCGCTCGCGAACGAAGGTCTCGTCGATGAGGCCCTCGGTGACGACGACGTGCGCCATGGCGTTGATGAAGCCGACGTTGGTGCCGGGCTTCAAGGGCAGGTGGTGGTCCGCCTCGATGTGCGCCGACCTGACGAGGTCGATGCGGCGCGGGTCGGCGACGATCAGCTTGGCGCCGGCGCGCAGCCGCTTCTTCATCCGCGAGCCGAACACGGGATGGCCGTCGGTCGGGTTGGCGCCGATGACCAGGATCACGTCGCACTGCTCGACGGAGCGGAAGTCCTGCGTGCCGGCCGAGGTGCCGAGCGTGGTCTTGAGGCCGTAGCCGGTCGGCGAGTGGCAGACGCGGGCGCAGGTGTCGACGTTGTTGTTGCCGAAGGCGGCGCGCACCAGCTTCTGCACGAGGTAGGTTTCCTCGTTGGTGCAGCGCGAGGAGGTGATGCCGCCGATCGCGTTGCGCCCGTACTTGGCCTGGACTCGCTTGAACTCGGACGCGGCGTGGGCGATGGCCTCCTCCCAGGAGACTTCCCGCCACGGGTCGGTGATCGCCGCGCGGATCATCGGCTTCGTCACGCGATCCTCATGGGTGACGTAGCCGTAGGCGAAGCGGCCCTTGACGCAGGAATGGCCCTCGTTGGCCTTGCCGACCTTGGCCGGCACCATCCGCACCACCTTGTCACCCTGCATCTCCGCCTTGAAGGTGCAGCCGACCCCGCAATAGGCGCAGGTGGTCAGCACCGAATGCTCGGGCTTGCCCATCGCGATCACCGACTTCTCGTTCAGCGTCGCGGTGGGGCAGGCCTGGACGCAGGCGCCGCAGGACACGCACTCCGAGTCGAAGAAGTCGGTGCCGCCGGCCGACACCACCGAATCGAAGCCGCGCCCCTGGATGGTGAGCGCGAAGGTGCCCTGCACCTCCTCGCAGGCGCGGACGCAGCGGTTGCACACGATGCACTTGGCGGACTCGAAGGTGAAGTACGGGTTCGAAGCGTCGGTGGGGGCGTCGAGGTGGTTGGCGCCATCGTATCCGTAGCGGACCTCGCGCAGGCCGACCTGGCCGGCCTGGTCCTGCAGCTCGCAGTCGCCGTTGGCCGAGCAGGTCAGGCAGGTCAGCGGGTGGTCGGAGATGTACAGCTCCATCACGCCGCGGCGGAGCTTGGCGAGCCGCTCGTTCTGGGTGTGCACGACCATGCCGTCCTCGGCCGGCGTGGTGCAGGAGGCCGGGGTGCCGCGCCGTCCCTCGATCTCGACGAGGCACAGGCGGCAGGAGCCGAACGCTTCCAGCTGGTCGGAGGCGCAGAGGCGCGGGATCTTCGTGCCCATGGAGGCGGCGGCGGCCATCACGGACGTGCCCTTGGGCACGCTCACCGCCTCGCCGTCGATCAGCAGGGTCACGGTGGCGGCGGCCGGACGGATCGGTGTGCCGGAGTTGAATTCCGCGATGAGGGCCATGGGGTGAACTCCTATTCGGCGGCGATGCGCCGGGGCACCGGAACGAAATCCTCGGGGAAGTGGGTCATCGCGCTCTTCACCGGCACGGGCGTCAGCCCGCCCATGGCGCACAGCGAGCCGTCGGTCATGGTCACGCAGAGGTCGGCGACGAGGTCCAGGTTGCGCTCGACGTCGGTGCCGGCGATGATCTTGTCCATCGTCTCCCGGCCGCGCACCGCGCCGATGCGGCAGGGCGTGCACTTGCCGCAGCTCTCGGTGGCGCAGAACTCGAAGGCGAAGCGCGCCTGCTTCGCCATGTCCACCGTGTCATCGAAGGCGACGACGCCGCCGTGGCCGATGAGACCGCCGGCGGCGGCGAAGGCCTCGTAGTCCATCGGCGTGTCGAAGAGCGTCGGCGGGAAGTAGGCGCCGAGCGGGCCGCCCACCATCGCCGCGCGGATCGGCCGCCCGCCGGCTCCGCCGCCGAACTCCTCGATGACGGCGCCGAGCGTTACGCCGAAGTCGAGCTCGATCAAGCCGCTCCGCTTGACGTTGCCGCTGAGCTGGATGCAGAGCGTGCCGCGCGAGCGGCCCATGCCGTGATCGGCGTAGGCCTGCGCGCCGTGCGCCATGATCCACGGCACGGAGCACAGCGATATGACGTTGTTGACGACCGTCGGCTTGCCGAACAGGCCCTGCAGCGCCGGGAGCGGCGGCTTGGCGCGCACCACGCCCCGACGTCCTTCCAGGCTCTCCAGCAGCGCCGTTTCCTCGCCGCAGATGTAGGCGCCGGCGCCCAGCCGGGCGTGCAAGTGGAAGGCGCGGCCGCAGCCCAGCACCGAGTCGCCGAGCGCCCCGTCGGCTGTGGCGATGGCGATGGCCTCCCGCATCGCCTTGAAGGCGTGCGGGTACTCCGAGCGGATGTAGACGTAGCCCTCCGTGGCGCCCACCGCGAGGGCGGCGATCGTCATGCCCTCGATGAGGCAGAAGGGGTCGCCCTCCATCATCATGCGGTCGGCGAAGGTGCCGCTGTCGCCCTCGTCGGCGTTGCAGACGATGTACTTCTGGTCGGCTGCCGCCTTGCGGACGGTGGTCCACTTGATGCCGGTCGGGAAGCCGGCGCCGCCGCGCCCGCGCAGCCCGGACTTGGTGACCTGCTCGGTGATCGCCTCGTCGCTCATGGCAATCGCGTTGGCGAGCCCGACGAAGCCGCCGTGGGCGCGGTAGTCCGCGATGTCGAGGGGATCGATAATGCCGCAACGCTCATAGGTGAGCCGCGTCTGCCGGGCGAGGAAGGGGATCTCCTCCGGGCGACCGAGCCGCAGACGGTGGGCGCCGCCCTCCAGCATGCCGGCGGCGAGCAACCCTTCGACGTCGCCGGGCTTGACCGGCCCGTAGGCGACGCGACCTTGCGGCGTCACCACCTCGACCATCGGCTCCAGCCAGAACAGCCCGCGCGAGCCGTTGCGGATGATGGCGATGTCGGCCCCCGACGCGGCGAGCGCCTTGGCCACCTTGTCGGCGCCGACCGCCAGCGCGCCGGCGTCGCGGGGGACGTAGACTTGGACGCTCACGCGCGTGCCTCCGCGATCAGGGCGTCGAGCGCGTCGACGTCGACGTTGCCGACCGGCTCCCCGTCGAGCAACACCGCCGGCGCGCAGGTGCACAAGCCCAAGCAATAAACTGGCTCGACCGTGATCGCGCCGTCCGCCGTGGTGCCGTGCCAGTCGACGCCGAGCTTGGCGCTGAGCGCCTCGTGCATCGCGAGCGCCCCGCGCGATTGGCAGGCTTCCGCGCGGCACACCTTGATCGTGCGGCGGCCGGGCGGATGGTCGCGGAAATCGTGGTAGAAGGAGATCGTGCCGTGCACCTCGGCGCGCGACAGGTTGAGGGCGTCGGCGATGACCGGCACGATGGCGTGGTCGACGTGGCCGAAGCGGTCCATCAGGTCGTGGAGGATGGGGAGGGTCGCGCCCTTCTCGTCCGCGCGGGCCGCGACGATGGCGGTCGCCTGCGCGAGATCCCAGCGCTCATGATCGGGCATCGTTTCGTCCCACGTCGTTCTTATAATGACTTGAGGAAAGCCTCGTGAGCCGGCAAATCAAGGGGGCCGACCCCGTGGTACGATAGAAGACCTCTATCAAACATCCCGAATCCAAGGCTTGTTGGTCGCCATCTATCGAACGGCCAGTCGTTCCGCCAAACGTTCCGCCTCGCGAACCAACGCGTTGGTCAGCGGGCTCATGGCGAAGCGATGCTGCACCACGAGCCCGATGAGGTGCGTCACGTCCGGGTTGGTGATCGGGATGGCCCGGACGCCGGGTGGCAGGCCCACCGTTCCCGACAGGCCGGCCGGCACGATGGAGGACCAGCGCCCCGTCGCGACGTGGGCCACCAGGGCGATGACCGAGTTCGTTTCGAGCGCCGCCTCCGGCTTGATCCCGCCGTCCCTCAGCATCTGATCGATGATGCGCCGGTTCTGCATCCTGGGGGTCATCAAGCAGAGGGGCAGGTCGCCGAGGTCCCGCCACCCGATCTCGCGGCGCTGGCCGTAGGGGGTGGCGGCGCCGGTCAGCAGCACGTAGGACTCGCGGTAGAGCGGCACGGTCTTCACGTCGCCGAGCGGCTCGTTGGCCAGGTAGGTGATGCCGCCGTCGATGTCGAGGTTGCTGAGGCGCTCCAAGATCACCTCCGAGGAGGCGGACTCGATCGAGAAGCGCAGGGCGGGGTGGTGGTCGCGGAACGGGGTCGTGAGGGCCGGCACCATCGTCAGCGCGGTCGGGATGACGGCGAGCTTGAGGTGCCCGGCCAGGCCCCGCTTCAGGGCGTCGAGGTCTTGGCGCATCGCCTGCGCGTCGCCGACGATGCGCCGCGCCCACGACAGCACGTGCTCGCCCTCCGGCGTGAACCCCTGGTAGCGCGACGAGCGCCGCACGATCACCACGCCCAGCACGTCCTCGAGGTGCTTCAAGCCGGCCGACATGGTCGGCTGGGTGACGCCGCAGGCTTCCGCCGCCCGGCCGAAGTGTTGTTCGCGGGCGAGCGCGATGACGTAGGCGAGCTTGTCGATCACGGCTTGTCGATCATTTGCGCCGCCCTCCCGGGCCGGTCAGTCGAGGTCCCGGCCCTTGGTTTCCGGCATCAGGAAGGCCGCCACGGCGCCGACGGCGCTGATCGCCACGAGGTAGTAGGCCGGCGCCAGCTTGTCGCCGGTGAGCGCGATGAGCTTGTTGACGACGTAGTTCGTCGTGCCGCCGAAGATCGTGACGCTGAAGGCGTAGACGATGGACAGGCCGGCCGAGCGCACCGCGCGGGGCAGCGATTCCGGGATGCCGACGATCACCGCCGCCGCGTTGAGCGAGGACAGGGCCGACAGCAGGAAGGTGACGGCGTAAACGTTGCCCGCGCTCGGCGCGTGGACGAGGAAGGCGAAGGCCGGCACCGCGAGGAGCACGATCGCCGCGCGCGGCCACACCATCACCGGGCGGCGGCCGATGCGGTCGGCGAGCCAGCCTCCGGCCAGCGGGAACACGACGGAGGCGGCGCCGAGCGCGATCGTGGTGCCGGTGGACGCGGCGAGCGACAGGCCGAGCGTCGCCTTGGCGTAGGTCGGCATGTTGGTGCCCACGAAGTTCGACACCGTCGCCGCGGAGATGACCAGGAAGTTGAGGGTGAGCATCCGCCCGTGGTCGCGCCCGAGCCGGCGCAGCACGTCGAGCGTGGAGGCGGCCGCCCCCGCGTCCGCGCCCTCGCCGGCCGTCTCCGGCAGGTGGTTGCGGATCACGAGGCCCACCGGCACGATGGCGACGCCGAGCAGGAAGGGCACGCGCCAGCCCCATTCCCGCATGGAATGCTCGCTGAGCGTCTTGGCGAGCACGAAGCCGACGGTGCCGGCGAACAGCGAGGCGATGCCCTGGCTGGCGATCTGCCAGGAGGCGATGAAGCCACGGTGCGCCGGCGGCGCCGCTTCCAGCAGGTAGGCGGTGGATGGCCCGACCTCGCCGCCCAGCGCGAAGCCCTGGATGAGGCGTCCGGTGATGACGATCACCTGCGCCCACACGCCGATCGTAGCGTAGCCGGGCGTCGCCGCCAGCATCAGCATGCCGGCCGCCATCATCGCGATGGTCAGGATCATCGCCGGCTTGCGCCCGGCGCGGTCGGCGAAGGCGCCGATGACGATGCCGCCGACCGGCCGCGTCACGAAGCCGATGCCGAAGATGGCGAGCGACGACAGCAGGCTGGCGATCGGGTCCTTGGACGGGAAGAAGGTTTCGCCGATGGTGGTGGCGAAGAAGGCGTAGGTGGTGAAATCGTAGAACTCGAGCGCGTTGCCGAGGATCACGGCGGCGACGGCGCGTCGCTCCAGCGGTGGATGGTCGGCGGGAAGGGTGGTGGCTGTCATGTCATCCTTCGAGACGGGGCGCCTTGCCCTTCTCCCGCTCGCGGGAGAAGGTGGCCTCGCGCAGCGAGGTCGGATGAGGGTTCTCGGGATGCGGTGGCGACGTCCCTCATCCGTCACCACGTCGTGGCGACACCTTCTCCCGCGATCGGGAGAAGGGCAAGCCGAGCTCACCGCCGAGAGAACCATGGACGCCGACGACACCCCACCCGACTCCAAGCTCACCCGCTCCAAGCGCCGCTGGGCGGAGGAGGGCCGCTTCATCACCGGCCACGGCGCGCGGCCCGAGGCCGAGCGGCTGCCGCCCGGCCAGCACCTCGTCAAGGACTGGCCGGTGCTCGACCTTGGCCAGACCCCCGACGTGCCGCGCGAGCGCTGGACGCTCGACGTCGACGGCGCCGTCGCCAACACGCTGCACTGGGACTGGGCCGCCTTCCAGGCGCGCCGCCAGGACACGCGCGTCTCCGACATGCACTGCGTGACGACGTGGTCGCGCTACGACAACCGCTGGCAGGGCCTCGCCACCCGCGCCCTGCTCGACATCGTCGAGCCGCGCGACGACGCCCGCTTCGTGGTGCTCGCCTCGTCCGACGGCTACACCACCAACCTGCCGCTGGACGATTTCGCCAGCCCCGACGCGATGATCGTCCACAGCTGGGAGGGCCGTCCCCTCACCCGCGACCACGGCGGCCCGGTGCGCCTCATCGTGCCCCACCTCTACCTGTGGAAATCCGCCAAGTGGCTGAAGCGGATCACCTTCAAGACGGCGGACGAGCCGGGTTTCTGGGAAACGCGCGGCTACCACGACCGGGGCGATCCCTGGGCCGAGCAGCGCTACAGCGACGATTGAGGCGGCGTCGCGTCCGTTTAACTCCCGTTCAAGTTCGCCGCTCTAGGACCGGCGCGTCGCCCTCGGGGCGACGCATCCCAGGAGATCGCCATGAGACAAGCCCTCGTCATCCTCGCGGCCCTCGGCCCGCTCGCCGGCGCGCTGCCCGCCTCCGTGACGTCGGCGGCGGCCGGGACCGTCATCATCCACCGTCACGGCGGCGATTGCCACATGGTCCGCGACATCCGCTTCACGCCGCACGGCAAGGTCGTCAACGTCCACCGCGTCTGCCGCTGACGCCGTAGGTCACCGCCGCCGCGAGCCGGCGGCACCGTGGTATGGGGTCGGGGATCGATGACAGGGTGAACCCTCCATGATCCCCGACGCCCCGATCCCCGACGCCCAAACTCCCGACGCCCTGGCCATCGCCCAGGCCCTGCTGCGGTGCCCCTCGGTCACACCCGCCGACGCCGGCGCGCTCGACGCGCTGCAGGGCGTGCTCGACGCCCACGGCTTCGCCACGCACCGCGTGCCCTTCGCCGCCGAGGGGACGGCGACGATCGACAACCTTTACGCCCGCATCGGCACCGGCGCGCCGGTCCTGCTGTTCGCCGGGCACACGGATGTCGTGCCGCCGGGCGACCCGGCGGCGTGGCGGCACGATCCCTTCGCCGGGACGGTCGCGGACGGCGTGCTGCACGGGCGCGGCGCCCAGGACATGAAGGGCGGCATCGCCGCCTTCGCCGCCGCCGCGCTGGCCACGATCGCCGCCGACGGGCCACCGCGCGGCTCGATCGGCTTCCTCATCACCGGCGACGAGGAAGGGCCGGCGGTCAACGGCACGGCCAAGCTGCTGCGTTGGGCGCACGAGCGCGGCGAGCGCTTCGACCATTGCATCGTCGGCGAGCCGACGGCGCGGGCGCGACCCGGCGACACGATCAAGATCGGCCGGCGCGGCTCGCTCAATGGGCGGATCGCGGTGCGGGGGCGCCAGGGCCACGTGGCCTACCCGACGAAGGCCGACAACCCGATCCCCGCGCTGCTCCGCGCGCTCGACGCGCTCGGTGCGCCGCTCGACGAGGGGACGGAGCACTTCGAGCCCTCCAACCTCGTCGTCACCACGGTGGACGTCGGCAATTCCGCGACCAACGTCATCCCGGCGCTCGCCACCGCCGCGTTCAACGTCCGATACAACGAGACGTGGACCGCCGGCACGCTCGCCGCCGCGCTGGAGGCACGGGTGAGGGACGCCGCGCCCAACGCGACGCTCACCGTGATACCCAACGACGCCCCGTCGTTCCTGACGCCGGCGTCGCCGTTCACCGACCTCGTCGCGGCGGCGGTCGCGGCGGAAACGGGCGCCCCGCCGATCCTCTCGACCGGCGGCGGCACGTCGGACGCGCGCTTCATCCAGCGCTACTGCCCGACGATCGAGCTCGGCCTCGTCGGCGACCGCATGCACATGGTCGACGAGGGCGTGCCGCTCGCCGACCTCCTCAGCCTCACCGCGATCTACCGACGGATCCTCCGCGCTTATTTCGCCGAGGTCGGATAGCCCGTCGCGGACGGGGCGGGGTGCGCCGGGCCGGGCGAGTTTGTGCCGGGCGCGAAGCGGACTACATCCCTCCCCATGTCCATCCGCAGGCCCATCGGGCGGGCGGCAGCGCGGGATCGGTGTTTTGAGCGACGAGAACGAAGGCGGGACGCCGAAGAGGAAGCCGGGGTTCCTGCGCCGATTGTTCATCGGGGTCGACGACGAGCCGCCGCCCGAACCCGTTCAGCCGCCGTCCGTCGGGCTCGACGCCCCCTCCGCCCCGACCGTCGACCACCCTGCCGAGGACGTGCCGGCCGACGCGGCTGTCGCGGGCGAGGCGCCCGCGCCCTCCGAGGCCGCCGGGGGCTTGGGTGAGGCGGACCGGAACCCGGACATCGTGGCGAGGCCAGTCACGTCGCCGGAGGCGCGGGCGCCCGAGGCCATCCCGTCGTTCGCCGATCCGTCCCCACCGGGCACGCCGGAGGCGACCGACGATGGGACGAAGCGATCGTGGTGGTCGCGGCTGCGGGAGGGCATGTCGCGCTCCTCGTCGTCCATCACCACCGGCATCGGCGCCATCTTCACCAAGCGCAAGCTCGATGCGGCGATGCTCGAGGACCTGGAGGACGTGCTGATCCGGGCCGACCTCGGCGTGACCATGGCCACCCGCATCTCCGAGGCGGTCGGCAAGGGGCGCTACGACAGGGATGTCGACCCCGACGACGTCAAGGCGATCCTCGCCGACGAGATCGAGCGCGTGCTGGAGCCCTACGCCGTGCCCATCGCCACGGACGCGCGCAAGCCCTTCGTGATCCTGGTCGTCGGCGTCAACGGGTCGGGCAAGACGACGACGATCGGCAAGCTGGCCGCCAAGTTCACCGGAGAGGGCAAGCACGTCATGCTCGCCGCCGGCGACACGTTCCGCGCCGCCGCCATCGCCCAGCTCAAGGTGTGGGGCGAACGGATGGGCTGCGCGGTCGTCGCGCGCGAACAAGGGTCGGACGCGGCCGGCCTCGCCTACGAGGCGGTGGAGGCGGCGCGGGCGGCGGGCGCCGACATCCTGCTGATGGACACGGCCGGCCGCCTGCAGAACCGGGCCGAGCTGATGGCGGAGCTGGAGAAGATCATCCGCGTCATGCGCAAGCTCGACGCGGGCGCGCCTCACGCCGTGTTGCTCGTGCTCGACGCCACCGTCGGCCAGAACGCGATGAACCAGGTCGAGATCTTCGGCAAGGTCGCGGGGGTCACCGGGCTCGTCATGACCAAGCTCGACGGCACGGCGCGCGGCGGCATCCTGGTCGCCATCACGGAGCGGTTCAAGCTGCCGGTCCACTTCATCGGCGTCGGCGAGACCGCCGACGACCTCGAGCCCTTCGCCGCCCGCGATTTCGCCGAGGCCATCGCGGGGATCGACAAGCGGTGAGGCGGCGCGCCCCGTCCATCGCGCCACCCCGGCCGTCGCCGGCTCACCCGAATTTGACTGGCCTGATCCTGGCCGATGGTGGCTAGCTGAGCCGTCCGCGATTGATCGAAGATGTCGATGTCCACGCCCCGTTCCATCACGTGCCGGCCCGGCCGACGACGGGGACGCTCCGCGTTCGCCTGCGTCGCCCTGGTCGCGCTCCTCCCGGCGACCGGGAGCCGGGCGGTGGGCGTCGAGCCCCCGGGCGTGCGGCCCGCCCAAGTTCAGGTCGCCCAAGTTCAGGTCGCCCAAGTTCAGGTCGCCCAAGTTCAGGTCGCCCAAGTT
>CAXSDP010000009.1:7377-13438 GCA_964235705.1 uncultured Beijerinckiaceae bacterium | reverse complement strand
CATGTGCAGCCCGCCCACGTGATCGAACTGTTCACGAGCCAGGGCTGTCCCGCTTGTCCCCCGGCCGACCGTCTCCTCGCCGAGCTGGCGCGGCGACCCGACACGGTCGCGCTGTCCTTCGCCGTCGACACCTGGGACTACATCGGGTGGAAGGACACGCTGGCGTCCCGCGCGTCCACGGCGCGCCAGCGGGCCTACGCCACCGCCCGCGGCGACAGGCGCGTCTTCACGCCCCAGGTCATCGTCGACGGGGTCGCGGCGGAAGTCGGCGCCGACAAGGAGGCGATCCTGCGCGACACGGCCGTGCCCTCCGGTCGGGATGGCGCCATGAGCGTGCCGCTCGCGGTCGCGGAAACCGGTGCGGAGGTCGTCGTCACGGTGGGCGCGGCGCCGATCGACGACACCGTGCCCACCGTGACGGCGAAGTCGGCCGGCATCTACGTGCTGCGGGTGGTCCGTTCGGCCACCGTCGCCATCGGACGCGGCAGGAACTCGGGTCGGGACATCACCTACACCAACGTGGTCCGCGCGATGACCCGGGTCGGCGATTGGGACGGCAAGGCGGCCCGTTTCGCCATGCCGGACCTCGCCGGCGAGGACGAGGGCTTCGTGGTGTTGTTGCAGGCGGACCCGCCGGGGCGGCCCGGCGTCATCCTCGCCGCCGCCAAGACGGCGGGCCTCTAGAAACACCGGAGGATATCGCCGACGCTGTCCAACCGCCTTCGTCATCCCGGGGCTCGGCATAGCCGAGAACCCGGGACCCAGGGGCGGCGGGACTGGGCCGTTCTCGTTCCGCACCGACGTTCGTGCGGTGGCCCCTGGGTCCCGGGTTCGCCTTCGGCGCCCCGGGATGACGGAAGGTGTCGATGACCCGGCGACGCCCCCTGGTGCCGACCAAGCCGCCTCCACGAGATGACCCGACGCTTCGAACCTCCACCGCTTGCCCGCGCGTCGCGAACGTCCCACATGAAGGTCGAGGCAGCCGGCGAGGGGAATGGACGTCAAGCATGATCGAGATGCGCAACGTCTACAAATATTACAAGAACGGCGGCCACACGAAGGTCGTGCTCGATCACATCACGACGACCTTCGAGAAGGGCCATTCGTACGGCATCCTCGGCGTGAACGGCGCCGGCAAGTCGACGACCATGCGGCTGTTGTCCGGCGTCGAGTCGCCCAACGGTGGATCGATCAAGCGCAACTGCCGGGTGTCCTGGCCGATCGGCTTCGCCTCCGCGTTCCATCCCCTCATGACGGGGCGCAACAACGTCACCTTCGCCGCGCGGACCTACGGCGAGGACGTCCACGCCATCCTCGACTTCGTGGAGGACTTCTCCGAACTCGGCGACTACCTCGACGCGCCGGTGAAGACCTACTCGTCGGGCATGATGGCCAAGCTCGCCTTCGGCCTGTCCATGGCGATCCAGTTCGACTGCTACCTCATCGACGAGGTCACGGCGGTGGGCGACGCCCGCTTCTCCAAGCGTTGCAGCGAGGCCTTCGCCGCGCGCCGGAGCCGCGCCGACGTGATCATGGTCTCGCATTCCGTCGGCACGATCCAGGAATATTGCGACCGGGGCGCCGTGCTGGTGGACGGCCGGCTCATGATGTTCGCCGACATCAACCAGGCCATCGACATGTACAACCGCCTCAACCGCTAGGCTGCGACCGGCCGCCGGTCGGGCGGCGCGCCTCAGGCCGCCCGAACGCTGGCGACGAAGCGTGTCGCCTCCTCGCGCAGGACGCTCGTCTGGTGTGCGAGGTCGCCGGCCGCCGACAGCATCTGCGTCGCCGCCTCGCCGGTCTCGAAGGCGGCGCCGCTCACCGTGCGCAGGCGCGAGGAGAAGGTTCCCGCCACGGCGGCGGTGGCCTGCGTGCCGCGGGCCATCTCCCGCGTGGCGTTGTTCTGGGCCTGCACCGCCTCGGTGATGGCGCGCGTGGTCTTCTCCATCCCCGCTATGGTGCGGCTGAAGCCGCCGACCGCCGCCACCGACTCGCGGGCGGCGATCTGCATGTCCTCGATCTGCCGGCGGATGTCGTTGGTCGCCGCCGCCGTCTGCGCGGCCAGCGTCTTCACCTCCGTCGCCACCACGGCGAACCCGCGGCCGGACTCGCCGGCCCGCGCGGCCTCGATCGTGGCGTTCAGCGCCAGGAGGTTGGTCTGGCTGGCGACCTGGCTGATCAGGTCGACGATGGTGTCGATGCGCTGCGCCGCCGACGAGAGCGCCTCGATGCTGGCGCCGAACCGGTCCGCCTCGTTCACCGCCTCGCGCGCGGTGTCGGTGGAGCGCGCCATCTGCGCGCTGATGGCACCCACCGACGTCGACAGGCGCTCGCTTTCGGCGGCCATCGTGCGCGTGGTGTCGCTGACCCGCGCGGTTTCCTCGACGGTCGCCGCCACCTCGCTCGTCGTCTGCTCGGCCAACTGCAGGAGCGCGCGCGCGGAAGCGTGCATCTGCGTCGTCGAACTCGACACGGCGAACACGATGCGCCCGACGACGTCCTCGAATCGATCGGCCATCGACGACATCAAGTCCCTACGGTCGGCGTCCGCGTGCAGTCGCTGCGCGTCGCGCTCGCGCCGCAGCTGCTCGGCGTCGATCATGCTCGTGCGGAACACCTGGACCGCGCGGCCCATCGCCCCCGTCTCGTCGCGCCGGCCGGTGTTGGGGATGGCGACGCCGGTGTCGCCATCCGCCAGCCTGCGCATGACGAGCGTGAGCCGCATGATCGGCTTGGCGATGAGCTGGTGCAGCGCGAGGCTGAGCACGATCGCCATGGCGAGCGTCACCAGCGGGCCGAACAGGCTGAGGAAGGACGCCCGCGCGAACGCGTCCGTTTGGGCCGTGATGTGGACCTCCAGCATCCGCTCCGCCTCGGCATCGAAATCGCGGAGCTTCGCCAGCACCTGGCCGAGCGCGCCGTCCTTGCCGGGGCTCGCGCCCCCACCGTCCGCGCCGGGCGTCGCGGCCTGCGGGCGGGGTGCCTCCCAGGTCGGCTGCTCGGTCTCGTCCAGCAGGTGGTCGTCCCACGTCGCGACGAGGGCCGACAATTCCTTCAGGCGGCGCTGCTGCGACTCGTTTTGCACCGTGAGCGCCGTGGCCGACGCCAGGCAGCGCTCGAACGCGGCCTTCTCCGCATCGGCCGCCTGGAGGAAATCGCCGGACCGGGTGCGCAGGTAGTTGCGGGCGTTCGCGTCCCGCCTCAGGATCGTCGAGCGCAAGTCCTTCGACACGCCGAGGACCTGGTAGGTGTGTTCCGTCCACCGCTCCGTCGAACTGATCCGCGTCAGGCTCTGGTGCGTGAAGGCGCCGATCACCAGCGTCACGGTGAACACGCCGATGAAGCAGGTGAAGATCTTCGCCGCGATCGAACGATGAGTGACCACGCCCGGGATCCCAACTTCGCGGGTCGACGGCGGTCCCGTCCCAATCCCTCGCGTAGCGTAATGGTCGTGGGTTAACCGTATGTCACCGGCGGTCCGACTATCCCCAAGCGAGTCGAGGTCGCCCCATCGCGGGGCTGGCGTTTGATGTCGGCTTGATGTGTGCTCTATCGGTCGGCGTGGGGTTCACGCCGACGGGCGCGAACCCTGTTTGGCCGTGGCCTTTGCCTTACCGATAGAGTGCGATGAACGATCAGGGACCCCCACGCACGATCCGCCTGGCCATCGTCGGCGTCGGCAATTGCGCGTCGTCCCTGGTCCAAGGACTGACCTTCTACGCCGACGCCGACCCCGCCGAGACGATCCCCGGCCTCATGCACCCGGTGCTCGGCGGCTACGCGATCGGGGACGTGGAGGTCGTCGCCGCCTTCGACGTCAACGCCACCAAGGTCGGCCTCGACCTGGCCGACGCGATCGGGGCGCCGCCCAACAACACGGCCCGCTTCGCCAGGGTCGCCAAGCGCGGCGTGATCGTCGAGCGCGGGCCGACGCTGGACGGCATCGGCCAATACCTGCGCGACGACGTCGTCGAGGCCGAGGCGGCGCCGGTCGACGTCGCCGCCGCGCTGCGCCGCGCGCGCGTCGACGTGGTCGTCTCGTTCCTGCCGGTGGGGTCGCAGCGGGCGGCCGAGTTCTACGCCGGCGCGGTGATCGAGGCGGGCTGCGGCTTCGTCAACTGCATGCCGGTCTTCCTCGCCTCCACGCCGGAATGGGAGGGGCGCTTCAGGGCGGCCGGCCTGCCGATCGTCGGCGACGACATCAAGAGCCAGGTCGGCGCGACCATCGTGCACCGCATGCTCGCCAACCTGTTCGAGGAGCGCGGCATCCACCTCGACCGGACGTTCCAGCTCAACTTCGGCGGCAACACCGATTTCAAGAACATGCTGGAGCGCGAGCGCCTGTCCTCGAAGAAGGTGTCCAAGACCCAATCGGTCATGAGCCAGCTGGAAACCCCGCTCGCGCCGGCCGACGTCCACGTCGGCCCCAGCGACTATGTGGAATGGCTGTCGGACCGCAAATGGGCCTACATCCGGCTGGAAGGGACGGGCTTCGGCAACACGCCCTTGTCGGTGGAGCTGAAGCTGGAGGTGTGGGACTCGCCCAACTCCGCCGGCGTCGTCATCGACGCGATCCGCTGCGTGAAGCTGGGGTTGGACCGGGGCCTCGCCGGCGCGCTGATCGAGCCGTCGAGCTACTTCATGAAGTCGCCGCCGCGCCAGTACACCGACGCGGAGGCCCGCCAGCTCACCGAGCGCTTCATCGCCGGCGAGGACGCCAACGCGGCGGTCGGGCCGGTCGTGGTGGGACGGGCGGCGCGGTGACCACGCTGTTCCTGGTGCGTCACGGTGCCCACGACCGGCTCGGCCGCTTCCTCGACGGGCGCAACCCCGGCGTCACCCTCTCCGAGGAGGGGCGGCGGCAGGCGGGGCGGCTCGCCGAGCGCCTCGGCCGCGAGAAGGTCGACGCGGTCTACGCGAGCCCGTTGGAGCGGACGCGGGAGACCGCGACGCCGATCGCGGCGCAGCACGGGCTGGACGTGACGCTCGACCCCGCCCTGGCCGAGCTCGACTTCGGTGGATGGTCCGGCATGACCTTCGAGGCGTTGAAGCGGCTCGACGCCTGGACGCGGTGGAACGCCGCGCGGTCCACCGCCGCCACGCCGGCCGGCGACACCATGCGCGCGGCGCAGGCGAGGGTGCTCGACTTCATCGACGCCCGGCGCGGCACCGCCCCCGCGGGATCGTTCGTCCTCGTCGGCCACGCCGACCCGCTGAAGGCGGTCATCGCCTTCTACCTCGGCCTGTCGCTCGACGACTTGCCCCGTTTCGAGGTCGCGCCGGCATCGCTGAGCCGGGTCGAGGTCGAGCCCTGGGGCGCCCGCGTCGTCACGCTCAACGAGGTGGCCGCGCCTTGAGCACCCGTTTGTCGCGCGAGGAGATCGTCGGGCGCGTCGAGGCGCTGAAGCCCTGGTTCCACAACATGGACGTCGGCGGCGTGCGCACCGCGCCCGAGCACTTCCTGTTCGATTACCCCAACGTCAAGTTCCAGCGCTTCGCCGGCGCGCTGCCGGCCGACATGACCGGCAAGAGCGTGCTCGACATCGGCTGCAACGCCGGCTTCTACTCCATGGAGATGAAGCGGCGCGGCGCCGCCCGCGTGCTCGGCGTCGATTGGGACGAGCGCTACCTCGCCCAGGCCCGGCTCGCCACGGAGGTGGCCGAACTCGACATCGAGTTCGCGAAGCTCTCGGTCTACGACGTCGGCTCGCTCGGCGAGCGCTTCGACCTCGTGATCTTCATGGGCGTGCTCTACCACCTGCGCCACCCGCTGCTGGCGCTCGACCTCATCCGCGAGCACGTCGCCGGCGACCTGCTGCTGTTCCAGTCGATGCTGCGCGGCAGCCGCGCGGTGACGCCGCTGGCCGACGACTACGACATCAAGTCGAAGGCGGTGTTCGCCCGCGCCGGCTACCCCCGCATGCACTTCGTCGAGAAGAAATATTCCGGCGACCCCACGAACTGGTGGATCCCGAACCGGGCCGGCGCGGAGGCGATGCTGCGCTCGTCCGGCTTCGCCATCCTCGGCCAGATCGAGGCCGAGGTTTACCTGTGCCGC
>CAXSDP010000009.1:5256-7277 GCA_964235705.1 uncultured Beijerinckiaceae bacterium | reverse complement strand
CATGATCGAAGCGGCGATGATCTGGAACGAGCCGAACAACAAGTCGCACTGGGACCCGGAGATCGACCCGGACTGGTCGAAGTTCGCCGCCATGACGATCGCCGCCTGCCGCGCGATCAAGGCGGTCGACCCGCACTTAACGAAGGTGCTCGGCGGGATGTCGCCGATCGACCCGCACTTCATCCGGCGGCTCGCCGGCCACGGCGTGCTCGACCACGTCGACGCGGTGGCGGTGCACGGCTTCCCGCTCGACTGGAACCTGTGGACGATCGACGAATGGCCGGCCAAGGTCGACGAGATCCGGGCGGTGACGAACCTGCCGGTGTGGGTCAGCGAGGTCGGCGTCTCGACCTTCGGCGCCGACGAGGTGCAGGTGTTCGGCTTCGACCGCACGGCCGAGCTGCTCGTTGGCCGCGTGCCGCGCATCCACTGGTACTCGCTCTACGACCTGCCGCGCGAGTGGGAGGCGACCACCCGGCACAAGGAGGCGGAGGGCTCGTCCTACTACCGGCATTTCGCGATGGGGCTGCTGCGCGAGGACGGCAGCCCTAAGCCCTCGCTGGAGCGCTTCGCCCGCCACGCGCCGGCGATGGGCCTGTGCCAATGGTTCCACTACCAGGACCACCGGCTCGACGACGCCGTGGCATGGTTCAAGCGGCTCGGCGTCACGTACGTCCGCACCGGCCTGTCCTGGGCCGACTCGTTCCGCCCCGACGCGCTCGCCTGGTTCGACCGGCAGATGGCGGCCCTCGAGCCCTTCGAGACCACGATCACCTTCTGCTACACGCCCGAGCACTTGGGGATCGCCCCCCACCACACCAGCGCCCCGCGCGAGCCTGCGGCCTTCGCCGAGTTCTGCGCGTCGATGATCGCGCGGTATGGGACGAAGGCGGCCTGAGGCTCGGGGGGTCGGACCGGATCACGGACGCGATCCGACCCACGAGGACCGCCGTACCGCGCGCTCCCCCTCGGGCGTCATCCCGGGGCGCCGCAGGCGAACCCGGGACCGGTGTCCCCCAGCCATCGAGATTGGGGGACACCGGTCCCGGATCTTCGCTGCGCTCGTCCGGGATGACGGAGGGGCTGATCGCACACGTGCCTGACGCGGCTTCAGCCTCAAGGCTTGGGCGCGAAGCTCGCGTCGAACATCCCCTTCGCGTCGAGGCGCTTCGCGACGAGGCCGGCGCGCTGATAAAGGTCGATCGTCCCTTGCTCGTCGGCGATCACCGTCGCGTCGAGCGGCACCGGCGTGATCTTGGCGCGCGACAGCCACAGCGTCGGGATCTTGGCGTCGATGCCGAACAGCTTGCCCCAGGCGTCGGCGTAGGCCTCGACGTGGGTGAGCGCCCAGGTCCGCGCCCTGGTCTGCCGGGTGATGAAGTCCGCGAGCAGGGCGCGCTTGCCGGCGATCGCCGCGTCGCTGGCGAGCTGGAACGTCAGTCCGGGCGCCAGGCCCTCGCCGGTCGCCACCCGGCGCGCGCCGAACAGCACCTCCTCCTGCGCCACGTAGGGCTCCCACGTCGCCCACGCGTCGACCGAGCCGCGCGCGACGGCGGCCTGGGCGTCGGCGGGTTGCAGGAACACGGTGCGCACCGCGTCCTTCGGCCAGTGCCGGCTCTCGGCCAGGGCGAGGATCAGGCGCTGCCCGATCGAGCCGCGCCCGGTGGCGATCGCCTTGCCCTTCAGCCCGTCGGCGTCGGTGATCGGGGATCCCTTGCGCACGAGGATCGCCAGGCCGCCCTCGTCCTCGCGCACGGCGGCGATCGCCTTGGCGCGCAGGCCCGAGGCCACCGCGAAGGTGAACGGCGCGTCGCCGACCACGCCGGTGTCGACCGCCCCCGCGTTCAGGGCTTCCAGCAGCGGCGCGGCGGCGGCGAACTCCTTCCACTCGATGCGGTAGGGCACGTCCTTGAGGACGCCGGCCGCCTCCATCAGCGCGTGCGAGCCGCCCTTCTGATCGCCGACGACCAGCGTGTCCGCCGCCAGCGCCGGCCGAAGCGCGAGGGCGAGCGGGAGGAGCG
>CAXSDP010000009.1:0-5156 GCA_964235705.1 uncultured Beijerinckiaceae bacterium | reverse complement strand
CGACCAGCTCGCGGGTGAGCGGGATCAGCGCGCGCCCGTAGTCGATCGCGTCCTCCAGCGGGTCGAAGCCCCGGATCAGGAAGGTCGTGACGCCCAGCTCATGGTAGTCGACGAGCGCGTCGGCGACCTGCTCCGGCGTCCCGACGAGCGCGGACGAACTCCAGCGGCCGCCGGCGAGCGTCGTCATCTTGGTCCACAGGCGCTTGTCGAGCCGCTCGCCCTGCGCGGCGGCGGCCAGCAGGCGCTGGCCGCCCGCGTTCGCCGGCGCCGCCTTCGGGCCGGCCCCGCGCGCCTCGTCGATGGCGCGGGCCGCCTCGTAGATGGCCTCGGCCCGCGCCCAGGCCGCTTCCTCCGTGTCGGCGAGGATCGGGCGCAGCGACACGGAGAAGCGCGGCGAGCGGCCGTGTTCGCGCGCCGCCGCCCTGACCGCGCCGGTGATCTCGCGCACCTGCGCGTGGGTCTCGCCCCACAGGGCGTAGATGTCGGCGTGCTTGCCGGCGACCTTGAGCGCCGCCGGCGACGCGCCGCCGAAATACACCGGGATGTGCGGCGCGCGAACGCTGCGAACGGCGGAATGGGCGCCCTCGACTTGGTAGAAGCGCCCGGCGTGGTCGAACGGCCGCTCGCTCGTCCACTCCGCCTTCATCACGTCGAGGTACTCGTCCGTGCGGGCGTAGCGGTCGTCCTTGGCGAGGAAGTCGCCGTCCTGGCGCTGCTCGGCGTCGTCGCCACCGGTGATGATGTGCACGGCGACGCGGCCGCCGCTGAACTGGTCGAGCGTCGCGAACTGCCGCGCGGCGACGGTGGGCGCGGTGAAGCCGGGGCGATGCGCGATCATCAGGCCGAGGCGGCGCGTGAGCGAGGCGGCGTGGGCGGCCACCAGCATGCTGTCGGGCGCCGTCGAGTGGAAGGCGACGAGCGCGCGGTCGAAGCCGGCCTCCTCGTGGGCGCGGGCGACGCGCCCGACGTAGTCGACGTCGATGACCGGCCCCTGCGCCGGGTGGATCTCGGACACGGGCTGGGTGTTCAGGTAACCGATGAATTCGACGCCGTCGACGTGGATGCTCATGGTGGTCCTCCTTCGAAGGTCTGCACCACGCATTCTGCGCCGATGAGGGATCGA
The DNA here is from genome assembly GCA_964235705.1 of uncultured Beijerinckiaceae bacterium. GTDB lineage: Bacteria > Pseudomonadota > Alphaproteobacteria > Rhizobiales > Beijerinckiaceae > RH-AL1. Next base: position 4,033 of record CAXSDP010000009.1, on the reverse strand, counting down.
GGCCCATTCCAAAGAGGGCGGGCGATCGAGACGGTTGACCTCCGCGAGCGATGCTGGATGGACGTATTTTTCCCCCCCCCCCTTCCTATCACAGCGTGTTCAAGCGTGGCATGAAGGGTGTGTACCAGCATTGCTCTGAGAAGCAGCTGCACCGCTACGTCGCAGAGTTCAATTCTAGGTATAATTACCGTGCGCGACTTGGTGTCGGCGACCGTGAGAGGACAACGATCGTGCTTCGTGGTATCGTCAGGATGAGGCTTACCTACAGGGACCCGTTGGGTCTCCCGTAGCAAGCGCGAGACACACAGGGATGGTAAAGCCAAAGAAGTACGTCCTAGAGATAACCGGTGGGTATACCGTTAGTACCCTGCCGATGGAGAGACTCGCTCAGTATATGGTCGATTTGGCCACAATGCTTGGTTCTCAGGACGCTGTTCACTTTATTGGCGTAGTAGAAGGAAGCGTGGCTTTAGTTCACACGGTCGATGAGTCTTTTGTCGGGGTGATAGCTGAGCGTGCGCGGATGGTGTCTGCCGGTACAGCTAATGTGACCGCTCTAAGCGCTGCTCGTAGCCTTAACAAGAAACTAAGGGAAGACAATAGCCAAGCTGTATACAAGTTTGATGGAAGTGATGGAGAGAGATTGGTCGAATTTCCCGGCGCTAGTGTTCCTCAGGAGAATCGCGTTAAGGGGGTTGGCCAGAGTTCTTTTGTAGACGGCTATGTCGTTAAGATTGGCGGCATAAGCGATGATATTAGTATTACAATATTAGAGGCGGACGTAAGGACTTCTGCATCTGCCGACATCGACATGGCAAAACGCTTGGGCAAGCACATTTATGCTGACTACCTTCGCGTTTATGGAGAAGGAAGGTGGGAGCGTAGTGCGGATGGCGTCTGGGGACTAAGAAGTTTTAGAATTAAAGACTTTGATGTGCTGGGCGAGGATACACCAGAAGACGTGTTTGCCGACTTGAGGCGTATAGACGGCGGTAATTGGAACGATATTGACCTTTGGAAGCAAGCGCATGAAATCCGAAGCGACGTTGAATGAGGAAAGTTCTCTTTGATACAACTGTCTTGTTGGTGGCAATGTCGCCAACACCTGTGCCTGTGGTTGTCAACAATCAACCCGTAACTGATCCAAAGGGCAGAGTTGACCTTCTTATAAAAAATCTAAGCGCGAATAAGGACAAGATTGTTATTGCCACTCCAGCCTTGAGTGAGGCGTTGGTTCCATCGGGTAGTCAAGCTTCAGCTTACGTTTCGCGGATTGCAAGATCACGGTGTTTCGAGATAAGGGATTTCGATAGTTCTTGCGCTATCGAAGCCGCAATAATGACAAACAAAGCAAGATCTTCGCCATTAGGAAAGAAGGCTGGAGCTACTGGAACGTGGCAGAAAGTTAAAGTAGATCGTCAAATTGTGGCAATAGCAAAAGTATATGGGGTGAGCGTCATTTACTCGAATGATGATGATCTAAGAGCTCTTGTTGCGGGAACCGGCATTATGATGGTAGGTATTGAGAGTCTTCCTCTTCCGCCTCCGATAATCTCGGCATCGTTTCCACTAGTTGGAATTGGGCCATGAAGGACAGGGAAAATTCTAGCTACGATAGATTTGTGCAGTTAGCTAAGGAATTTGGTTGTGATGAAGACAAGGATCGCTTCAAACGCTCACCTTGCTGACCTAGCCACCAACAAGGCGGCTGCCCCGCCTAAAGGAAAAAATCCGAAAACATCGAGATAAGCGAAGACAATTAACAAATATTGTGATTGACGAGGTCAAGAAAGTAATATCCTTGCTCTTGTTCTACTGATTCTGCCGTGGTGCCAGTAGAGTTTATGCTAACGAACCACTTAAACCACGGCGCGCATTCTGGATAAGTTGCAATGTACTCAGCTGCAATTCTTCGCGCTTCTCCCTTTAAAACGCGATTTAAAACAGGCTTTGTCTCAATCTGTTCTGTCGACTTCCCTACCTGCTGCTCGTACTCGTCGAATACATCGAAAGTGTAAACAACGGGAATTGGCTCACCGTCGTCGTCAAGCATTGGCTTCCAGTGTTGCTCCACGCAATTTCTCCGAAGAAAGTCAGGGCGGACAAGCTACTGCTCATCCGCCCTGGAATGGAGGCCGCCGCTCTAACCCCTGAGCTACAGCCCCCCAAATGGTGGAGCCGGAGGGATTCGAACCCTCGACGCGCGGTTTGAAGCAGATCTAGTAATCGCCCGCCGTAGCGCAAGGGCGCCTTGCCAAAAAACTACGCCTGGGTTTGTCAATTAGAACATCTCCCTGCGGAAACCGCGGCACCAGGGCGGGGACGGCGGGGTTCGCGGTCATCGTCCATCGACGCGTCCGGCCGGCCCCACCCGGGTCCGAGGTGTCTCCGCGTGTCTCCGCCCGTGCCGCCGCCCCATCGCACACGCCCGCGCCTCCCACCGGTGCGAAGGTGCGGAACGCGTCTCGCCGCCGGGCTTGCGTTTCGCGCCCGGCGGGGCGATCCTTCGCCCGTCGGCGTCGGACCCCTCGCGCTGAGGGAGTGGCACGTCGTACAACGCGATCGGTGTCGGCGAACCCTGACATGGTCACGCCCCGGTGTCGGGGTTCGCTGACACGGTCTCACCCCGGTGTCGGGGTTCGCTGACAAGGGCGCACCTGCGTGTCGGGGCTCGGCGATGCCGCCCGCGCCGCGATGTCGGCCATGGCCGACATCAGGTCGGCCTCGAAGCCGGCCGCGCGGTGCGCCGCCGTGTGCTCGGCCAGCACTCGCTCGCGCGCCCGCGCCGCCATCGCCCGCCGCTCGTCCTCGCCGGTCCGGCCCAGGATCGCCACCACCGCGTCCGCGTCGTCGGCCAGGGCGATCTCGCGGCCGGGTTGGAGCAGTGCGTCGAGCCCGTCCCAGCGGTCGGAGATGATCGGCGTGCCGCAGGCCGCCGCCTCGAACAGGCGGACGGACGGCGACCAGCCGGCGGCGACCATGTCGGCGCGGGTGACGTTCAGCGTCCAGCGGCACCCGTTGTAGAAGGCGGCGTGGTCGGGCGGCGGCACGTGGTCGAGCCGGTGGACGTTGGCCGGCCAGTCGATCGTGCGGGGGTAGAGCGGGCCGGCGACGACGAAGGAAAGGTGCGGCAACCGCCGCGCCGGCTCGATCAGCAGCCGGTCCAGCACCGGCTGGCGGTCGTCGCTGTAGGTGCCGAGGTAGCCGAGGTCGAAGCGCCGCTCCGTCGCCATCGGGTGGTAGCGCGCAGGGTCGACGGAGCAGTACAGCGCGCGCGCCGCTGGCGAGCCGTAGGTTTGCTCGATGTGCCGGAGCGTCGGGCCGCCGGTGAAGGAGAAGTAGGCGTCGTAGCCGGGGATCAGCTCCGGCGCGAGGTACTCGTGGTCGCCGCGCGCGAGCTTCGCCAGGGTGACCGGCGTGTCGATGTCGTAGAAGGCGCGCAGCCCCCTGGCGCTCGCCTGGATGATGCGGCCGACGGCGACGCCGTCCGGCACGTAGGAGCCGACCAGGGCGACGTCGGCGCCGGCGAGGAGGTCGCGATGGGTCGTCTCCAGCTCGTCGAGCGAGTCGTAGAAGATCAGCTCGCAGTACGGCGCGGACGCGAAGTCGCGGTGGTCGCGGTACCAGGGCTTGTCCCGCTCCAGGAACGTCACGCGGTGCCCCCGCGCGGCGAAGGCTTGGAGCAGGGCGCGGTAGGTGGTGGCGTGGCCGTTGCCCCAGGACGACGACAGGCTGAGGCCGAGGACGACGAGGTGCATTGGGGTCCAAACTCGATCGGGGCCGGGATCATCGATTGAACAGCCGACGCGCTCGCGACGTCGACGCTCCGGGTTTCCGGGTCCGCTCAGGCTTCGATGGGCTTGAGGGTGGCGGCGAGCACGTCACGCATCGTTCGCGGGCGACGGCCGAGCAACGCCCCGAGCGTCGGGTCGACCGCGGCGAAGTCGCCCCGGCGAGCCGCCTGGTACATGCCGAGCAGGGCGTCCGCCATCGGCGCGGGCACACCCCGCGCCACCTTGCCAGCACGCCACTC
>CAXSDP010000008.1:88432-93447 GCA_964235705.1 uncultured Beijerinckiaceae bacterium | reverse complement strand
AAACAGGTCGCACCCCGATAAAGACGAGCCAACCACGAACAAGGAAACAATGAGGCCGATCTTCATCGGGACGCTTCGTCCACCGCCTTCGCGAGGCAGATCACTGATCATCCTCATTCGCTTTTCAAACATGGGGGCTTCATCCTCGGACCGTTCCCAATGATTTGGGATCCGAATGCGAACCTTTCACGGCGGATCCCGATCGTTCCGCTCGCCACCAGCGAGCAGCCCGTCGCGACGAGCGGTAGCCGTACATGGACTTGGGTCCCCGCACGAGATGATCCACCCGCTCCAGCGAAGCAATGCGACGTATGATGTCATATTGGACAATGGCGTCTTTCAAGGATCAACCGGTTCAGGGTCCGGGCGCGCGCCGCGCAAGCGCGCGAAGACCAGGCGAATGGCTCGAGGGGGGCTGACGTGTAGACGACCATGTCGGATGTCCGAACCGGCGATCCATCACGGCAGTCGGCCGCCTTCGCGCATCCCCGGCACCAGCCCACGGATCGCTGGACGACAACCGAGGTCATGGCACGAAAGCCTCGGCGCGACCTCATGGTTCAACGCGGAGCTGTTATGCCGACGGGGGCATGGGACGGGTTGCCGTCACCCTCAAACGTCCGGGCTGAAGGGTGCGCGCCCGCTCGCGAGCGCGTCATCCAGCAATGCGAGCCGATCCTGACCCCAGAAGACCTCACCGCGCAGGACGTAGCTCGGTGCGCCGATGACCCCGAGGTCGAGCGCCAGCCGGGCGTTGGCGTCGTAGGCGTCGCGGATGGCGGTGGAGCGGGCGGCATCGAGGATCGCGTCCGCGTCGATGCCGACCTCACGCAGGAGGCGGCCGAGCACGATTGGGTCGGCGAGGTCCTCCTCGCGCTCGAAGACGCCGGCGTAGAAGCGTGGGAGCACGGCCTCGACGTCGCCGCCACCCGCCGCCACGGCGAGCACGACGGCGTCGGCGAGCGTCGGATCGAAGGGCCAGTGCGCGGGCCTGATGTTCATGGGACGGCCACGCTTCTCCTTCCAGCGTTGCAGTTCCAGCAGCCGATAGCGCTGGCGCGCCGGATGGCGCTTGGCGAGCGGCAAGCCGCCTGTCGCGGGGAAGACCGCGCCGAGGCTGACCGGCCGGTGATCGATCGTGACACCCCGCGCGGCGGCGACGCGGGTGAAGGCGGCGTGGCCGATGTAGGACCACGGGCTCTGCACCGTGAAGAAGTAGGAGATCGTCGTCATGCCGCCCGGTCCGGTTGACCCGCACGCTCCGCCTTGCCGGCCTGCTCCGCTTGGAACCGGCCGTAGAAGGTTTCGTGCTTCTTCGCCATATCGATCAGCAGGTCGGGCGGCGTGAAGCGCGGCCCTCGCTTCTTCGCGATGTCATCGCAGAGCAGGACGAAGGCGGCGACACCCATCCCATCGATGTAGGAGAGCGTGCCACCGGTGAACGGCGCGAAGCCGAAACCGATGATCGACCCGACATCCGCCTCGCGCGGGTCGGACACGATGCCTTGCCCGTAGGCCTTGGCGGCTTGCAGCGCCTGGATCACCAGGAAACGCTGCTTCAACTCGGTCACGTCGAGCGTGTCGGGGTCGAGCTTCACGGGTTGCAGGTCGGCGAGGCCCGGCCACAGCGACTTCTGCCCCCCCTCGGGATAATCGTAGAAGCCTTTGCTGCCGTTCTTGCGCCCGGCGCGGCCGTAGGTCTCGACCATCGCCTCCAGCAGGGCGAGGTCGCCGAAACCGGCCTCCTCATCGCCACCGTCGGCCTGGGCCGCGCGGGAAATGTCGAGCGCGAGGTCGATGCCGATCTCGTCGTTGAGCGACAGCGGCCCGACCGGCATGCCGGCCATGCGCGCGGTGTTCTCGATCATCGCCGGCGGCACGCCCTCGCGCAGCATCGCGTGACCCTCGCCGATGAAGGCGCCGACGCAACGGTTGGCGTAGAATCCCCTGGCGTCGCGCACCACGATCGGCGTCTTGCCGATCGCGGCGACGAAGTCGAGGGCGGTGGCGAGCGCCTTGTCCCCGGTCTTCTCGCCGACGATGACCTCGACGAGCCGCATCTTCTCCACCGGCGAGAAGAAGTGGATGCCGATGAAGTCCTCCGGCCTGGCGTAAGCCTCGGCCAGCGAGGTGATCGGCAGCGTCGAGGTGTTGGAGGCGTAGACGATATCGGCGCCGACCCCCTGCTGCACCAGCTTGGCGACGGCGTTCTTGGCGCCGCGATCCTCGAACACCGCCTCCACCACGAGGTCCGCCCCCTTCAGCGCGCCGAAATCGCCGGTCGCGGTGACGCGGGCGAGCAGCGCGTCCCGCGCGGCGCCAGGCAGCCGGCCCTTGGCGACCGCGTCACCCAAGGTTTTGGCGATCTTGGCCTTGCCGCCGTCCGCCGCCGCCTGGCTGCGGTCGACCAGCACCACCGTGAAACCGGCGCTCGCGGCGGCGTTGGCGATGCCGGCGCCCATCAAGCCGGCACCGATCACGCCGATCACCTTGAGGTTGGACGGCGGCACGTCCTTGGGCCGGCGCAAACCCTTGTTCAGCTCACCCACGGAGATGAACAGCGAGCGGATCATCGCCGCCGCCTCCTTGGTGCGCAGGATGTTGGTGAACCAGCGCGCCTCGATCAGCAGGCCCTCGTCGATCGACACCTGCAAACCCTCGTAAACGCAGTGCAGGATCGCCTTGGCGGCGGGATAATTGTCGTGGGTCTCCTTGCGGTAGATCGCGTTCGCCGGCGCCCAGGTCATCATCCCGCCGGGGCTGAACACGGGGCCGGACGGCGGCTGGAAGCCGTCCACGTCCCAGGGCGCGACGGCCTTGCCGCCGCCGGCGATCCAGGCCTTGGCCTTGGCCACGATCTCCGCCCTGGGCGCGAGTTCGTGCACCAGGTTCGTCGCCAGCGTGGCCTTGGGTTTGATCTGCTCGCCCTTGAACAGCATCTGCAGGGCGTCGGAGGTCGGCATCAGCCGGGCGACGCGCTGGGTGCCGCCGCCGCCCGGGAACAGCCCGACCTTGACCTCGGGGAGGCCAACGGCGGTGCCGCCCTCCTCCGCCAGCACCCTGTGGTGGCAGGCGAGCGCCAGTTCCAACGCGCCGCCGAGGCACAGGCCGTGCACCGCCGCCGCGAACGGCTTGCCGCAGGTTTCCAGCCGACGGAACACCACGGACAGGCGCCGCGAATCCTCGAAGAACCGTCGCATCGCCTCCTCCGGACCATGGGCGGCGAGCGCGCGCTCGTAGGCGCCGGCGGACGCGCGCAGCATGGTGAGGTCGGCGCCCCCCGAGAACGCCTTCTTGCCCGACGCGATCACGCAGCCCTTGATGGTGTCGGTGTCGACGACGTGTTCGATCAGCAGGGCGAGATCGTCCATCACGCTCCCGTCGATGACGTTCATCGACTTGCCCGGCATGTCCCAGGTGAGCAACGCGATGCCGTCGGCGTCGGTGTCCAGGCGGAAGTTCTTCAGGTCGAGCGTCTTCAGGTCCATGGGATGTTCCCGGTTCGATGATGGCGGTTCAAGCACGCTCGACCCGACGGATCAAACCCGCTCGATGATCGTCGCGGTGCCCATCCCGGCGCCGATGCAGAGGGTGACCAGCGCGACCCCCTTGCCGGAACGTTCCAGCTCGTCGAGCGCGGTGCCCAGGATCATGGCTCCCGTGGCACCGAGCGGATGGCCGAGCGCGATCGCGCCGCCGTTCACGTTGACGGCGTCGGGCGCGAGGCCGAACGCCTGGCAGAAGCGCAGGACCACGGCGGCGAACGCCTCGTTGACCTCGATCACCCCCACGTCGCGGATCGTCATGCCGGCGCGGTCCAGGACTTTCCTCGTCACGTCGACCGGTCCCGTCAGCATCAGGGCCGGGTCGGAACCGATGTTGGCGAACGCCCTGATCCTCGCGCGCGGCCTGAGCCCGGCGCGGACGCCGGCCTCGGCCGAGCCGACGAGCACGGCGGCGGCGCCGTCGACGATGCCCGACGAGTTGCCGGCGTGATGGACGTGGTTGACGCGCTCGACTTCGGGGTGGGCGGCGATCCCCACCGCGTCGAAGCCACCATCCCGGCCCATCGCGGCGAAGCTCGGCCTCAGCGCCGCGAGGGATCGCGTGTCCGTGCCCGGCCGCATGTGCTCGTCGCGGTCCAGGATCACCAGGCCGTTGATGTCGCGCACCGGTACGACGCTGCCGCCGAAGCGGCCGGCGTCCCACGCGGCGGCGGCGCGGTGCTGCGAGAGCACGGCGTAATCGTCGACGTCGTCGCGGGAGAACCCGTACTTGGTGGCGATCAGGTCGGCCGACACGCCCTGCGGCATGAAATGGGCCTTGATGGCGACGGCGGGGTCGACCGGCCAAGCCCCGCCCGAAGCGCCGATGCCGACGCGGCTCATCGCCTCGACGCCGCCGCCGACCGCCATCTCCTGCTGGCCGGCCATTACCTGCGCGGCAGCGAAGTTGACCGCGTCGAGACCGGAGGCGCAGAAGCGGTTGATCTGCACGCCCGGCACGTGCGCTCCGTAATCGGCGGCGAGTGCCGCGGCCCGCGCGACGCAGCCGCCCGCCTCGCCGACCGGGTCGACGCAGCCGAGCACGACGTCGTCGAGGTGCCGGGTATCGAGCTGGCTCCGCTCGCGTAGCGCACCCAAGGCGGCGGTGGCGAGCCCGAGCGTGGATACGCCGTGGAGGGCGCCGTCGCGCTTGCCGCGCCCGCGAGGGGTCCGCACGTGATCGTAGATGAAGGCGTCCGGCATCGGCACTCCCCAGGGGACCTATCGGATGGGACCTATCGGATGGGACCTGTTGGCGTCCGCGAGGCGACGGCTCCGACCGCGTGTGGACGCGGAACCCGGCTCGCGCCGTTCTAGAACAGGTCGGACGGCAGGGCCATCGTCGACTCCGCGCCGTTCTCGACGCGAACCAGCCGCAGCCGCGTTTCCGGCAGCACGCGTTCCATGAAGAAGCGGCCGACCGCCAGCTTGGCGTCCATCGACGCCGTCACGGCATCCGCACGCTCGACG
>CAXSDP010000008.1:7971-88332 GCA_964235705.1 uncultured Beijerinckiaceae bacterium | reverse complement strand
CTCGACGCCCGCACACTTGGCCAAGGCCGCCTTGGCCATCCGCGCCCACATGAAGCCGAGCGCCACCAGCCCGAACAGGTGCATGTAGTCGGTGGCGCCGGCGCCCGCGTCGTCGGGTTGGGCGAGCGCGTTGGTCACCAACCACGTCGTCGCCCTCCGGAGGTCGGCGAGCGCGCGGCCGAGCGGCGCGGCGTAGGGAACCATGGCGGGATCGCCGGCCTGCTCCTCCACGAAACCGTCGACCTCCGCGAAGAACGCCGTCACCCCGCGCGCGCCGTCCTTGGCGAGCTTGCGACCAACGAGGTCGAGCGCCTGGATGCCGTTGGTGCCCTCGTAGATCATGGCGATGCGGGCATCGCGCACGAACTGCGACATGCCCCACCCCTCGATGTAGCCGTGGCCGCCGAACACCTGCTGCGCCGCCACGGCGTTGTCGAAGGCGCGGTCGGTCAGCACACCCTTCAGGATGGGTGTGAGCAAGCCGAGCCGATCGTCGGCCGCCTCCACCGTCGCGGGATCGTCCGAGCGGTGGGCGAGATCGCTCTGCAGCGCGGTCCACACGACGAGCGCGCGCGCCGCCTCGTTGAAGGCGCGAACCTGCAGGAGGGTGCGACGCACGTCGGGGTGGACGATGATCGGCTCGGGACCGCCTCCCGGTGGCGCGCTCAACGCCCTGCCCTGCCGGCGGTCCTTGGCGTAGGCGGCGGCGTTCTGGTAGGCGACCTCGCTGATCGCCAGCCCCTGGATGGCGACGCCCAGTCGGGCCTCGTTCATCATCACGAACATGGCGGCCAGGCCGCGATTGGCCTCGCCGATCAGCCAGCCGGTCGCGCCGTCGTAGTTCATGACGCAGGTGGGGTTGGCGCGGATGCCCATCTTGTGTTCCAGCGCGCCGCAGCCGAGCGCGTTGCGCGCACCGAGCGACCCGTCCGGTTCCGGCAACATTTTGGGCACGATGAACATCGAGATACCCTTGTTGCCGGCCGGCGCGCCTTCGATCCGGGCGAGCACGAGGTGGACGATGTTCTCCGCCAAGTCATGCTCGCCGGCGGATATGAAGATCTTCTGGCCGGTGAGGGCGTAGGTCCCGTCGGGGCGCGGCACGGCCTCCGTCCTCATCAAGCCGAGGTCCGTGCCGCAGTGGGGCTCGGTGAGGTTCATCGTCGCCGACCAGCGGCCCGCGACGAGGCGCGGGGCGTACATGTCCTTCTGGGCGTCGGTGCCGAAGCGCAGGATGGCGGCGAGCGCGCCGCGGCTGAGGGCCGGGACCATGGACAGCGCCATGTTGGCCGCCGTCGTGAATTCGAGGACGGACACCATCAGCGCGAACGGCAGCCCCTGGCCGCCATATTCGCCGGGCACCGACAGGCCGAGCCAACCGCCCTCCGCGTAGGCGTCGTAGGCCGCCTTGAACCCGGGAGGGGTCGTCACCGAACCGTCGGCCGCCAAGTGGCAGCCGAGGCGGTCGCCAATGAGGTTCAAGGGTTGGAACACATCCTCGCTGAGCGCGGCGGCACCCTCGAGCACCGCCGCGATCACGTCGGGCGACGCGTCGGAAAAGCCGCGCAGGTTCGCGTAGCGCCCGATCTCGAACACGTCCTCAAGGAGGAACCGGGCTTCGGCGACCGGAGCCTTGTAGAGCGGCATGGGACCAACCTTCGCGCGGGCTTCACGCCCGGGCGTCATACAGCAGGAGGTCGCCTTCCCCAAGCCGAGGCCGAGCCCGGCCCGAACGCCTCCGGGACCCGGCTGTTCACCCCACTCGCGGCGGGGCGCCTCAGCCGACGCGTTCCGTCATCCGCTGGTAGGCGAGACCCAGTTCGGCGATGGCGCCTTCTATCTCGGCGCGCTGCCGCTCGAGATGGGCGATCTGGGCGGCGATCTGCTCCCGGCCAAGGCTGACGGTGAGGTCGTTGCCGTCGGCATCGGGGACCGATGGCGTGCCACCCTTGGCCCGCGAGGCGATCAGGTCCTGGATCTCGGACAAAGTGAAGCCGAGGCGCTTGCCCTTGAGGATCAGCTCCAGCCTGATACGATCGGCGGCACCGTAGTAGCGCATCGTTCCCTGCCGACGAGGATGCAACAAGCCCCTGTCCTCGTAGAAGCGAAGCGTACGCAGGCTCACGCCATAGCTCCGCGCGAGATCACTGATCGTGGACTCGCCACCCCCCGTCGCGGTCTGCTCGAAGGAAATCATCGACGTTTCCCGGCCCATCATGCCTCGCACCCCATGAAAAGTTAACAAATACATCTTATAGGCGCGCGCCACAATTATACAACCATCGTATGCCGATCGACACAGTTCCGCGTCCCTGTGCCATAATCAGTCACGTTTAACGCCTTGTTTACCGCATTGGACGAAAGTCGCGGTGACCGAGTGGGATGGCAACCCTTCAAAGGATCGCCCGCCCGGTCACCGGCACTTCGCTCCAACAAGGGTCCTCGACCCTCGCGGAAGACTCGATGAACAAGGCTGTTCCCTGGAACATCAACGGTGTCGGTTTCGATGCCCGTGAGGCGGCCCGCGAGGCGGCGCGCCGTCAAGGCAAGTCCCTCGGCGAGTGGCTTCACGGCGTCATCGCCGACCATGCCGCCGACATCGGCGTCGCCGAACACGAGATCGACGGACAAGATCGCGTCGCCGCCATCACGTCGCGGTTGGAGCGTCTGGGTGCCCGCTCGGCCCCCTTCGATCGCAGGCCGGCGACCGGCCGGGGCGAGGACGCGGTCAAGCGTCGGGCGACACGGTCGGAGCGCGACGGCGCCGAAACGGAGCCGCGACGTCGCACCACGATGGGGCGCGAGGAGGTGCGATACGAGGAAGAACCCCGGCGCGGCGAAACGTGGCGCGAGGACGTGGGTGGCTCCGAGGATCGTCGCGTCCTCCGCGCCGCGCCGGCAGTCGCGGAGACGGATGCCCTCCTCGAGGCGGCGATCCACGCGGTCGAGCATCGCGCCCAGCGCGTGGAAACGCGCACGGACAACGCCCTCGCCTCCTTCGCGAAAATGCTGGAAGCCAACGAGGCCAAGCGCGACCGCGAGCGCGAAGCCGTGCTCGCGATGGGGCGCAAACTGTCCGACATCGAGACGCGCCTGAGCGCCGCACCGGTCGACGACAGCCCGATCAAGGGTGCGCTCGCTCGCCTGGAAGCCCGTCTCGATACGATCAGCCGGCGCGGGGCCGCCGAAGCGATCGCCCGGCAGAACGCGCCGGCCTTCGACGCGGAGGCCGACGCGCCCCTGCGGCGACTCGAGGCGAAGGTGAACTCGATCCTCGACGTGGTCGCCCGACAGCAGGGGATGGCACAGGCCACCGCCGCGAGTCCGATGGGCACGGAACCGTTGCACGCCTCGCCGGCCGCGGTCGTGGCCGCGCAGGGCGCCGCCCCGCTTCCCCACCGCCGACTGGGCGACGCCATCGCCGACATCTCGCGGCGGCAACGCAGCCTCGACGACAGCCGGCACGACGACAGCCGGCACGATGAACGCTCAACAACGCCGCGCCGAGACGTGGGACGCTTGGAGACGCGACCCGTCGGCGCGAGCCCGTCCGACGCGGAACGTGGCGGGTTCAGGCCCGTGCCACCGCGCTCGACCGAGCCCTCAGGCGAGATCGCCTCGCTGGCCTCGAAGATCGAGGACATGCGCCGCGAGATGGCCGGTCGCGGCCAGTCCCAGCCGGCACCGGCGGAGGTCGACGGGCTGCGCTCCGACATCGCCAGCATGTCGCAGGCGCTGAAGGGCCTCGCGCCGCGCGGCTCGGTGACCGCGATCGAGGACGCCATCAAGGCCTTGACGATCCGGCTCGAAGCCTCGCGCGAGCAGGTGATCAGGGATGTGACCAAGGACGCGGCGAGGCAAGCGGCGACCGAGGCGGCCCGTCCCGCCCTCGACGTCGTCGATGACCTCCGCCGCGCGCTGGCCGCCATCGATCCCCGCGAGACGATCGCGAGTTTGCAGAACGAGGTTCGCCTGATCGGCGACCGCATCGAGGGCCTGAACGACAAGGGGCTCGACCGTCCCGCGCTCGACCGCCTCCAAGGTCAGATGCGGGACATCCGCGACATGCTCGCGACGAGCGCGGCGCGCTCGCTCGACGTCGAACACATCGAGGGTGAACTCTCGGCCCTCGTCGAGCGCCTGGACCGGCAGATGCGCCAGTCCGGCGCGACGCAGGACGTCGCCAGCGCCGCCTTCGCCGCGACCGCCGACGACATCCGGGAGATGATCGCGGCGGCCCCCGGCGCGGCGGCCTTCGACAAGATCGAGCGTCGCCTCGAGGCGCTGGCGGCGAAGGTCGACGCGTCGATCGAGGCCGCCGACCGCCAGGCCGACCGCACCCGCAGCCAGTTCGGCTCCGCCCTCGGCGGCTTGGCCCAGGCCGCCGCGAGCCGGGCTTCGGCGGCCCAGGGTCCGGCGTCCGTCCCTTCCGCACCCGACATGTCGGGGCTGGAGCGGCTCGTCCGCGAGCTCGGCGACAAGATCGAGGCGGTTCGGGCACCGGGCGCCGGCACGCAGGCGATCGAGGCGCTGCAACACCAGATCACCGCCCTGTCGAGCCGCTTCGAGGACGCCGAGGGCGGCTTGAGTTCGCTTCCCACGATCGAGCGCGCGATGGGGGACCTGTTCGCGCACCTGGAGGAAACGCGGGCCAGCGTCGATACGGCCGCCGCCCGCGCGGCGCGCGAAGCGCTGCGCATGGCCGCCACCGAGGGGTACGGCCTCGTCGCGGCGCCGACCGACGGACGCAACGAGCACGAGCTGGCCGTCCTGCGCTCGCTGCAGGACGAGGCCGACAAGCGCACCCACGCGACACTGAACGCCGTCCACGAAACCCTCGAGAAGGTCGTCGGCCGCTTGTCGACGATGGAGGGCGACCTCGCCCAGGTTCGTGCGGCGGACATTCGCGCCACCGACACCCGTGCGCCCGCCCCGCGCGCGAGGGCCGACGAGGATGTCTCGAACAGGCCACTCGCCGCGCCCGCGCGGCCGATGGCCAAGGGTGCCTCGCGCGAGGCGGTGGGTCCGGGCATGCTGCTCGGCGCCCCCGACCCGATGATGGAGGCGGCGGGCAAGTCGCCCATCCGGCGCGCGTCACCGGACGCCGCCCTCGCCGACGGCCCGCGCGCGAAGCCGATCGACCTCGACGGTGAGGCCGGTCGCGCCGACTTCATAGCGGCGGCCCGTCGGGCCGCGCACGCGGCGCAGAACGACCCCTCCGTCATCGCCATGAAGCGTCCGACGACCGGCGCCAGCGAGGCGCGCGCCGGCCTCATCGCCCGCTCGCGCGAGTACGTCGCGACCCACAAGAAGCCCGTCCTGTTGTCCATCGCGGCGATCTTCGTCGTGCTGGGGACGCTGGTCATCATGCAGCGCGCCGGCTTGGAGGACATCGACACGCAGGTGGCGAGCGCCCCGCGGGCGAAGGTCGAACGCATGGCGGCGCTGACGCCGGCCCGGGCAGCGCCCGCACTCGCCCCGACGTCGGTGACCACGTCGCTTCCCGCGGCGGCGCCGACGTCCCCCCCCTCGTCGAGCACCAGCGCGTCGAGCAATCCCGCGCCAGGCGACCTGTCGCCCAGCGCCCTCCCCAAACCCACGCCGGCGCTCGCGAGCGCGATCCCCGGCAGCGACCCGATCCAAACGGGTTCGATCCCGAGCCTGCCCGCCTTCGCCGCCGGCGTGGGCGCGGTGGCGCAGCGCCCGAGCCTGCCGTCCGGCCTCAAGGCCATGGCCGATGCCGGCGACGGCGCCGCCCAGTTCGAACTCGGCTCGAACTACGCGGAGGGCAAGCTCGTCCCGCGCGACTTCGCGACCGCCGCGCGGTGGTACGCCAAGGCCGCCGACCAGGGCTTGGCACCGGCGCAGTACCGGCTGGCATCGCTTTACGAGAAGGGTTTGGGCGTCGGCCAGGACAAGGCGAAGGCCAAGGCGCTCTATCTCAAGGCCGCCGACGCGGGCAACCCGCGCGCCATGCACAACCTGGCGGTGATGCTGGCCGACGGCGACGGCAAGCCCGATTACGACGGCGCGGCGACTTGGTTCCGCAAGGCCGCGCAGTTCGGCGTGCACGACAGCCAGTTCAACCTGGCGATCCTGCTCGCAAGGGGTTTGGGCGTGCAACAATCCCTCGTGCAATCCTACCAATGGTTCGCCATCGCCGCCGGGGAGAACGACGCCGACGCCGCCAAGAAGCGCGACGAGATCGCCGCCAAGCTCGGCGCCAACGACCTCGCGGTCGCCAAGGCCCTGGCCGCCTCGTTCCACCCGCGCAGCGCCAACATCTCGGCGACGGAGGTCGCACCCCCTCCCGGAGGGTGGGATGGCGCCGCCGGCGCTTCTCGCCTAAACAGCGCCCGACCCAAAATCTCGTCGCTGTAAACTCGTCGAAGGCATCCTCCTTGGATCAAACGCCGTTCCTGCGCTCGCTGTTCGATGCCGCCATCGCCGCCGCGCAGCCGGCGCGCACCCTCGCCGCCCACCTGCCCCCGCCGCCGCGCGGCCGGACGCTGGTGATCGGTGCTGGCAAGGCTTCGGCGGAGATGGCGCGGGCGTTGGAGCGGCACTGGCTCGGCCCGTTGTCGGGCCTCGTCGTGACGCGCTACGGGCACGGCGCGGCGACGCGCGACATCGAGATCGTGGAGGCGAGCCATCCCGTACCGGACGCCGCCGGGTTGGAAGCCGCCGCGCGCATGATGGCGATGGTCCGGGGCTTGGGCGCCGACGACCTCGTCATCGCGCTCATCTCGGGCGGGGGTTCGGCGCTGCTGCCGATGCCGCTTCCCGGCCTGACGCTCGCCGACAAGCAGGCGGTCAACCGCGCGTTGCTTCGGAGCGGCGCCACCATCAACGAGATGAACTGCGTGCGTCGGCACCTGTCGGGCATCAAGGGCGGTCGCCTGGCCGCCGCCTGCGCGCCGGCCAAGGTAGTCACCCTGGCGATCTCCGACGTGCCGGGCGACGGTCCCGGCAACATCGCGTCCGGGCCGACGGTCGCCGATCCCACGACCTGCGCCGACGCGCTGGCGATCGTCGGCCGCTACGCGATCGACCTGCCGGCGGCGGTGCGCGACGTGCTCGTCACCGGCGCGGGCGAGACCCCGAAGCCGGGCGACGCCGGCTTCACCGCCTCCGCCTTCCACCTGATCGCCACCCCGCAGGCTTCGCTGGAGGCCGCCGCGTCGGTGGCGCGCGCCGCCGGCGTCACGCCCCACATCCTCAGTGACAGCCTGGAGGGAGAGGCGCGCGACGTCGGCGTGGTGCTCGCCGGCGTCGCGACCCAGGTCGCGACGCGTGGGCAGCCTTTCGCGACGCCCTGCGTGCTGCTGTCGGGCGGCGAAACCACGGTCAGCGTGCGCGGCGTCGGACGGGGTGGGCGCAACGTCGAGTTCCTGCTCTCGCTCGCCATCGCGCTGCAGGGGAACGGGAGGGTTCACGCCCTCGCCGGCGACACCGACGGGGTCGACGGCGCGGAGGAAATCGCCGGCGCGGTGATCGGGCCGACCACGCTGGCCCGCGCGTTCGCCGCCGGCCTCCACCCGGCCGCGAGCCTCGCCGACAACGACGGGCACGGCTTCTTCCAGGCGCTCGGGGACAGCGTCGTCACCGGGCCGACCCTGACCAACGTCAACGATTTCAGGGCTATCCTGATCGAGTAGGCGCGTCGCCGCACGGGGGTGCGCCGCCGTAAATGCTCCTTAATTAACCGTAAAGCAAAGCCGGGGCGGAATCGGCGCGACGGCGATGGACGCTCAAGACACCAGCTTTTAAGCCATCTTTAAGGTTTTCCGCGCTTGCGGGTTTCGCAATCGGTGGCGACGGTACGAGGGCGCGGCTGGGATGGATGACGTTTGGTTCGAGCCAGGCCTGACGCGGTCCGACCTCGATCGTTTCACGGAAGCCTTGGCGTTGCGCGACGGTCGCTCCGCGATGTTCGCCGTCGCCGGCGCCGAGCCGAGGCTGGTGCTGGCGAGCCGGGTCCTGTTCCGCTTGTTCGACGTGACGGACGATGCCGCGCTGTCCGACAGGCTCCTCGCCGGTCGCGACGGCGGGGCCGGACGCCTCAACACACTCGTGCGCACCCTTCCGCTGGCGGGGGCGCCGCGCCTGGAACGGCTGCGCTTCGCCATCGGGTCGGGCAGCGAGGTCATCACCGTCCTGTGCCGGCGCGTTCCCGGCGCGGACGGCGCGCCGGTCCTCGTCGCGGCGGCGCTCGGGCTCTGGTCCGGACCGACGCGCGTCCCGGTGCCCGCGCGGCGGGAGCCCGATACCGATGACGCGGACACGCGCGACCCGGACATCCGGGGGACGGGTCGGGCGATCGACGCCGAACCCGAGCCTGCGGTACCGGGGCCAGCGGCGATGAGCGTGCAGGCGATCCAAGCGCTGCTGCACACGCGCTGGCCGGCGAGCCGCACGGCGCGTTTCCTTTGGCAGAGCGACGCCGACGGCGTCTGCGTCGCTCTCACGCCGCCGCTCGCGGCGGTGGTCGGACCCGACAACGCCGACCTCGTCGGCCGTCGCCTGGATGAGGTCGCCCCCGTGCTCGATCCGTCCGGCGCCCTCGCCGCCGCCCTCGAACGCCGCGAAACCTGGAGCGGCCTCGCCGTGGCGTGGCCGATCGCCGACGCGGCGGCGGCGGTGGACGTCGGGCTGGGGGCGATCCCCACCTTCGACGGCGACAAGGTTTTTGGCGGCTATCGTGGCTACGGGGTCATCCACCTCGATCGGCTCACGACCTGCGCGCCGACGCGGTTCCCGACACGCGCCGACACGGTCGCCACCCGCAACGTCGTCGCCTTTCCCGGCGGCAAGGCGCTGTCGCCCGAGGACCAGCTCGCCTTCGTCGCGCTCGGTGCCGAACTGCGGGACCATGCCGGGCTGGATTCAGCGGGCATGGACGCGGCGCGGGCCGAAGCCATCCCCGAAGAGCCGGTCCCGGACGTCGCCGTCGCCGATGGGCCGCTCGCGAGCGAGGCCGTCGCGCCGCCGCATGTGGAGCACGCCGATAGCGCGGCGACCGGGGTGGTGAAGGTGGACGGGTCCGTCCCCAAGGCGGAGCCGGTGGGGTCGCCGGAGGCACGGGCGGTCGCGACGATCGATCCCGGGGGGCCCACTCGGCCCGAGGACGCGAGCCAGGAGGTGAGCGAGCCCGCGGCGGCTCCGGTGGAGGTCGAGGCGCCCCCGGCCGACCGGATGCGCGCGGAAGGGGTCGGGCGCAACAGCCTGGCCATCCTCGATCGCCTGGTGAGCGGCCTGTTGGTGAGCCGCGACAACATCCCGATCTTCGTCAACCGGCACTTGCTCGACATGCTCGGCTTCGCCGACGAGGACGCGCTGCACGCGGCCGGCGGCATGGCCCACCTGTTCGGCGACCTACCCGGCAACGTGACCGGCAGCGAGGCGATCGGCGTGCGTGCCCGCGACGGCACGGTGGTGGCGGCCAACGCCCGTATGCAGAGCATCGAGTGGGACGGGTTGCCGGCGACCCTGCTGACGCTCCAGCAGGTCGCCGCACCGGGAAGCCACGCGGCACGCGACGCCGTCGAGGGTGTCGGCGACCCTGATGTCGCGCGGATCGCCACGGCGCAAGCGCACATCGAGGATACGCAGGCCCGGCATGAGGAGATGCTCGCGCGCCACGAGACCCTGCGCTTCGAGGCCGAGGCGGCGCGTTCCCGTGACGAGGACGAGTTGCGCGAGTTGCGCGCGATCCTCGAAACCTCCGCCGATGGCGTGGCGGTGATCGACGCGCGCGGCTACGTGGTGTCGCTCAACCGGTCGGGCGAGGCCCTGTTCGGCTGCGAGCGCGGCGCGGCGACCGGTCGCCCCTTCACCGCTTTGTTCGCCCCCCACGACCAAGCCCTGGCGCAGGGCTACTTCGAGGAGCTGAGGTCCAACGCGCGCAAGAGCCTGCTCAACGACGGGTGCGAGTTCGTCGTGGAGGCGCACCAGGGCACCATACCCGTGTTCATGACGCTGGGGCGGCTCGGACCGGCGACCGACCTGGAGGCGGCGCGGTTTTGCGCCCTGTTCCGCGACCTGACGCATTGGAAAAAGGTGGAGCGCGAACTCGACGGCGCCCGGCAGGACGCCGAACGCGCCAGCGCCTCGAAGGCCGACTTCCTGTCGAGGGTGAGCCAGGAGGTGCGCGCGCCCCTCAACACGATCGTTGGCCTGGCGGACGCCGTCGCCGAAGAGCGCTTCGGCCCGCTCGGCGACAAGCGCTACAAGGACTACCTACGCGAGATCCATGCCGCCAGCCGGCACGTGATCGGGCTGGTGGACGACCTCCTCGACCTGTCGAAGATAGAAGCCGGTCAGATGGACCTCGCGACCGACGCGCTCGACGCGAACCGCATCGTCAACGATTGCGTGGCGACGATGCAGGCGGAGGCGAGCCGAGCGCGCATCATCATGCGCCTGTCGCTCGCGCCGACGCTGCCACCGGTCAAGGCCGATGGGCGCTCGCTGCGCCAGATCGTGCTGAACCTCTTGTCGAACGCGGTGCGGTTCAACGAGCCGGGCGGGCAGGTGATCGTCGCCACGGCCTCCACCGAGGGCGGACAGGTGCTGATCCGCATCCGCGACACCGGCCGGGGCATGTCGGAGGCGGCCATCAAGGCCGCGCTCGAACCCTTCGGCCAACCCGCCACCGGCCAGCCCGATGCCGGTCGAGCCGACGGGTCGGGAACCGGGCTCGGCCTGCCCCTCACGAAGGCGCTCGTCGAGGCCAACGGCGCCGCCATCACCATCCGCAGCAAGGTCGACCAGGGGACGCTCGTCGAGGTGGCGTTCCCGACGGCGAGGGTTTCAGCCGGCTGAGCGCCGGCCCGCTCAGGGATGGCTCGCGGAACGGCGCGGCGCGAGGCTCGTTGTCTCCTTGGTCAAGGAGGTTTCAAATGGACGAGAAGGTCAAGAACAAGGACGCCGAGCCGGAAAGCGAGAAGACCAAGGGTTCCTCGCTCGACAACGGGCTGGCCGACACCTTCCCGGCGAGCGATCCCGTCGCCGCGACCCGGGAAAAGTCGCATGATCCGGATCACGTCGAGACGGATGCGACGGACCCGACGTAACCACCCCATCCATCGACGATGAACGAGCCGGCTGTCGCGCAGCCGGCTTTTTTTGTGCCCGCGTCATCCCGGGCTCCTGGCCGGAGCCGTGCGACGAACCCTTTCAAAGCCGTTGTCGCGTCGTGGTTTACGCGGCGGCACCGCGACGGCGGAACGACCCGCCGGCGCGGTGCCGCGCAAGCCTTCGTTAACCTTGATCGGGCTTGATGGGCCTGTGTGTGGGACCTGCCCGCGCCCAGCCAATCACATTGCGTCCCACGAAATCCCATGCTAACCCATCATCACCAGTCTTCGGCGTCGTCCGACCAAGCCCGGTCCGCATCGAGCGGCGCGGGCGCACGGTTCGATCGTCCGGTGACCGGGGGCGTATCGCGTGGATCGTTTCCTTTCCCACTATGTCAATCGCCTGGACACCAAGGGGAGGGTGTCGATTCCGGCCCCTTTCCGGGCGGTGCTGGCGAGGGACGGCTTCGAGGGGCTCTACGTGGTTCCCTCCCTCGACGCGGAGGCGATGGACTGCGGCGGCAACGCGCTGCTGCGGGAAATCGACGAACTGCTGGCGCTGCACCCGCCCCACTCGGAGGAACGGGACCTTTTCTCGACCGCCCTTCTGGGCACGAGCGAGATCCTGAAGGTCGATGGCGAGGGGCGCGTGGTCGTGTCCGACGTGATCAAGGCCCACGCCGGGATCACCGATGCGGTGACCTTCGTGGGACAGGGACACAAGTTTCAGATCTGGGAGCCGGATCGTTTTCGCCTGCACCTCGAAGAGGCCAAGCTTCGGGTGCGCGCCGCGCGGAAACGGATGGCGACCAGCGACGCGGCGGCCACGCCGCGCCCTCCTGGGGCACGGGAATGAAGGGCGGCGGCGGCCGGGACCCCGAGGGTCAAGGCGCCGCTGGCGGACCAGCCCGACACGTTCCCGTGCTCCGCGAGGAGGTCGTGGCGGCGCTCGCCGTCGGCGCCGGCACGTACCTCGACGCCACCTTCGGTGCCGGCGGGTACAGCCGAGCGATCCTCGCCGTGCCGGGCGCCCGCGTGCTCGCCCTCGACCGCGACCCGACCGCGATCAGCGACGGCGCGGCGCTCGTCACCGGGTCCGACGGCCGCCTGACCCTGGTCGAGGATCGTTTCGCCAACCTCGCCGCCGTCGCGGACCGTCTGGGGCTGGGTCCGCTCGACGGCGTCGCGCTCGACATCGGCGTGTCCTCGATGCAGATCGACCGGGCGGAGCGCGGCTTCTCGTTCCGGACCGACGGTCCGCTGGACATGCGAATGGGGGCGACCGGCCGTTGCGCCGCCGACATCGTCAACGAGGCCCCCGAGGAAGCGCTGGCCGCCATCCTCTACCATTACGGCGAGGAGCGGCAGTCCCGGCGCATCGCCAAGGCCATCGTGATGGACCGGGCGAAGGCGCCGTTCCTGACGACGCGGCCACTCGCCGCCATGATCGCCCGCGTCGCCCCCGCCAAGCCGACCGAGATCCATCCGGCGACCCGCACGTTCCAGGCGCTGCGCATCGCGGTGAACGACGAACTGGGCGAACTCGTCGCCGGCCTCGCCGCCGCCGAGCGCGCGCTGAAGCCCGGCGGCCGGCTCGCCGTCGTCACGTTCCATTCGCTGGAAGACCGCATCGTCAAGCAGTTCCTCGGCCGCCGATCCGGCAAGGGCGAGGCGGCGGGACGGCGCCTGCCGGGCGAACCGGCGGCGACGCCGCCAAGCTTCACGGTTCCACGGGGTCAGCCGGTCGTCCCGTCGGCGACCGAGGCGGCCGCGAACCCGCGCGCGCGCTCAGCGAAGCTGCGGTTCGCCACGCGCACCGGCCATCCGCCCGTGCCGGTCGACCCCGCGCTGGCGAGCCTCGCCCGCCTACCCGAAGCCGAGCCACGAAGTGGAAAGCCGCGTTGATCCGCATCCTGAATTTCATCGCCATCGCGGCGCTGGTCGGCTCGGCGGTCTACGCCTACTCGATCAAGTACAAAACGATCCTCCACGCCGAAACGGTGGCCGGCCTGCGCGGCGAGATCAAGAAGGAGCAGGACCAGATCGGCTTGCTGCGCGCCGACTGGGCGCACCTGACCCGGCCCGAGCGGGTGCAGGAGCTGGCCGACAAGCTGACGGGCCTTCAGCCACTCGCCTTGACGCAGATCGTCAACGTCGACGCCCTGCCCGACAAGGCGGTGCCCGTCGACACCATCGGCCGCGAACTCGAGAGCCTGGGCCTGGGCGAGCCGACCAACACGCCGAGCGACGTCGCCGGCAACAGCGCGACCCCGTCCGCCTCACCCAAGAAGACCAAGCGATGAGGAAAGCCGAGCGATGAAGTGGGGCAAGCGATGAACGCGCCGTTCCCGCCACCGGGCGATTTCCGAGCCACCGACGATCGCGGCAGCGTCGGCACGCCCCCGCACGGCCGTTTCCCCCTGCCCCGCTTCGTCAGGGCCTTGTTCGAGACGCGGCTCGACAAGACCGCGAACCGCACGCGGCTCGTCGCGCTCGCCTTCACGCTCGTCTTCGCCGTGATCATCGGCCGCCTCGTGATGTTCGGCCTGGCGCCCGAGGCCCCGGAAGCGATCCGCAACGCCGCCTCCGACCAAGTCGCCGCCGCCCGGCCCGACATCCTCGACCGCAACGGCGAGATCCTGGCGACCGACATCAAGGTCATGAGCATCTTCGCCGAGCCGCGCCGGCTCATCGACAAGGACGAGGCGGTGGAACTGCTCACCGCCGCCCTGCCCGACGTCAACGCCGCCGAGCTGCGCCGCAAGCTCGGCTCGCGCAAGGGGTTCGTGTGGGTGAAGCGCGCGGTCTCGGCCAAAGAGCAGGCGGAGGTGTTTCACCTCGGCCTGCCCGGCGTCGGGTTCCTGCCCGAGAACAAGAGGGTCTACCCCAACGGCCCGATCGCGGCGCACGTGCTTGGCTTCGCCAACCTCGACGGCGTGGGCATCTCGGGCCTGGAGAAGTACATCGACAGCCAGGGACTGTCCGACCTCAATGGCATGGGCTTCCGGCTCGCCGCGACCGACCTGAAGCCGCTCACCACCTCGCTCGACCTGCGCGCGACCTACGCGGTGCGCGACGAGCTCGCCAAAGGCGTCGACAAATTCCACGCCAAGGCCGGCGCCGCCGCGATCCTCGACGTCAACACCGGCGAGATCGTCGCCATGGCGTCCCTGCCGGACTTCGACCCGAACCAGCCGGCCGACGCGCTCGATCCCAACAAGATCAACCGACTGTCGGTCGGCGTCTACGAGATGGGCTCCACCTTCAAGGCGATCTCCATCGCGATGGCGCTGGAGTTGAACAAGGTCAACCTGCGCACGCAAGTCGACGCCCGCGAGTCGCTGCGCTACGGCCGCTTCACCATCCACGACTTCCACGGCGAGCACCGCATGCTCACCGTGCCGGAAGTCTTCATCCACTCCTCCAACATCGGCACGGCGCGCATGGCGATGATGGTCGGCGTGCCCGGCCATCAAGCGTTCCTGCGCAAGATGGGGCAGTTGACCCGGCTGCGCACCGAGCTGCCGGAAAGCGCGGAGCCGCTGGTGCCCAAGCACTGGAGCGAGCTCAACACCATCACCATCGCCTTCGGCCAGGGCCTTAACGTGGCGCCCCTCCAGGCGCTGATGGCGGTCGGCGGCCTCGTCAACGGCGGGCAACTCATCCCGCCCACTTTCCTCAAGCGCTCGGAAGAGGACGCGCGCCGCGACGCCCCGCGCGTGGTGCGCCCGGAAGTGTCCGAGAGCATCCGCTACCTCATGCGCATCAACGCGGAGGTCGGCTCCGCGCGCAACGCCAACATCACCGGCTACTTCATCGGCGGCAAGACCGGCACGGCCGACAAGCTCGAGCACGGCCACTACAATCACGACAAGGTGTTCACGACCTTCATGGCCCTGCTGCCGGCCGACAAGCCCCGTTACCTGTTCCTGGTGCTGATGGACGAGCCGCAGGCGGTGCAAGGCACCTACGGCTACCACACCGCCGCCTGGAACTCCGGCGAGGTCACCGGCAAGATCATCCAGCGCGTGACGCCGCTGCTCGGCATCCCGCCGCAGATCCAGTTGCCGCCGATGCCCTTCCCCCTGCTGGCGAAGATGGGGTACGGGCAGGCCAACATCCCGCAGTTCACGAAGGCAGGCATCCACTGACCCGGCTCGCGACGCTCCTCCCCGAAGTGGCCTGCCCGGCCGGACTGGGCGTGATCGAGGTCGTCGGCCTCACCGCCGACAGCCGGCGCGTCGAGCCCGGCTTCGCGTTCTTCGCGATCACCGGGAGCAAGGCGGACGGGTCGGCCTTCATCGCCCAAGCGCTGGAGAAAGGCGCGGTCGCCGTGATCGCGTCGCGCCAGCCGCGCGAGCCGATGCGCGGCGTGGCGATCATCCTCGTCGCCGACGTGCGCCGCGCCCTGGCGCTGGCGGCGGCGGCCTTCCACCCCCGCCAGCCGGGGACGGTGGTCGCCGTCACCGGCACCAGCGGCAAGACGTCGGTCGCCGCCTTCTGCCGCCAGATCTGGGCGACGCTCGGGCGGCCGGCCGCCTCGCTCGGCACGCTCGGGATCGTGTCGCCGTCCGGCGAGGACTACGGATCCCTGACGACGCCGGACCCGGTCGCGCTGCACGCGAGCCTCGACAGGCTCGCCGGAGCGGGCGTCAGCCACCTCGCGCTGGAAGCCTCGTCACACGGCATCGAGCAGCGCCGCCTCGATGGCGTGCGCCTCGACGCCGCCGGCTTCACCAACCTGTCGCGCGACCACCTCGATTACCATGGCACGCTCGACGACTACCTCGCCGCCAAGGTGGGCCTGTTCGACCTGCTGCCGGCCGGCCGACCGGTGGTCGTCAACGCCGACAGCGACGTCGCCGACACGGTCGTCGCGGCGGCGAAGGCGCGGGGCCACGCGATCGTCACGGTCGGACGGGGTGGGGCCGACCTGCGCCTCCTCGACGTGCGGGCCGACGGCCTCGCCGCCCTGCTCACCCTGACCGATGCGGGACGCACGCGAACCGCTCGCCTGCCGCTCGCCGGCGAGTTCCAGGTGTCGAACGCGCTCGTCGCCGCCGCGCTGTGCATCGCCACCGGATCACCGCCGGACGGCGTGTTCGACGCGCTCGCGACGTTGAAGGGGGCGCCCGGCCGCCTCGAACTCGTCGGCACGCGCGGCACGGCCCCCGTCTTCGTGGACTACGCCCACAAGCCCGACGCCCTCGACACCGTGCTCGCGACCCTGCGACCGCTCGTCACCGGACACCTCGTGGTCGTCTTCGGATGCGGCGGCGACCGCGACGGCGGCAAGCGGCCGATCATGGGCGCGATCGCGGCGCGCGGGGCCGACCGCGTGATCGTCACGGACGACAACCCCCGCTCCGAGGAACCGGCGGCGATCCGCCGGGCGATCCTCGAAGGGACGTCCGGCGGTCGCGCCGAGGTCACCGAGATCGCCGATCGGGCGGCGGCCATCGAGGCCGCGGTGGGTGCGCTGCGTGACGGCGACGTGCTGGTGGTGGCCGGCAAGGGCCACGAGACGGGCCAGATCGTCGGCGATAAGGTGCTGCCCTTCTCCGACCTCGATTGCGCGCGACGCGCCCTGCGGACCCATTCGGCATGACGTCCTCGCCATGAAACCCTTCCCATGAAACCTTTTCCATGACCCCCGTCACCGATCCGCTGTGGACGGGCCTCGGCCTCGTCGCGCCGTTGCGGGCGCGCGTCGTCGGCCGGCCGCCGCGAGGGGTAGGCGGCGTGTCCATCGACACGCGCACGCTCGAACCCGGCGACCTGTTCTTCGCGATCACCGGCGACCGTTCCGACGGGCACGACTATCTCAACCAAGCCTTCGCGGCGGGTGCGGCGGCGGCGGTCGTCGACGAGGCGCACGCCGACGCTTGCGCCGGCCACGGCCCGCTCTACGTCGTCAGGGACGTGCTCGTCGCCATGGCCGACCTCGGTCGGGCCGCCCGCGCCCGCACCGCCGCGCGCGTCGTGGCGGTCACCGGCTCGGTCGGCAAGACCTCCACCAAGGAGGCGTTGCGCCTCGCCCTGACGCCGGCCGGCGCGGTCCACGCGTCGGTGGCCTCCTACAACAACCACTGGGGCGTGCCCCTCACCCTGGCCCGCATGCCCAAGGCGACCGCCTTCGCGATCGCCGAGATCGGCATGAACCACGCCGGCGAGATCCTGCCGCTCGCCGCCATGGTCCGCCCGCACGTCGCGATCGTCACGACCGTGGCGCCGGTCCACCTCGAGTTCTTCCCCTCCGTCGAGGCGATCGCCGACGCCAAGGCGGAGATCTTCACCGGCCTGGAGCCGGGCGGGGTCGCCATCATCAACCGCGACAACCCGCATTACGATCGCCTCGACGCGGCCGCGCGGCGCTCGCCGGCCGGCCACGTCGCGACCTTCGGGGCGCACCCGGATGCCGACGCGCGCCTGCTCGACTACATCGCCTCGCCCACGCACGCGACGATCCGCGCCACCATCGCCGGCCAGGACGTGTCGTTCCGGCTCGGCGCGCCCGGCCGCCACTTGGCGGAGAACACGCTCGCGGTGCTCCTCGCCGCCCACGCGCTCGGCGCCGACGTGGCCATCGCCGCCACCGCGCTGGCCTTCTTCCAGGCGCAGAAGGGACGTGGCGAACGGCTCATGGTGAAGACGGCGGACGGTACCTTCACGCTGATCGATGAGAGTTACAATGCCAACCCGGCCTCCATGCGCGCGGCGCTCGCGCTGACAGGCATCCTCGCGCCGGGCGAGGGCGGACGACGCGTCGCCGTGCTGGGCGACATGCGCGAGCTCGGCACGCAGTCGCCCGAGCTCCACGCGGCGCTGGCCGATGACGTCGTCGAGGCCGGCTTCCACCTCGTCATGGCGGCCGGGCCGATGATGCGCGCGCTCGCCGACGCCCTCCACGGACGGGTCGCGGTGGAGTGGAGGGAAGCCGCCGCCGACCTGCGACCTGTCGTGCTCGAGGCGGTGCGCGCGGGCGACGTCGTCGTCGTCAAGGGTTCCAACGGCAGCCGGATGGCGAGCATCGTCGCCGCCTTGAAGGAGCGGCACGACCACGCTAAGGCCAGCCCGGTCGATCCGGGCGCCGCGGCGCCCCACCCCGGTCCCGCCGCCTAGGCCCACGCACAAGGATACCCGATGCTCGCCTGGCTCGCGGACCTGACGCCCCATTCGGGGCCGCTCAACGTGTTCCGCTACATCACGTTCCGCACCGGCGGCGCCGTCGCCACCGCGCTGTTCTTCGTGTTCTTCTTCGGGCCGCGCGTCATCTCGGCGCTGCGCTTGAAGCAGGGCAAGGGCCAGCCGATCCGCGCCGACGGGCCGGCGTCGCACCTGCTGACGAAACGGGGCACACCGACCATGGGCGGGCTGATGATCCTGGCCGGCCTCATCGTGTCCACGCTGCTGTGGGCGAACCTCGCCAACTACTTCGTCTGGGTGGTGCTGCTCGTCATGGTCGGCTTCGGGCTGATCGGCTTCTACGACGACTACCTCAAGGTGACGCGGCAATCCCACGCCGGCTTCTCCGGGCGGCTGCGGCTGGTGATCGAGGCGGCCATCGCCCTCGTCGCCAGCGTGCTGATGTACCATTACGGCACCGTGCACACGTCGGGCGTCTCGCTGCCCGGCGTGAACGGCTACGTCGCCGACCTCGGATGGTTGTTCCCCGTGTTCGGCGCCTTCGTCATCGTCGCGGCCGGCAACGCCGTGAACCTCACCGACGGGCTCGACGGCCTCGCCATCGTGCCGGTGATGATCGCCGCCAGCACCTTCGGCATCATCGCCTACCTCGTCGGCAACGCGATCTTCTCCAAGTATCTCGGCGTCAACTTCGTGATCGGCGCCGGCGACCTCGCGGTCGTGTGCGGGGCGCTGGTGGGGGCGGGGATGGGGTTCCTGTGGTTCAACGCGCCGCCGGCGCAGATCTTCATGGGGGACACCGGCTCGCTGGCGCTGGGCGGCCTGCTCGGCACCGTCGCCGTGGCGGTCAAGCACGAGATCGTGCTGGTGATCGTCGGCGGCCTGTTCGTGCTGGAAGCCGTGTCGGTGATCGTCCAGGTCGCCTCCTTCAAGATGACGGGCAAGCGCGTGTTCAGGATGGCGCCGATCCACCATCATTTCGAGCAACTCGGCTGGTCGGAGCCGCAGGTGGTGATCCGCTTCTGGATCATCGCCTTCGTCCTCGCCCTAGTCGGCCTGTCGACGCTCAAGCTGCGGTGAGGGCGCGGCCATGACTCCCTTGACCGCCTTCGCCGGCGAGCGGCTCGCCCTGTTCGGCCTCGGCGCGTCGGGGCTCGACGCGGCACACGCGCTGCGGGCCGGTGGGGCGAGCGTCGCCGCCTGGGACGACAAGGCCGCCTCGCGCGAGGCGGCGATGGCGGCCGGCGTGCACGTGATCGACCTGCGCGAAGCGGACTGGGGCGCCTTCGACGCGCTCGTCCTCGCGCCGGGCGTGCCCCTCACCCATCCCGCGCCGCACTGGACCGCCGAGCGCGCGAGGGCGGCCGGCGTCGCGATCATCGGCGACATCGAGCTGTTCTGCCGTGAGCGGGCCGCGCTGGCGCCGGGCGCGCCCTTCGTCGCGATCACCGGCACCAACGGCAAGTCGACCACGACGGCGCTGGTCGCGCACCTGTTCCGTGCCTTCGGGCGGGAGGTGGCGATGGGCGGCAACATCGGGACGCCGATCCTGCGGCTGTCGCCACCGGGGCCGGAGCGGGTCCACGTCGTCGAGTGCTCGTCGTTCCAGATCGACCTCGCGCCCTCGCTGGCACCGTCCGTCGGCGTCCTGATGAATCTCACCCCCGACCACCTCGACCGCCACGGCACAATGGCGAACTACGCCGGGATCAAGGCACGGCTCGTCGCCGGGGCGGACCTGGGCGTCGTCTCGATCGACGATCCCGACAGCGCGGCGATCGCCGCCAGGCTCGCGGCCGCAGGGCGACGCGTCGAGGCGATCTCCGTCGCCGGCCATCCGGTCGTCGACGGCATCACGCTGGAGGGCACGGTGCTGGTGCGCCATCGCGCCGGCGCGGCGGTGCCGGTCGCCGACCTCGCCGGCATCCCGAGCCTGCGCGGCGCGCACAACGCCCAGAACGCCGCCGCCGCCGTCCTGGCGCTAGGCGCGCTCGCCGACGACCGGGAGCGGCTGCAAGCGGCCCTGCGATCCTTCCCTGGCCTCGCCCACCGCATGGAGCAGGTGGGCCAAGTCGGCCCCGTCCTCTTCATCAACGATTCCAAGGCGACCAACGCCGACGCCGCCGCCAAAGCGCTGCTGTCCTTCCCCCGCGTGCATTGGATCATCGGCGGTCTCGCCAAGGAGGGCGGGATCGCGCCGCTCAAGCCGCTGTTCGGCCGCGTCGCGCGCGCCTACCTCATCGGCGAGGCGACGCCCGCCTTCGCCGCCACGCTCGCGGAAGCGGGGGTGCCGTTCACGGCGTGCGGCACGCTGGGCATCGCGACGGAGCGGGCCCACGCCGATGCCCGCGCGACGGCGGAACGCACCGGTGAAGCGGCCGTCGTCCTGCTGTCGCCGGCCTGCGCCTCCTACGACCAGTTCCCCAACTTCGAGGTGCGCGGCGACCGCTTCCGCGACCTCGTCGGGACCTTGTTCGACGCGCGGCCGCACGCTTGAGCGTTCGCCGCCGATTTCGCGCTCCCGTCGAAAGCCTGCTAAACGCGTCCGCGTGAAAGGCATGGTTAACGGTTTCCTCCCATGATGCGGGAGGACGCCCGGACCGAGCACTTCGCGACCAGCCCGGCGGCAAGGGATCTCGCCCTCATGGTTTCGCGCGCGCATCGGACGGCCCTGGCGAACTGGTGGTGGACGGTCGACCGTTGGCTGCTGGCCGCGCTCGCCACCATCATCGTCGCCGGCATGATCCTGACCATGGCGGCGAGCCCACCGGTGGCCGAGCGGATCGGCCTGCCGACCTTCCACTTCGTCGATCGCCAGGCGATCGCGCTCATCCCGGCCGTCGCGGTGCTGATCGCCGTGTCGTTCCTCACCCCCCGCCAAGTCCGCCGCATGGCTGTGGTGGTCTTCGTCGCCGCGATGGGCCTGATCGTCGTGGCCCTGCTGTTCGGCCATGAGGTCAAGGGCTCGCGCCGCTGGATCTTCGGCATCCAGCCGTCCGAGTTCCTGAAGCCCGCCTTCGTGATCCTCGTCGCCTGGGCCTTCTCCGAGGGTGGCAAGCGCCGCGACGTGCCCGGCACCACGCTCGCCATCCTGCTGCTGCCCGCCACCATCGTGCCCCTCATGATGCAGCCCGACTTCGGGCAGACCATGCTCGTGACGCTGGTTTGGATGGCGCTGTTCTTCATGGCCGGGCTGCACTGGTTCTGGATGGTGGGACTGGGCGGCACCGGCGTCGTCAGCGTGCTGGCGGCCTACAGGTTCGTGCCGCACGTGCGCGCCCGCATCCTCAAATTCATGGACCCTTCCAGCGGCAACGGCGTCTCCGACACGTTCCAGGTCGACACCGCGCTGGAAACGATCAAGGCGGGGCACTGGTTCGGCAAGGGCCCGGGCGAGGGCACGGTGAAGCGCATCCTGCCCGACGCCCACACCGACTTCATCTTCGCCGTCACCGGCGAGGAGTTCGGCCTCCTGTCCTGCATCGCGCTGTGCGGCCTGTTCGGCTTGGTCGTGGTGCGCGGCCTGCTCAAGGCGGCGCGCAGCGAGGACCCGTTCTGCGCCTTCGCCGCCGCCGGCCTCGTCATGCTTTTCGGCATCCAGGCGGCGATCAACATGTCCGTCAACCTCCACCTCATGCCGGCCAAGGGCATGACGCTCCCCTTCATCTCCTACGGCGGCTCGTCGCTGGTCTCCGTAGCGCTCGGCATGGGCTTCCTCCTCGCCGTGACCCGTCGCCGGCCGCGCTCCGAGATCCTGTTCGACCGCGCCGTGCCCGAGCGGAGCCAGGCCGGTGCGGAACGGCTGGCGTTGGAACAGCCGGCATGAGCGCCACCGCGTTCGCCGCCCGTCCCGTGCTGGTCGCCGCCGGGGGCACCGGCGGCCACCTTTTCCCGGCGCAGGCGCTCGCCGAAGCGCTCGTGGCGCGCGGCGTGCCGGTGGAGCTCGTCACCGACGAGCGCGCGCTGCGTTACGGCGGCGACTTCCCCGCCCGCACCGTCCACCACGTCGCTTCCGCCACGCCGACCGGCGGCGGCCCGCTCGCCCGCGCCCGCGCGATCGTGATGCTCCTGCGCGGCACGCGCGCCGCACGGCGCATCGTCAAGCGGGTCAGGCCGCGCGTGGTGGTCGGCTTCGGCGGCTACCCGACGGTGCCGCCGATGCTCGCCGCCTCGCAGCTGAAGGTGCCGACGATCCTCCACGAGCAGAACGCGGTGATGGGGCGCGCCAACAGGTTCCTGGCGCGGCGCGTGAAGCTGATCGCCAAGGGCTTCGACAACCTCGTCATCGCAGACACGGCGCTCGCCGCCAAGGCGCGGCTGACCGGCAACCCCGTTCGCCCGAGCGTGCTGGCGGCGGCGGCGCTGCCCTTCCCCGCTTTTGAGGCCGGCGTGCTGCGCCTCCTGGTGACCGGCGGCTCGCAGGGCGCGCGCGTGATGTCGGACGTCGTGCCGGCGGCGGTGGCGCGCCTCACCCCGGCGGAGCGGGCGCGCCTCGTGATCGTCCAGCAGGCGCGCGGCGAGGACGAGGCGAGGGTGCGCGAGGCTTACGACGCCATGGGCCTCGTGGCGGAGGTGCGACCCTTCTTCGCCGACCTGCCGGTCCGCATCGCCCAGGCCCACCTCGTGGTCGCGCGCGCCGGCGCCTCCACCGTGTCGGAGCTGGCGGTGATCGGCCGCCCGTCGATCCTCGTGCCGTTCCCCCACGCGCTCGACCAGGACCAGGCGGCCAACGCCCTGCTGCTGGAGCGCTCCGGCGCGGCGAGCGTGGTGCGCCAAGCCGAGTTCACGGCGGATTGGCTGGCGGACGCGATCCACCGCGCCCTCTCCGACCACGAGGGGCTGGCGGTCCGCGCCAGGGCGGCACGCGCCGCCAGCATCACGGACGCGGCCGAGCGCCTCGCCGACCTCGTGCAAACCCTTATGTTGCCGGAGAAACAAGGATGAGGCTGCCGACCCAGTTAGGACCGATCCATTTCGTCGGCATCGGCGGCATCGGCATGTCCGGCATCGCCGAGGTGCTGCTGAACCTCGGTTACAAGGTGCAGGGGTCGGACGCGGCGGAGAACGCCAACGTCGCGCGGTTGCGCGAGCGCGGCGCGAGCGTGCGGATCGGGCACGACGCCGCCAACTTGGGCAACGCCGAGGTGGTGGTGGTGTCGACCGCGATCCGCCGCGACAACCCCGAGCTGATGGCGGCGCGCTCCGCCCGCCTGCCGGTGGTGCGCCGGGCGGAGATGCTGGCCGAGTTGATGCGCCTCAAGCACTGCGTGGCGATCGCCGGCACCCACGGCAAGACCACCACCACCTCGCTCGTCGCCACCCTGCTCGACGCCGGGCGCTTCGACCCCACCGTCATCAACGGCGGCATCATCAACGCGTACGGCACCAACGCCCGGTTGGGGGGCGGCGACTGGATGGTGGTGGAGGCCGACGAGTCCGACGGCACCTTCCTCAAGCTGCCGGCCGACGTGACGGTGGTCACCAACATCGACCCCGAGCACCTCGACCATTTCGGCACCTTCGACGCGATCAAGGCGGCCTTCCGCACCTTCGTCGAGAACATCCCCTTCTACGGCTTCGCGGTGATGTGCCTCGACCACCCGACCGTGCAGGAACTGGTCGGCAAGATCGAGGACCGCCGCGTCATCACCTACGGCGAAACCCCGCAGGCCGACGTGCGGCTGGTCGACATCGACCTCACCGGCGGCGTGTCGCGCTTCTCCGTGGTGATCCGCGACCGCAAGACGCAAGGGGTGACGCGGCTCGACGACCTGGTGATGCCGATGCCGGGCCTGCACAACGCCCTCAACGCGACAGCCGCGCTCGCCGTCGCCTACGAGTTGGGCATGAGCGCGGAGTCGATCCGCGCCGGACTCGGCAACTTCGGCGGCGTCAAGCGCCGCTTCACGATGACCGGCCAGTGGAACGGGGTGACGATCTTCGACGACTACGGCCACCACCCGGTCGAGATCGCGGCGGTGCTGCGCGCCGCGCGGGCCTCCACCAAGGGCCAAGTCATCGCCGTGGTGCAGCCGCACCGTTACAGCCGGCTCCAGTCCCTCTTCAACGATTTCGCGACCTGCTTCAACGACGCCGACTGCGTGATCGTCGCCGACGTCTACCCCGCCGGCGAGGCGCCGATCGCCGACGTCAATCGCGACAGCCTGGTGCAGGCGATCACGGCGCACGGCCACCGCCAGCCGATCGCGCTCGCCCATCCCAGCGAGCTGCCGGGCATCGTGCGCCAGATCGCCGGGCCCGGCGACTACGTCGTGTTCCTGGGCGCCGGCAACATCACGCAATGGGCCTACGCGCTGCCGGGTCAGCTCGCGGCGGGCATGGCCGCGTGACGGGCGGCGCGATCGTCGGCACGAGCCTCGCCGCCGAATTGGCGGCCGCCATGCCGACCCTGCGCGGATCGCTGGACGCCTACGCGCCGCTTGCCCCGCTTACCTGGTTCAGGACTGGCGGTCCGGCGGAGGTGCTCTACGCCCCCGCCGACGAGGCCGACCTCGCCGCCTTCCTGCGCGGCTGCCCCGCACGCTTGCCGATCACGGTGGTCGGCCTCGGCTCCAACCTCCTGGTGCGCGACGGCGGGATCGACGGAGTCGTGATCCGGCTCGGCAAGCCTTTCGCGGCGGTGGCGGTCGCCGGCACGGAGATCGTCGCCGGCGCCGCGACGCCGGACGTCAAGCTCGCCTCGGCGGCGGCGGGAGCCGGGATCGCCGGCCTCGCCTTCCTACGCGGGATCCCGGGCTGCGTCGGCGGCGCGATCCGCATGAACGGCGGCGCCTACGGGCGCGAAACGGCCGACGCCCTGGTGTCGGCGCGCGGCGTCGATCGCTCAGGCGCCATCCGCGATTTTTCCCGCGCGGAGCTCCGCTTCAGCTACCGGCACTGCGGGGTCGCGCCCGACATCATCTTCACGCAGGCGCGCTTCGCTGGCCAAGCCGGCGACCAGGAGGCGATCCGCGCCGCCATGGCGGCGATCACGGCGGCGCGGGCGGCGACGCAGCCGGTCAACGCCCGCACCGGCGGCTCGACCTTCAAGAACCCGCCCGGCGCCAAGGCCTGGGAACTGGTCGATCGCGCCGGCTGCCGCGGGCTCGTCCACGGCGACGCGCAGGTGTCCGACCTCCACACCAACTTCCTGATCAATCGCGGCGCGGCGACAGGCTCGGAGCTGGAAACGCTGGGCGAGATCGTCCGCGCGCGGGTGCTCGACGCCAGCGGCGTCAGCCTCGAATGGGAGATCGCGCGTGTGGGGAAGCCGGCGTGACGGCGATGCCTCGCAAATCCTCCCCCGCGACGCGGGGGAGGGGGACCATGCGAAGCATGGTGGAGGGGGCCGCCGCCGAGCAGACCATTGGCATGGACCCGCCTACTCGGCACCAACCTGTTTCAACCATTAGAGCCTATGAGCGCCGCCGCGATCGTCCACAGGACGTCCTCACGTCGCGTCGCGTCCAGCACGTCACCGGCGTTGAAGCGCAGCACACTTATGCCCTGTTCCCGCAGCCAAGCGTCCCGAACGCCGTCGCGAGCGACCCTGCCCGCCAAGTCGTGCGCCGCTCCGTCGACTTCCACGGCGAGCCTCGCCGCGGCTGCATAGAAATCGAGGACGTAGGGACCGATCGGGTGCTGTCGTCGGAATCGGACACCCTCCACGCCGGCCCTTCGCAGGTCGCGCCAGAGCAGGACCTCGGGCAAGGTCATCTCGCGACGGAGGCGGCGGGCGCGGGCGAAGGTTTCGGCGGGGGCGCGCATACACTCATTTTACCACGGTATGCCCCCTCCACCACGCTTCGCGTGGTCCCCCTCCCCCGCTTCACGGGGGAGGATGTAAGTCGCGGCTTTGAAAGACGGGGAACACCATGACGAAGCATGTCGCGGTCCTGCTCGGCGGCCTGTCGGCCGAGCGCGAAGTGTCGCTGAGCTCGGGCGAGGCCTGCGCCGCCGCACTGGAGCGCGAGGGCTATCAAGTCACCCGCGTCGACGTCGATCGCGCGATCGGCGAGCGGCTGGCGGCGCTGCGCCCCGACGTCGTCTTCAACGCGCTGCACGGCCGCTTCGGCGAGGACGGCATCGTTCAGGGCATCCTGGAGATGCTGCGCATCCCCTACACCCACTCGGGCGTGCTGTCCTCGGCGCTCGCCATGCAGAAGGACCGCGCCAAGGACGTGATGAAAGCGGCCGGCATCCCC
Source organism: uncultured Beijerinckiaceae bacterium (assembly GCA_964235705.1). Classification (GTDB taxonomy): domain Bacteria; phylum Pseudomonadota; class Alphaproteobacteria; order Rhizobiales; family Beijerinckiaceae; genus RH-AL1. The sequence continues at coordinate 61,904 of CAXSDP010000008.1, read as the reverse complement.
GTGGCGGACGGCCTCACGATGCACCGGTCCGACATCGCCAAGGGCCACCCGATGACGCCCCCCTACGTCATCAAGCCGGTGAGCGAGGGCTCCTCGGTCGGCGTGCTGTTCGTTAACGCGGACCACGAGCATCCGCCGCAGGAGCTGACCCGCGACGACTGGCGGCACGGTGACATGATGCTCGTTGAGCGCTTCGTCGCCGGGCGCGAGCTAACCTGCGGCGTGATCGGGGATAAAGCCCTCGACGTGATCGACATCCGGGCGGCCGACGGCGGCTGGTACGACTATCACGCGAAATACGCCAAGGGCGGCTCGATCCACGTCCTTCCAGCAAATCTTAAAGGAAATATTTACCAATTCGTTCAAGAGTTGGCCCTGAGGGCGCACCGAGCCCTCGGGTGTCGCGGCGTCAGCCGTGCGGACTTCCGTTACGACGATCGCCCCGGAGGCACGGGCGAACTCATCGTGATGGAGGTCAACACGCAGCCCGGCATGACCGAGACCTCTTTGGTGCCCGAACTGGCCGCACACGTCGGCCTAACATTCGGTGAGCTTGTTCGATGGATGGTGGAGGACGCCTCCTGCGATCGTTGAGCGGTTGGACGGCCGCCCTCGCCGGCCCGCACGCCGGCGGCGGCCGGCTGGCCATCGCCGGCGGCATCGATCCCTTCGCCTTCCCGACGCTGCCCCAGACCGCGCCGCAGCTGCCGCGCCACCGCCACCGCCACGCGATCGGTCACGGCCTGGAGCGCCTCGTCGCCTCCCGCCTGTTCGGGACGGCGCTGGTCGTCGGCCTGTTCGCGGCGGTCGGCGGCTATGGCGCCGTGCGCGGCGGCGAGTACGACGCCTTCTGCGCCGCCCAGGGCACGCTGCCCGACATCCTCGCCAAGACGCTGGGCTTCCCCATCAAGGCGGTCACCATCACCGGCGCCCGCGAGCTGGGCGAGGGCGAGATCCTCAAGCTCGCCGGCGTCGGGCCGCGCAACTCGCTCCTCTTCCTCAACGTCGCCGACGTGCGGGCGCGCCTCAAGGCGGTGCCTCTCATCAAGGAGGCGAGCGTCTCCAAACTCTACCCGAACCGCCTGCTGGTCGAGGTCGAGGAGCGCCAACCGGCGGCCCTCTGGCAGAAGGACGGGGCCGTGGCCATCGTGGCGGCCGACGGGACGCCGATCGACGACATGCGCGACCCCCGTTTCGAGCGATTGCCCCTGGTCGTGGGCGCCGACGCCAACGCCCACTTGGCGGAGTACCTCACCATCCTGGAAGCCAGCGGCGACCTGCGCGAGCGCATCCGCGCCGGGCTCTACGTCGCCGGGCGGCGTTGGACCCTGAAGACGGTCGGCGGGCTCGAGATCGCCCTGCCGGAGCGGGATCCGGCCGAGGCCATCGCCCGGCTCGGGGCGCTGGAGCACGAGGGGCGCGTCCTGGAGAAGGACATCCTGTCCCTCGACCTGCGCATCCCCGGACGCGTGGTCGCGAGGCTGACCCCCGACGCCGCCGCCGCGCACGCGGACCTCCTCGCGAAGAAGTCGAAGAAGAAAGGCGCCACCACATGAGCTCGGCCACCATGCCCCCGCGCATGCGTCCCCTTTCGGCCCGTCGCAACGCCCTGCTCTCCGTGCTCGACATCGGCACCTCGAAGATCGTGTGCCTCGTCGCCCGCCTCCAACCGATCGAGCCTTCCGAGATGCTGCGCGGGCGCACCCACCGCTGCCGCATCCTGGGCATCGGGCACCAGCGCTCGCGCGGCATCAAGAGCGGCACGGTGATCGACATGGAGGCGGCGGAGGGCGCGATCCGCCTCGCCGTCGACGCGGCCGAGCGCATGGCCGGCGTCCAGGTCCAGAGCGTCATCGTCAACATCACCGGCGGCCGGCTCACCTCGCAGTTCTTCGACGCCAAGATCGCGGTCGGCGGCCACGCCGTTTCCGACAGCGAGGTCCATCGCGTGCTCGAGGCCTGCCACGCCAGCGTCGCGCCGGGGCGCAGCGCGCTGCACTCGCTGCCCACCGGCTTCTCGCTTGGCACCGGCGGCGAGATTCGCGACCCGCGCGGGCTGATCGGCGACGAGCTCGGTGCCGCCATGCACGTCGTGAGCACGGACGCGGTGGCCGCGCGCAACCTGATGCTGGCGATCGAGCGCTGCCACCTGAGCGTGGAGGCGGTCGTGGCCACGCCCTACGCGTCGGGACTGTCGGCGCTGGTCGACGACGAGGCGGAGCTCGGCACCGCGCTCATCGACATCGGCGGGGGCACGACGTCGGTCGGCATCTTCTCCGGTGGCAATCTCACCCACGTCGATGCCTTCGCGGTCGGCGGCCGTCACGTCACCATGGACTTGGCGCGCGGCCTCAACATCCCGCTCACCGACGCCGAGCGGCTGAAGACCCTGCACGGCTCCTGCCTCACGTCGGCCTCCGACGAGCGCGAGACGATCACGCTGACCCCCGTGGGCGACGACGGCGACCATGCCGCCCACGTGCCTAAATCGCAGCTGACCCGCATCATCAAGCCCCGCGTCGAGGAGATCCTGGAGCTGGTGCGCGACCGCCTGAAGGCGGCCGGCCTGCCCGCCCATTCCGGGCGCCGCATCGTGCTGACCGGCGGCGCCAGCCAGCTCGCGGGGCTGCCGGAGGCGGCGCGGCGCATCGTGTCCGGGCAAGTCAGGATCGGCCGTCCGCTCGGCATCCAAGGTTTGCCCGAGTCCGCCAAGGGCCCGGCCTTCTCGGCGGCGGTCGGCCTGCTGGTGTACCCGCAGGTCAGCGGCATCGAGCACTTCCGCCCGATCGGTTCCAAAAACCTCCGGGAGCCGACCAACGACAACTACATCAGCCGCGTCGGTCGCTGGCTGAAGGACAGCTTCTAGGAATCCGCGAGGCCTTGGCATCCGCGCCAATCCAGCCTCACGCAAATTACGCGACGTAAATCCGGCGTTGACACGCCCCCAACAGGCAAGAGGCCACGCGATGACCATCAATCTGAAAGCCCCGGAGCTGCGCGAGCTGAAGCCCCGCATCATGGTGTGCGGCGTCGGCGGCGCCGGTGGCAACGCGGTCAACAACATGATCGTGTCGGGCCTGGTCGGCGTCGACTTCATCGTCGCCAACACCGACGCGCAGGCGCTCACCGCGTCCAAGGCCGAGCGCATCATCCAGATGGGCCTGCAGGTGACGGAAGGCCTCGGCGCCGGCTCGCAGCCCGAGGTCGGCCGCGCCGCCGCCGAGGAGGCGCTGGAAGAGATCCGCGACCACCTCGCCGGCGCGCACATGGTGTTCGTCACCGCCGGCATGGGCGGCGGCACCGGCACCGGCGCCGCCCCGGTGATCGCCCGCATCGCCCGCGACATGGGCATCCTCACCGTGGGCGTCGTGACCAAGCCGTTCCAGTTCGAGGGTCAGCGCCGCATGCGCGTGGCGGACGGCGGGATCACCGAGCTGCACAAGGCGGTCGACACCCTCATCACCATCCCCAACCAGAACCTGTTCCGCATCGCCAACGAGAAGACGACCTTCGCCGACGCCTTCTCCATGGCCGACCAGGTGCTCTACTCCGGCGTCGCCTGCATCACCGACCTGATGGTGAAGGAAGGCCTCATCAACCTCGACTTCGCCGACGTCCGCGCGATCATGCGCGAGATGGGCAAGGCGATGATGGGCACGGGCGAGGCGTCGGGCGACAAGCGCGCGATCCTCGCCGCCGAGGCGGCCATCGCCAACCCGCTCCTCGATGAGGTGTCGATGAAGGGCGCCAAGGGCCTGCTCATCTCCATCACGGGCGGCAACGACCTGACCCTCTACGAGGTCGACGAAGCCGCCAGCCGCATCCGCCAGGAGGTCGACGAGGACGCCAACATCATCCTGGGCGCCACCTTCGACGAGAGCCTGGACGGCATCGTGCGCGTGTCGGTCGTCGCCACCGGCATCGACAAGGTCGCCGACCAGCGCGAGCTCCTCGCCGCCGAGGCCCGCATCGCCGACGCCGCCGCCCGCCTGCGCGCCCAATCCGAGAACCGCCGCGTCGAGGCGCAGCCCGCCCCGCCGCAGATCGCCACCTCCTACCAGGAGCCGGCCCAGCACCAGCCGCACCAGGGCCACCAGCCGCAGCACCAGCCCGCCCCCCATCAGCAGGCCCCCGCGTCCCAGCATTACGCGCCGGTCGCTTCCGGCGTGCAGCTGCAACAGGTGATGCCGCAGCCAGCCCCCACCTACGTCGAGCAGCAGCGTCCCATGGCGCGCGAGCAGGAGGGTCGCTACGAGGCAGGTCCCTACATCCCGCCGGCACCCGAGACGCCGATGGTCCGCCAGCAGCGCATGCCGCAGATCGAGGACCTGCCGGTGCCGGTGCAGAACCAGATCCGCCAGCAGTACACGTCGGGCGACCAGGCAGATATCAAGCGCCGCACCCTGCTCGAGCGCCTCGCCGCCTTCGGCATGAGCCGCGACGAGACCGGGGCCGCGCCGGTCGCCGATCACCGCCCCCCCACCCCGCAGCTCGGCTACCAGCCCCAGCATTATCAGCGCCCCGCCGCGCCTGCCCCGGCCCACGCGGATTACGCCAAGCGGCCGACGGCGCCGCAGCAGCGGCCCGGGCAGCAGCCGCTCGATAACCACGGCCGGATAGCGCCGAGCCGCCCATCGGAGGACGACCAGCTCGAGATCCCGGCGTTCCTGCGCCGCCAGACGAGCTGACCCTGTCCGGGACGGCCTGACGACGCTGACCCGTGCGTGGCGCGCGCGCCTCACGCACGGGTTTCTTGACGGTTTTCTCGGCGAAACGGTCGCCGCCGCCACATTGTCGCCGCGCGAAGCTTCGACGACTTGGCAGGTACGAGGCGGCAAACCCCGTGCGGTGAAAAGCGAACTCTCGCGGCCCGGTTCGGGCCTTCATGGGAACCCTCATGACCCTCGTGTCCCGGCCCGCCCCGTCCAGCATCGTGTTCCATGCCCCGGTCCGAGCGGCGTCGCCGCGCTCGCGGCTCGGCCTGTTGGTCGTCGTCGGCGCCCTGCTGGCACCAGCCGTCGCCCATGCCGACTTCCTCGACAAGATCAATCCCGAGAACTGGTTCTCGGACGATAAGTACGAGACCAAGGTCCTGAAGGACCCGCCGCCGGACAAGCTGTACGAGAGGGGTGTCGAGAACCTCGAGAAGCGCGACTTCGACGCGTCCACCAAGAACTTTAGCAAATTGGAGAAGGCTTATCCGTATTCCGCCTACCAGCGGAAAGGCTTGATCCTGACGACGTTCAGTCAATACCAGGACAAGAAATACGACGATGCGATCGGCACGGCCAAGCGCTACCTCGGACTGTTCCCGAACTCGGCCGAGTCGCCTTACGTCAGCTACCTCGAAGGCATGTCCTACTACAACCAGATCCCGGACGTGAACCACGACCTCGACCGCGCCGAGAAGGCGATCGAGGTGTTCCAGACCATCGTCACGAAGTATCCGACGTCCGAGTACGCCGCCGACGCCCGCTACAAGGTGGCGGTGTGCAAGGACCAGCTGGCCGGCAAGGAGATGAACGTCGGCCGCTATTACCTCAGCCGCAGCGAGTACACGGCGGCGATCAACAGGTTCCGCACCGTGCTCGCCAAGTACCAAACGACCCCGCAGGCCGAGGAGGCGCTGGAGCGCCTGACGGAAGCTTACCTCGCCATGGGCCTTCCGCAGGAGGCGCAGACCGCCGCCGCCGTGCTCGGCCACAACTATCCGGAATCGGCTTGGTACAAGCAGGCCTACAACCTGCTGCAGGGCGGCGGTCTGAAGCCGAACGAGGACAAGGGTTCGTGGATCTCGCGGACCTTCAGGGGCCTCGGCGTCGGCTAGACGTTCGAGCTCAAGCTTCGCGATCCCGAGCTTCCCGGTCCCCAGCTTCGACGACGCGGTTGGACCCCGCCGCCTTCGTGGCGGCGACGCCGCGCCGGCTTGAAGACCCTGCAGGGTCTCGCGCCTCGCGAGGCCATCGGCGAGGCGGGGGCAAGGGACTTGAAGAGGTCCAGCCTCGATCCACGCCACCTGACGTCGGGACTGAACACTTGGTGGCCGCGGCATGAGCCGCCGCCACCGGATCGCGCGCCCGTCGCGGCAGGGGACCGCCCTTGATGCCGACGCGCCGCTCGAACGTCAGCCAGCCTCGCCGAGGAGTTTCGCGCGGTGGGCGTGACGTTCGACGATGCCGCGCAGGTGGCCGATCGCGGACAATTGCGTGCCGAGCAGGACGTCCGCCCGCGCCTCCGCGTCCCGACGGAAGGACGCGAAGAACTCGAAGCTGCCCGGCTCCGTCACGGAAAGCTGGTTCATGACGAACGGGAAGAGGCCGAGCCGCGAGGCGGCCTCGACGAGGTCGAGGAACGTCAGCGGCGTGAAGACCCAGCAGTGGCACGTGATGTAGCGATCGCTCGCCAGCACCTCGCGGCACTGCTCGTGGGCCAGCGTGAGCGCGTGCTCGCCGCTCAGGGGTCCGACCTTCGCCGCGACCCCCGGCTCCGACCATATCCGGGCGGGGTCGGCGTCGGCGGCGAAGAACGTGTGGTCGAAGAGCTGGCGCAGGCTCGGGCGGGCGAGGTCCTGGTAGTAGGCTTCCACGGCCTCGCCGATGGTGCTGGTGTGGCGCTTGACGTCGAACATGAACCGCTTGTCGGGCAGCGAGATGTTCAAGACCCCACCCACCCGCAACACGTCGAAGAGGCCCTTGAACCAGCCGAGCAGATTCGGAACGTATTGCGCGACCTGCGCGGCGACGGCGAAGTCGTAATGGTCCCTTCGGCCGCACCGATCCGCCAGCGACCCAGCCCCCGCCCAGACGTGGTCGACGGCGACGTCACCCGGCAATTGCGTCGAGGCGCCGCGCTCGTGGGCGACGTACTCGACCGCAAAACCCTCCGGCAGGGGGAGCGGGTTGCCGGCAGCCCCGATCTCCAGGCCGCTCGCGACCGGTAGCGGGATGTCGTGCGTGAGCCGCGCGACCTTCCGGTTGGATGACCGCAGGCTCAGGAAGTCGTCCAGGGATAAGCGTTCCGGCATCCCAGTCGCTGCCACAGTCACTTGGCCAGGGCCATCGGGCGTCGGTGTCCCAGCACGGCCGACAGGCGGTCCACCGCCTCGCGGGCCAGCGCCGGGCTGATGGCGAAGCAGAGGCGGATGAAACCCTCGCCCTCCGGCCCGAAGGCGGTGCCCGGCGCGACGCCGACCTTCGCCTCCCGCAGCAGCCGGAACGCCAAGTCGAGGCTGGGCTCGCCCCCCGCCACATGGGCCATGAGGTAGAAGGCCCCATCGGGCGGCACGACGGTGACGCCGGGCAGGCGCCCCAGGCCCTCCACCAGGATCGCGCGGCTCTCCGCGCAGCGGTCCACCATGGAGCGGATGAAGTCGTCGCCCCCTTCCAGCGCCGCGATGGCGGCGTGCTGGACGAAGGTGGGGATCGAGGTCGTGTTGTACTGGCCGAGCGCGGCGAAGGTGGCGGATAGGCCACGCGGGTGGATCAACCATCCGGCACGCCAGCCGGTCATCGCCCAATTCTTGGAGAAGGTGTTCGTCACGATGAGGCGGTCGTGCGGCGTGCACACCTGTAGGAAGGACGGCGCGACGACGTTGCCGCAGGTGACGACCTCGCCGTAGGTGAAATGGGCGTAAACCTCGTCCGACAGGATCCACAGCCCCCGCGCGCGCGCCAAGTCGCGCAGCGCCGCCATCTCCGCCAATGGCATGATCCAGCCGGTCGGGTTGGACGGCGAGTTCACCACCAGCACGCGGGTGCGCGGGGTGATCGCCGCCTCGATGTCGGCGAGCGGCAGGGCGAAACGCCCGTCCGGCAGCAGGCGGTAGGGTAAGGGCACGGGCACCCCGCCGGTGACGCGCACCGCCGCGCCCAGGTTCGGCCAGGCAGGGGACGGGATGACCACCTCGTCGCCGGGTTCGAGCAACGCCTGCATCGCCTGCATGACCGCGTTCATGCCGCCGGACGTGACGGCGAACCTGTCGGGTGGCACGTCCACGTGCCAGTGCCGGGCGTGATAGGCGCCGAGCGCCTCGCGCAGGCGGGGCAGGCCCAGCGAGGTGGTGTAGCGCGTGTGCCCCGCCAGCATCGCCCGGTGCGCCGCCTCGACGATGAAGGGCGGCGTCGGCAGGTCGCCCTCCCCGATCCACAGCTTCACGACGTCGGGGTCGTCGCGTCCACGGTCGGCGACGAGTCCGATCTGGCTCGTACCGATGCCGCGCATGCGCGGGGACAGCGCGCCGGCCAAGTCGATGGCAGGATCGGCGGCCAAGTCCGGGGCGAGTTCGAGGGCCGGTGTCGTGAGGGAAACCGGGTTGACCATGCTCGCACCGCCATCGTTTCGACGTGGGCGTGCTTACCCGAGCGCGCCGTGCATCGCAACGCGGCGGCCTCCACGCGGACCGGGCGCCTCGCCGCCGTGTGTCCCACTCAAATCGATAGGAGGAACAAGCCCGGCGGCGACCGGCAGCGTCAGCACCCAGGCGAGCGCGATCTGGGCGATGACGCTGCCCCGTAGCCCAGCGCTCGAGCCGACCATCGTGCCGAGCCCGAGCGTAGCCAGGACTTGGCCGTCCGGGACAAGCCGAGCGACAAGGCGAAATCGAGGAGCGGCGAGAACGACAGCCCTTGGAGCACGTCGATGATTGCGTGCCGTTCGACGCCTTGGCCGAAGTGCCGGTTACGCGCCGAACTCGCGAGCACGATGCCGACCAGGCCACCGCCCGCACCGGTGTCAAGGCTCGCGTGTAGATGGCGGTGGCGACAGCGGTGGCCGTGTCGTGGACGCCGTTCGAGAACAAGGCGGGTGCCAGGAGGAAGCGGGAGGAAAGCAGCGCGCGCGTGGGCGTCGAGCTGGAGGCCGCTGGGCGAAGACGGGAGATGCTAGCGTGGCGGGCGCGACGGCACCGTGACATCGCCCTCGGTCGCGCGTGGCCCCTCGTCCCGTGTAGCCCTTGGAGTCACGCGTAGCTCTTGGAGTCACGCGTAGCTTTTGGAGTGGCGGATGCGGCGCGACGCGTGTCGCGCCTCGCGTATCGCGTGTCCCGACCGATCCTCTCCGGCCACGATGCGCTCCGCCGCCGCGATGGCTTCCGACGCGCCTTCGCGATCGATGACGCCCTCGCGCAGACGCTCGTTCAAGGCTTCGCGGTCGTGCAGCGCGCCGAGGGTTTCCTGGAGGACCTGCAGGTCGCTCACCAGCCGCCGGAACGGCTTGCGACGGGGGGCGAGACCTGCCCCGAAGCCCGCGAAATCGCAGGCGTAGCGGAGCATTTTGGCGCGCTTGCGGACGTCGTGCCTCGCTTCCGGCGACAGCGCCCCCACGTGTCGGGCGCGCTCGGCGAGGGATCGCCGCCGCGCCGCGAGCCGCGCGTCGAGGAACGGCCGCAGGGATCGCGGCCGCGCACGGCGACGCACGCCGTGTCGCGAGCCGTCGACCAAGTCGAGAAGGAGCAGCCGCCAGCGCGATGACGCGAGCGCCGTCCCGAGGGTTTGTCGCGCCGTCCGTCGCGCGTCGTCCATGACGCCGACCAGCTCGCGACCACCCCCGGCGGCGATTTCGGCGTCGGCGGCGACCTGCTCCAGGAACACGTCGGTGTCGCGCGCCTCGCCGAGCACCCCCGACATCCATTTCACGTCGGCGAGGATCGTACGGCGCCAGCGGCGGCGCAGCACCGGCTCGAACAACTCGAGCGCGGCCCGCAGGCGGCGCAGGGCGATCCTGGCCTTGTGCACGGCGTCCGCGTCCTCCCCGGTGCCGACCAGGGCCACGTTGGCGAGGAGCAGCCGCAGGCAGGCCTGGATCACCGCTTCGAACGCCTCCGCCAGGACCATGTCCTTGCGCAACTCGAGGGGTAGCGCCTTGGTGGGTTGCCCCGAAGCCGGGTCGGCTCGACCATAGCCGCGCTCGGACTTGCTCGCCAGGCTCAAGGTCATCGGCACGTCCCTGGCGAGGTCCCGCGCCAAGGCTAGGACCGCCTCGGGATGGCCGCCCTTGAGTTCGAGCTCGAACTCGCTGATCGGCAGCGTCCCGGCCGGCGTCTCGATGGTACCCCGATCGAGCGCGCCCTCGATGGTGGCGTCCTCCCGTGCCAGGGCGAAGACCGAGCGTTCGACGTCGACGGTGAAGCGGGGCTTCAAGTCACGTGCCATGCGCTTGCCGAACAAACGCTTGAGCGGCGTGGTCCGCAACCAGTCGAGGTCCGGCGTCGCGTCCCCGCCTTCGCGTTCCCATTCTTCCCGGTCGACGATCGAGGATCCGGTGCGCTTCACCGTGTGGATGAGGGTGTTATCGGACCGCCGGACGCGGAGGCTGACGCCGTGGCGGCGCAGGACGGCGTCGTCGGTGTCGAAATAGGTCGAACGCAGCCTTTTCCGGCCTTCCGGCGGCGGGACCGTCGGGTTCGACAGGAGCCGATGGACATCGGCGGGGTCGATGGCGAATTTCAACTCGTACTCGCGTCCCTCGGTCAAATCGCGGTCCTCGTGGTGTGCGGCACCATCATCGTTCCCTCCGGCACAACTCGCCAGGACGCGATAGGGTGCCGCCCGGTGATCGACGCCGCCGCCTTTCGTCACGCGATGTTCGCCCGGGCATGATTTGATCGGCGTCGGACGTCGGGAGTGGAATCATTGACGCAAGTTAGAATGACGCCTTCGCGGCGCACCGTGGTGGCGGCCGGCGCCGCGCTCGCCATCGCGGCGACGGCATCCGAGTTGGCCGAGGGGCAGGTGTCCCAAACGCAGGGATCCAAGGAGCCGGCATCCGCGCCGGGGTCGGGCGGCGTGGCGCGCGGGACGGTGCGCGAGGACGTGTCGGGAACGGATGCGGCGGCCGGTCCGCCGATCGCCGGGGTACTGGTGTCGAACGGGCGCGACGTCGTGCGCACCGACGCGGCGGGGCGCTACGCCCTGCCGATGGCGCCGGGCTCATCGGTCTTCGTCGTCAAGCCATCGGGCTACGCGGTGCCGGTCGATCCCCGCACCCGGTTGCCGATGTTCGCCACCGTGCACGAGCCGGACGGCACGCCAGCCGACCTCGACCTGCGCTACCCCGGCCTCGCCGCGACCGGCCCGCTGCCGCCCGCGATCGATTTCGCGCTCCGCCGCGTCGACGAGCCGTCGCGCTTCGACGTCATCCTCATGACCGACCCGCAGCCGGAGTCGATCGCCGAACTCGAATACGTGCGCGACGACGTGGTCGCCGGGCTGATCGGCGCGCGGGCGGCGTTCGGGATCACGGCCGGCGACCTGATGTTCGACGACCTGTCGCTCTACGGGCGCTACAACGCGATTCTAGGGCGGATCGGCCTGCCATGGTGGAACGTCGGCGGTAACCACGACCTCAACTACGAGGCGCACGACGCCCGCCGCTCGCGGGAAACGTTCAAGCGCGTCTTCGGCGCCGCCCATTACGCGCACGAATACGCCGGCGCGCTCTTCATCATGCTCGACAACGTGGACTACCTTGGCGCCGATCCGGCGAAACCCGGCAAAGCGGGCAAGTACCGGGGCTTCATCTCCGCCGACCAGCTCGCCTTCGTCGCCGCGCTCTTGGCGAACACCCCGGCCGAACGGTTGATCGTGCTGGTGATGCACATCCCGCTGACGAGCTACCTCGGCCCCGACGATCCCGGAATCGGCACGGTCAACAGGGCCGACCTCTTGAGGCTCCTCGGCGACCGGCCGAGCGTCTCCTTCGCCGGGCACACGCACACGACAGAGCACCATTACCTCGGCCCGGCGGACGGGGCGGCGCGCGCCCACCACCATCACGTGCTGACCGCCGCGTCCGGTTCCTGGTGGAGCGGCCCGCTCGACCATCGCGGCATCGCCTGCGCCGATAGTTTCGATGGCACGCCCAACGGCTACCACGTGCTCTCGATCGACGGCGCGGCCTACACCACGCGCTACGTCCCGGCCGCCGAGCCGGCGAACAAGCAGGTGCGCATCAGCCTGGAGGTACAGGCCCACGAGGACGACCGCGAAACGTTCCGCGAGGCGAGCATGTCGCAACTGTTGCGCTCGCCCTTGACGGCGGATCAGGCGACGGCGGCGAGCGTGATCGTCAACGTGTTCGACGGCGGACCGAGGACGAGCGTGACCTACGCGATCGATGATGGGGCCAGCGTGCCCATGACCAAGGTCGCGCGGCCGGACCCGTTCGTCCAGCAGCTCTACGGGCGCTACCCCGGCACGATCAAGCCGTGGGTGAAGCCGATGCCCTCTTCCCACATCTGGTCCGCGCGGCTGCCGCGCGACCTCGCGCCCGGTCACTACGCCCTCACCGTCCGGGTCACGGACGAGTACGGGCGCGAGCACCGCGACGCGATGGTGCTGGAGGTCATCGGTTGAACCGCCTTCGGCCCACGGGCCGGCGATCGGCCCGCCCGATCCTACTCGAACTGGAGCGCCCGGAACCAATGGTCATGGGCGTTCTGCTCGGGGCATCCTTCGAGCTGCCATAGCCGATGGGCGCGCTCGCAGCGGTAGCGGTGCTGCACGTCGTGCCAGTGCGCGTCGGCGCGACCCTCCGGGCAACCCTCCGCCTGCCAGAGAGCGTAGGCGCGCTCGCGGGTTTCCCGCTCGACGCCTTCCTTGGTCATGGCGAGCGAGCCGTGCTCGTCGCCGTAGGGCTGCAAAGGCCCGCCTCGTTCGACGTGCATCTGGGTGCCGAGCTTGCCGAGGTCGGCGTCCGGCACCGGCAGCGCGATGGCCGCCGCCGCCGTCGCCTTCCGCTCGAACTCCGCCTCGGGCGGCACGGCGTCCCCGGCGTCGATCGCGATCGGGAACGTGTGCACGACAGCCATTTTGCCGGTGTCCACGATGTCGACTAAACGCTCGGTGATCATTGATCGGTCCCGCTTTGCCCGCGCCGTAACCCTTGCGACGCGGAGCGACGTAAAGCCGCGTTCGCGGCTGCCTGTGGACAGCTTTGTGTTGGCCTTGAGGCGGGCGGAACAGTGGCAGAAAGGCAACTCGCCGGTGTCGTGACGGCATCGAGGCGTCGGGCCGTCGATTTGCCGGGTTATCGAACCAAGAACGCCATCGGGGTGTTTCTCGGTGCGACGCTCGGGGAGGGAACGATGACCATGGATGACCTCGCGCCCGACGCGCGCACCGGGCGGGGTGCCGCCGCTGAACCCGCCCGCCCACTGCCGCTCGCCGGGTTGCGCGTCCTCGACGTGACCCAGGTGATGGCCGGCCCGTTCTGCTCCATGCTGCTCGGCGACCTTGGCGCCGACGTCATCAAGGTCGAGCCGCCCGGAACGGGCGACCAGACGCGCGGCGCCATGGGGTTCAAGATGAAGGGACCCGACAGCATGGGCTTCCACAACATGAACCGGAACAAGCGCAGCCTCGCCCTCAACCTGAAGAGCGAGGCCGGGCGCGAGCTGTTCCTGAAGCTCGCCGCCACCGCCGACATCCTCGTCGAGAACTACCGGCCCGGCGTGATGACGCGGCTCGGCCTCGGCTACGAGGCGGTGCGCGCGCGCAACCCGGGCATCGTCTACGCCAGCATCTCCGGCTTCGGGCAGACAGGCCCATGGGCGAAGCGACCGGGCTACGACCTCATGGCCCAGGCCATGTCGGGGGTGATGAGCGTCACCGGCCACCCCGGTGGTCCGCCGGTCAAGGCCGGCGTGCCGGTGGCCGACATCGGCTGCGCGCTGTTCGCCACCTACGCCATCCTCAGCGCCACCATCGGCCGGGGGAAGGACGGCGAGGGCCAGTACATCGACGCCTCGCTGTTCGACGCGGCGCTCGCCTTCTCGGTCTGGGACGTTTCGGAATATTGGGGCACGGGGCGCACCCCGGAGCCGCTCGGCACGGCGAACCGCATGAGCGCGCCTTACCAAGCGGTGCGCGCGTCGGACGCCTACTTCGTGATGGGGGCGACCAACGGGAAGCTTTGGCGCCTGCTGTGCCAGGTGCTGGATCGCGGCGACCTGCTGGACGACCCGCGTTTCACCGACATTCCCGCGCGCCTCGCCAACCGCGAGGTTCTGATCGACGAGCTGGAAAAGAGCTTCGCCGCCAAAACGGCCGAGGAATGGGTGGACGAGTTGCTCGAGCGCGGCATTCCGGCGGGGCGCATGAACACCTACCCCGAAGCTTTCGAGAGCGAGCACGGCCGCCACCGGGAGATGCGCATCGAGGTGCCGCACCCGATCGAGGGCAGCGTGCCCAACATCGGCTTCCCCGTAAAACTGTCGGGAACGCCCCAGCGGGTCCGCCGACACGCGCCGTTGCTCGGCGAACACACCGAGGCGGTGCTGGGCGAACTCGGCCTCACCGCCGACGACGTCGAGGCGATGCGCGCCGGAGGCGCTTTCGAACCATGAGCGGTGAGGGGGATGGAACGGTCCGGTTCCGGGTCGAGGGCGCGGTCGCCCACCTCACCTTCGACCGGCCGGCGGCGCGCAACGCCTTGACGTGGCGCATGTACGACGAACTCGCCGCCGGCCTCGCGCGGATCGAGGCAGATCCGGCGATCAAGGTGGCCGTGCTGCGCGGCGTCGGCGGCCAGGCCTTCGTGGCCGGCACGGACATCGGGCAGTTCGCCGCCTTCGCGTCCGGCGACGACGGCGTCGCCTACGAGGCCCGGATCGAGGGTTACCTCGATGCCTTGGAGCGACTGCGCGTGCCGACCCTCGCCGTGGTCGAAGGCTGCGCGATCGGCGGCGGACTGGCGATCGCCAACGCTTGCGACCTGCGCGTGGCGACGACCGGCGCGCGCTTCGGCGTGCCGATCGCCCGCACGGTCGGCAACTGCCTGTCGCCGGCCAACCTCCGTCGGCTGTCCGCGACGCTGGGGGTGAGCCTCGTCAAGCGGATGCTGCTCCTCGCCGAATTGCCGAGCACAGAAACCCTGGCGCCGCTGGGCTACCTCGCGGCGGTCGTCGAGCCGGCGGCGCTCGACGCGGAGGTCGCGAGGATCTGCGAACGCCTGCTCGGCCACGCGCCGGTGACGATGGGGGTGACGCGTGCCATGTTGCGGCGCTTGGCGACCGACCCGGAGGCGGACGCGACCGACCTCGTCCGCGCCTGCTATGGCAGCGCCGACTTCACCGAGGGCGTGCGCGCCTTCTCGGCCAAGCGTCCCGCGCGCTGGACGGGGCGCTGAGCCGACGCGACGGACGGGGTGTGGGCTACTCGGCCGGCAGCCGCTCGACGCGGACGGACGCGCGGGGTGGCGCGAGCGCGAGGGTCAGAAGCCCCGCCGCGACCATGAAGCCGGCGATGGCGAGGAGCGAGAAGCCGAAGCTGCCGGTCGCGCCCTTGATCCAGCCGATGATGTAAGGGCCGACGAAGCCGCCGAGGCCGCCGGTCGCGTTAATGAAGGCGATGCCGCCGGCGGCGGCCGTCCCGGTCAGCAGCGCGGTGGGCAACGTCCAGAAGGTCGGCAGGAAGCTGAAGACGCCGAGGGCGGCGATGCTCAGGGCGGTCATCGCCAGGGCCGGCGAGCCGATGAAACCGGCGCCCGCGAAGGCGAGGCCACCGATGATCGCCGGGATCGCCACGTGCCATGTCCGCTCCATGTGGCGGTCCGAGTGGCGGGTCCACAGCACCATGCCGATCGCCGAGACGACGTAGGGGATGGCGGTGACGAACCCGGTGGCGATCGTCGACAGTCCGAAGCCCTTGACGATCTGCGGCAGCCACAACCCGATGCCGTACAGGCCGGTGCTGACGCCGAAATACACGAGGCTGAGCCCGATGACCTGCGGGTGGACCAGTGCTTGGCCGAGGCTGATCTTGGGGATCGTGGTTCGCTCCCGGCGGTCGCGATCCATCCGGTCGGCGAGCCAAGTGCGCTCCTCCGTTGACAGCCACGACGCCTGCTCGGGGCGGTCGGTCAGGGCGAACAGCACGACGACACCGAGCACGAGGCTGGGGGCGGCCTCCAGGAGGTAGAGCCACTTCCAACCGGCGAGGCCGAAGGCGCCATCGCAGGTCGAGAGGATCAGCGCGGACACGGGCGAACCGATCACGGAGGAGATCGGGATGGCCATCATGAACAAGCCCACCACCTTCGCGCGCTGCTGCGTTGGGAACCAGTAGGTCAGGTAGAGGATGACGCCGGGAAAGAACCCCGCCTCCGCCACGCCCAGCAGGAAGCGCACGAGGTAGAAGGATTGCGGGCCGACGATGAAGGCACCGGCACCCGACACGACGCCCCAGGTCACCATGATGCGCGCGATCCAGCGCCGCGCGCCGGTGCGCTCCATGATGACGTTGCTCGGCACCTCGAACAGGAAGTACCCCAGGAAGAAGATGCCGGCGCCGAAGCCGTAGACGGCGGCGGACAGGCCGAGGTCACGGTTCATCGTCAACGCGCCGAAGCCGACGTTCACGCGGTCAAGGTAGGCGACGAAGTAGCAGAGCATCAGGAACGGGAGGAGCCGCCAGAGGACCTTGCGCGTGACGATCTCTTCCATGTGCCTCGCCACCCGTTCCAGCCTGCCTCGGTGGGGCCACGCTTAAAGGGCGCGTCCCCAGCGTCAAGCGTCCGTTGCCGGGCCATTCGGCCGGCAGGCTCGTCCGATGGCGCGACCTCCGACCGGGCGGGACGCGCAACGCCCGATGTGGCGCTATCCCGCGCGCGGCGGCGGGAAGGCATCGTCGAGCGCCTTGATCTCCGCCGCGCTCAGGGTCAGCGCGCTGGCCGCCGCGTCCTCGCGCACATGGCTCGCCGAGGCGGTCTCGATCACGGCGATGGTGCGTCCGTCCCGCATGGCCCAGGCCACCGCGATGGCGGCGGGACCGACGCCGCGCGCCGCGCCGAGCCGTTTCAGCACGGGATTGGCGAGCAACGCCCCCCGACCGCCGGACCCGAGCGGCGAGTAGGCCATGATCGGCATGTGCCGCTTGGCGCACCACGGGATCAGGTCGCTCTCGACGCCGCGCGCGGCGAGGTTGTAGAGCACTTGGTTGGTGGCGCAGTTGTTGCCGCCGGGTATGGCGGTCAGCTCCTCCATGTCCTTGACGGTGAAGTTCGACACGCCCCACCGCTTGGTCAGTCCCTGCCCGCGCACGCGCTCGAAGCCTTTGACGACCTCCTTCAGATCGGCGTCCTCGCGGAAATGCAGGAGGTAAAGGTCGAGGTGGTCGGTGCCGAGCCGCTTCAGGCTGGCACGGAGCGAACGCTCGATCCCGTCGGCCGTGGCGTGCGAGGGCCACACCTTCGAGACGAGGAACACCTCCTCGCGTCGGCCGGCGATGACGGGGGCGATCTCCTCCTCGGCGCGGCCATCGCTGTACACCTCGGCGGTGTCGATCAGCGTCAGGCCAAGCGTCAAGCCGAGGCTCATCGCTTGCTCCGCCTCGGCTGCCGGCGTGTGGCCGCTCGCCATGTGCCAGGAGCCCTGGCCGAGCGCCGGCGCGGTGCTCCCGTCGGCGAAGGCGACGGTGCGCGACGCGGCGGCGGCGGCCGGGGTGGGCAGGATGGAGGCGGGCAAAACGGAGGCGAGCGTTCCGGCGGCGCAGAGGCCGACGAAACCGCGACGATCCGTGGTGGCCCGATCCGTGATGCTTCGATCCGTGATGCTCATGGGCGCTTCTCCCTCGATGCGGGAGGCTGCGGGGGACCGAGCCTCGCCGTGTGGAAGGCTAACCCGGTCGATGGGGAAAGGTGGCGTTCGCCGTGGACCGGGAGGGATGGGGACGACGTCACCCCCCTCAATACCCTCCGCGTCCCGCCTCGGCACCGGTCGCCCGCGCCGCCGCCGCCACGGACGCGATCGCGTCGGCGAAGATCCGCGCGTCCGTCTGCAACGTCGCCAAGCCGAAACCGTCCGCCAGCATCTCCCGCACCATGGCGGGCGAACCGCAGTGGATCGCCGCCACCTTGCCAACCGCGAGCGCCTTGTCGCGGATCGTCGCGATGGCTTGGCGCACGGGGGCTTCCGGCAGGAGCGTCGGGACGTGGCCGAGCGATAGCCCGAGGTCGGCCGGGCCGATGTACACGGCGTCGATGTCCTCGACGGCCAGGATGGCGTCGAGGTTGCCCATCGCCTCGGCGGTCTCGATCATCGCGAAGGTGGTGACGAAGCCGTTGGCCGCGCGCGCGTAGTCGGCGCCGTGGACGAGGCTGGCCCGCGTCGGCCCGAAGGAGCGCGTGCCGGCAGGGGCGTAGCGGCAGGCGCCGGCGAAGCGCTCCGCCTCCGCTCGCGTGTTGATCATGGGGCAGATGATGCCGGTGAAACCGGCGTCCAACGCCTTCATGATGATGCCCGGTTCGTTCCAGGGTACCCGGCACAGGGTAGGCAGGCCCAGCCCGTCGACCGCCGGCAGCATGGTCAACGCCATCTGGTAGTCGATCAGGCCGTGCTGGAGGTCGATCGACACGGTGTCGAAGCCGGCGCGCGCGACCATCTCCGCCGTGACGGCGGACGGGATGGAACACCAGCCGTTCACCGCCTTGCCGCCGGAGCGGAGATGCTGCTTCAGGCCGCGTCGCTGTATCGTCATGCCGTATCCTCCCATCGTGGGGTCAGGTCCGGCCCCTGTCTGCTCCGGTCGCCCCCTTTCGGCAATGATCCGTTTCGCCGAGGGCGCGATCGGCCGTCCGGGTCACGGCCCCCGTCGTCCGGCCCGCTACCGGCCGACGCCAGCGTGGGATAGCGTCCGCCCGAGACCGGTGCGGGCGGCCCCACGCTCGCTCCATCAGGGAGGGACATCGTTGAGCGATCTCGCCGCCGCGCCGATCACCGACGCGTCATTGGCCATCACCTCGGCGCGCGTGAGGCGCACCCAGCGCACCGCCCTCGCCATGCTGGTGCTGAGCGGGGCGGTCAACACGATCGACCGGGCCGCCCTGTCGCTCGCCAACCCGCTCATCCGGCACGACCTCGGACTGTCCCTGTCGCAAATGGGGCTGCTGCTGTCCGCCTTCCTGTGGGCCTATGCCTTCGCCCAATTGCCGATCGGGGTGATGATCGACCGCTTCGGGCCGAGGCGACTGCTCGCCGCCGGGCTGGCGATCTGGTCGGCGGCGCAGCTCGCGTGCGGGCTGGTCACGAGCACGGCGCATTTCTTCGCCGCCCGCGTGCTGCTGGGCGTCGGCGAGGCGCCGCAGTTCCCCACCGGCGCCCGCGTGGTGCGCGACTGGTTCAACGTGCGCGACAGGGGCGGCGCCACCGGCGTCTTCAACAGCGCTTCGACGCTCGGCACCGGCCTCGCGGCGCCGCTGCTGACCACCCTGATGCTGCTGTTCGGCTGGCGCTGGATGTTCATCATCATGGGGGCGCTCGGCCTGGGCGTCGCGGTGCTGTGGGCAACGCTCTACCGCGACCCCGGTGAAGTGGCGCTGAGCGAGGCCGAGCACCGCCATCGCACGGCCGGCGACCCGCCCGACCGGGTCCGGCAGGTGACCTTCAAGGAGTGGGGACGGCTGTTCCGGTCGCGCACCGCTTGGGGTTTGATCGGCGGCTACTTCGGCGTGATCTACCAGAACTGGCTGCTCAACGCGTGGATGCCGGGCTACCTCGAGATCGAGCGGCACATGAGCGTTGCCCACACCGGCATCGCGGCGGCGATCCCCTACGTCTTCGCGGTGACCGGCGGGCTGTCGGGCGGCTTGGTCGCTGATCGGCTGGTGGCGAGGGGTTGGACGCCGATCGGCAGCCGCAAGCTGCCGCTCTGCTTGGGCATGCTGGGCGTGGCCACCTTCATCATCGCCGCCGCGCTGGTGCCCAGCAACGCGGCGGCGGTGGGTTGCCTGTCCGCCGTGATGTTCTGCGGCACGATCGCCACCACCAACGCCTGGGCGCTGGTGTCGGTGGTGGCGCCGGCCAACTGCACGGCGTCGCTGGGGTCGCTGATGAACTTCGGCGGCTACCTCGGCGGCGCGCTCGCCCCCACCGTGACCGGCTTCATCGTGCAGGCCACCGGATCCTTCGTGCCGGCGCTGCTGATCGGCGCGGCCATGGCGGTCTTCGCCAGCGCGGTGTTCCTCGTCGTCGTCAAAGGGCCTGTCACGTCGCGGGGCGATCGATAGGGCGCATCCCGGCGACGCCCGACCGTTCGAGCGCGCGGGCGACGCGCAACGCGTCGGCCTCGCGCCACGGCGCGGCGATCACCTGGACGCCGAGCGGCAGGCCCTCGTCGACCCACACCGGCACCGCGACGACCGGCAGGCCGATGAAGGAGATCGGCTGGGTGAACACGCCGATGTTGGCCCGCGCCGGCACCTCGGCGCCGTTCAGCGTGATGGTCGCCTGGCCGATCCTGGGCGCGCGGCAGGGCGTCACCGGCGCGAGGATGACGTCGACGTCGGCGAACAACGCCCGCACCTTCCCCTGGTAGACGCGCCGGAACTTCTGCGCCCGATCGACCCACAGCGTCGGGATCGCGGTACCGGCGATGAGCCGGTCGCGCACCGCCGGGTCGAAATCTTGCGCGCGGGTGCGTAGCCGTTCCAGGTGCAGCGCCGCGCCCTCCGCCGCCGTGATGACGTAGGCCGCCGCCCGCGCCCGCGCCGCCTCGGGGATCGTCACCCGTCGCGTCACCCCTAACGCATCGGCGACCCGCCGGACGGCCTCGAGCGCGGCTGGGTCGGCGAGGGCTTCGAAATAGTCGTCGGCCATCGCGATCCGAAGCGCGCCGACGCCCTGCTCCACCGTCGGCGCGGTCGGCTCGAACGGGCGGTCGGCCAGATGGGAGTCGTCGCCGTCCGGCCCCTGCATGGCGTCGTAGGCGCCGGCGAGGTCGGCGACGCAGCCGGCCATCGGCCCGAGGTGGTCGAGGCTGCCGACGAAGGGGAAGCTGCCGGCGCGGCTGAGCCGCCCGTAGGTCGGCTTGAGGCCGAAGGTCCCGCAGAAGGCGGCCGGCACGCGGATCGACCCATTGGTGTCAGACCCGAGCGTCAGGGGCACGAGGCCAGCCGCAACGGCGGCGGCGGAGCCGCTGGAGGAGCCCCCCGTCATGTGGTCGAGCGCGTGCGGGTTGCGCGCCGGGCCGGCGTGGACGTTCTCGCCGGTGAAGTCATAGGCGTATTCGCCCATGTTGAGGGCGCCGACCAGCACCGCGCCGGCCGCCTCCAGCCGGCGCACCAGGCAGCCGTCGCGCGCGGCGACCGCGTCGTTGATGATCGAGCCGGCACGGGTGACGAGGCCGGCGACGTCGACGAGGTTCTTCACGGCGAAGGGCATGCCGGCGAGCGGGCCGACGTCCCCGCCGCTGGCCAGCCTGGCGTCCAGGTCGCGGGCACGGGCGGTCGCACGCTCGGCGAGCACGTCGGTGAAGGCGTTGACGCGGTCGTTCCCGGCGGCGATCCCGGCGAGGGTTTCCGCGACGACGTCGGCCGCCGTGCGGCTCCGCCCGCGCACGGCGGCGGCGATGGCCGTGGCGGTCATTGGCCCGACCACGACGCGGAGAAGACGGGTGCCGGCTCATCCGCGTCATCGAATGGGTAGGCCATGACGAGCCGTGCGGCCTGCGCGATGGCGGTCATGTTGGCCATCACGGTCGGCCGCCAGTCCGGCTCGATCGTCAGGCCATGGACGATCGCGAGCGCGTCGACGATCCGTGCCATCGGGTCTTCCGTGCCATCGTCCGCCATGTCTTTCCTTCCCTTACCGCGATGATCGGCCCCGGCTCGCAAAAGGCGGGCCTCAGGGTGGATGCGGCAGGGCCGCGAGCAGCTCCCGCGTGTAGGGATGCGCCGGCTGGCCCATCACCGTCTCCGTCGCGCCTTCCTCGACGATCCGGCCGCCGCGCATCACCAGCACGCGGTCGCACAGCAGGCGCACGACGTGGAGGTCGTGGGACACGAAGAGGTAGCTCATGCCGAGCCGCGCCTTGAGGTCGGCCAGCAGGTTGAGCACGACAGCCTGCACCGACACGTCGAGAGCCGCCGTCGGCTCGTCGAGGACGACCAGCTTGGGGTCGAGCGCGATGGCCCGCGCGATGCCGACGCGCGCCCGCTGCCCGCCCGACAGCTGGTGCGGGAAGCGGTCGAGCAGCGCGCGGGGCAACCCCACGAGGTCGGCGAGCCGCTCGACCCTGTCCCGCGCGGCGTCCGTGCGCTTGATGCCGCCGAGCCGATGCAGCGGGTCGGCGATGGCGCGGGCGGCGGTCCAGCGCGGGTTGAGGCTCTCTCCGGCGTCCTGGAACACCATCTGCAGCTTGGGGCGATCGGGGTCGCCGGCGAAGCGCGCCGCCGGCACCGCGCCGATGTCGCGGCCGGCGAAGGTGATCGTGCCGGCGGTCGGGTCGAGCAGGCGCATGACCATCATGGACGTCGTCGACTTGCCGCAGCCGGACTCGCCGACGAGGCCGAGGCTCTCGCCCGAGCGGATGGCGAAACCGACGCCGTCCACCGCGCGCGACGCGCCGTAGTCCTTGACCAGCCCACGGACCTCCAGGAGCGGCGCGCCGGCCGGGATCGCCGCGACCGGTGGCGCCTCGCCCTGGAGCAGGTCCCGCAGCCCGATGCCGGGGCGCGGCGTCGCGCGCATCAACCTGACGCTGTAGGGATGCTCGGGCGCGGCGAAGATCTTGGCGGACGCGGCCGCCTCGACGATCCGCCCGCGCTCCATGATGATGAGGCGGTCGCAGTAGGTCGCGGCGAGGCCGAGGTCGTGGGTGATGAGGATCGTCGCCATGCCGCGCGCGCGGCTTAGCTCCACGACGAGGTCCATCACCGCCTTCTGCGTGGTGACGTCGAGCCCGGTCGTCGGCTCGTCGGCGATCAGCAGCTTCGGCCGGCAGGCCAGCGCGATGGCGATGACGATGCGCTGGCACATGCCGCCGGACAGTTGCGTGGGGAAGGCGTCCACCCGCTCCTCCGGTCGGGCGATGCGCACGAGGCGCAACGCTTGAATCGCCTTGGCACGGGCGTCGGCGCGGGTCGCCTGGCCGTGGCGCAGCAGCACGTCGGCGATCTGCCGCCCGACCGTGCGGACCGGGTTGAGGCTCCCGCGCGGGTTCTGGAAGATCATGGAGATCTCCGACCCGCGCAGCCGCTGCATGGCCGGCTCGCTCGCGGCGGCGAGGTTCCGGCCGCCGAAGCCGATCGTGCCGCCGGCGATCCGCCCGGCGCGGTCCAGGATGCGCAGCACGGCGTAGGAGGTCACCGACTTGCCGCTGCCGGACTCGCCGACGATGCCGACCGTTTCTCCGCGCGCCACTTGGAAAGAGACGCGGTCCACCGCGCGCACGGTCCCGCCGCGCGTGGCGAACTCGACGACGAGGTCGTCCACCGCGAGCATCGGAGCCCCGGGCGGCGGCGGCGCGTGGACGTTCACGTGCGCCTCAGCGGGTCGACGAGATCGCGCAAGCCGTCGCCCAGCAGGTTGAAGGTGAACACGGCGAGCATCAGCGCGAGGCCGGGGAAGATCGCCAGCCACCATTCGCCGGACACGATGTTGTTGGCGCCCTCGGCGACCATGATGCCCCATTCCGCCGTGGGCGGGCGCACGCCGAGCCCGATGAAGGAGAGCCCGGCGGCGTTGAGGATCGCCCAGCCGAGGTTGAGCGAGACCTGCACCATCATCGGCGGCAGGATGTTGGGGAACACCTGCGTCGCGAGGATGCGCGGGCCGCCATTGCCCGATAGGCGCGCCGCCACCACGAAGCCGGCGTCGCGCCGGATCATCACTTCGGCGCGGGCGAGGCGGGCGTAGAACGGCAGGTTTACGATGGCGGTGGCGTAGACCACGTTGGCGACGGTGTTGCCGAGTGCCGCGACGATCCCCATCGCCAGCACGAACAGCGGGAAGGCCATGATCGTGTCGATGAGTCGCCCGGACACGCGGTCGAACCAGCCGCCGTAGAAGCCGGCGAGCGAGCCCACCAGCGCGCCGCCGGTGAAGGACAGGATGACGGCGCCGAGCGAGATCAGCAGGTCGAGGCGGGCGGCGACGACCACGCGGGAGAACACGTCGCGCCCGACCGCGTCGGTGCCGAACCAGTGCGCCGCCGAGGGCGGCTTCAGCGGCTGCGCCGCGTCGCTGGCGAAGGGCGGGTACGGCACGAGGCTCGGCCCCAGCAAGGCGGTCAGCGCCAACAGGAGGAACAGCGCGAAGGCGACCAACGTCGGCGGGTTGCTCCGTAATATATGGGCGAGGTGGCGCCCGTTGCGCGCGAGGGCGCCCGGCCGGGCCGCAGGGACCGGGGCGATGACGTCGCTCACGCCTGACGCCCCAGCCTGGGGTCGACCAGCGTATAGGCGATGTCGACGAGGAGGTTCAGGGTCACGAACAGCACCGCCATGGCGAGGACAAAGCCCTGCACGGCGGCGTAGTCCGAGCTGACCAGCGCATCCACGGCGAAGGACCCGATGCCCGGCCAGGAGAACACCTTCTCGACCAGCACGTTGGCACCGAGCGCGAAGGAGAACACCATGCTGAGCGTGGTGATGACCGGCAGCACCGCGTTGCCGAAGGCGTAGGTGAACAGCACGGTGCGCCGCGACAGGCCGGCGGCCCGCGCGGTGCGCACGAACTCGCTGCCCAGCGCCTGCAGCATGGAGGCGCGGGTCATCCGGGCGATCGGCGCCAGCGTGAACAGGGCGAGCGTCGCGGCCGGCAGGATCAGCTGCGCCAGCGCCGCCCGGAACGTCTCCAAGTCGCCGGCGAGCAGCGCGTCCACGGTGAAGAAGCCGGTGATCGCCGGCGGGTTCGTGTAGAGGAGGTCGAGCCGCCCGGTCGGCGCCGGCGCCCAGCCGAGCCGGTAGTAGAAGACGTAGATCAGCGTCAAGCCGGTGAAGAAGGTCGGCAGCGACACGCCGGCGGTGACGACCAGCCGGCACAGGTGGTCCACCCAGCTGTCGGGGCGCGTGGCGGCGAGGATACCGAGCGGCACCGCGACGCCGACCGACACCGCCAACGCGCCCAGCGTCAGCTCGAGCGAGGCCGGCAGCCGCGTGACCAACTCGTGCGCCATGCTCTGCCCGGTCGAGATCGACTGCCCGAGGTCGCCGTGCAGGAGGTCCCGCACGTAGGCGAGGAACTGCACCGGCAGGCCGCGGTCCAGCCCCATCGCGTGGCGCACCTGCGCGATCGTCTGCGCGTCGGCCATCGGGCCGGCGAAATAGGCGGCGGGGTCGCCCGGCAGCGCCCGCGTCAGCAGGAACGTGACGATGATGATGCCGATCAGCGCCGGCACCGCCTGGAGGACCCGGCCGCCGACGAGGGCGAGCTTGCCCGTCCGCCTCCTCCGCGCCACCGCCACCGGCGGCGCCCCGGTTCCCTCGGTGATCGTCACCTCAGGCGAGCCGCAGGCTGCGCGCGTCGATCGTGCGGTGGAACCAGGATTCGTAGCCGGACACCTTGCGAGCCATGGCGCTCGCCAGCGCCGGCTGCCACAGCGGGATGCGCGGCACGTCCTCGACCGCGATGGCGATCATCCGCCGGACCGCCGGCGCGTAGGCCGGGTCGCTCACCGGCATGGGCATGGTCTTGGCCACCAGCGCCGCCATCTCCGGATTGTCGTAGTTGGCGGCGTTGAACAGGGTGCCCTTCACGTAGGAGTAGAAGAAGTAGTATTCCGGCGTGTCGAGCCAGCCGCCGAAGCCGTCGATGATCATCGGGAACTTCTTCTGCACCAGCGCCAGCGTCCGCCAGTTGGCGCCGGGCACCCTGTCGATCGTGCAGCGGATGCCGATCTTGCCGAGGCTCTCCTGCACCAGCAGCGCGGAGGGCTCGCTCCATTCCGCCGTGCTGAGGTCGATGGACAGCGGCACGGCGAAGCCGTCCTTGTAGGCGGTCTCGGCCAGCAGCGCCTTCGCCTTGTCGTAGTCCGTCCTGTAGGGGAACACCGCCGGCCAGACGTCGCTGTCGGACGCGGCCGGGCCGCCGAACATCGCCCGGCCTTGGCCGAAGGCCGCCTGGTCGAAGATCTGCTGATAGGGGACGGCCCAGGCGATCGCCTGGCGCACCCTGCGATCCTGGAACGCCGGGAAGTCGACGTTTAGGCTGAGGACGTTCTCGGTGTTGACGATGGGCCAGCTTGTCACCTTCAGCTTGGGGTTGGCCTTCATCTCCCGCGTGTCCTGGCCGCCGGTGTCGAAGTCGATGTGGATGTCGCCACGCTCCACCAGCGCCCGGCGGGTCGACTTGCTCGGGATCTCGCGGATGATGGCGCGCCGCACGGCCGGCACCGGGCCGCCCTTCCACTTGTCATGGCGGACGTAGACGAGCTGCTGGCCCGGGTCCCAGCGCTCGACGTGGAAGCCTCCGGAGCCGGCCGTGTTGCGGTGGGTGTACTCGGCGCCCCAGGGATCACTGGGCGTGGCGTGCGCCTTCACTAGCCTGGAGTTGTAGATGATGGCGAGCGGCACGGCGAAGTCCGGCAGCGACAGCTTCGACCCCGTGGGGAAGGTGACGCGGACCGTGCGGGGGTCGACGACCGCGAATTGCTCGGGCTTGGTCATCTTGCCGAGGCCGAACTGCTGGGTCGGGAAGCCGCCGATCGAGACCGCGCGGTCGAACGACCATTTCACGTCCTCGGCCGTCACGGGGCTGCCGTCGGTGAACACCGCGTCCGGCTTCAGGGTGAAGGTCACGGCCAAGCCGTCGGGGGCGACCTCCCAGCGTTCCGCCAGTTCGCCGCGCAGCACCGAATATTCGGAGTGGACGCCGTATCCATCCGTGGCCGTGCCGAACGACAGCAGCCGGTCGTAGGCGTTGATCGCCACCTGGTAGGCCGGGCGGTTGGTGCCGGCGCGTTGGATGTCCAGGCTGTTGATCGTGTCGGCGATGGCGATGACCACCGTGTCGTCCGCCGCCGCCGCCCCGGCGCCCCTCACGTCGAGGAGGCCGGTCAACCCCAGCGCGCCCGCGCCACCGAAAAACGTCCTGCGATCCATGAAGGCTCCGATCTCATCGGTGCCATGCAATTCGGAGGCCCAGGGCGATTCGGAGGTTCGGGCGAGAGGCGGGACGCCGCCTACGCGGTGGTGGCCGCGTCAGCGCGCCATCCCCCAAGGGGTCCGGCGCCCAGCGCTCGCACAGGAAGCCGCCCAGGCTCGAACCATTCGCCACGGCGACGCGGCCGCCAGCAGGGCTAGGGGCACGCCAGCCAGGGGCACGCCGGCCAAGCGTCCCGCGAGGACGAGGCCACGACGTCGAGCCGCGAGGCGGCTTGAACCGGCACGACCCCGGCGAACATCGCCCTACGCGATGGACCTGTCCTGGCGATGCGGCCGCCATCCTCGGAGGGATGACATCACCCGGTTGGTGAAGGACGGTCTTTGGTGTTTCGGCTTGATCGCGGTGGCCGCCAGATGCGCCAGCACGTCGGCTCCATCGTAGGTCCCGGACCCGTGATCCTCCAGGGTCATCTTGAAATCGGGTGGCCGCCGGTCGAAGTTGACGCTGTAATACGGGTCCTCGTTCAACAGGCGTGGCCAGCGCCAGAGGAACAGGTCGATCTCGTCGGTGGCGACGCTGCGCTCGCGGTTCTGACTCTCGAAATGGTAAAGCACGGCGTGCGGCGTCACCACGCATCGCAGCCCGAGCTCGACGACCTTCAAGCAAAGGTCGATGTCGTTATAGTTGACCGCGAAGTCTTCGGTGAAGCCGCCGACGGACTCGAAGACGTCCCTCGTCAGCATCACGCAGGCCCCCGTGACCGACAACCAGTTGCGGCACGAGACGTTGCTGAAGAAGTAGCCGGGGTCTTCGCGGGGCGCCCCGCGCAGCACGTGATCGGGAAGGCCGGCGGCGAAGGTGACGCCGACGTGCTGGATCTGCCCGGACTCGAAGAGGAGCTTGGCGCCCACGCACCCGACACCGGGTTTCTGGACGAGGCCGATCATCGCTTCGAGCCAGCCCGGGGATACGACCTCGACGTCGTCGTTGAGGAAGAGGACGATGTCGCCGCTCGCGGCCCTGGCGCCGATGTTCATCTTCCGGGCGACGTTGAAAGGTTCGGTGTAGGTCACCAGCTTGACGTCGAAGGGCGTCAGCCCTTCCATCGTTTGCGGACCAAGGTCGCCGTTGTGCACGGCGATGATCTCGACGTTGCGGTAGGTGCTCGCCGCGATGCCCTGGACGCAGTTGACGAGGAGGTCGACGGACGTGCCGCGAATGGTCGCCGGTCGCCCCGCCGTCGGGATGACGATCGAGACCTTGGGGTTGCCCTTCACCGCACGCAGGACGTCGAAGCTCCCGTTGTAGGTCGCGGCCCGGACCGTTCCCTCGCTCCCTTCCCGCGCGATGTAGTCGGTGAGGGCGAGGACCGCCGCGTCGACGACGTAGTCCTTGTTGGCCATGGACTCCGCCGTGGACCCCGGGATCGCCCGCCAATGGTAGAGGATCTTCGGGACATGTCCGATCTTCTGCGTCGCTTGCACGAAGCGCAGCACGAAATCGTAGTCCTGCGCGCCATTGTACTTGGAGCGGAAGCCGCCAATCTTGTCGACGATTGACTTGCGATAGCAAGCGAAATGCGCCGTGTACATGCAGGATTCGAGGTATTCCGGCGACCAGTCCGGCTTGAAGAACGGTTCGTATCGTTCACCCGCGACGCTGAGCTTGTCCTCGTCGGAGTAGATCATGTCGAGGTCGGGATGGAGGTTGAGCTTCAAGGCGAACTCGTAGAGCGCCCCTTCGCTGATGAGGTCGTCGTGATCCATCAGGCAGATGAAGTCGCCGGTCGCCAGGCCCATCGCCACGTTCGTCGCGCCGGCGATGTGCATGTTGACTCGGTTGTAGGCGATCCTCACGCGGGGATCCCCCTCGTACTTCGCCAGCTCCATCCTGACGTGCGGTTGGGTCGACGCGTCGTCGGCGATGCAGAGCTCCCAGAAGGGATAGCTTTGGCGGCGCACGGACTCGATGAACTCGGTGAGGTACTTCAGCGGCGTGTTGTAGACGGGAACCGCGATCGAGAACTTGGGAAGGTGGCGGAACAGGCCTAGGGCTTTCCGCTGCCCTTCGCGCGTGACGGGACCATCGGCTTCGTTGCGCTCGATCCAGTCGCTGTAGATGTTGCGTTGCAGGGTCTTGGAGATCCGCCCCTCGGCCCGCCCGTGCGCGATGTAGTGGTAGAGCGGGTTCAGGGCATGGTAGGGGACGTCGCCGTTCTGCTTCTTGTAATAGTTGGTGTCGAAGAGCGGGGACGGGTTGCGGCCCTCGTTCGCGCCGTATTTGGCGTAATGGTAGATCGGCAGGGTGCGCGAGCGCGCGACGTCGCCGTAGGTCGAGAGGTACCAGAAGTCGTCGAAGAGGTCGATCGGCTGGCGTCCCTCGCGGAAGCCGTTCTCGATGTAATGCGCGAGCGGGTTCTGCCCGCTCGCCGCGACGTCGGGATTCCTCGCGCGGTATCCCTTCGTGTCGAACAAGGGGTGGGGGAAACGGTCCTCGAGATGTCCCTTCTCGATGTAATGCAGGAGGGGGTTGATGCCGAGTTGAGCCACGTCGGGGTAGGAGCCGAGGTACCAGCGCGTGTCGAAGGCCGGACATGGATCGGCGCCGGCCCGCCACCCCTGCGAGCAGAAATGGGCCCAAGCCTTCTGCGGCGCGCAGGCGACGTCGTTGGTGCGCACGTACCATTCGGCGTCGAACAGCACGCCGGGACTTACCTTCGACCGGGGGAATTTCAAAGTCGTCCAGGCATCGGCCAACGCCCGCTTCCGCAATGGGGCCTCCTACGAGAACGCACCTCCAGTCGGCATGTTTTGCCAAGGCGCGGACATCAAGCGTGAAGTCCTTTTATACAACATTGATAATCCTCAAAACATACATTTTGTTTATATTATCTTTGAATTACTTTTAAATTTCCTTAACAAATCTTTATATCAAAGGATACTAGTATCTTTTATCGTATTTGCACCGCTGCCGCTCTTTAGATAAACAGCGTCGGAGTTTGTTTGAACGGCCCTGCCATGAAGCGACGCGGTCGGATGCTGGATCGAGCAAGGCTTCGGCGCCCTACAGGTCGGCCCGCGCGATGCGGTGTGCGGCGACTTGAAGGCGGGACATGGATCGGCGCCGGCCCGTCACCCCCAAAAGCAGAAATAGGCCCAGGTCTTCTACGACGCGTAGGCGACATCGTTGTCGCGCACGGATCATCCGGCGTCGCACAACACGCCAGTAATCACCTTTGACTCTGGGAATTTCAAGATCGCGCCGGTATCAATCAACGACCGCTCCCGCGATGGGTCCGTACAGGACCGCACCTGCGTGCCGTATGTGCCGTCGGAGTGCGAACGCCAAGCGTGAAGGTAGTTCACGGGAAAGATTGGCAGAACGCGCTAGTAATCGCAGTTACCGTAGGAACCAGCGGCGACGTCTTTCGCTAGAAGAGGCCACATTGAGTGCAAACAATACATACAAAATATTTACTTCAGATCCACAGTAATGCAACATACTTTTTTATTGCCGTTTTATCATGGATACGATTTCCTCAAAAGGCATCATATTATATATATCACTTTCTAATACAACATCCTTGAATTCTTTTTCTGATATGTTTTTGAGTTTAATGTCCTTTTCGACCGTGCGATTCACGCCGCGCCAAAGCACCATTTGTCCGTGGTTTTCTTTGATGGTCGCGTAGTTGAAGAACGGCATGTAAGTCGCCACAAACCACACGATCTTATAAACGTCACCCATCCAACTCGCATCCGCATTTCCCGCCGCGCGGCGGAGGGCGAACATGGTTGGAACATCGCTAACGGACGCGGTGTAATCGGACGGTATCACGTCGTCGATGACTATGATGCCCGATTCTTCAACGAGGTGAACGGCGTTAAGCAGGTCCTTGAGGATCTGCTCGAACGTGTGCAAGCCATCCAAGAACACGACATCGAACTTCTTGACGCCCCGCTCGATTGCCTTCTGGAAAAAAGCGTCGCTCGTCAAGACTTCATAATGCGCCGTACTATCCGCCTCGGCGTTAGCCTTGAAATCAAAGGCGTAGACGGGATCAACGCCGGTTTTCTTTCTCGCCTTGATGCGCGTGAACGTTTCGCCTGTACTCACGCCCACCTCGAGATACCGAGCATTTGGTATCATGTCGACGAAGCGCTGGATGAACTCGTGGCGAAGCATCTAACCCCCAAAACCCTTGAGCGGAAGCCTAGCTCTTGACTTCACCAGGAGCAACCCTTGTCATAAACCCGATACCAGCCCTCATTCCGCAACGCCGAGCGCACAACCGATGACAACCGAGACTAACCTTTTGTCTTGCTGTCCCAGCATACTTTATGAGGCTGGTGGTTTTTTTGATCCATTTTACGACATTGCGAAACTATACGAGACTTACTCTAAACATAAGAATCTCATAGAGTTCGTCACGGAAATTTTTCCTTCAAGCGTTCCGGCTCGAAGCGCTATTAAGTGCCTGTCCGGAGATGGTTTCGCTGCTAATGACGCATCACTTCGACACAAGTCGGCATCGTTCACGTATTGCTCCCCATCGATTTTAGTTCGTATCGCGAGAGCGCTGATCTGGAACAACATGCTTTTCGCGGTCGACGGGCAGAAAATATTGCCCATTTATGAAACGTATCGTTGGCCCGATCGCGGCGAACAAGGCGAAGACCTTCAAAAAAGACTGCCAGCGGAGCGCATGCCACTCGACGCCAGAACGGCACTTTTCGTCGGGTCATCTGGATCATTCAATTACGGGCATTGGCTCGCTGACGATTTCGCACGGATGTCCGCCATGGCTCGACCGGAGCTGAGCACGTGTTCGATCATCATGTCGTCGTTCAACGAACCCAGCGACAACGTTCGTCGGGAGGGGGCCTCCCTTTTCATGGGATCTAGCAGCGGGGGGATACAAATACTTGATAGAAAGATATGCTACGAAATAAGCGATTTATATTATGTGACGCCAATATCCTATCATCCCAGTCTGAAGAACGGCCACGCGCTCGCGTTCACCCGAAGCTTCCTGCTCGATGCCGCGGGCCCAGTCGAATCGTCGGACGAACTTGTCTTCATCAATCGCGCGCTGGGCTGGCCGAGACAGATCACGAACCTAGAAGAGGTTCGATCGGTTTGCGCCGCTCTCGGCGCCAGGGAACTCCTGTGTGAAAGCCTCCCGTTGCTTGAGCAAATCCGCGCGGTGAAGGGTGCCAAGAAGACGTTCGGCATCATGGGAGCGGCAATGACCAACCAGATCTTCCAACCGATCGATGCGCCTTGCCTCCACATCTCACCGAGCGGCTGGGACGATCCTTTCTACTGGGACCTCTCGAGCCAACTCGGTCGCGACTATCACGTCGAGTTCGGCCCAGCGGACGAGGCTAGTCACGATCGCCACTTCCTACGATCATTTCATTTCGACGTGACGAAGCTCGAGGCATTCCTTGCCCTTTGACGAATATCCCGTGAGGTGCGCGCTGTTCCAGTCACGTCGCCGCTTTCGATCGCTCGGTCTGGCTGCCGTAAGTTACTCCGGGATCTCGCTCGTGGCGCAAGCGAACGCGGTTGGGGACGCTCGTCGATCCGGAACGGAAGACATATGCGTTTCCATATGGCCCGATGCCGTAAGGAACCTCGCGAAATCGGGCGTCATCGCCCTGCCGGCCGGTACGTTCAGGGCCGACTGCAGGCTCGTGGTTCGCGATCAACCCGTGCACGTGATGGGCGCGGGCGTAGGTTTGACGCGCATCCTCTTCGGGAAAGGGGAGCGTGCGGGCCTTGAAATCGACGAGGATAGTCCAACGAGCGGCGTAGAAGTTTCGGGGCTCTCCCTCGTCGCCCCAGATCCCACGTCCGTCCCCGCGATCACCGTGCATTTCGAGCGCTTCGCGAGCACGCAGCACGGTCCGTCGATCCACGACGTGGACATACGGTCCGGGAACGGGACATCGACGTGGCGTGAAGGGGTTGTCCTGGAGAACGGAGCCTACGGAACACTACGTGACGTGTCCGTCAGCGGCACGTCGCCCCGTACCAAAAGCGGGGTCGATCCAAGGACTGGTCTAGGCTCCTGTTTCCGCCTCACCGCAGGATCCATCGGCGTCGAGGTCGACCACGCCACCTGCTATTACGCCGTGACAGGTTTAAAGGTCGAGGATGACTCGGAAGGTGTAAAAGTTCACGACAGCGAGTTTGTCGCGGTGACGATCGGCCTGGAGGCTGTCGGAAGACAAAACAAGAATCACGCTTCCCCTCCAAGCATTATCTTTTCTCGCAACCATATCAATAGCTATGTCGCGGGAGCGAGGTTTACCGCCTGGTCTCAAGTTCAGGCAACAAGCAACCTGCTTTACAAGATGATTGATAGCGACCAGGATTGGACTGGATTTTGGCTCGCGGACGCGAGGATAGGCACGGATACGCTCGGAAGCAACTTAGGGAATTACACTTCGAACATATTCTATGGCTTTCGCGGTTCGGCTGCGGGCGGAACGGCGCAAGCCTACAAGATCGCACCCTCGGCGACGAACAATTTCGTTCATGGGGAAATAGCCGAAGCCATGGACTATTTCGCCGACGAAGAAAATGGATCCGGCCCGAACCGTATCACGGATAATACGGCTCCGGATCTGGGTCATGCTTGGTTCCGAAACATCAATCCCAACATCCTTTGTTACGGCAACACACCAAACAGGAATTGATGAGGAACACCTGTCGAGGCAGTCGAGGCCGCACCCTGACCTGCCTCGATCCGCTCACGCGTCGGCGGGATCACGCCTCACGCTCGGGATAGCCCATCCAGACCCCGGTCACCGCACCAGGTTCCCCTCCGGCGCGAAGCGTGTATAACCACGCTCGCCCGACTCCACGGTCGGTACCCCTCCCCGTCACCCGGCTGGACGACATCCCGGCCAAGGCGGCGGCGAGGCTCGAGCGGCGGCAGGGGCCGCCCGCCCAACCAGGAAGGACTTGACGATGTCGATCACAGCCGAGCGCAAGCAGGCGGTCATCACCGATTACGCCACCAAGCCGGGCGACACCGGCTCGCCCGAGGTGCAGGTGGCGATCCTGACCGAGCGCATCACCAACCTGACCGAGCACTTCAAGCTCCACGCCAAGGACAACCATTCCCGGCGCGGCCTGCTCAAGATGGTGTCGCAGCGCCGCCAGCTGCTCGACTACGTGAAGAAGGGCGACGAGCCGCGCTACCGGGCGCTGATCGAGCGGCTCGGCATCCGCCGCTGAGGCGCGCCCAAACGTCCGGGCGGCCGCGTCAAGGGGCGGCTTCCCGTTCGGCCGCGATCGTGTCATAGATGCGACCGGGCGGCGTCTCGTCGCCCGCCATCCATTCGCGGACGTGCAAACGTCCACGAGGCTCGCGGCATGGGGCCGCGGGCTGAACGGGCGTCAGGCCCATCCGCGCGGCCCGCAGGGGCACCATCAAGCTGCCATGGCAGGATCGCCAGGCGCTGTCGTTGGGACGATACCTTATCGCCAGACGGGGTCCCGCTCGATGGGGTCCCGTCCGGGCGTCCCCATCCCCCTTCGAGGGCCCGCGCCGACCGGGCCGCCTCGGGACTGGATCAAGGCCCTCCTCCCTTCGACAGCCCCTCGCCGTCTTGTTGTGGCGACCGCCACCGGCGGGTCGCGCCAACGAGAGACGATTGCTCCACATGTTCGACATCCATCGCGAAGTCCTCGACTGGGCCGGGCGCAAGCTCGTGCTCGAAACCGGCCGCATCGCCCGCCAGGCCGACGGCGCCGTGCTCGCCACCTACGGCGAGACCACCGTGCTCGCCACCGTGGTCGGCCTGAAGTCCCCCAAGCCGGGGCAGGACTTCTTCCCCCTCACCGTGAACTACCAGGAGAAGGCCTTCGCCGCCGGCCGCATCCCCGGCGGCTACTTCAAGCGCGAAGGGCGCCCCAGCGAGAAGGAGACGCTGGTGTCCCGCCTGATCGACCGGCCGATCCGCCCGCTGTTCCCCGCCGGCTACCGCAACGACACGCAGGTGGTCGTCACCGTGCTCGCGCACGACCTGGAGAACGACCCCGACGTGCTCGCCATGGTCGCCACGTCCGCGGCGCTCACCCTGTCCGGCATCCCGTTCATGGGGCCGATCGGCGGCGCCCGCGTGGGCCGGATCAACGGTGAACTGAAGCTCAACCCGACCATCGACGAGATGAAGGAGTCGTCCCTCGACCTCGTGGTCGCCGGGACGGCCGACGCGGTGCTGATGGTGGAGTCGGAGGCCAAGGAGCTGTCCGAGGACGTCATGCTGGAGGCGGTGATGACCGGCCACCGGGGCTTCCAGCCGGTGATCGAGGCGATCATCCGCCTCGCGGAGAAGGCGGCCAAGGACCCGCGCGACTTCAACGCCCCCGACCACGCGTCGGTGGCGAGCGCGGTGGCCGGCGTCGCCGAAGGCGAGCTGCGCCAAGCCTACAAGATCACCGCCAAGGCGGAGCGCTACAAGGCGGTCGACGCGGTGAAGGCCAAGGTCCACGCCGCGATGTTCCCCGAAGGCGGCGAGGCGCGCTTCACCAAGGAGCAGGTGGGCGCGGTGTTCCACGACCTGCAGGCCAAGGTGGTGCGCAACACCATCCTCGACGAAGGGGTCCGCATCGACGGCCGCGACGTGAGGACGGTGCGCCCGATCGTGGCGGAGGCCGGCTTCCTGCCCCGCGCGCACGGCTCGGCGCTGTTCACGCGCGGCGAAACGCAGGCGATGGTGGTGGCGACGCTCGGCACCGGCGAGGACGAGCAGTTCATCGACTCGCTGGAAGGGACCTACAAGGAGCGCTTCCTCCTCCACTACAACTTCCCCCCCTACTCGGTGGGTGAGACCGGCCGCATGGGCTCGCCCGGCCGCCGCGAGATCGGCCACGGCAAGCTCGCCTGGCGCGCGATCCGCCCGATGCTGCCCACCGCCGCCGAGTTCCCCTACACGG
Source organism: uncultured Beijerinckiaceae bacterium (assembly GCA_964235705.1). Taxonomy (GTDB): domain Bacteria; phylum Pseudomonadota; class Alphaproteobacteria; order Rhizobiales; family Beijerinckiaceae; genus RH-AL1. The sequence goes on along the minus strand of CAXSDP010000008.1, from coordinate 26,134 downwards.
TGCGCGTGGTGTCGGAGATCACCGAGTCGAACGGCTCGTCCTCCATGGCCACCGTGTGCGGCGCCTCGCTCGCGCTGATGGACGCCGGCGTGCCGCTCAAGCGGCCGACGGCGGGCATCGCGATGGGCCTGATCCTGGAGGGCGAGCGCTACGCGGTGCTCTCCGACATCCTCGGCGACGAGGACCACCTCGGCGACATGGACTTCAAGGTGGCCGGCACGTCGGACGGCGTGACCTCGCTGCAGATGGACATCAAGATCGCCGGCATCACCGCCGAGATCATGAAGGTGGCGCTCGGCCAGGCCAAGGACGGCCGCCTGCACATCCTGGACGAGATGGCCAAGGCGCTGACCGGCGCCCGCGCGGAGCTGGGCGAGTTCGCCCCGCGCATCGAGACGCTGAAGATCCCGACCGACAAGATCCGCGAGGTGATCGGCACCGGCGGCAAGGTGATCCGCGAGATCGTGGAGAAGACCGGCGCCAAGGTGAACATCGAGGACGACGGCACCGTGAAGGTGGCGTCGTCCGACGGCCAGGCGATCAAGGCGGCGATCGCCTGGATCAAGTCGATCGCGACCGACCCGGAGGTCGGCCAGATCTACGAGGGCACGGTGGTCAAGGTCGTCGACTTCGGCGCCTTCGTGAACTTCTACGGCTCCAAGGACGGGTTGGTGCACATCTCCCAACTCGCCAAGGGCCGGGTGGCGAAGTCCTCCGACGTCGTGTCGGAGGGGCAGAAGGTGAAGGTCAAGCTGATGGGCTTCGACGATCGCGGCAAGGTGCGGCTGTCGATGCGCGTGGTGGACCAGGCGACCGGCGAGGACATCGAGGGCAAGGAGCAGGCGGCGGAGTAAGGCCGTCAGCCCTCGTTCCTGGCCCTGGCCCTTCGAAGGCGGCCCTCGGGTCGCCTTCGCGCCGGCGCGGCCGGCGAGTGCCCGCGAAGGGTCGACGCCACCTTGTCCGGTGACGCCGATCCGGTAAGCTGCCGGGATGTTCCAGGATCTCTTCTTCTCCCCTCTCGATCCGAGGGTCGAGACCCGCTGGGATCGCGAGCTGGTCCTCGGCATCCTGGGCAGGGGGGCGATCGAGCCGGTCACCCACGACCGGTGCCGTTACCCCGACGGAAGCGGCGGACGCGTGCACGGCATCGATCCCGACGACGCGCGGGATCACCTCGATTACCTGTGCTTCGAGCGCTTCGGCGGCCGAACAATGATGGAGCGCCTGTTCGAGCTGGCCGACGCGGTCGAGGCCTTCCTGGCGTGGTCCGGCGCCGGCGAGGGTGACCCGAGCGCCTGCGTGGCCAGGGCCGAGCGGCTTGAGCGCGTCGGGGCGGAGGCCAGGGGCACCTTCCGGTTCGCCGTCGCGCGCGACGCGAGCCATCTTCACTACCTTCTCAGGGGCCGCTATTTCGAAGGGACCGGCCGGTGATGTAGGCGGTCGTCCCCGCGAGCGTCCGCTGGCGCCGTCGGCTCACGGGAACACGGCATTGAGGTGCCGCGTCGCCTCGTAGAGACGCTGCGCCCCCGCGAGGTGGGCGGAGTCGGCGGCGTCGAAGGTCCGGTCGGTGGCCGACAGCAACAGTCCGCCCTCGGGCGTGCGCTCGGCGAAGGGCACGCCGACGAGGTCGACGCCGCCGACGTGGGCGGGCGGCACGTAGGTCATCCAGGCCTTGCGGAACTGGCCATCGGAAGGCTCCGGCTCCAGCGCGCTCGAGTGGGCGGCGCAGCAGTCTGGGCGCCAAGCGGCGATCGTGGCGAGGACGATGCCCTTCATCAGGGGGTACGTCACAACCGTGGTGTCGGCCGGGTGATTGCTGTCGGTCCTTAAGTACAGCTCGTTCGCCATTGGATAACGGTAGGCTCGCCCTGCCGTCCCCATCACACTGAAGCGCTGCCGCTCGTCGGTCGACGCCGCCCGGATCGAGAAGCCATCCTGCGGGTCCGGCTCCCCATCCTCGCCGATCTCCACGTTGCGCCCGACGAAGGCCGTCATGGCGTGGCGGATCGCCCCGTACGGGATGTACCCCGACCCGATCCGCCACGCCGACAGTACCTCGTCGACCGCGCCGAGCCGGTCGAGGTACTGTTGGAAGCACCTCGCCACGGAAGCGGCGTCGTCGGGCCGCACGTGCCAGCCGGTGTTGACGTAGAATTGGAGGGCAAACGGATCGAAGCTCACTTCGTCACCGCCGGCACGACCCTGATGATGATGCGCTCGCGCCCTTTGCCGTACTCCCTGAACAAGTCCCGCGCGTAGTCGGCGGCATCCTGCTCGGCGAAGTACCACACGACGTCGCGCTGCCCTGCGGCCTGAATTTGACTCAGGCTCTGCTTGCGCCACCCGTCGATGACGTTTTTACTCACTGGACCAGAGCTCAGCAACCCGGCGTAGCCAGGCCCCTTGGCGTCGATCATCGTTCCGGTCCGCTCGTCGCACTCGTCGTAGTGGACGAGCTTACCCGTCTGTGGATTCACGAGCCCCATCGCCAAGCCGTATTCGAGCGGCCGCTGCGGGTTGACCATCGCGCTGATCTGCTCCTGGTACGCCTTCGCCCTCGGCGAGGCGGACCCCGAACCCGGCTGGTCGGGTCCCGGCTCCGGGCAGAGCTTCGGCTCGTCCTCGTCGGGAGCGGCCCGGGGCAGCGCGTCGGCGTCCCCGTCCTTGTCCCTCGCGATCCCGCCGTCGAAGACGATGGCCCCGCCGACCTCGCGGGCGAACGGGATGCCCGTGTCGGCGTCCAGGAAGACGCCTGTCCGGTCTCTGCGTCCAACCGCCAGCACCGCGCCGGATGAGTCCAGCACACGCAGCAGGCCCTCGTCGCGGTCGTAGCGGTACGAGCCGGAGCCACCCGGCAGCGGGCCGCCGTCCGCGGTGGCGTTCGGCGTGGGGACGAACAGCAGCCCGAGCACGGCGGCGAAGCCCACGCTCCCCGCCAAGGCCGACAGGGCGGCGAGGGTGCCGGCGCCGACCTCCGGCGCCAGCAGCGGCGCGGCACGGGCGATCGCGGCGGCGGCGGTCGCGGCGTGGCTAGCGACCTGACCACTGTCACCGTCGCTCGTAAATCGGCCGCTCTCGCGTCCATACCCGGCGGGCACCCTCGGCTGCTCGTCGTCGTACTTGCCAAGGTGGTCGCGCTCGACCGCCCGAACGAGCGCGTCACCCCTGAGGCCGCGAGCCATCAGATCATGCGCCTTCGCCAGTCGCGCCGGCCAGTCCTCCGCCGATGGAACGCGCGCTAACCGGGCGAAGGCCAAGCGTAGGTTGGCCTGTACTTGATTCCCGTCCCGCGATAGGCGCGTGGCGTCGAGCACGCTCGTCATGAGGGGATCGGGAAGGCGTCGCTGAAAGGCGAGGGTGAGCAAGGCCTCAAGTTGATCCTGGCCGCCGTCGCAACTCAACGTCAGGTTGGTACGACCGAGACGCAGCGCGCCGTCTTGAACCCACACGGCGTCGTCGGGCATCGATGGAGCAGGGCGGCTCGGGAAGGCCCGCGCGGAACGTGGCGACATGGATGGCACCTTGATCAGGTCGTGCGCATCAACATGTCAGGTAGAAAAGCCGGCCGCAAGTCGCCTACCCTCGTCGTCACGATCGATCCCACCTGCTTGAAGGGCAGCGATGTCCGAACGAACCGCCGATGATCACCCGTCCCCGCTACCCCGCTCACCGCGCGTAGCGGTCGCCCTCCGCCTCCAGCGCGATCGCGGCGTGGATCAGCGCCAAGTGGCTCAAACCCTGCGGCAGGTTGCCGAGGAAGTCGCCGGTGTCCACGTCCACCATCTCGGCCAGCACGCCGACGCCGGCCGGCAGGGCGGCCAGCGCTTCGTCCATCAGGCTGGCTGCCTCGTCCTTGCGGCCCAGCACCGCGTAGGCCTCCACCAGCCAGAACGTGCAGGCGAGGAACGCCCCCTCCTCGTCGGCGGCGCCGGAGTAGCGGTGGATCCACGGGGACGTGCCGTTTCCCAATTCCCTGCGGATCGCGTCGACCGTGGACGACAGCCGCTCCGCCGCCGTGAAGCCGAAGGCGATCGCCAGCGCCAGGGAGGCGTCGAGCCGGTCGGAGCCGGCGTGGAACGTGTAGGCTCCCTTCGCCTCGCTCCAGCAATGGGCGTCGATCCAGGTGGCGATCCGGTCGCGCTCGCGCGACCAGCGCGGCACGGAGGTGGACGGCAAATGTCCCTGCTCCGCGAGGTCGATGGCGCGCGTCAGGGCCTGCCAGCAGCTGACCTTGGACATCGTGTAGTGCTGGGGCTCCGGCAGCTCCCACATCCCGGCGTCCACCATGCGCCAGCGGTCGGCGCACTCGTCGACCAGCCCGGACAGGATGAAGGCGCTGCGCCCGTCGAGCACGTTGCCGGCCGCCACGAAGTCCCAGGCGGCCTGCAGGATGTCGCCGTAGATGCCGTGCTGGTGCTGGGCGGCCGCGAGGTTGCCGGTGACCACGGGCCGCGAGTCCCTGTAGCCGGGCGCGTCCACGGCCCGCACGGGCGGCACCGGGCCGCCGTCGAGCCGGTAGCACACCTTGGCGCCGGTCTCGCCGAGCCGGTGGACCAGCCACTGGAACGCCGCTTGGCTTTCCGGAACCACGCCCAGGCGCAGGAAGGCGGCCAGCGTGTAGGCGGCGTCGCGCACCCAGGCGTAGCGATAGTCGAAGTTCTTCTCCCCGCCGATCCGCTCCGGCAGCGAGGTGGTGGCCGCCGCCGCGATGGCGCCGGTGGGCGAGAACAGGAGCAGCTTGAGGGCCAGCGCCGCGCGGCGCACCGCCTCGCGGTGCGGCCCCTCGTAGTGCAGGCCCTCGGCCCAGCTCCGCCACGCGTGGTCGGACAGGTCGATGCGCACGTCGATGGCCTCGGTGGTGGGCACGCCGAGCGGCTGGTCCTCGCCCACCACCAGGGCGACGAGCGCCCGCTCGCCGGCGCGCAGGGTGCCGGTCGCGACGATCGTGCGATCGTCCTCCTCGGTGGTCGGCATGTTGGGGGTGGCGCGGAACAGGCCGAGCGCCGGGCCGACGTGGAACACGCAACCGTTGCGGTTGGGCTCGAGCCACGGCGAGACCGTGTCGTCGCGCGTGCCGAAGACCACGCGCGCCCGCATCGTCACCGTGCCGGACAGCACCTCGACGCGGCGGGCGAGTTCGCACCAGGGGAGGCGGCCGGCGAGCGTGCTGTTCATCGATTCGGTGACGCGGACGCGACCGCCGGCCGTGATGAAGGTCGTTTCCAGCACGTTGCTGTCGCGCCGGTAGCGGCGCTCGGCGCGGAACGGCTCGCTCGGGCACAGCGTGAAGGCCCCTCCCTCGGCGGGGTCCAGCAGGGTGTCGAACAGCGGCTCCGAATCGATGTTGGGAACGCACCACCACGCGACCGTGCCGTCGGGCGTCACCAGCGCCACGCAGCGCCCGTCGCCGAGCGCGGCGTGGTCCTGGAGGGGGAAGACGCGGCACTCCGTACCGGGGGCGGGCGCGGGATTGAATGTGTCGGTCGTCATGGCGCACCCTACCGCGTTCGATGGACCGGTGCGACGCCGCGCGTGCCCGGGCCCAAGGCGTTGGCAGCCCTCATCCCATGGCACACGTCAACCTTTTTATCCCCGGTCCCGGACGATGGACGCGAGCGACTGGCGGCCCACCGGCGCCATCGTTCGGTCTGGGCGCGCGGGCGCGGCGCCGGGCCGGGCGTAGGTCGGGTTTATGCCCAGGATCGTCGCGACGACGACGAGCGGCAGAACCATGGCTCGCATGAGGGCTCCATCCTCGGCGTGAGGCGTCCTTGAACACGCCAGCCCTCTTCAACGCACCAAGGCGGGAAACCCTTCGCGCGATCACGCGACGCGCTCGAACGGACCGGCCCCGTGTCGGACGTGGGCATGGCCGCTCGCGATGGCACGGATCTTGTCGCGGAACGGGATCGCTTCGGAGCCCACCATGCATCGTCGTCAGTTCTTGTCGGGAGCGGGCGCCGCCCTGATCGCCGCGCCGTCCATCGCCTCGCCCTCGATCGCCCGCGCCGCCAGCGCGTCCACGCTGAAGTTCGTTCCCTACGCCGACCTCGCGCTGCTCGACCCCGTGCTGACGACGAACTACGTCACCCGCAACCACGCGCTGATGGTCTTCGACACGCTGTACGGGATCGACACGACCTACCGCGCCCGGCCCCAGATGGTCGCGGGACACGTCGTCGAGGACGGGGGGCGGCTGTGGACCTTGACGCTGCGCGACGGTCTCACCTTCCACGACGGGACGCCGGTGCTGTCCCGCGACGTGGCGGCCAGCCTCCGGCGCTGGGCCCGGCGGGACTCCTTCGGCAACGCCCTCTTCGCGGCGGTCGACGAACTGGCGACGCCGGCCGACAAGGTGCTGCGGTTCCGCTTGAAAGTCCCGTTCCCGCTGCTGCCCGACGCGTTGGCCAAGCCAGCCTCGTACCTGCCCGCCATCATGCCGGAACGGCTGGCGAGGACGGACGCGTACACGGCGATCACCGAGATGGTGGGCAGCGGCCCCTACCGGTTCGTGGCCGGGGAGCGCGTCCCCGGCGCGCTCGCGGTGTACAGCCGCTTCGAGCGTTACGTGCCCCGGGCCGACGGCGAGACCAGCTTCACGGCGGGGCCGCGCGTCGCCCATTTCGACCGGGTCGAGTGGCACACCATCCCCGACGCGGCGTCGGCGGCCGGCGCCCTCGCGTCGGGCGAGATCGACTGGTGGGAGCAGCCCAACATCGACCTCGTCCCGCAGCTGGCGCGCCAGCGCGACATCCGCGTGGAGGTGATCGAGACGGCCGGGCTGATCGGCCAGATCCGCTTCAACCACCTCAACCCACCCTTCGACAACCCTGCCGTCTGCCGGGCGGTGCTCGGCGCCGTCAACCAGGGGGAGATGATGGACGCCGTCGCCGGGACGGACGCGGGGGTCAGGCGGGGGCCGATCGGCTTCTTCTCGAATGGGCCGTTCGGGTCGGAGGCCGGGATGGGGCCGATGAGGGGCCCGCGCGACATCGCCGGCAGCCGGCGGGAGCTGGAGGCCGCCGGGTACAAGGGCGAGAAGGTGGTGCTGCTGGCCGGCACGGACGTGCCCCGCATCAACGCGATCTGCGAGGTGATGAACGACGTTTGCCGGAAGCTCGGCATGAGCGTCGACTACGCCGCGACCGATTGGGGCACCGTGAACCAGCGCATCCTCACGCAGAAGCCGGTCGCCGACGGCGGCTGGAGTATGTTCGGCGTCTTCGCCGGTGGGCTCGACGAGGTGTCGCCCGCCTACCACAACCTCATACGCGGTAACGGCAAGGGCGGGGCGCCGAGCTGGCTCACCGACGCGCCGCTGGAGTCCATGCGCGACGCGTGGTTCCGGGCCCCCGACCTCGCGGCGCAGCAGGCCATCGCGGCGCGGATGCAGGAGCGGGCGGTCGCGGTCGGCGCCTACATCCCGTGTGGCATCTATTACCAGCCCTCCGCCTACCGGGCGAACCTCGAGGGCATGCTGCCGGGCCTGCCGCAGTTCACCGGCGTGCGGCGCGCCTGAGGCTCGACCCTGGGCCGCGACGACCCGGCGAAAACGCCGCGCCCCTCGCGGGAGCCGGGCGGCCCGGCTCGGACGTTGGGTGTGGAGGAAGCGACGGGGGTGACCACCATGGGTGAAGGCGGCGGGGATGACGGCGCGAAGCCGGCCGGCGTGGGGGTGAACAGTTCGAACCGGGCCGGCGTCGCGTCGACGGATGCCTACACCGTGCAGATCGACCACCTGCCGGAGGAGCCGATCGCCGCCAGCGGTCCCAACGACGCCGCTCGGATCGTCGCCGGCATCATCAAGGGCCGGGACAGCCTGCAGCGCCTCGACGACACCGAGCCGGTCCAGATCAAGCGGCCGAACCGGATGCCGTGGGGCCGCAACCTGAGCATCGCCGATTTTCGGGCGGCGACGCCCCCCACCGCCGACGACGAGGGTCCCGAGGGCGAGGGACCCCTCCGGCCACCGTCCATCTAGGTCCGGTCTCCGGCCGCCGCTCGGGGAACCGGACGCGGCGTCGGGCCATTCCATTGGTTAAGATCCACAACGAACGTGCGGGTGCGCCATGGCTGACGAGGGTGCGGGCGGCGAGGGCAAGGTGAAGACCTCGCAGCCCTTCTCGGACGAGTTGAAGGACACGTCCTCGCCGGGCACGGACACCCATCCCAAGCCCCGGTCCGACGCCTTCGGCGACGCCGACAAGGTGGCGGAGTCGCCCAAGACGACCCAGCGGTCGGAGTGAGCGAGCGGCGTCCGCCACCATGATGGGCGCGCATCGCAGCATCGCGCGATCGTTTGCTGCCAAATCGAACCCGCCCGTGTAAGGTCGCCCCGCGAAGGGACGAGGGATTGGGCCGGCGACCCGTCGCGTGGCCCTCCCCCGTTGCCGCTTCGCCGGGCCCGACACATCGAGGATGAGAATGGACGCGCGCGTCGAGGACAGGCCCAACCGGGCCGCGGGCGATCACCGCGTCGATGACCAGGCGGTTATGGTGATCCTGTTCGGCCTGAGCTTCTCGCACCTCGTCAACGACACGCTGCAATCGCTGGTGCCGTCCGTCTACCCGATCCTGAAAACCTCGTTCCACCTCGATTTCGGGCAGATCGGCCTGATCACGCTCGCCTTCCAGCTGACGGCGTCGTTCCTGCAACCGGTGGTCGGCTTCGTCACCGACAAGCGGCCGAGCCCGTTCTCGCTGGCGGTCGGCATGGCCTTCTCGCTCTGCGGCCTCGTGTTGCTCTCGCGGGCCGGCAGCTTCCACGCGATCCTCGCCTCGGCGGCGCTGATCGGCGTCGGCTCCTCGATCTTCCACCCCGAAGCCTCGCGCATCGCCCGCGCCGCCTCGGGCGGCCGCCACGGCTTCGCGCAGAGCCTGTTCCAGGTCGGCGGCTATTGGGGCGGCGCGATCGGGCCGCTGCTCGCCGCCTTCGTCGTGGTGCCGCACGGCCAGCGCTCCATCGCCTGGTTCGCCGGCATCGCCTTCGTCGGCATCCTTACGCTCAGCCTGATCGGCCGCTGGTACGCCGCCCACCTGTCGAGCAAGGTTGGTACGGTCCGCAAGCCGATGGTGTCCGCTAGCCTGCCGCGTCGGCAGGTCGTCGGCGCGGTCGCCATCCTGCTCGCGCTGATCTTCTCCAAGTTCGTCTACATGGCGAGCCTGTCGTCGTACTTCACCTTCTACCTCATCCATAAGTTCGGCGTGCGGGTGGAAACGGCGCAGTTCTTCCTGTTCGCCTTCCTGATGGCGACGGCGGTGGGCACCTTCTTCGGCGGGCCGATCGGCGACCGGTTCGGCCGACGCGCGGTGATCTGGGGCTCGATCCTGGGCGTGCTGCCGCTCACCCTGGTGATGCCCTACCTCAACCTGCCGCTGACCGGGTTGTTCGCCGTGCTGATCGGGCTGGTGCTGTCGTCGGCCTTCCCGGCCATCATCGTCTTCGCGCATGACCTGATGCCCGGCCGCATCGGCACGGTGACGGGGCTGTTCTTCGGCTTCGCCTTCGGCATGGGCGGCCTCGGCGCGGCGGTGCTCGGCGAACTCGCCGATCACACCAGCATCACCACCGTGTATCGGTTGACCGCGTTCCTGCCGGTGATCGGCCTGCTCGCCTGGTACCTGCCCAGGCAAGCGAAGCCGAGCCGCTGAGGTCCGGCACGGTCGCCATCGACTGGGTTGACGAGGCTGGCCCCCCGCCTCGCGCGACGTTTCAGTTCGCAGCGGTCGACTGCCGCAGCTCGGAGGTCACCTCGGAATTGTCCGAGCCGAGCAGCGACATCTTCACCAACCCGTCCTCGTCGAACCACAGGTCGCGCGGGAAGGAGCCCGACAGGCGCACGTGGTCGAGCTGGCGCGGCACGCCGTTCATCGCCACCGTTTCCTCGCCCAGGTCGCGCGCCGCCACCGCCATGCGCTTGCCGTTCGCCGGGTCGAACACCTGCGGCTGCTTGGCGATGTCGGCGCTCCACAGGCTGGCCGGCACGATCGCCTTGGGCGCGTTGGTGGCGGTGCCGTCGACCGTCAGGCTCATGGCGTTGCCGGCCGGCGCGGCGCTGACCTCGTGCGGCTTGCCGTTGTCGTCGGTGGTCGAGGAGAAGGCGACGAGTTGCTTGCCGCGCCAGGTTTCCGTTTCCGTGTGCTCGTAGCGGTAGGCGGTGACGAAGGCGATCTTGACCAGGATGTGGGTGGTGATCGCCACCTTGGTCACGTCGCCCTGGCGGGTGACGTCGAACACGTCGGAACCGATCTTGGAGCCCTTGCGCATGATGTCGAAGACGCGGTGGACGTGCTTCGGCGGGGTCGCGGCGAGGACGGGCGTGAGCACCGTGGTCGCGACCAGGGCGGCGAGGACGGAACCGTGGACCTTCATCGATGAACCTTCACGATTGTTGGCAAGCGTTGCCGTATCGCAACGAAAAGCGTCGCTTTTGTGGATCGGTCCGGTCCGCCGGTGGCGGCGCCGGGCCGGGGCGCGCGGGGACCCTGGTCCCGTCATGGTTAACGTTTCCCTCCATCGACGGCCGGTGCCGTGTCCCGCCATGAAACGGGGTGCCATGGGTTGGGCCGCCGTGAGGCCGGTGACGGTCGTGCCCGGCGGCACCTCTCATGCCCGGCGGCACCTGGCGGAAGGCCCTTCTCCGACGCCCCGTGATCGCGTAGTCGACCGGTCCGGCTTCGTTCGATTGGCAGGCGACCCATGCTGACACACAGGACGGCCACGCTCGACGACGTGCCGGCGCTACGCGCCCTCATGGCGCTGGCCATCGACCACCTGCAGCGCCCGTTCCTCGACGAGGCGACGATCCGCGCGAGCCACGGCGTCATGGGCCTGGACACGCGGCTCGTCACGGACCGCACCTACTTCGTCGTCGAGGCGGACGGCCGGCTCGCCGGCTGCGGCGGCTGGAGCCGGCGGGCGACCTTGTTCGGCGGCGACCACACGGGCGCGCGGGACGACAGCCCGCTCGACCCCGCGCGCGACCCGGCGCGGTTCCGGGCCATGTACACCCACCCGGATTTCACCCGTCGCGGCGTGGGGCGGCTCATCCTGCGGCTGGGCGAGGCGGCGGCGGCGGCTGAGGGGTTCGGCCGGGGCGAGCTCGCCGCGACGCTCGCCGGCGCGCCGCTCTACCGCGCGTGCGGCTGGCACGAGATGGAGCGCTTCACCTCGGTGGGGGCCGGAGGGGGTGACGTGCCGTTCATCCGCATGGGCAAGGCGCTGGATGGCAAGGCGTTTGCCGGCGAGGCGCCGGCAGGGGCGTGACGCGTCAGGCCGCCCGGCGCCCGGCCGCGCGGTCGCGCACGGCGGCGACGAGGGCGTAGGAGCGCCGCCGCGCGCCCTGGTCGAAGACCATCGCGTTCACCATCAGCTCGTCCGCCCCCGTCTCCGCCAGCAGCGCCGCGATCCCGCGCGCCACCGTGTCCGGGCCGCCGACGATGGCGGTGCGCAGCGCGCGGGCGGCGTTGGCCCGCTCGTGCGGCTCCGTCACGCTGGCGAGGTCGTCGACCGGCGGCTGGAGCAGCGTGGGCGTGCCGCGCCGCAACAGCACGAAGGCCTGCTGCTGGGTGGTGAACAGGCGGGCGGCCTCCGCGTCCGTGTCGGCGGCGACCACCGTCACGCAGACGATGGCGTGCGGCGCGGCCAGCGCGGGCGACGGCCGGAACGTTTCGCGGTACAGGGCGAGCGCCGCGCCGAGCGCGTCGGGGGCGAAGTGCGCGGCGAAGGCGAACGGCAGGCCGAGCAGCCCGGCGAGCTCGGCGGAGAAGGTCGAGGAGCCGAGCAGGTAGAGCGGCACGTCGAGCCCGGCGCCCGGGACCGCGCGGATCGGCTGGTCCGGCGTCGCCTCCCCGAACAGGTATTGCAGCTCCTGGACGTCGCGCGGAAAACGATCGCCGGCTTCGGGCGAGCGGCGCAGCGCCCGCAGCACGTGGCCGTCGCCGCCCGGCGCGCGCCCCAGCCCAAGGTCGATGCGGCCGGGGTGGAGCGAGGCCAGCGTGCCGAACTGCTCGGCGACCGCGAGCGGCGAATGGTTGGGCAGCATCACCCCGCCCGAGCCGACGCGGATGGTGGTGGTCGCGCCGGCGACGTGGCCGATCACCACCGCCGTCGCCGCGCTGGCGACGCCCGGCATGTTGTGGTGCTCGGCCAGCCAGTAGCGGTGGTACCCGAGCGCCTCCGCGTGGCGGGCCAGCGCGACGGCGTGCCCGAACGCCTCGCGCGGCGTCTGCCCGGCGAGAACGGGCGCGAGGTCGAGGACGGAGAAGGGGATGGGGTGGGTCATGGTAGGAAGATAGGACGACGCGGCGGCGTCCGCCAACCTGTCGCGTCACTTCCCCCGGTCGCCTTGAAGCAGCCTCATGGTGAGGAGGCCCGAAGGGCCGTCTCGAACCACGAGGCGATCCCGTGATGGAGCCCCTTGGAACCCCCGTGGTTCGAGACGCCGCCCATGGCGGCTCCTCACCATGAGGGTGTCGAGGCAATACCGCCCCTCACACCGGCACCCGCACGCTAGCCTTCAAGCCCGCAGCGGGCTCTCCCCAAGGATGATGTCGCCCCGTGGGCGCGGGCGATCGCTGTTTGAGCATGCCGCCTTACCAGCTTCATGAAGGATGGAGAACGGTAAGGCAAGGCGGAGCGCATAGCGATGCGCTGTGAACTTCTTCTCGTGCGCCTAGACGGATGCTGGGGCCACGTGGCTTATAGGTCATGGTCTCTCGTGTGGAACCGACGAGCCAATGATGGAGCCGATTCAAGATTGTGCGCCATCGCTCGTTCGAGCCGCCGCGCTCGGGATCCGGTCGTTGCGCATCAAGGAGGATACCGTGTCCGAAGCTTTGTCGACGCTCCTTGAGGCTGCGAAGCGTTACAAGCCCAGCGCCGAGCATCGTGAGCAGCAGCGACGGAGCTTCGCGTACGGCAATACCGCCTTTGAGAACAGCTTGATCACTCGGGAGATGATCAACGAGCAAGCTGACAGGCTCGCAGTCGAGGCATCGCGTGATGCCGGATCCCATGAACGTTCCGAGTGATGAACGGCGCGACAGCCGCGCCGAAATCCCCGTTCTCATTCAGGATCCGCTGAAGAGGGCCGAGGCGGAAGCGGCAAACGGGCTGCTTCAATACGATGCAGCCATCGCCACGGTTATCGATGCGCTCGATCGTATCGAGCAGGGGAACACTTGGCGACTTCGCCCCTCCTTGATCACGGGTCTTCAACGCATTGCCCTACAAGGCATCAGCTCTTTCGCTGGCAATTTCCGGCCGTCGTCCGTCAAGATCGAGAAGAGCCTCCACACACCACCGGATGCCCACCTGGTTCATGAACTCGTCGAGGATCTGTGCGAGTACGTGAACGACAACTGGGATAGGAAGCCACTTTACTTAGCATCCTATATTCTTTGGCGTTTGAATTGGATTCACCCGTTCGATGACGGCAACGGCCGCACCTCGAGGATCATCTCGTACATTGTTCTTCTCATACGAATGGGCAACAATCTAGCGGGGTGGCCGACGATCCCCGAACTCATCACTCACCATCGAGCTGCGTATTTCGAGGCTCTTGATGCCGCCGATCTCGCGTTGCGCGCGTCCGGCGACTTTGATTTGAGCAGGATGCAAGCACTGCTGACATCACTTCTCGCCAAACAATTGACGACCGTGATGGAGATTGCCGGCGGCATCTCGGCCGAAGACCTGGTCAAAATCCTCGACGGCGACTGAAATCTGATCGCGACGGCTCACCATTCCGTCACATCCACCCGCGCTCACACCGGCACCCGCACGCTCGCCCTCAAGCCCCCCAGCGCGCTGTCCCCCAGCGTGATGTCGCCGCCATGCGCGCGGGCGATGTCGCGGGCGATCGACAGGCCGAGGCCGGTGCCGCCGGCGTCCTGGTTGCGCGCCTCGTCGAGCCGCACGAAGGGGCGGAACACGTCGTCGCGGTTGGCGGCGGGGATGCCGGGGCCGTCGTCGTCGACGTGGATCGCCAGGAAGCGCCCGTCGCGGCACCCGTCCACCGCCACCGTGCCGGCGTGGCGCTGGGCGTTGGCGACGAGGTTGCCGATGCAGCGCTTGAAGGCGTCGGGGCGCACCCGCACCACGGCGTCCCCGGTGAACTCGACCCGCAGGTGGCGGCCCGCGCGGTCGGCGTCGGCCTTCATGTCGTCGAGGAAGGCGCGCATGTCGACCGGCACCGCCGGCTCCCCCGCGTCGCCGCGCGCGAAGGCGAGGTAGCCCTCCAGCATGCGTTGCATCTCCTCCACGTCCTTCTTCATCTCGTCGGAATCCTCGCTGCCCTCCATCAGCGCCAGCGAGAGCTTGAAGCGGGTGATCACCGTGCGCAGGTCGTGGCTGACCCCGTTCAGCATGGCGGTGCGCTGGTCGATGGCGCGCTCGATGCGCCGCTTCATGGCGATGAAGGCGTAGCCGGCCTCCCGCACCTCGCGGGCGCCGCGCGGGCGGAACTCGACGTCGCGCCCCTTGCCGAAGGCTTCCGCCGCCCGCGACAGGCGCAAGATGGGACGGATCTGCGTGCGCAAGAACGCCACCGCCACCACGATCAGCACGAGGGAGGTGCCCACCATCCACACGATGAAGATGTAGGAGTTCGAGGCGTAGGCGGCCGAGCGGTAGGCGACCGCGCGCAGGATCGCGTTGGGCAGCTGGATTCGGATCTCGATGAGGTTCGAGCGCCCCACCGTGTCGAGCCAGTAGGGGCGGCCGATCTGCTTGCGGATCTGGTTGCCGAGCGCCGCGTCGACGATGGAGAAGAACGGCTTGGGCAGCGCCGGCGGCAGCGGGCCGGGGGGAAGGAACTCCACGTCGATCTTCATGCGGTCCTGCGCGATCCGCGTCAGGGTCTCGTCGTCCTTGTCCTGGGGGTAGGACCCGTAGATGTCGATGATCGCCGCGAGGTCCTGGGTGAGCACCAGCGACAGCTGGCTCGTGACGAGCGCCCAGTGCCGCTCCAGGAAGATGAAGGTGAGCACGGACTGCAGCACCACCATCGGCAGGATGACGATGAGGATCGAGCGCGCGTAGAGGCCCTTGGGCAGCACGGAGAACAGGCGGCGGCCGACGTCGAGCCAGGTGGAGGGCGCGGCGACCCGCGCGGGGGGCTGGGACAGGAGGCTCATCGTGACGGGAGGCTCATGGTGACGGGAGGCTGATGGGGACCCCTTTGGGCCGCGTTCGTGACCAGATCCGCCGAAGCGAAACCGGACCGTGTGTCGTGGGTGCCGTTGCGCCCCGGCGACCCGGTCGGTATCACGGTGACCGATGGAAATCTGCCGTCAAGTGAGGCGAGACCGGCGCGCGGAGCCTCCGACCCGCGCGTACCGCCCCGAGGTGGACGGCCTCCGCGCCGTGGCGGTGGCGGCGGTCATCCTCACCCACCTGCACCTGCCGGGCTTCGGCGGCGGGTTCGTCGGGGTCGACGTGTTCTTCGTCATCTCGGGGTTCCTGATCGTTCGGGACCTGTTCGCCGCGCGCGGGAACGGGACCGCCGTCCTCGCCTTCTACGGCCGCCGGGCGCGCCGCACGCTGCCGGCCCTGTTCGTCGTGTCGGCCGTGTCGCTGGGCGTCGCGACGCTCACGCTGATGCCGGGCGACCTCGACGACATGGCGCGCAGCCTCCTCGCCACGGTGCTGCTGGTGCCCAACATCCTCTTCGCGACGCAGTTCGGCTACTTCGACGGGGCCGCCGCCGCCAAGCCGCTGCTCCACACCTGGAGCCTCGGGGTCGAGGCGCAATTCTACGCCGTCGCGCCGGTCCTGGTGGCGGCGATCGGGCGCTGGAGGCGGACGGGCCTGCTACTCGCCGCCGCCGCCTCGCTGACCGGCTGCCTCCTCACCCGCGCGTGGTCGCCCGACGCCGCGTTCTTCCTCATGCCGACGAGGCTGTTCGAGTTCCTCGTCGGCGGCCTGCTCGCCGACGGCCTGACGCCGCCGATCGCCCGGCGATGGGTCGCGGAGGCGACGGCCGGCGCGGCGGCCGCGGCGCTCGCCCTGTGCGTCACCGCCTTCTCCCGCGCGACGCCGATGCCGGGCGTGGCGAGCCTGGTGCCGTGCCTCGCGGCGGCGGCCATCATCCACGCCGGCGGCGCCGGGCGGACCCTCGTCGGCGCGGCGCTCGGCGCCCGGCCGATCGCCTTGCTCGGCACGATCTCCTACTCGCTCTACCTGTGGCACTGGCCGATGATCGCCTTCGCGCGCGCGGCCGGGCTGCCCCTGTCGCCGGCGTGGCTGGCCGGCGGCGGCGCGCTCCTGCTCGCGCTGTCAATCCTGACGTGGCGCTTCGTGGAGCAGCCGTTCCGCCGCCCGTCCTCGCCGTCGCGGCGGTACGCCGGGCGCCTGCTGCCGGCAGGTGCCCTGCTGCTGGGCTGCGCCTGCTCCCTGGTGGTGGCCGGCAACGGCTGGCCCGGCCGGTTCCCGCCGACCGTCGCGGCCGTGGCGGCGACCTACTCGGCCGCGAGCCGCGCCCCCTACCGCGAGGGTCAATGCTTCATCACCTCGAAGGAGGCCGCCGACGCCTTCGACCGCGCCGCCTGCCTCCCGATCCGCGCCGACGCGCCCAACGTGCTGTTGCTGGGCGACAGCCACGCCGCGCACCTCCAGCCCGGCTTCCACGACGCCTGGCCGGGGCTCAACCTGCTCCAGGCGACGGCGTCCGGCTGCAAGCCGGTGCTGGGCGCCGAGGGCGCGGGGCGCTGCACCACCCTCATGCGCGCCATGCTGGCCGACTTCATCCCGGCGCACCACCTCGACGCGATCGTGGTCGCGGCGTTGTGGGACGAGGCCGACATCCCGGCGCTCCTCGCGACGCTTCGCGCGCTGCGACCCCACGCGACCCGCGTGGTCGTGTTCGGCCCCGTGCCGCGCTACGACCAGCCGGCGTCGACGCTGATCGCCGGGGCCATGCTGCGCGGCGAGCTGGATCGCGTGCCCACCCACCTGCTGCCGGGCGTGAAACCGCTCGACGCCCTCATGGCGGCGGCGGTGGCGCCGCTCGCCGCCTACGTCTCGCCCTACCGACTCATCTGCCCGGACGACCGCTGCCGCCTGTTCGCGGCGACCGGCGTGCCCCTGCAGTTTGACTACCACCACCTGACGCGGGAAGGCTCCGACTGGCTGGTGGCGAAGCTGCGGCGGGACGACCCCGGCGTGTTGGGGGCCACCCCGCCGGCGCCCGCCTCAGCGGTCAACGAGGAGGCGGTAGCCGGCACCGCGAACCGTCTGCAGGAACAACGGGTTGGCCGGGTCCGCCTCGATCTTCCGTCGCAGCCGGTTGACCTGGACGTCGATCGTCCGCTCGTTGCCGGCGCCCCCCGAACCGCTCAGCGCTTCCCGTGACACCGTGCCGCCGGCGTTGGCGGCGAGGAGGCGCAGCATGTCCCGCTCCCGCTCGGTGATGCGCAGCACCTCGCCGCCCTCGCGCAGCTCGCCGCGCTCCAGGTCGAACGCGTAGGGGCCGAACCCCACCTGCGTCGGCACGCCGGCATCGGCCGGCGGCTTCGCCCGGCGCAGGATGGAGGCGATGCGCAGGCTCAGCTCGCGCGGCTCGAAGGGCTTGCCGAGGTAGTCGTCGACGCCGATCTCGAAGCCGAGCACGCGCTCCTCGAACTCGGTCTTGGCGGTCAGCATCAGGATGGGCACGTGGGCGATCGCCCCGCTGTCGCCGCGCACGCGGGTGGCGAAGGTGAACCCGTCCTCGCCGGGCATCATCACGTCGAGCACGATCAGGTCGAAGCTGATGTTGCGCAGCGCCACCGTCGCCTCGGCGGCGGTGCTGGCGGTGGTCACGCGGTAGCCCTCCCCCACGAGGTAGCGGCGCAGCAGCTCGCGGATGCGCCGGTCGTCGTCGACGATCAGCAGGTGGGCGGCGTCGTCGGCCGGCGCGGCGGCGTCAGCCGCGCCGAGGGCGGCGTCGCTCACGAGGGCCGCCCGGGCCGCCGGCCCGCCCCCCGGACGATCGCACGCGCCATGACCCACCCCCCTCGACCAGCCTCCGTCGCCGCCACGTTACCACGCGCGGCGCCGCGCGGCCACGGACCACCCCCGGCGTGTCGGGCGCGGCCGACATCGGGCGTGCCGAGCGTGTCGCGGTTCGCCGACCCCGGGGCGGGCCAATGTCCGCGTTCGCCGACCCCGGCGCGGGACCAT
>CAXSDP010000008.1:5990-7871 GCA_964235705.1 uncultured Beijerinckiaceae bacterium | reverse complement strand
CGTGGACATCCGACTGGGGCGGGCGGCGGACGCGGCGGCGATCCGGCATCTCACCCGCGCCGCCTACGCCAAGTGGGTCCCGGTGATCGGCCGCGAGCCGCTGCCGATGGCGGCGGATTATGAGGCGGCCCTACGGACGCACCGTTTCGACCTGCTCTTCGCCGACGGGGCCTTGGCCGCGCTGGTCGAGACGGCCCGGCACCCGGACCACCTGTTCGTCGTCAACCTGGCGGTCGCCCCCGCCCACCAGGGGCGCGGCCACGGCCGCACGCTGCTCGCCCACGCCGAAGCGCTCGCCGCCCCGCTCACGACCGTCAGGCTGCTCACCAACAAGGGCTTCGCCGCCAACCTCGCGTTCTACGCCCGCCTCGGCTACGGCATCGACCGGGAGGAACCGTTCCTCAACGGCACGGCGGTCCACCTGAGCAAGCGGGTGGACAGCCCCTGAGCCGAGGCGATCGGGTGGACTTCCATGACTTGACGTTTCCAGGCCCCGCCCCGGCCGCCTCATGGTGGGGGGGCCTGGCACGTCGTCTCGAGCCAGGGGGCGGCCCCATGACAGCGCCCTCCCGACGCCCTCGTGGTTCGAGACGCCGCCCGTGGCGGCTCCTCACCATGAGGGGATGGTGGGGTGACCGTCGTCGCGTGGCCCCTCATGCCCCTGGTGCGCCTTAGCCGACCATGACACCGACGGCTGCCACGCCTCGAACACGCCGGCGGCGGCGTAAGGGTCGGCCCGGCCGCCCGCGCCGTCCCCGCCGTAGTCGACCATCGCCGCGACCCTCATGGGATCGGCCCTACTCGTGCGCGCCGGGCTCGCCGCGCACCCAGTAGCCGGACGAGCGCATCCACTCGGCCGGGTGGCCCCACACGTCGGTCACGTGGGCGCGCACCGCGCGCGCCACCCGCGCCTCGGCGGCGATCCACACGTAGCCCTCGCCGGGCGGGCGGGCGTGGGCGGCCAGCGCGGCGAGCAGCAGGGCGGCGTCGTCGGCACCCTGGTCCCGGCGCACGACCCACACGGGCGTCCAGTCCGCCCGCGTCGCGAACACCTGCCGCTCGGCCTCGCCGTCCACCACCACCACCGTGGTGACGGGGACGCCAGGCCGCAGCGCCTCGACGCGGCGACCGATCGCCGGCAGCGCGGTCTCGTCGCCGACCAGCAGCACCCAGTCGAAATCGTCGGGGACGAGCAGCGAGCCGCGCGGGCCGGCCACCTTCAACGTGTCGCCGGGGCGGGCGCGCAGCGCCCACGCGGTCGCCGGGCCGGGATCGTGGGCGGGGCCATCCCCGCCGGCCCCGTGCAGGGCGAAGTCGAGCGCGAGCGTGCCGGCGGCGGGATCGAAGCGGCGGGGCGTGTAGTCGCGCATGAGCGCGTCGCCGCCGGGAACGGGGAAGATCAGCTTCACGTGGTCGTCCGCCGACGGGCTGGCGAAATCGTGGAGGTCCGGCGAGGCGAAGTGGACGCGGGCCATGCCGGGCGTCACCCGCTCCACGGCGGTGACGGTGAGCGTGCGGCGGCGGATGTCGCGGCGCACGCGGGTGACGGCGTGACGCGGGGCGTGTGTCTCGATGTCCATGGCGGTCTCGGGTGGGGGTGGGTGGCTCGCGGCGCTCGGGCGGAAGTCGGGTCGACGATCTTAGATGCTCGCCGTCCCAGTGGCCTCATGGTGAAGAGGCCTGGAAGGCCGTCTCGAACCAGCGTCCTCGATCCAGGGCGCGGCGGTCCCGTCACGGTGCCGTCGGGAGCCCTCGTGGTTCGAGACGCGCTTCGCGCTCCTCACCATGAGGGGTTCGAGACGCGCTTCGCGCTCCTCATCATGAAGGGTTCGAGACGCGCTTCGCGCTCCTCACCATGAGGGGTTCGAGACGCGCTTCGCG
>CAXSDP010000008.1:0-5890 GCA_964235705.1 uncultured Beijerinckiaceae bacterium | reverse complement strand
GACGCGCTTCGCGCTCCTCACCATGAGGGGTTCGAGACGCGCTTCGCGCTCCTCACCATGGGGGTGTCGAGGTGGTCCGTCGGACGGATCGTCACCCGGTCGCCCCGGCTGGCGGCTCACGGCCGACCCTCGATCTCCGCCGTGGCGCGGTCGAGGATGGCACTGATGCGGCGCGCTTCCGCCGGCGCGCAGTCCCGCGTGCGCATCAGCGCGTGCTTGAGGGCGTGGCGCGCCCGGTGCAGCGCGTCGGCGGCGGCGGGATCGAAGGCGTCGAGCCCGGCGAAGGCTTCCCTCACGCCCTCCATGCGGGCGCCGACGCGGCCGAGCGCGTCGAGCATCGCGGTGGCGGCGGCGCGGTGGGCCTCGAGGTGGGCGCGGCCCTCGTCGGTCAGGTGGTAGCGCTTGCGGTTGCCGTCCGGCTCGACGGTGACGCGGCCGACCTCGTCGAGGAAGGTCAGCGCGGGGTAGATGACGCCGGGGCTCGGCGCGTAGAAGCCGCCGGACCGCTCCTCCAGCACGCGGATCAGCTCGTAGCCGTGCGCCGCCCCCCGCTCCAGCAGGGCCAGGATGACGAGCTGGATGTCGGCGGCGGAGAAGCGGCGGCCGCCCGGCATCCCGCCCCCGAAGCCGTTCGGGAAGCCGGGTGGCTTGACGCCGTGACCCGGGTGGCCGTGCCGACCGCCCCGGCCGATGGCGTGGAGGGCGGCCCGCCACGCGTGGGAGGATGGGCGATGATGATCGTTGAACATATCTCACGATATGTCTGGCGATGGTTCGGCGTCAAGGCGCGATCATCGGCTCCGCCAAGGGATCGTGCCACGGGACCGTGCCAAGGGATCGTGCCAAGGGATCGTGCCACGGGACCGTGCCACGACACCGTGATTGTCGCCGCCCGCCGCCGCCGTCTAGGACGGTGGTCGTCCCAACCCGCTCCCAGGGGAAGCACCATCCATGAGGCTCCCGGCCCCGCTTCACATCCCCGGCGCCACCATCCCCGGCGCCACCACCCTCCGCATGCTGGCGTGCGCCGCCCTCCTCCCGCCCGGCCTCGTCCTGGCCGGCCTTCCCTTGTCCGGCCTTTCCTTGCTCGTCTCGGCGCGCCCGGCCCATGCCGAAGCCCTCAGGACGGCGGCGGTCGGGTGCCGGAGCGCGGACGACGCGACGAAGCTCGCCGCCACGCCCGGCCACGACGCGGCGCGGGCGCTGGTGACGTCGGGCGCCTGCATGGACTTCGCCAAGGGCATCACGATCGACGTCGACGAGCGCCGGCCGCCGCTCGCCTGCGTCCGGCTGACCGGCGACCTGTCCTGCTACTGGATGGCGGCGGCGCTGGTCGACGACCATCCCAGCGCCAAGGGGAGCGGCGGCAAGCGGCAGGGCGGCGGCGGCGGGCGGCGGCACTGAGCGGCCGCGTCCGGGCGGCGTCCGGGCACACGGCGGGCGCGACCCCGCGCGTCCATCACCCGATCGTGAGCGTAGGACGGCGGGCGCCGGCGCGTCGGACTCCCCATGCCGGCGTGCCAATGACGGCGCGCCGGAAGGGCCGCCCGCCGGTCCGACAGGAGTTCCCGATGACGTCACGCCCACACGCCGCGATCCGGCTGCTCGGTTCCGCCACGCTGCTGCTCGGCTTGCCCGTGGCCGTCATCCTCCCCCTGCCCGCGTCGGCGGCGCCGGTGGAGGTGGCGCAGGCGGCGCCCCCGCCCGCGACCCCGCCCGCGCCCTTGACGGTGCCGGTCCAGGGGGCCCAGCCCGACGCCGCCGCGGGGGACGGGTCGCGGCACCGCGACGACCGTCGCGCCTTCGTCGAGGCCGGCATCGCCGCGCTGCACGCCGGGCTGCTGCTGAGCCCCGCCCAGCAGGGCTTGTGGCCGCCGGTCGAGGCGGCGCTGCGCGACCTCGCCGCCACGCGCGGCGGGATGCGCCGGGACGGCGGGGACCGCGGCTTCGCCGACCCGGTGGCACGCTTGAAGGCGCGCGCCGCCCGGATCGTCGCCCGGGGCCAGGCCATGGGGACGCTGGCGGACGCGGCGGCGCCGCTGTTCGCCGCGCTGACGCCCGAGCAGAAGGAGCGGGTGCCCGAACTCCTCCACCGCATCATGCCCCGGCGGATGATGTTCGGCGGGCATGGTGGCCACGGGATGCGGGACCACGGGATGCGGGAGCATGGCATGCGGGAGCATGGCATGGACGGGCGCGGCATGGATGGGCGCGGCATGGATGACGATCGCGGCTAGCCGCCGGCGCGACGAGACGGCGGTGGGGGCTGGCCGGCGCGGGTGGGCCAACTCGCCCACATCGTCGCGCCGAGCGCCTCACGGGCGCGGCGTTCCGCCTGCCGCTGTCGCGTGCCGCATGGCCTGCGCCGGGTGATCGCGAGATCAGGTCAATATCATGATCAATGGCAATGAAACATAAACCAACCGACACCCTACAGAATTCTTGAATGACAATAGTCACCCAACGTTAAGTCCCGCGTGCGCAGTTGACAGCTTGACGGATCAAGACCTTCGAGAGCGCCATGGGCATGGGAGACGTTCGACGAAACTTCCAACGCGACCGAAGCGGGGCGACCGCCGTGGAGTTCGCGCTCGTCGCGGCCCCGTTCTTGGCCCTGATCATCGCCGCGCTTCAAACGGGCATAGCCTACGTTTCCGACAGTGCCCTCGAAATCGCGACCGAGAAGTCGGCTCGCCTTGTCTTGACCGGAACGGTGCAGGGTCAGGCGCAAACACAGCAACAATTCCTGGCGACGGTATGCTCCAAGCTCCCGTCCATCTTGAATTGCGCGAACTTGATGGTCGACGCGCAAGTCTACTCGGGCTTCTCGGGTGCGAACACGTCGACGCCGACACTGACGTACAACGCCAACGGCACCGTCTCCAATCAGTGGAACTTCAACATCGGTGGACCCGGCGACATCGTGGTGCTCCGGGTGTTGTACCTGCTTCCCGTCGTCGGTGGCCCGTTGAACTTCACCTTGGCGAACGCCGCGGGCGGCAAGCACCTGAGCATGGCGACGGCCGTCTTCAAGAACGAGCCCTACCAATGAAGACCGACATGGCTCCTCCCATTCCTTCAGGCCGTCTCGCGTCGCTGGCCCGAAGGTTCCGCTCGGCGAGCGAAGGTGCGTCCGCCGCGGAGTTCGCGCTGATCCTACCAACCCTCCTCACCATCTACCTCGGTGGCTACGAGACGGTGCAGGCGGTCGGCGCCTACCGCAAGGTGACGCTCACGACCCGGACGGTCGCCGACCTGACGACGCAATATTCATCGATGGCCGCGAGCGACGTCTCGACCGTGCTCAACGCCTCCGCGCAGGTCATGGCGCCCTATCCCACGACGAGCCTGTCGATCGTGCTCACCGAATTCCAGGTGTCCGTCGCCGGGGTGGCGACCGTGACCTGGAGCCAAGCCCTGAACGGAACGCCGCTCAAGGTGGGCGCCATCGTGCTGCTACCCGCCAACATTTGCCAGCCGAACGCCTCGGTCGTCCTCAGCAACGTTTCCTACAGCTTCACACCCGCCGTTGCCTATAAATTGACCGGCCCCATCGTCATGACCGGCCAACTCTACATGTCGCCCCGTCAAGTTCAGTCGATCCCCTACACCGGTTGACGGACCCCATCCAGATCCAAGGATTTCACCCGATCACCGCGCCCGTACCGTGCGCTTCATGGGTCGATCAACGCAATCGAGAACAGCCGTGATGAACCTCCTCCATCGCCTGCGGAAGAACGATCGGGGCAACGTCGCCGTGATCTTCGCCCTCACCTCGCTTCCCATCCTGAGCTGCGTGGGGATGGGCGTGGACTACACGCTCGCCGGTCGCCGGCAGAGCGCCATCAACGCCATCTCGGACGCGGCGGCCCTGTCGACGACGACGCCGGCGGCGATGGCGATGACGTCCGGCGCGGCGCAGGTGATCGCGCAGAACATGTTCAACGCGCAGGTCGCCGGCGTCGTTGGCGTCAACTACAATGCATCGAACCTCGTCGTGAGCGTCACGGACACGGTGACCTCGTCCTCGACGACCCGGAACACGACGGTCACGTACACGGCGACCTCGAACAACGCCTTCTCGGGCCTGCTTCGCATGGCCACCATGGGGATCGGCGGAACGTCGAAGGCGTCCAACACCAACGCGCCCAACATCGATTTCTACCTGCTGATCGACACGTCGCCATCCATGGGCATCCCGTCGAGCCAGGACGGCATCAACACGATGGTATCCCATACGACGCAGCAGAACGGGGGGCTCGGCTGCGCCTTCGCGTGCCACGAATCCAACCCGACCGCCGGCGACGTCAAGGGCAACCCGAACGGGGAGGACAATTACGCCCTGGCGAGGCAACTCGCCGTGACCCTGCGCATGGACTTGGTCCAGCAGGCCGCGGCCAACCTGATCAGCACGGCGGCCTCCACCGAGGCGGTCAACAAGGCGGTTTACCGGGTCGCGACCTACACGTTCGACGCGGCCTTCACCACCATCACGAACCTGACGGCCAACCTCACCCTCGCGCAGTCCGGACAGACATCGAACGCCTACAGCGACGCCACGTCCAAGATCAACATGCTGGTGGTGGCCGACGACAACGGGAACCTGACACCGGGCAACAACAACAATGACGAGGACTCGTCGTGGGACGTCGCGATGGCCTACACGCCCTACATCCCCAATCCGGGTACCGGGACGAAGGCGGCGGGTGACACGCCGAAGGAGATCCTCTTCATCGTGACGGACGGCGTGGCCGACGAGGCCTACCCGAACAAGGGCAGCACGACGTACACGGACAGCAACGGCCGAACCGTGGCGCCGATGGGTTTCCAGAATGACTGGTGCACCCCCCTGAAGAACCGCGGCGTTCGCATCGCCATCCTCTACACGACCTACAACCCGCTCCCGAACAACGGCTTCTATAATTCGCGCGTTGAGCCGTACCAGCCGACGATAGGAACCACGCTGAACGCTTGCGCCTCCACGGGCCTGTTCTTCCAGGTCGACACGGGCGGTGACATCAACGCCGCGATGCAGGCGTTGTTCTCCAAGGCCGTCGCCTCCGCCCATTTGACCCAGTGAGGCCGTGGGCGCGCATCGCCCCGTCACCG
The DNA here is from genome assembly GCA_964235705.1 of uncultured Beijerinckiaceae bacterium. GTDB lineage: Bacteria > Pseudomonadota > Alphaproteobacteria > Rhizobiales > Beijerinckiaceae > RH-AL1. Next base: position 781 of record CAXSDP010000008.1, on the reverse strand, counting down.
ATCGAGGAAATCCAGCATCGCCGCGTCGAACAGCGCCGGGTCCTGCAGGAAGGCGAAGTGGCTGGTGTCGGGCAGGATGAGCAGGCCGGCGCCGGGGATCGTCGCCGCCAGGTACTCGGTGTGGGCGCGGAAGATCGCCTCGTCGTGGTCGCCGTCGGCGATTTCCACCGGCGCGGTGATCTTGGCCAGGTCGGCGTCGCTCCAGTTGGGCTGGCTGTCCCACATGTGGCCGATCTGTGCGACGAAGGCGTCGTACTCGCCCGGCGTGGGTGACAGGCGGGCGTATTCGTCCCCCGCGCGGGCGATGAAGCGGGCGAAGGTCGGGTCGTGCTCCACATCCGGCTTCACCCCCGTGGTGACGCTGTTGGCGGCGAAGGCGAACACGCGGCGCACCCGCGCGGGGTGGCGCATCGCGAGGTCGAGGCCGAGGATGCCGCCGTCGCTCCAGCCCACGATGTCGGCGCGCGGGACGTGCAGCGCGTCGAGCAGCGCCACCACGTCGTCGGCCATCAGGTCGTAGCCGAACGGCCGCGCGTCGCGGGTGGAGCGCCCGTGGCCCCGGCTGTCGACCAGGATCACCCGATGGTGCGCCTTCAACGCGTCGACCTGGTGGCCCCAGTAATCCGAGTTGGCGAGCCCGCCGTGCAGCAGCACCACCGGCGGGGCGTCGCCCTCGCTCGCGCCGATCGTGGCGTAGGCGAGCCTGATGCCATTGACGTCGGCGACGCCGCGCACGGCGCCGGCGACCGGCGGCGGGGTCGGCGGCAGGGTTCGCCAGCGC
>CAXSDP010000007.1:69447-93603 GCA_964235705.1 uncultured Beijerinckiaceae bacterium | reverse complement strand
GGGCACGCACGCCGCCGCCGTGCTCGCGGCGGGCATCGCGGGGCTCGGGATCGCCCGCCTCCCGTGGAGCGTCGGCCTGGCGCAATGGCGCGACCGCGTCGCCTTCCTCCGGCGAGCCGGGCGCGGCGACTGGCCGGACCTGTCCGACGCGGCGCTCGCCGCCGACGGCGCACCCTGGCTCGTCGCCCACATCGAGGGCGTGGTCGGCCTCGGCGCGCTCGGGGTCGACCGGTTGGAGGCGGCACTCAAGGCCCTCGTGCCCTGGGACCTCGCGCGGAGGCTCGACGCGGAGGCCCCGACCACCTTCACCACGCCGGCCGGCTCCGCCCATCGCCTCGACTACGCGGCGGAGCAGGGGCCGACGCTCGCCTGCCGCGTCCAGGAACTGTACGGGCTGCGCACCCACCCGACGCTGGCCGGCGGCCGCGCGCCGATCACGCTGGAACTGCTGTCACCGGGCGGGCGACCGATCCAGATCACCCGCGACTTGCCGGGCTTCTGGGCCGGCTCGTGGCGGGACGTGCGGGCCGACATGCGCGGGCGCTATCCCAAGCACCCCTGGCCGGAGGACCCCGCGAGCGCGCCGCCGACCACGCGGGCCAAGCCGAGGGCCTAACCTAGGACCGATCCACCGCCGGCCGCGCGGGCTCGCGATTTGGCGTCGTGACGCGTCACGAGTCGAGATTCGGACGTCGAGCCCGCCTCGATCGAGGTCGATGCTAGCGGCATATATACCTCTGCCCGATCCGTCCAGGCGGCGAGCCCGGGGCGGAGCCGGCTCCGTACCACCGGCGACGCGGCGCGCGCGCGCCCGGCATCTTGCCTCGGTCCTCGCCGGATTGGCGCGGAAATCATCACAAATGTTTCCGCCCCCGCCAGGGTTGCGCACAAAAAAGCCGTATGTTAGCTGAGCCTTGGCTCGCGGGTGGAGCCTACCGAAAGGCCTCGTTCCCGCGAAGAATGTCCGCTCCGGCGCGTTCCGATCGTTTGACGGTTCGCTGCCGGTGGCCGCGTTCGGTGGCTTGAGCGGGATTAGGGGCACGCAGCTTGGCGCAACAGGAAACATACGTCTCGGGAATGGCGGGACGCTATGCGCAGGCTTTGTTCGATCTCGCCCGGGAGTCGAAGAGCACCGACAAGGTCGCCGCCGACCTCGCGACGTTCCAGCGGCTCGTCGACGGGAGCGACGACCTCCGGCGCTTCCTGAAGAGTCCAGCCTTCTCCGCCGACGAGCAGGCCAAGGCGCTCGCCTCCATCCTGAACGCCGCTGGCATCGCCGGCACCGCCGCGAACTTCCTGAAGCTGGTCGCCGCCAAGCGCCGCCTGTTCGCGGTCGAGGACATGATCCGCGATTACGGTACCCTGAACGATGCGGAGAAAGGCCTGACGCGGGCCGAGATCACGGTGGCCGAGCCCCTCAAGGACGCGTATGTCCTTGAGTTGAAGGACGCGCTCGCGAAGGTCGCCGGCACCAACGGTGTCACGGTCCAGGTCACGGTCGATCCCGCCATCATCGGTGGGATGATCGTGAAGCTCGGCTCCCGCATGCTCGACTCTTCGCTCCGCACCAAGCTCAACACGATCCGCACACGCATGAAAGAGGTCGGCTGATGGATATCCGCGCCGCTGAGATTTCGTCCATCCTGAGGAACGAGATCGCCAACTTCGGCAACGAGGCGCAGGTGACCGAGGTCGGCCAGGTGCTGTCGGTCGGCGACGGCATCGCCCGCGTCTACGGCCTCGACCAGTGCCAGGCCGGCGAGATGGTCGAGTTCGAGAGCGGCGTGCAGGGCATGGCGCTGAACCTCGAGGCCGACAACGTCGGCATCGTCATCTTCGGGCCGGACCGCGACATCAAGGAAGGGCAGACCGTCAAGCGTACCGGCGCCATCGTCGACGTGCCGGTCGGCAAGGGGTTGCTCGGCCGCGTCGTCGACGCGCTCGGCAATCCGATCGACGGCAAGGGGCCGATCAACGCGTCCCAACGCGCCCGGGTGGACGTGAAGGCGCCGGGCATCATCCCGCGCAAGTCGGTGCACGAGCCGATGGCGACCGGCTTGAAGGCGATCGACGCCCTCATCCCGATCGGTCGCGGCCAGCGCGAGCTGATCATCGGCGACCGCCAGACCGGCAAGACCGCCGTGGCGCTCGACGCCATCCTCAACCAGAAGCCGTTGAACGGGGGCACGGACGAGAACCGCAAGCTGTACTGCGTCTACGTCGCGATCGGGCAGAAGCGCTCGACGGTGGCGCAGTTCGTCAAGGTGCTTGAGGAGCAGGGCGCGCTCGAATACTCGATCGTGGTCGCCGCCACCGCGTCCGACCCCGCGCCGATGCAGTTCCTCGCGCCCTTCGCCGGTTGCGCGATGGGCGAGTTCTTCCGCGACAACGCCATGCACGCCCTCATCGTGTACGACGACCTGTCGAAGCAGGCGGTGGCCTACCGCCAGATGTCGCTGCTGCTGCGCCGCCCGCCCGGCCGCGAAGCCTACCCCGGCGACGTGTTCTACCTCCATTCGCGCCTGCTGGAGCGCGCCGCCAAGCTCAACGACGCGAGGGGCGCCGGCTCGCTGACCGCCCTGCCGATCATCGAGACGCAGGCCAACGACGTGTCGGCCTACATCCCCACCAACGTGATTTCCATCACGGACGGCCAGATCTTCCTGGAAACCGATTTGTTCTACCAGGGCATCCGCCCGGCGGTGAACGTCGGGCTGTCGGTGTCGCGCGTCGGCTCCTCGGCGCAGACCAAGGCGATGAAGAAGGTCGCCGGCAAGATCAAGGGCGAGCTCGCCCAGTATCGCGAGATGGCCGCCTTCGCCCAGTTCGGCTCGGACCTCGATCCGACCACGCAGAAGCTGCTGAACCGCGGCGCCCGCCTCACCGAGCTCCTGAAGCAAGCGCAATTCTCGCCGTTGAAGATGGAGGAGCAGGTCGCGGTCATCTACGCCGGCGTCAACGGCTACCTTGACAAGATGCCGGTCAACCGCATCCGCGAGTTCGAGGACAAGCTGCTCGCCCTGCTGCGCACCAAGCACACCGACCTGCTCGACGCGATCCGCTCGTCCAACGACCTGTCGGACGATTCCGCCGGCAAGCTCAAGGGCGTGGTCGAGGGGCTGTCGCGGCAGTTCGAGAGCCATGACGGCGTCAAGGTCACCAAGGCGGCGAGCTAGGATCGGCGGCGCGCCGGGATCGTCGGTGCGCCAGAGCTTCGGGGCACCCTGCGTCCCGGCCATACCGGAATGAAGAGAACATGCCCTCGCTGAAGGACCTCCGAAGCCGCATCTCCTCCGTCAAGGCGACGCAGAAGATCACCAAGGCGATGCAGATGGTCGCCGCCGCCAAGCTGCGGCGCGCGCAGTCGGCGGCGGAGGCGGCGCGCCCCTACGCCGAGCGCATGGCGAAGGTGTTGACCGGCCTCGCCAGCGGCCTCGGCCCGGACTCCAACGCCCCGGCGCTGCTGCGCGGCAACGGCCGGGACGCGACTCACCTGCTGATCGTCGCCACCGGCGAGCGTGGCCTTTGCGGCGCGTTCAACGCTTCCATCGCCCGTCTCGCCCGCGACCACGCCAACGCGCTGCTGCGCGGGGGCAAGCGGGTCAAGATCATCTGCATCGGCAAGAAGGGCTACGACATCCTTCGGCGGCAGTTCGCCGACCAGATCATCGAGCTGATCGAGGTCAAGCAGCGGCAGTTGACCTTCGCCGTGGCGCAGCCGATCGGCACGAAGGTCATCGACATGTTCGCCCATGGCGACTTCGACGTGTGCACCCTGTTCTTTTCGCGGTTCCAGAGCGTGATCTCGCAGGTGCCGACCGCGCTCCAGCTCGTGCCGCTGCCCCTGCGGGCCGAGCCCGCGGGGCAGGCGGCCAAGCCGGAGACGGCGAACGGCGCGGTCTACGAGTACGAGCCGGACGAGGAGGACATCCTGTTGGCCCTGCTGCCGCGCAACGTCGCCATCCAGGTGTTCCGCGCGTTGCTGGAGAACGCCGCCTCCGAGCAGGGCTCGCGGATGAGCGCGATGGACAACGCCACGCGCAACGCCGGCGACATGATCAAGAAGCAGACGACGCTCTACAACAGGACGCGTCAGGCGATGATCACCAAGGAACTGATCGAAATCATCTCGGGCGCCGAAGCGCTCTGAGCCTCCCCTAAAAGGACCCATCATGGCCGAAGCCGCCACCAACAAGCCCGTAGGCCGCGTGACCCAGGTCATCGGTCCGGTCGTCGACGTCAAGTTCGAGGGTCACCTGCCCGAGATCCTCAACGCGCTGGAAACCGAGAACAACGGTAATCGCCTCGTGCTGGAGGTCGCACAGCACCTCGGCGAGCACGCGGTGCGCTGCATCGCGATGGACGTGTCCGAGGGGCTGACGCGGGGCCAGGAGGTGACCGACACCGGCACGCCGATCTCCGTGCCGGTCGGCGAGAAGACGCTGGGGCGCATCATCAACGTCATCGGCGAGCCGGTCGACGAGCTCGGGCCGATCGGCACGGAGGACCGCCGCGCCATCCACCAGCTCGCGCCGCCCTACATCGACCAGTCGACGGAGAGCCAGATCCTCGTCACCGGCATCAAGGTCGTCGACCTGCTCGCGCCCTACGCCAAGGGCGGCAAGATCGGCCTGTTCGGCGGCGCCGGCGTCGGCAAGACCGTGCTGATCATGGAACTGATCAACAACGTTGCGAAGACGCACGGCGGCTATTCCGTGTTCGCCGGCGTCGGCGAGCGCACCCGCGAGGGCAACGACCTGTACCACGAGATGATCGAGTCCAAGGTCAACGTCGATCCGCACGAGCACAACGGCTCCGCCGAGGGCTCGAAGTGCGCGCTGGTCTACGGGCAGATGAACGAGCCGCCCGGCGCCCGCGCCCGCGTCGCGCTGACCGGCCTGACCATCGCCGAGGACTTCCGCGACAAGGGGCAGGACGTGCTGTTCTTCGTCGACAACATCTTCCGCTTCACCCAGGCCGGCTCGGAAGTGTCGGCGCTGCTCGGCCGCATCCCCTCGGCGGTGGGTTACCAGCCCACCCTCGCCACCGACATGGGCGCGCTGCAGGAGCGCATCACCACCACCACCAAGGGTTCGATCACCTCCGTGCAGGCGATCTACGTGCCGGCCGACGACCTGACCGACCCGGCGCCGGCCACCTCCTTCGCCCACCTGGACGCCACGACCGTGCTGTCGCGCTCGATCGCCGAGAAGGGCATCTACCCCGCCGTCGACCCGCTCGATTCGACCTCGCGCATGCTGTCGCCGCTGATCGTGGGCGAGGAGCACTACGCCGTCGCCCGCTCGGTGCAGCAGACGCTGCAACGCTACAAGTCGCTGCAGGACATCATCGCGATCCTGGGCATGGACGAGCTGTCGGAGGAGGACAAGCTGACGGTGGCCCGCGCCCGCAAGATCGAACGCTTCTTCTCGCAGCCCTTCGACGTGGCAACCGTTTTCACCGGCGCGCCCGGCAAGCAGGTGCCGCTCGACGACACGATCAAGGGCTTCAAGGGCCTGGTCGAAGGCAAGTACGACCACCTGCCGGAGGCGGCCTTCTACATGGTGGGCGCCATCGAGGAGGCCGAGGAGAAGGCCAAGAAGCTTCAGGCGAGCTGAGGATGGGCGGCAACACGCGGCTGGCTCTGCTCGTCCTGGGCGTGCTGGTCGGCGGCGTCGTCGGCTACGTGACGCGGCCCCAGGCGGCCGAGATCCGGCTGGGCGGCGCGTCCTTCGAGATTGAGAACACCGGCGCGACCGCGTCCGACGCGTCAGGGCTGACGACAGGCCAGCTCCGCCGCGTCTTCGTCTTCGCGGTGGTCGGTGGCGCGATCGGCCTGCTCGCCGGCGTGGTCGCCGACCGCCGTCGCTGATCCCTAAAAGGACGTTCCCATGCCTGCGTTCCATTTCGAGCTGGTTTCTCCCGAAAAGCTCCTCTTCTCCGGCGAGGTTGAAGCCGTGACGGCGCCCGGCATCGAGGGCGAGTTCACGGTGTTGACGGACCACGCGCCGTTCATGACGACGCTGAAGCCCGGCCTGGTCCGCATCACCGGGGGCGGACGCGACCAGACGTTGTTCGTGAAGGGCGGCTTCGCCGACGTGTCGCCGGACGGTTTCACGATCCTCGCGGACCAGGCCGTGCCGGAAGGCGAGATTGAGACCGGAAGCTTCGATGCCGAGATCGCCGAGGCGGAGGCCGCCGCCAGGGACGCGGTCGGCGACGAGACCAGGCGCCTCGCCCTGGAGCACCGCGACCAGCTGCGCGAGTTCCAGGCGACGCGGGGGCGGTGAGGTGTCTGGCCTTCGGACGCGGTGACGTGAATCGGGTTTGAGGACGTAAGCCACGGCGTCCCGCCGCGCCAGCCATCGGAGCCGTCCTTGTCCCCCCCTCCCGCGACGCGGTCCTACACGGCTTTCGGGCTCCGCGCGGAGGTCGAGCCGATCGCGCCCGGCCTCCACGTGGTCGCGACGCCCATCGGCAACCTCGGCGACATCTCGTTCCGCGCGCTCGCGACGCTGGCCGCCGCCGACCTGGTCGTGGCCGAGGACACGCGCGTGACCAAGACGCTGCTGGCCCATTACGGTGTCACCACGCCGCTCACAGCCTACCACGAGCACAACGCCGACGCCGTGCGCCCGCAACTGCTGGCGCGGTTGGAGGCGGGGCAGGCGCTGGCCCTGGTGTCGGACGCCGGCACGCCGCTGATCTCCGACCCGGGCTTCCGGCTGGTCGGCGAGGCGCTCGCCCGCGCCGTGCCGGTGACGGCGGTGCCCGGCGCCTCGGCGGTGATGGCCGGCCTGATGGTGGCCGGGCTGCCCACCGACCGCTTCTTCTTCGAGGGGTTCCTGCCGGCCAAGAGCGCGGCGCGGCGGCAGCGCATCGCCAGGCTGGCGGCCGTACCGGGCACGCTGGTCTTCTTCGAGGCGCCGCGCCGCGTCGCGGAAACGCTGGCCGACCTCGCCGCCGTGCTCGGGGACAGGCGGGCGGCGATGGCGCGCGAGCTGACGAAGATGTTCGAGACGGTGAAGCGGGGCACGCTGCCGGACCTGGCGGCGGCGCTCGCCGCCGGCGACCCGCCGCGCGGCGAGATCGTGCTGCTCGTCGAGCCGCCGGCCGACGACGCGCCGGCGCTCGCCCCCGACGCCCTCGACGAACGCATCAGGGCGGCGCTGCGCACCCTCTCGGTCAAGGACGCGGCGTCCGTGGTCGCCGGCGAGACGGGACAGCCCCGCCGCGAGGTTTACGCGCGGGCGATCAAGCTCGCCGCCGACAGCGCGGGGTGAAGGCGCGCCGGGATGACGCCGTCGCGCGCCGGCGGGCGCACCGCGCGGGGCTCGCGGCGGAATGGGTGGCGCTCGCCCTGCTCGCCGCCAAGGGCTACCGCGTCCTCGCGCGGCGCTACGGCGTCACCGGCGGCGAGATCGACATCGTGGCGCGGCGCGGCCGCACGATCGCCTTCGTCGAGGTCAAGCTGCGCGCCACCCTCGACGACGCCCGCACGGCGGTCACGCCGGTTAAGCGCCGCCGCATCGCCCGCGCCGCCCGCGTCTTCCTGTCCCGCCGGCGCGCGCCGAGCCCGGACGCGCGGGCGCCGAACGAGAGTGGCCTGACCTATCGCGCCGACGCGGTCTTCCTCGCGCCGTGGCGCTGGCCGGTGCACGTGCCGGCCGCCTTCGAGCTGGACTTGGACGCCTAGCCGTGTCCCTCGTGTTATCCCCGGCGCGTCGGCGGAGCTGACTGGCGGCTCATGCCGACGAACACGGTGGCCGCGGACGTGGTCGCGGATCCACTTCGATCATGCGCTCGGCGCGTCGGGCTCGCTCCCCGCCTGACGACTGCGGCGGGACGCGGCCTACCCACGTCGTCCCCTTGGGGATGTCACCACTTGGGGCGATCACGGGGACACCGGCTCGCCCAGCGTGTGCATGAGGCGGTTGGCCCACGCGAAGATCGCCGCCGATAGGACGAGGTCGAGCTGGTCGAGGGTGCCGAGACCGGCGGCGGTGAGGGCCTCCGCGTCGCCGGGCGCGGCGCGCGGCGGCGTGAACGAGAGCGCCGCCGCGAAGTCGAACACGGCCCGTTGCCGGGGATCGTCCAGCTCGGTGTCGAGTTCGCTGGCGAAGATCGCCTCCACCACGTCGGTGCCTTTGGTGTGGGCGTTGAAGCGGGACGCGTGCACCGCCGCGCAGTAGACGCAGCGGTTCACCACCGAGGCGCTCAGCGCGCCGAGTTCGCGCTCAGCCGGTGCTAGCCCGTCGCGGCCGTACATGATGAGGTTGAACAGCGGCGAGCGGACGGCTAGCGACTCGGGATCGTGGGCGAGCGTCAGCACGTAGGGCGAGACGCCCTTGTTCGATGGGGTGACCCGCATGGCGGCGCGCTGCTCCGGCGTCGCGCTCGCGAGGTCGACCGGGGTCACGTAGGGCGACCAGGTCGGGATGACGGCGGTGAAGGCGTGGACGACTTCGCTCATTGCACGACCTCGCTCATGGAACGGCTTTTCTCATGGGACGACCTGCCTCACCGGGCGTTTCCCAGCAGCCTGAGCCCCGCGATCACGCGAAGCTGGTAGTTGACGAAGGCGGCGAGCTCGGCGAGGCGCACGATGTCGGGTTCGCTTAAGGTCGCCGCCTTCAGCGCCTCGACATCGGCGCGGGTCGCCTCGCGCGGCGCCAGCGTCAACTTGTCGGCGTGGCGGGCGGCGGCGTCGGGCACGGGCTCGCCGGACGTGCCGCCGGGATGGGCGAGCGCCGCGACGTCCGTGTCGCCGGTGCGAGCGAGATAATCGTCGTAGTGCGCGGCGAGCGCGTCGTCGCCGGCGTGGCGAGCCATCCGCGCGGCGAGCGCCGCCCGTAGCGCGTGGCTCAGCCCGCCGGGATCGCGCGGCAGCAGGATCGCGTCGTGCGCCGCCTCGCTGAGCCGCATGACCTCGGCCCGGACGGCCAAGGCTTCCGCGAGCTTCGACCCAGGCGCCACGCCGGCCAGCGTCTCGATCAGGTTCGCCACGGGGCACCTCGCATCTTCGGCCAGGCCCTTGAACCCCGGCCGGACCACATGACATGGATCACTCGTCGTTCCCATACCCTCATCGCCGGGCGCTTTCGATCCCGCGACGATGGAATGCGAACGGGTGCGGTCCGAGCTTCGCATCGCCTGCCTCGGCTGTGCCTTGGACACGCCGTTCCTGGAAGAGGCCATGCCATGACGTCACCGCCCACCGTCCCGGTCGGCCTCGCCGCGCTGGAGGGGCGCCTGCGGCAGGACCTCGCGTGGCTAGGCCTGCCGGCGAAGCCCTGGGTGCCGCGGCGCACGGCCGACGGCCACCCCGTGCTCGACGTGCTGGTGGTCGGCGCGGGCATGGCCGGCCTGGTCGCCTCGGGGATGCTGTGGCGGCTCGGCGTGGACAACCACCTGGTCCTCGACCGCGCCCCGGCCGGCTCGGAAGGGCCGTGGGTCACCTTCGCCCGCATGCTGACGCTGCGCTCGCCCAAGGAGCTGGCCGGCCCCGCCATGGGCCTGCCTGCCCTCACCTTCCGCGCCTTCTACGAGGCGCGCCACGGCCGCGCCGCCTGGGACGACCTCGACCGCGCGCCGCGATCGGAGTGGATGGACTACCTCGTTTGGTACCGGCGCGTGCTGGACCTGCCCATCCGCAACGGGGCGGGCGCCACCGCCATCCACGCGCGGCCGGACGGGCTGTTCGCCGTGAGCGCGGAGGAAGCCGCCGGACCATCGACGGTGCTCGCCCGCCACGTCGTGCTGGCGACCGGACGCGACGGCCTCGGCGGCGCGGCGGTGCCGGCGGTGGCGGACGGCCTTGACCGCCGGTTCTGGGCGCATTCGTCCGAGCCGATCGACTTCGCGGCGCTGCGGGCCAAGCGCGTCGCCGTGGTCGGGGCGGGGGCCTCCGCCATGGACAACGCCGCCACCGCGCTGGAGGCGGGCGCGGCGCGGCTCGACCTGTTCGTGCGTCGGGCCGACATCCCGCGCGTCAACAAGTTCACCGGCATCGGCAGCGCGGGCACCGTGCACGGCTTCGCCGGCCTACCCGACGATTGGAAGTGGCGCTTCCTGGACCACGCGATCAAGTCGCAGGTGCCACCGCCGCGCCCCAGCATGCGGCGCGTGTTCGCCCACGCCAACGCCCACCTCCACCTCGGCAGCCCGGTCACGGCGCTCGCCGCACGGGGCGACCACCTCGTCGTGACGACGCCGCACGGGTCTTCGGAGGCCGACTTCGTCATCTTCGGCACCGGCTTCGCGGTGGACCTCGCGCGGCGGCCGGAGTTGGCGGCGTTCGCCCCTCACATCCGGCTCTGGCGCGACCGCTTCCCGACCCCTGCCGGCATGGAGAACCCCGAGCTGGAAACCTCGCCCGATCTCGGCGACGCCTTCGAGTTCCTGGAGAAGGTGCCCGGCGCGTGCCCGGCGCTCGCGCGCCTGCACTGCTTCACCTATCCCGCCACGCTCAGCCACGGCAAGCTCACCGGCGACATCCCGGCGATCAGCGAGGGCGCCGACCGGCTCGCGCGCGGCATCGTGCGCGCGCTGTTCGTGGCCGACCGCGAGGCGCATTACGCGAACTTGCGGGCCTTCGCCGTGCCCGAGATCCTCGGCGACGAGTGGCCGGACGCGACCCGCCAAGCGGCGGAGTGAGGGCGGCGCGCTCAGGCCCGTGCTTGGGCGTCGGGTAGCGGGGAAAGGGCGCGCGGGCGCTCGCGCCCGATGAGCAGCACCAACAGCGACGCGGCCATGCAGATGAAGCCCGCGGCGAAAAAGGCGCCGGCGTAGGTGCCGGTCGCTGTCCTGACGTATCCGGCGCCCCAGGCCGCGACCGCCCCGCCAAGCTGGTGGGCGGCCAGGATCCAGCCGAACATCAGCGCCGCGTTCGCCTTGCCGAAGGCCCCCTCGGCGAGCCGCAGCGTCGGCGGCACCGTGGCGATCCAGTCGAGCCCGTAGAACACCGCGAACAGCGACAAGCCGTAGAAGCTCATATCGAAGGAGAACGGCAGCACCATCAGGGCCAGGCCGCGCAGCCCGTAGTACCAGAACAGCAGCACTCGGCTGTCGAAACGGTCGGTCAGCCAGCCCGACGCGGTGGTGCCGATCAGGTCGAACAGGCCCATGAGCGCGAGGAGGCCGGCGGCGCGCACCTCCGGGATGCCGTGGTCGACGCAGGCCGGGATGAGGTGGGTGCCGACGAGGCCGCTCGTCGAGGCGCCGCACACGAAGAAGCTGCCGGCGAGCAGCCAGAAGTCGCGCGAGCCGAGCCCGTCCTTCAGCGCGCGCAGGGCGCGCACGGCCGGGTTGATCGCGTGCGCCGGGGCCGGCTCGATCGCCGCACCGCCGTAGGGCGGCAGGCCGAGGTCGGCCGGGCGGTCGCGCATGAGCAGCAGGACAGGCGGCACCATCGCCAGGGCCGCCGCGGCGATGGCCAGCGATGTGGCGCGCCAGCCGATGTCGGTCGCGGCCTTGGCCAGCAGCGGCAGGAACAGCAGTTGCCCCGTGGCGCTGCTGGCGGTGAGCACGCCGACTATGAGGCCGCGCCGGGTGGCGAACCAGCGGTTCGCGACGGTGGCGCCCAGCACCATCGCCACCATGCCGCTGCCGAGCCCGACCACCACGCCCCACAGCAGGGTGAGCTGCCAGGCCTCGCGCATGAACACGGTGAGCCCGGCGCCGGCGGCGAGCAGCACGAGCGACGCCGACACCGTGCGGCGCAGCCCCCACCGCTCCATCACCGCGACGGCGAAGGGGCCGACGAGGCCGTACAGCATGATGTTGAGCGCGACCGCGCCGCTGATCGTCGCCGTGGACCAGCCGAACTCTGACCTGAGCGGCACGATCAGCACGCCCGGCGTCGAGCGGATCGAGGCGCCGACGAGCAGCACCAGGAACGTCACGCCGACCATGACCCAGCCGTAATGGAGGCCGGCCGGACGGGCGCCCGGCCCCTCAATCATCGCGTCATCCATCGTGGGGCCCGCCCTTCGCGAGCGGGGATGTCACGATGCCCCGTGCGCGTCAACGGCCGGACGGGCATCGCTGGCGTCGAAGCGGGCGGCCTGACTCAGACGTAAGCGCTGCGCCCGCGCGCGAGATAACGTCCATGGTCCTCGCCGCCGTGCAGCACGCCGTCCCGCACCACGACCGTGCCGCGCACCATGGTCAGCGCCGGCCATCCCGTGACTTCCAGCCCCTCGTAGGGCGTGTAGTCGGAGGCGTCGTGCAGGTGGTCGTGGGTGATGGTGCGGCGGCACTCGGCGTCCCAGATCACGAGGTCGGCGTCGGACCCGACCGCGATCGTGCCCTTGCGCGGGTAGAGCCCGTACATCTTGGCGTGGTTGGTCGCGGTCAGCGCGACGAAGCGGTTGATGTCGATGCGCCCCTTCACCACCCCTTCGGAGAACAGGATGGGCAGCCGCGTTTCCACGCCGGGGATGCCGTTGGGTACCCAGCGGAAACTCGTGCGCCCGCGCGGCACCAGCTTGCCGGCGGGGTCGTCGTAGCGGAACGGGGAATGGTCCGACGAGAACACGGAGAAGACGCCCTGGGTGAGCCCCTCCCAGCAGGCCGCCTGGCTCGCGGCGTCGCGCGGGGGCGGCGAGCAGACGTATTTGGCGCCTTCCATGTTGAGGCCGTCGAGGTCGCGCTCCGTCAGGACGAGGTACTGCGGGCAGGTTTCGCCGAACACCTTGAGGCCGCGCCGCTGGGCGCGCCGCACCTCCTCCATGGATTGGCGGTTCGAGACGTGGACGATCATCACGGGGACGTCGACGATCTCGGCGAGCGCGATCGCCCGGTGCGTGGCCTCGCGCTCGACGGCGACAGGCCGCGACGTCGCGTGGAAGCGCGGCGCCGTCCTGCCGGCCCGTTCCAATCGGTCGGTGAGGAAGCGGATCGCGTCGTCGTTCTCGGCGTGCACCATCACCAGCGCGCCGGTGTCCCGCGCCACCGCCATGACGTTCAGCATCTGCGCGTCGTCGAGGGCCATGCCCTCGTAGGTCATGAACACCTTGAAGGAGGTATATCCGTCGGCCACCAGCGCCGGCAGCTCCTGGCCTAGCACCTGCTCGCTCGGATCGGTGACGATCAGGTGGAACGACACATCGACGTGGCATTGGCCCTCCGCCTCGGCGTGGTAGGCCTTCAGCGCCTCGCGCAGCGACTGGCCGCGCGCCTGCAGGCAGAACGGCAGCACCGTGGTGTTGCCGCCGAACGCGGCCGAGCGCGTGGCCGACGCGAAATCATCGGCCATCACGATGCCCTCGCCCGAGGGCTGGGAGATGTGGACGTGGCTGTCGATGCCGCCGGGCAGGACCCACCGTCCGGCGGCGTCGATGGTTTCCGCCGCCTGTCCGAGGTCGTACCCGAGCGCCGCGATCCGCCCGCCGGCGATGCCGATGTCGCAGGAGAACACGTCGGAGGCTGTCGCGACGCGGGCGTCGCGGATGATCGTGTCGAATGAAGCCATCGCGTCCTCCTTGGACCCATCCGTCGGAACACGGCCATCGGCCCTTGTAACCCCATGTCGCCGCGATCCACCACCCGGGGTTCGGGGATGGGCCGAAGGCGATTGCTCCGGGTCGGGCGGGTGGGCCGCCCGGCCGGTCGGAGGGGCGATGCCGCTTGTCGCCGCGCCCGCGTCCCCCCATTCTGGGCGGGCAGCAACCAAGGTCGAGGACGCGCGCGTGCGATTCCACATGATCCCCGGCGCGCCACGCCCGGTCGCCCCCTTCAGCCACGCGGTCGAGAGCGACGGCCTCGTCTTCGTCACGGGCCAGATGCCCGATAGCCCCGACGCACCGGGCCGACTACCGGACGGCATCGTCGCGCAGACCCGCGCCGTCATGGCCAACCTCGACCGCGTGCTGGCCGGCCTCGGGCTCGGTCTGGAGCACGTGACGATGGTCCGCATCTACCTGACGCGCTTCCGCGAGGACTACGCCGCGATGAACGAGGCGTACCGCGCCTTCTTCCCGCCCGATCGCCTGCCGGCGCGCACCTGCGTCGGCGTGACTGGGCTCGCTTACGACGCGCTGATCGAGATCGACCTCGTCGCCCGCCGTCCGGTCACAGCGAAGGGTTGACCAGCACCTTCTCGCCGGTCGCGCGGGCGGCGTAGAGCGCGATGGCGGTCGGGTCGAGCGCCTCGGCGAGCGACAGGGTGCGGGTGTAGTGGCTGGCGAAGGTGGTCGTGAGTTCGGCGGCGACGCGCGCCTTGAGGTCCGCCACCCGCTCCGGGCCGGCTTTCCGCAGGAAAGCGGTGACCAGCCAGCCGCCTACGCCCCAGAACATGCCGAAGCCGCGCCCGAGCTCGGTCGGGCGCGTGTCCAGGCCGCCGTAGAGGTAGACCTGCTTGTGCACGGTGGAGCCGTAGCGGCTGTAGCCGTCCTTCGGGGCGGCGGCCTCCATCGCGTCGAGGATTTGGCTCGCCAGCCGGCCGCCGCCGATCGCGTCGAAGGCGAGCGTGGCCCCGGTCGCCTTCAGGCACGCGACGAGGTCGTCGGTGAAGCCCGGGCTCATGCTGTCGCACACGTGGATCGCGCCGATGTCGCGCAGCAGGGCGACCTGGGCGGCGCTGCGGACGATGTTGACGAGCCCCACCCCGTCGGCGCGGCAGATCTTGACGAGCATTTGCCCGAGGTTGGAGGCGGCGGCGGTGTGGACGAGGGCGGTGTGGTCCTCCATCCGCATCGTGCCGACCATGCCGAGCGCGGTGAGCGGGTTGATGAAGCAGGACGCGCCCTGCGCCGCCGTGGCACCGGCGGGCAGGGGGAGGCAGTCGGCCACCTTCACCACGCGGAAACGCGCCATCATGCCGCCGCCCAGTGCCGCGACGGTGCGGCCGAGCAAGGCCCGTGCCTCGGGCGAGCGGCCGGTCGCGACCACCGTGCCGGCACCCTCGTTGCCGACCGGCATCGCCTGGTCGAGCCGTCCGGCCAGGCCGGCCATTCGATCGGGCGGGATGCTGGCCGTCGTCACCGGGCGTCCGGCCGTGCCGCGCGAGGCCAGCGTCGCGAGGTCGGCGCCCCCCAACAGCAGGCCCTGGTCGGACGGGTTGAGCGGCGTGGCCTCCACCGCCACCACGACCTCGTCGTCACCCGGCTCCGGCGTCGGGACGTCGACGAGCGACAGCTCCAGCATGCCGCCGCTCGTCACCAGCGATCGCAGCGCCGGCCCCGCGCCCGGCCGTGCGCTGGCCCCTCCCGCTGCAAGCGTCATACGTTCACCTGCCGCGTGACGAACTTCGGGTTGAGGTAGGCCTCGATCGCCTCCGCGCCGCCCTCCGACCCGTAGCCGCTGTCCTTCACGCCGCCGAACGGCACCTCGGGCAGGGCGAGGCCGAGGTGGTTGATCGTCAGCATGCCGGTTTCCACCCGCTCGGCGATCGCTTGGGCGGTGGTGGCGGAGCGCGTGTAGGCGTAGCTGGCGAGGCCGAAGGGCAGGCGGTTGGCCTCGGCCACCACCTCGTCGAGGTCGCCGAACGGCATCACCATGGCGAGCGGCCCGAACGGTTCCTCGTTCATCATCCGCATGTTCCGCGTCACGCCGGTGACGACGGTCGGCTGGAAGAAGTAGCCCTTGTTGCCGACGCGCCCACCGCCGGTGCGCACCGTGGCACCTTGCTGGATCGCGTCGCCGATCAGCGATTCCAAGGCCGGCGCGCGGCGCTCGTTGGCGAGCGGCCCCATCATCACGCCGTCGGCGAGCCCGTCGCCGACGCGCACCTGCTCCGCCAGCCCGGTGAGGCGGTCGACGAACTGTTCGTAAACCTCCTCCTGCACGAGGAAGCGGGTCGGCGAGACGCAGACCTGGCCGGCGTTGCGGAACTTGGCGGTCGCCATCTGGCGCGCCGCCGCGTCGACGTCGGCGTCGGCGAACACCAGCACCGGCGCGTGGCCGCCGAGTTCCATGGTGGCGCGCTTCATGTGCTGGCCGGCGAGCGCCGCGAGCATCTTGCCGACCGGCGTGGAGCCGGTGAAGGTCACCTTGCGGATGACCGGGTGGGGGATCAGGTATTCGCTGATCTCGGACGGCACGCCGAACACGAGGCCGATGACCCCGGCCGGCACGCCCGCCTCGACGAAGCAGCGGATCAGCGCGGCCGGCGAGGCCGGCGTCTCCTCCGGCGCCTTGACGATGATCGAGCAGCCGGCGGCGAGCGCGGCACCGAGCTTGCGGACGATCTGGTTGATGGGGAAGTTCCACGGCGTGAAGGCGGCGACCGGGCCGACCGGCTCCTTGACCACGAGCTGGGTGACGCCGGGCGTGCGCGCCGGGACCACCCGGCCGTAGGCGCGCCGGGCTTCCTCCGCCAACCAGTCGATGATGTCGGCGGCGCTGGACACCTCCATCCTGGCCTCCGGCAGCGGCTTGCCCTGCTCGAGCGTCATCAGCCGCGCGACCTCGTCGGCGCGGCCGCGCAGCACGTCGGCCGCGCGGCGCATCACCTTGGCCCGGTCGTACGCGGAAACCGCCCGCCATGTCGCGAACCCGGTCGCCGCCGCCGCCACCGCCTCGTCGAGGTCGCCGCGCGAGGCGTGCGCCACGTGGCCGATCACCTCCTCCGTGGCCGGGTTCACCACGGGGATGGTGCGCCCGTGCTCGGCCTCGCGCCAGGAGCCGGCGATGTGGAGCTGGACGTTCGGGTACATGGTGACCTCGCGGGTGGGCACTTGATGGTGGGCGCTTGGTGTTAGGCGCTTGGGTGGCGGCCGCGCCGGCGGCCCTGGCCGTCGGGGCCATGTTCGGGTGTATACGGCGCGATCGTGGGCGCGTCCCGGTCGGGGTCGGGGCGCGCGGATGTGTTTCCGAATTGTCACTAGCAAAGGAATGACGATGAAAGCGAGTCCGCTGTTCGCCACGATCGCCGCGTGCCTCCTCGCCGGCCCGTGCGTCCTCGCCGGCCAAGGTTTCGCCGCGCGCGCCGTCGCCCAGCCGATCGCCGGGCAAACCCGGACCGGTCCGGCGGCGCCGGCGACCGGGCAGGTCGAACCGGCAACGGTGGCCCTGTCCGGCCTCGATGGCCAGACCAAGGCCTTAACCGTCGCCGAGCTCGACGCCCTGCCGAAGGCGAGCGTCACCGTCACGCGGGACCAGAGCCACACCTACGAGGGCGCCCTCCTCACCGACGTGCTGAAGGAGGTCGGGGCGCCGAGCGGGAAGGCGCTGCGGGGCGCCGACCTGACCGACGTCGTGTTCATCGAGGCGCGGGACGGCTACAAGGTCGTCATCGACCTCGCCGACACCGACGCGATCACGCGGCGCGATCGCGTGATCCTCGCCGACCGCGTGGACGGCAAGCCGCTCGCCGCCGGGCAGGGACCCTTCCAGGTCATCGTGGAGGGCGACCTCCGTTCGGCCCGCTCCGCCCGCATGGTGAGCGCGATCGCGCTGAAGCGCGTGCGCTAGGCGCCGTTGGATCACGGAGGCGCGCTCGCGATGGGAACGTCCTCTGGCACGGCACGTGCTTGCGATCGCGTGCCCGCGTGGGCTCACGCGCGCGGGCGTGTTTGGAGGGTCACGGCAAGGACGGACGGGTGTGGGGCCTCCATGGCGAGCCTGGCCGCCCCGTCGGCGGCGCTCGCGTTCGAACGCCTGATCCCACGGCGTCGGTCCATGTCAACACGAGCGGGTTCCGAACCCGAGCCGGGCGTCGCCTCGGGCGACATCCCGGAGCGGCGGTTGGACGCCGCCGTCGCGACCCACGGCGGATCGCGCCGAAGCCGCGGTCACGAAGACGTCGCGTTCACGAATTGGTGACTGGCGTCGTCGTTGGCGATCACTGAAGGACGGTGCGCATATCGGCGGAATGTTTGAGGCAAGACGAAAAATCGTCAAGGTTCGACGGCATAGGTCATTCGACGGGCAGGGACGGGTTCGAAGTTCATGACGGCCATTGTCAAACTGGCGCTCACACGCCCCTACACGTTCGTCGTCATGTCGATCCTGGTGCTGATGTTCGGGGTCACGTCGGCATTGCGGACGCCGACCGACATCTTCCCCAACATCGGCATCCCCGTCATCAGCGTCATATGGCAGTACACCGGGCTGCCGCCGGAGGACATGGCCGGGCGCATCGTCAGCGTCTATGAGCGCGTGCTGACGACGACGGTCAACGACATCGAGCACATCGAGTCCCAGTCGCTGTCGGGCTACGGCATCGTCAAGATCTACTTCCAGCCCAACGTCAACATCACCGCCGCCCAGGCGCAGGTGACCTCGATCTCGCAGACGATCCTGAAGCAGCTGCCGGCCGGCATCACGCCGCCGCTCATGCTCGTCTACAACGCGTCGTCCGTGCCCATCATGCAGCTGGCGCTGTCCTCCGCCACGCTGTCGCAGACCGCGCTCAACGACCTCGCGATGAACTTCATCCGGCCGCAACTCGCCACGGTGCCGGGTGCGCAGATGCCCTACGCCTACGGCGGCACCGCCAAGCAGGTCCAGATCGACCTCGACCAGAAGGCGCTGCACGCCCACAACCTGTCCGCCAACGACGTCGGCGCGGCGCTGGCGCGTCAGAACCTGATCACGCCGGTAGGGACGCAGAAGATCGGTTCCTACGAGTACATCATCGACCTCAACGACTCGCCCAAGCAGCTGGACGCGTTCAACGACCTGCCGATCAAGGTCGTCGATGGCGTGGTCGTCTTCATGCGCGACGTCGCCTACGTCCACAACGGGGCGCCGCCGCAGACCAACGTCGTCGAACTCGACGGCCAGAAGGGCGTGCTGATGTCGGTGCTGAAGATCGGCAGCGCCTCGACGCTCGACATCATCGCCGGCGTCAAGGCGCGCCTGCCGCCGATCGAGGACACGCTGCCGCCCGGCGTCAAGCTACGGATCGTCGGCGACCAGTCCGGCTTCGTGCGGGAGTCGGTCACCGCCGTGGTGCGCGAGGGCCTGATCGCGGCGGCGCTGACCGGCCTGATGATCCTGGTCTTCCTCGGCTCGTGGCGCTCCACGCTGATCATCACCGTGTCGATCCCACTGGCCGTGCTGTCCTCGTTGATCATGCTGTCGGTGCTGGGCGAAACCATCAACGTGATGACGCTGGGCGGCCTGGCGCTCGCCGTCGGCATCCTCGTTGACGACGCCACCGTGACGATCGAGAACATCAACCGTCACATGGAGGAGCTCGGCGAGGACATCGTGACGGCCATCACGAAGGGCGCGCAGGAGATCATGCCGCCGGCCACCATCGCGCTGTTCTGCATCTGCATCGCCTTCGTGCCGCTGCTTGCGCTGGGCGGGGTCGCCGGCTACCTGTTCCGGCCGCTCGCGATGGCGGTCGTGTTCGCGATGATCGCCTCCTACATCCTCACCTACACGCTGGTGCCAACGATGGCGCGCTTCCTGCTCAAGGAGGCGCACGGCCACGCCGGGCACGGCCAGGCGGGACACGGTCATCCGGGGCACGGCCACCCGGGGCACGGCGTCCCGACCAGGCGCCCCGGCGTCTTCGCCCGCTTCCAGATCGGTTTCGAGCGCCGCTTCGAGCGGCTGCGGCAGGGTTACGTCGGCCTGCTCAACCTCGCCCTGCACCATCGCCTGACCTTCGCCTGCGGCTTCCTCGCCGTCGCGCTGTTGTCGCTCGCCCTCGCGCCCTACCTCGGCCAGGACTTCTTCCCGTCCATCGATTCCGGCGCGATCCGCATCCACATGCGCGCGCCGACTGGGACGCGCATCGAGGAAACCACGCTGCTGACCAACCAGGTCGAGCAGAAGATCCGCTCGATCATCCCGCCGCGCCGGGTGGCCAGCATCGTCAACAACATCGGCCTGCCGATCAGCGGCATCAACATCTCCTACGGCAACTCCGGCACCATCGGGGTCTTCGACGCCGACATGCTGGTGACGCTGAACGAGGGCGAAACGTCCACCGACGCCTACGTCAAGACCCTGCGCGAGGCGCTGCCGAAGGCGTTCCCCTCCATGGTCTTCTCGTTCCTGCCGGCCGACATCGTGGGCCAGATCCTCAACTTCGGCTCGCCGGCGCCGCTCGACGTCCAGGTCGCCGGCGCCAACGCCGAGGGCAACCGGCTGTTCGCCAACAAGCTGCTGGCGAGGATCCGCCACGTGGCCGGCGTCGCCGACCCCCGCGTCCAGGAGCAGTTCCTCAGCCCCGCCCTCAAGGTCAACTTCAACCGCGAGCTGGCCGGCGTCGTCGGTCTCACCGAGAGCGACGCGTCGACGAGCATCCAGGCGACGCTGTCGGGCTCCACGCAGACCGCACCGACCTACTGGCTCGACCCGAGCAACGGGGTGTCCTACGCGGTGTCCGTGCAAACGCCGCAATACTCGATCGACACGCTCGGCGACCTGAAGAACCTGCCCCTCACGGCGGCCGGCTCGACCCAGCTGCTGGGCGGGCTGGCGACCTTCACCCCCGAGCCGCTCAGCGCGGTCGTCACGCACTACGACATCAAGAACGCCGTCAACATCTACGCGACCACGCAGGACCGCGACCTCGGCGCCGTCGCCGCCGACATCCAGAGGATCGTCGACGGGGCGCGCGGGGAGCTGCCCAAGGGCTCGACGGTCACCATGCGCGGCCAGGTCGTCACCATGTTCACTGCCTACGGGCAGCTGTACGTCGGCCTCGCCGTGTCCATCGTCCTCATCTACCTGCTGATCGTGGTGAACTTCCAATCCTGGCTCGACCCGTTCGTCATCATCACCGCCCTGCCGGCCGCGCTCGCCGGCATCGTGTGGATGCTGTTCGTCACCCACACCCACTTGTCGGTGCCGGCGCTGACCGGCGCGATCATGTGCATGGGCGTGGCCACCGCGAACTCGATCCTCGTCGTGTCCTTCGCCCGCGAGCAGCTCGCCACCGGCATGGACGCGGCGACGGCGGCGCTGTCGGCGGGGGCCACCCGCCTGCGCCCGGTGATGATGACCGCGCTCGCCATGATCATCGGCATGGGGCCGATGGCCATCGAGCCGGGGCAGAACGCGCCGCTGGGGCGCGCCGTCATCGGCGGTCTGATGCTCGCCACCCTGGCCACCTTGTTCTTCGTGCCGGTGGTCTTCTCCATCGCCCACGGCGGCCGCCTCCGCCGCCGCGCAGGGGCGGACGCGCCGCGCGAGGCGTCGCCGGCCCCTACCCCACTTCCTTCCGCCGCCTGATCGGATCCACCATGCCCCCCGAACACGCTCCCCACGAAGACGCCCCACCCGCAGCGCCCGAGCACGCATCCTCCGGGCATGGATCGTTCGAACCGGCGCCGGTTCGGCGCGCCTCCAAGGGCAAGGTGCTGGGCGTGCTCGGCGTGGTCGGCATCGCCGCGGTCGCGACGGCGGTCGTCGGCGTCGACGATCGCGCCAAGAGCATGCAGGAGGTCGGCGCGTGGACCGATGGGCAGGCGGCCCCCACCGTCCAGGTCGTCCAGCCGACGCGCGGCCCCGGTGAGGAGGACCTGTCGCTGCCGGGCACGCTCAGCGCCTACACCACGGGCTCGCTGTACGCCCGCGCCAGCGGCTACGTCACCTCCTGGTCGAAGGACATCGGTGCCCGCGTCCACAAGGGCGACGTGCTGGCGGAGATTTCCGCGCCCGACCTTGACCAGCAGCTCGCCGAGGCCAAGGCCCAGCTCGTGCAGCTCGGGGCGGCGGTCGAGCAGGCGCAGGCCAACGCCGACCTCGGCACGGCGAACAACCAGAGGACCTCGCGGCTCGTCGCGCAAGGATGGTCGAGCCAGGCGAACGGCGACACCGACCGCTTCACCGCCGCCTCGCGCATGGCGGCGCTGGCGGTTGCCAAGGCCAACATCACCGCGCAGCAGGCGGCGGTGAACCGGCTGAACGAGCTGGCCGGGTTCAAGCAGATCAAGGCGCCCTTCGACGGGGTGGTGACGGCGCGCTCCGTCGACGTCGGCGACCTCGTCAACGCCGGCGGCACCACGGGGCGCGCCCTGTTCCAGGTCGCCGACCTCCACCGCATGCGCGTCTACGTCAACGTGCCCCAAGCCTTCTTCGGGGAGATGAAGGAGGGGCTCAAGGCGACCCTTGCGCTGCCGGGCCGCGACGAAACCTTCGCGGCCGAACTCGTCTCGACCTCCAACGCGGTCTCCGAGGGATCGCGCACCGCGCTGGTCGAGCTGCAAACCGACAACCCCAACGGCCGGCTATGGCCGGGCGCCTTCACGGAGGTGCGCTTCCACGTCGAGTCCGATCCCAACACGCTGCGGGTGCCGGCGACCACCCTGGTGTTCGGCAAGCGCGGCATGTTCGTCGCGGTCGTCGAGCGGGATGGCCAGCACGGGGGTGGCCAGGACGGGGGTGGCCAGGACGGGGGTGGCAAGGTCGCGCTGCACCCCATCGTGCTCGGTCGCAACCTCGGGCAGGACGTCGAGGTCAAGTCCGGCGTGTCGCTCGGGGACCGGCTGATCGACAATCCGCAGGAAACGATCAACGCCGGCGACAGCGTGCGCGTCGCGGGTGAAGGGGGCGCCAAGGCCGGCGGGGCGACGAAGGCCGGCGGGGCGACGAAGGCCACCGGCGCGACGAAGGTCAGCGCGAGCGAGTGACGGGCGCCCGCGCGCCCGGACCTTGCCTCGGACGTCCCTTCGCGAGCCGGTGCTAGATCATCAGCTCGATCAGGAAAGGACCCTGTCGCTCGAAGCTCCGGGCCATGAGGTCGCCGCACGCCTCCATGGTCGTCGCCCGCGCCGCCTCCACCCCCATCGCGTTCGCGAGTCCCACCCAGTCCAACGCCGGGTTGCCGAGGTCGAGCATGCTCATCGCGGTCGGGCCCGGCGTGGCGCCGACCTTCGCGTACTCGCCGAGCAGGATCTCGTACTTGCGGTTGGACAGGATGATCGTCGTGCAGGGCAGCCTCTCCCGCGCCTGCGTCCATAGGGTTTGTACGGAGTACATCGCCGAACCGTCGGCCTGGAGGCTGATCACGCGCCGTCCGCCCCCGGTGGCGATCGCCGCCCCGGTCGCCACCGGCATGCCGTCGCCGATGGCGCCCCCGGTGAGATTGAGCCAATCGTGCGCGGGGGCGGCGTAGGTGCGCGGGGACAGGCCGCGCCCGTAGGAGATGCTCTCGTCCGACACGATCGAGCCCTCCGGCATCAGCGCGGCGAGCGTCTGCCCGAGAGCCTCCGACGTGACCGCGCCACGCGCCACCTCCGGGCGCGGGCCGGGATTGGGGATGGCCGCCTCCGGCGCGCCGAGTTCGTCGGCCAGCGCCCGCAGGGCCGCTTCCGCGTCCTGGTCGGGACGCGACAGCGTGTGGATGACGGCGTCGGGAGCGTGGTGCCGGGAGGGCTTGCCCGGATAGGCGAAGAAGCCGACCGGCGGCTTGGCGTTGACCAGGATGAGGTGTTCGAACCGGGCGAGCGCCGCGATCGCCACGTCCGCCACGTAGGGGACGCGCTCCAGTTGCAGGCTGCCGCGCCCCCTCGCGACGCGGGCGTTGACGTAGTCCCCCATGATCGTCGCCCCGGTCGCCTTCGCGACACGCCATGCCAGCGCCTGCGCGGGGCCGCCGATGCCGGGGCCGGCCAGCAGGATCAGCACGTTGGACCGCGTGCGCAGCACGCGCGCGGCGGTCTCCACCACCGACGGGTCGAGGGCCGGCGGCGCCGGTGCCGGCAGCGCCTCGGCCACGACGCCGCCCTCGTCCCAGGAGGCGTCGGAGGGCAGGATGAGGGTGGCGACCTGCCCCGGCGCCGTGCGCGCCGCCTGCACCGCCGCGGCGGCGTCGCGCCCCACGTCGCCCGCCCGCGTGCTCGTCCGCACCCAGGCGGACACGGTGCGGGCGAGCGCGTCCGTGTCCGCCGTCAGGGGGGCGTCGTAGGGGCGGTGGTAAGTGGCCTGGTCGCCGACGATGTTGACGATGCCGCTGCGCGCGCGCCGGGCGTTGTGGAGGTTGGCGAGGCCGTTGCCGAGGCCGGGACCGCAGTGGAGCAGCGTGCAGGCCGGCTTCCCCGCCATGCGGTGGTAGCCGTCCGCCATGCCGGTCACGACGTTCTCGTGGAGGCCGAGCACGCAGCGCAAGCCCGGGATCCGGTCGAGGGCCGCCACGAAGTGCATCTCGCTCGTGCCCGGGTTCGCGAAACAGGTGTCGATCCCCGAGGCGAGGAGCGTGCGGACGAGACTTTCAGCGCCATTCATGGACGACCTCACTCACGGAGCGAC
>CAXSDP010000007.1:10111-69347 GCA_964235705.1 uncultured Beijerinckiaceae bacterium | reverse complement strand
GCGGACGAGACTTTCAGCGCCATTCATGGACGACCTCACTCACGGAGCGACCCCATTCACGCAAGACCCCATTCACGCAAGACCCCAGTCACGCAAGACCCTCCGCGCCCACCGGGTCGGTCGATGCCCCCGCGAACGGGCGGGGATGCGACGAGCGGGTCGAAGCCGACGGCCCGGCGCGATGGCCGATGCGTTGGCCGAGCCTGCGCGACCGCGCGGCTCCCGTCAACGGAGCCAGGTCGCCGAGTGCCTTTGAAAGGAGGAAATGCTCTTTCCGCCGGACCAATCGAAACAGACATTTGTGTTAAGGAGACATTCGTGTGGACGGCGGAAGAGACGTGCGGCCCCGCGCAAGCCTTGCCTTCGCGCTGGCCCCGTGTTGATCTTACATAAACGCCCTCGTTGGCTCGTTACACGGATCTCGTTAATCGTCGGATTGGACGCCAAAGCGGTTGAACTTCGTTTGGACGGCTTGTACTTTAGCGAAGGAAACAAGACAGCCTGGGTCGTGATGAACGTCCTTTGAGCGTCGACGAGGGGGGATGGGCACGATGGGCAAGGCTTTGGACGGGATCCGCGTCCTCGATTTCACGCACGTTCAATCCGGTCCGACCTGCACGCAGTTGCTGGCCTGGTTCGGGGCCGACGTGATCAAGGTGGAGCGGCCAGGTGTCGGCGACATCACGCGGGCGCAGTTGCGCGACATCCCCCACGTCGACAGCCTGTATTTCACCATGCTGAACCATAACAAGCGCTCGATCACGCTCGACACCAAGAACCGGACCGGCCGGGCGGTGCTGGAGGAGTTGATCGTGGCGTGCGACGTGCTCGTCGAGAATTTCGGACCGGGCGTGCTCGACCGCATGGGCCTGCCTTGGCACAAGATCCAGGAGATCAACCCCAGGATGGTGGTCGCCTCCATCAAGGGGTTCGGTCCCGGCCCCTTCGAGGATTGCAAGGTGTACGAGAACGTCGCGCAATGCGTCGGCGGCGCGGCCTCGACCACCGGCTTCGAGGACGGGCCGCCGGTCGTCACCGGCGCGCAGATCGGCGACAGCGGGTCAGGCCTCCACCTGGCGCTGGGCATCGTGACGGCGCTGTTCCAGCGCACCGCCACCGGGCGGGGCCAGCGCGTCACCGTGGCGATGCAGGACTCCGTGCTCAACCTTTGCCGCGTCAAGTTGCGCGACCAGCAGCGGCTCGCCCACGGGCCCCTGAGGGAGTACCCGCGCTTCGGCGAGGGTCGTCCCTTCGGCGAGGCGGTGCCGCGCGCCGGCAACGCTTCGGGCGGCGGCCAGCCCGGCTGGATCCTGAAGTGCAAGGGCTACGAGCACGACCCCGACGCCTACATCTACTTCATCACGCAGGCGCCGGTCTGGACCAAGATCTGCGACGTCATCGAGCGGCCGGAATGGAAGACCGATCCCGGCTACGCGACGGCCGAGGCGCGCCTCGACAAGCTGACCTTCATCTTCGACACGATCGAGGGCTGGACCAAGACCCACACCAAGATGGAAGTCATGGCCATCTGCAACCCGCTCGACATCCCGTGCGGCCCGATCCTGTCGATGAAGGAGATCGCCGACGACGCGTCGTTGCGCGTGACCGGGACGGTGGTGGAGGTCGACCACCCCGAGCGCGGCCCCTACATCACCGTCGGCAACCCGATCAAGCTGTCGGACTCGGCGAGCGAGGTCGGGCGCTCGCCCCTGCTCGGCGAGCACACCGACGAGGTGCTGCGCGACGTGCTCGGGTTCGACGCCGCCAAGATCGCCGCGATCCACGATTCCGGCGCGCTCGCCCCGCCGCTGCGCCATGCCGCCGAATGACAAGCCCGCGGAAGCGCGTCCCGGGTGAAGGGCCATCGGGACGGGCGGCCGCGAACGGCCGTGACCGCCGCGTGACGAACCGAACCGGTTGATAAAAACCGGACGGCGGGAGGGAGGACCCCATGCGTGACCACGAAGATGTGCCGGAGCTCCATGCCTCGGCGACCAGGGAGGCCTCGGCGACCAGGGAGGCCTCGGCGACGAGGGGCGCCGTGGCGACGCGCGATGCCTTGGCGACGAGCGATGCCTTGGCGACGAGCGATGCCCTGCGGACGGGCGGTGCCTCGCTGGCTCACGAGAACCCGCTGGCCTGCGAACTGCACCTTCCGAACCGGTGGGTGCAGCTCGCCATCGGCATCGCCTGCATGGCGATGATCGCCAACCTCCAGTACGGCTGGACGCTGTTCGTCGACCCGATCGCCAAGGCGCGCCACTGGACCCGCGCCGACGTCCAGGTGGCGTTCACGATCTTCGTGGTGACGGAAACCTGGCTGGTGCCGGTGGAGGCGTGGTTCGTCGACCGGTTCGGTCCGCGCCCGGTCATCATGCTCGGGGGCGTGCTGATCGCGGCGGCCTGGAGCCTGGACGCGGTGGCGACGACGCTGCCGGTCCTCTACGCCGCCGCCGTGGTCGCCGGCATCGGGGCCGGCTGCATCTACGGCACCTGCGTCGGCAGCGCGCTGAAGTGGTTCCCCGACAAGCGCGGGCTGGCCGCCGGCGCCACCGCCGCCGGATTCGGCGCGGGGGCGGCCGTGACGGTGATCCCCATCGCGGCGACCATCAACGCGAGCGGGTACCAGCAGGCCTTCACCGTCTTCGGCCTCGGGCAGGGGATGATCGTCCTCGTGCTGGCCCTGTTCGTGAAGAAGCCGATCTACGCCGGGCCGGCCGTCAAGAAGCGCGTCGCCATCCCGCAGAACGCGGCCAACCTCCGGCCGACCGAGGTGGTGCGGCAGCCCGTGTTCTGGGTCATGTACGCGGCCTTCGTGATGGTGGCGGCGGGCGGCCTGATGACCGCCGCGCAGATCGGGCCGATCGCCCGGGACTTCGCGGTCGCCGACGTTCCGGTGTCGCTGGCCGGCTTCACGATGGCGGCCCTCACCTTCGCCATCTCGCTCGACCGCATCCTCGACGGCTTCGGGCGCCCCCTCTTCGGCTTCCTGTCCGACAGGATCGGGCGGGAGCAGACCATGGCCATCGCCTTCCTGACGGCGGCGACGATGCTCATGCTGATCGCCTTCTTCGGTCACACCCCGCTCGTCTTCGTCCTGGCCTCGGCGGTGTTCTTCGGCGTGTTCGGCGAGATCTACAGCCTGTTCCCGGCGACCTGCGGCGACACGTTCGGCTCGCGCTTCGCCGCGACCAACACGGGCCTGCTGTACACGGCCAAGGGCGTGGCGGCGCTGGTGGTGCCCCTGGCGAGCGTGCTCGCCAGGACCCAGGGCTGGCACGCCGTGTTCATGGTGACCGTGTGCCTCAACGCCGGCGCGGCGCTCATCGCGCTCCTCGTGCTGCGGCCGATGCGGCTCGCCTTCATCAACCGCGGCGAGCCCGATCCGAGGCTGGCGATACCCGCCCCGGCGATCGAACTCGCGTGAGGCTTGACCATCAGGTCCGACCATGAAGCTTGGCGCGATCCACACGAACCATTCTTGAGCGCGCGAGCGCCTGACGGGACCAACGATGAGAATTTGTATCTTCGGCGCCGGTGCGATCGGCGGCTACATGGGTGTCATGCTCAAGCGCGGCGGCGCCGACGTTTCGCTGATCGCCAGGGGCGCGAACCTCGCCGCCATCCAGGCCGGCGGGCTGCGGCTCAAGATCGGTGACGAGACGCTGCACGCCGACGTCCACGCCGCGCTCGAGCCGAAGGAACTCGGCGCCCAGGACGTCGTGATCGTCGGCCTCAAGGCCTACCAGGCTTGGGAGCAGGCGGAAGCGATGGCGCCGCTGCTCGGGCCGGACACGATGGTCGTCACGGCGCAGAACGGCGTGCCGTGGTGGTACTTCCACGGCATCGGGGGCGAGCACGCCGGCAAGCGGCTCGCCAGCGTCGATCCCGGCGACAGGCAGTGGCGCGCGATCGGCCCGGAGCGGGTCATCGGCTGCACGGTCTACCCCGCGACCGAACTCGTCGCCCCGGGCGTCATCCAGCACATGTACGGCGACCAGTTCGGGCTGGGCGAACCCGATCGGAGCAAGAGCGAGCGGCTCGCCAGGCTCGTCGACGTGTTCACCGCCGGCAACCTGAAGCCACGCCTGTTCGACGACATCCGCGACGACATCTGGGTCAAGCTATGGGGCAACCTCTGCTTCAACCCGATCTCCGCGCTCACCCGCGCCACGCTCGACGTCATCGCCACCGATCCGGCCACGCGGGCGCTGTCGCGCTCGATGATGTTGGAAGCCCAGGCGATCGGCGAGGCGTTGGGCGTGACGTTCCGCGTCGACGTCGAACGCCGCATCAACGGGGCGGCCAAGGTCGGCGCGCACAAGACATCCATGTTGCAGGACCTGGAGCGAGGGCGTCCGATGGAGATCGACGCCCTCGTCACCGCCGTCCAGGAACTCGGCCGCGCCGTCGGCGTCGCGACGCCGCACCTCGACAGCGTGCTGGGCCTGGTGCAGCAACTCGGTCGCAGCCAGGGCCTCTACCCGACCTTTCCGAACGCGGCGCCCCCGAACGGAGCGCCGCGAGGGTCCTGAAAGGGCCGTTCGCGACGGCTTGGAGGTTGTAAGCGCCGGAGCCCGCGTTTATAAGGGCGCGATGGCACGTCACGCGGCGTCGGCCATGATGTCGGAGTGTAGCGCAGCCTGGTAGCGCACCTCGTTCGGGACGAGGGGGTCGGAGGTTCGAATCCTCTCACTCCGACCATTAAAATTATGGCTTGCGTTTGTTGACGGCCGTCCCTGTTTTCGTCCGCACGAGTTGGCGCACAGGTTCGCCGCCCGACCTCGGCCACGCCCGACGGGTCCATCAATCCTTCCGAAGCGCGACTATGACGTGAGCGCGCTCACGCGTGACCAGCCGCGATGCGGCGGTCGCCGCCAGGCCGAGGCCGGCGAAGGCCACGAGGAAGACGGCCGCCACCATCGCGA
Organism: uncultured Beijerinckiaceae bacterium; assembly: GCA_964235705.1. Lineage (GTDB taxonomy): Bacteria > Pseudomonadota > Alphaproteobacteria > Rhizobiales > Beijerinckiaceae > RH-AL1. The sequence continues at coordinate 64,419 of CAXSDP010000007.1, read as the reverse complement.
CGCCGCCGGTGCCCAGCACGCCTGGGTCGAGGAAATCATAGGGGTAGCCAGCCCCGAGCGCGCCGGCGGCGAGGGTTGCCGCGAGGTAGGCGGCGGGGTAGGCGAGCAGCCACAGCGTGTCGCGCCAGCGCGCGCGCTTGCCCAGGGCGAACCCCAGCCAGAACAGCAGGAACAGCGCCGGCACGACGTCGTGCATCGTCATGTCGGTCGCGAACTGGATGCCGCGCGGCGACCATAGGCGCCGCAGCAGCCCCTCGTAGGTCGCGCACATGACGGCGAGGTACGCGAGTGCCGCGTTGTAGACGCCGGCCGGTGGCAGCGGGGCGCCGCGCCCGAGGCGCGCCGCGCTCACGCTCATCAGGGCGGCCGTGCCGATGTTGGTGAGGATGGTGAAGTAGCGCAGGTAAAGGTACAGGGTCTCGGGCAGCGGGATGCCGTGGGTGCCCGACCGCTCAAGCGACATCGCGAGTTCGATGGCGAGCGCCGTCCAACCGCAGCAGGCGATGGAGGCCGACAGCAGCGCGCCCAGCCGCGTCCGCCCCGTCATGCCCCCGTTCCCCGCATCCGTCCGCCCTCGCCCGCTACCCGCCGATGTCGCGGCGACCCTTAACAGAACGGTTCGGCCGGTTCATCGCCGCATCATGCGGCACCCGACCGGCGGCCATGCCCATGCCCGGTCCGCAGCGGAAACACCGCAGGCCGTCCGCGCTTCGATGTGTTACAAGGTCTTGACGCCCTCGTTCAGGAGGTTCCGAGGGGCGTGCCCGTCGTCCCCGACGACCCGCCCGGCCCCGCGTTCCCGCGACCTGTTTCCCGCGACCTTCCCGAGAAAGGCGCCCGCGACCCCGATGAACCTTCCGTTCGCCGCCGCCCCACCCTCGCCGCGTGACCGCACCCGCGACGTGACCCTCGTGCTCGGCCCCACCAACACGGGCAAGACGCATTTCGCCATCGAGCGCATGCTGGGGCATCGCACCGGCATGATCGGGCTGCCGCTGCGCCTGCTGGCGCGCGAGGTGTACAACCGGGTGGTCGAGAAGGTCGGCGTCGAAGCCGTCGCCCTCATCACCGGCGAGGAGAAGATCAAGCCGCGCCATCCGCGCTACTGGGTGTGCACGGTGGAAGCCATGCCGCGCGACCTGGAGTTGGGCTTCGTCGCCATAGACGAGATCCAGCTCGCCGCCAACCTCGACAGGGGCCACGTCTTCACCGATCGCCTGCTCAACCGGCGCGGCCTCGACGAGACCTTGCTGATCGGCGCGCAGACGATGGAGCGCGCGCTGCTCGCCCTGCTGCCCGGCGCCCGCGTCATCACCCGCCCGCGCATGTCCAAGCTCACCTTCGCCGGCGAGCGCAAGGTGTCCCGCCTGCCGCCGCGCAGCGCCGTGGTCGCCTTCTCGGCGGAGGAGGTTTACGCCATCGCCGAGTGGATCCGCCGCCAGCGCGGTGGCGCGGCGGTGGTGCTCGGCGCGCTCTCGCCGCGCACCCGCAACGCCCAGATCGACATGTACCAGAACGGCGACGTCGACTACATCGTCGCCACCGACGCGATCGGCATGGGGTTGAACCTCGATGTCGACCACATCGCCTTCGCCGGCGACCGCAAGTTCGACGGCTGGCACTACCGCCGCCTCAACCCGGCCGAGTTCGGGCAGATCGCCGGGCGGGCCGGGCGCCACCTGCGCGACGGCACCTTCGGCACCACCGGGCGCTGCTCGCCCTTCGACGCCGACCTGGTGGAGATGCTGGAGGACCACCGCTTCGACCCGGTCGGCCTCCTCCAGTGGCGCAACACCGACCTCGACTTCGCCTCCATCGACGCGCTCACCGGCTCGCTCGACGTGCTGCCGGGCGAAGGGGGCCTGACGCGGGCGCCGCTCGCCGCCGACCAAGTCGCGCTGGAGGTCGCCTCGCGCGACGAGGAGGTGCGCAAGGTCGCCCGCAACCGGGGCGACGTCGGCCGCCTGTGGGAATGCTGCCAGATCCCGGACTACCGCAAGCTGTCGCCGGCCGCCCACGCCGAGCTGGTGCTGTCGGTGTACCGCTTCGTGGTGCGCGCCGGGCGCATCCCCGACGAATGGTTCGCCCGCCACCTCAACGTGCTCGATAGGGTGGACGGCGAGATCGACACCTTGTCGGCGCGCATCGCGCAGGTGCGGACCTGGACGTTCATCGCCAATCGGCCGGACTGGTTGCGCGATCCCGAGCATTGGCAGGGCGTGACGCGTCGGGTAGAGGACACGCTCTCGGACGCCTTGCACGAGCGTCTGGCCCAGAGATTCGTCGATCGGAGGACCAGCGTCCTGCGGCGGCGGTTGCGAGAGAACGCGATCATGGAAGCCGAGATCACCTCCAGCGGCGACGTGACGGTTGAAGGCCAGCACGTCGGGCAGCTCAACGGGTTTCGCTTCACCTCCGACCCCCAGGCGGCCGGCGAGGAGGCGCGCACGCTGAACGCCGCCGCTCAGAAGGCGCTGGCGTCCGAGATCGAGGGGCGCGCCACCCGCGTCAGCGAGGCGGTGGACGAGGCCTTCGTGCTGGCCAACGACGGGCTGGTGCGCTGGCTGGGCGAGCCGGTCGGCCGCATCGGGGCCGGCGCGCACATCCTGGAGCCCCGCGTCCGCGTGATCGCCGACGAGCAGCTGACCGGCCCCGCCCTCGAGCTGGTGCAGCGCCGCCTCGACCTGTGGATCGCCCAGCACGTGAAGAAGCTGTTGGGGCCGCTCGCCGAGCTGGAGAAGCCGGAAGGATTGGAGGGCATGGCGCGTGGCCTCGCGTTCCAGATCGCGGAAGCGCTCGGCGTGCTGGAGCGGGCCAAGGTCGCCGACGAGATCAAGGCGTTGCCGCAGGAGGCGCGCGGCACTCTGCGCAAGATGGGGGTGCGCTTCGGCGCCTACCACATCTACCTGCCGGCCTTGGTGAAGCCGGCCCCGCGCTCGCTCGCCGCCCAGCTGTGGGCGTTGAAGAACGGCGGCGTGGAGGGCGTGAAGGGCCTGGACGAGGTCCCGCACCTCGCCTCGTCCGGGCGCACCAGCTTCGTCGCCGACCAGGCGGTGCCCAAGGGCTTCTATCGCGCGGCGGGTTTCCGGGTGTGCGGCGAGCGGGCGGTGCGCGTCGACATCCTGGAGCGGCTCGCCGACCTGATCCGTCCGGCCATCGCCTACCGGCCGGGCACCACGCCCGGCGACCCGCCGGCCGGCACGGCGGACCGCGACGGGTTCGTCGTCACGGTGGGCATGACCTCGCTCGCCGGCTGCTCGGGGGAAGCCTTCGGCACCATCCTGAAATCGCTCGGCTACGTGCTCGACCGTCGGGCCGGCCCGGCCATCACCGTGCCGCTCGTGCCCAAGGCGGCGACAGAGCCGGTCAAGCCGCCGGCTGATGCGCGAGGGCCGGACATGCCGGCCGGGCACGTGGCCGAGGCGGGGCGGGGCGAGGCGCCGGACGCGCCCGACGCGCGACAAGCCGAGGACGGGGACCACGAACAGGACCTCAGCCGGGACTTCGGTCAAAACCCGGATCAAGCCCAAAACTCCGGTCAAATCCACGACCTCGGTCAAGTCGTGGACACCGCCGAGCAGGTGACGCCGGTCCAGCCGCCCGACGCGCCGGTCGACGACCTCGAGAGTCGCGTCAGCCTGGCTCGGCAGGGCGAACTCATCGCCGCCGCGCTCGAAGGCGGCGCCCTCGACACCATCGAGCCGTCCCCGCACACCGCCGAGCCCGTCACTGCCGGGTCGCTCGCCCCGGACCAGCCGCCGACCGGCGCGGAGGAAACACCGGTGGCGCGCGAGGTGGACGGCGTCCCGTCCGACAGCATCCAAGGGGCCGAGCCGGTCGCCGTTCCCGCCGAGCCGACCTCACCCGACGCGACCCGGTCCGACCTCGTCGGTGGCGGCGCGTTGCCGGTCACGGGGATCGACATCGCGGCTCTGGCCGTGGCCTCGCCCGACATGCCGGGGTCGGATTTGCCCGGCTCGGATACGGCCCTGTCGGACGAGCCCGCCGCCGGGGATCCGGTACCGGCCGACGAGCCGCCGCCGGTGCCGTTGATCGAGGTTTGGCGCCCCCACCGCCACAACGCGCACGCGCGCCGCCCGCCCGATCGCGGTCCGCGCCGCCCGCATCCTGGCGCGCAAGCTGGGAGGCAGCACGGCGACCGCACCGCCCCGGTCGGCAACGCGCCGGCCGGGGCGGGTCGCGAGATGTCGAGCCGCGATGGTTCGGAGCGGCTCCCGGAGACCGGTGCCCCCGCGGCGGACGCGCGTTTGCCGCGCCCCGAAGGGCGGGGCGATCATGGTCGCGGCGGGCGCGACTTCAAGCGCGGCGGCGGTGATGGGGCGCGACCGGGCGGCGGCCGGTCCCGTGGCGAGCGCCGGGACGGGGGCGCCACGGGCGGTGAGCACAACGGCGCGCCTGGCAGCGGTAAGCCGGGCGGCTTCGGTGGTCGTCGCGACGAGCGGCGCGTCCCGAGCTTCCAGACCACGGAGAAGCCGAAGCCGCGCGACCGCGCCCCTGATCCCGACAGCCCCTTCGCCAAGCTCGCCGCCCTCAAGGCGCAGATGGAGAAGGACGGCAAGTAACCCTGGATCGGGTACAGGACGCACCGGTGAGTTGGCCGGCGGCCGTCGAAGACGACGTCGATGCGAGGTAAGTCACTAGTATGGAAGGAGCTTCGCTCCGCTCGGGCCTGCGCGTTCATTGCGTGTTGTAAATCGTGATCCGGGCCTTATCTCCCCTACATCGAATATCCGATCGGGGTCAAAGGTCATGGACAAGCTCTCACGACGTAACGTCTTGGCGGCCAGCGTGTTGGGCGGTGCTGTTGCTGCGAGCGGTGTGGTGAACGCTGCCACGTTCGGCAACCCGGACAGTCCGGCGGAAGGACGCATCAACGGCAAGAGCCCGACCTCGTTGGACAATCCCGGGCCGCAGAACCCGGCGCTGGCCAGCCAGCTTCCATCCTTCCAGAATCCGCCCGCCACCGACATCAATGGGATGTCCCTCTTCTGGTCCTCGTTCAATACGGCGCATACGCGTTTCCAGGATGGTGGGTGGGCCCGCGAGGTCACCCAGGCCGACTTCGCGATCTCGGAGGCGGTGTCCTCCGTCAACATGCGGCTTTCCGTCGGCGGCATCCGGGAGTTGCACTGGCACCAGCAAGCGGAATGGGCGGTCGTGCTCGACGGCAACATCCGCACCACCGCCCTCGACGGGGAGGGCCGCGCGTCCGTGCGTGACCTCAAGGCCGGCGATCTGTGGTACTTCCCCGCCGGATTGCCCCACTCGCTGCAGGGATTGGGTCCGACCGGCGCCGAGTTCCTCCTCGTGTTCGACAACGGGCACGCGTCGGAGTTCAACACCCTGTTGCTGACCGACTGGATCGCGCACACGCCGCCCGACGTGCTCGCGCAGAACTTCGACGTTCCGGCCGATAGCTTCAAGAACATACCGCTCGACAACCTTTGGATCTTCCAGGGTCAGGAGCCGCCGCCGCTGGCGCAGGCTCAGAAGGCGGTGGCGTCGTCGCTCGGCGAGCCGAAGCTACCCTTCACGTTCTCGATGAACGAGATGCAACCGGACAAGTCCGGGAAGGGCGGCTCGGTGAAGATCGTGGATACGAGCAACTTCCCCGTCTCGACCACGATCGCCGCGGCGCTCGTCACCCTGGCGCCAGGCGGGTTGCGCGAGATGCACTGGCATCCCAACGCCGACGAGTGGCAGTACTACATCAAGGGCCAGGGTCGCATGACGGTGTTCAACACCGGACCGCAGGCGCAGACGGCGGACTTCCACGCCGGTGACATCGGTTACATCAAGAAGAGCCTCGGCCACTACATCCAGAACACCGGATCGACGGAGCTGCAGTTCTTCGAGATCTTTAAGACGTCCAAGTACGCCGAAGTGTCACTGCGACAGTGGCTCTCCTGCACGCCGCCGGAGATGGTGGCGCAGACGCTGAACATGAACCCCACCCTGTTCGCGCAGCTCCCCAAGGATCGCGCGGACGTGTTGCCGCAGGTACAGGTCTAAGGGTGCGGGTGCGGCGGATCGTTGCCGCCGCACCGCCCCGTATCCAATTTCAACCGGGATGACGTATGAAGCCGGATCAGTGATCGATCGCGCTGGAGATTGACCCAGACCTATCGGTCCGTTCGGCGATCCTGGAGCCGTTGATCGCCTACAACGAGCAGGTTGCCGCTCGTGCCGACGGGGGTTTGCTGGTCGTCACGGTCCGCGACGATGCCGGCGTCGTTGTCGGGGGTCTCTGGGGACGGGTGAGCCGCGGTTTCGTCTTCGTCGCGTTTCTGGCTGAACCGGTGCTTGCGGAAGCACGGGAACGTTGGTCATGGAAGCCTCTTGAATAAGATTTAGGGATTATGGGTGGGGTCTGAAACCCGCCGGATTGCCGTGCACTATCAAGCCCGGCCGGTGGTCGCGAGGTTCGATGTTCGACGCACCAAAGATGAAGTAGGCGTGCACGTGCTTCGTCACGGCTTCGCTCGTCACGGAACGTGCGATGAAAGCGGACAGGAGATAGGGATCGCACTGGTCGAAGACGCCGTCCGCTTCGACGTTATCGAGGCAGAACTTTCCGTCGATCAGCTTCCATGACGTCGTCACCAAGGTGAGCGCAGGACGATCGGAAAGTCGCGGCAAAGGCGGCGTTTTGCTCTGACCGGCGCTTTCGCAAGACAAGGAATATACGAGTCCGTCAGGGCTGAAATAATCTGTATGCGCACATCCTTCCCCTTCCGACTCCGGCCAGACGATCGAGTTGCCGACCAGGACGTGCTGCACGAGCGCCGCCGGAGAGATCTTTCCGTCCTTGAACGGCGTCGGCGATTCGAGCGAGATGGAGTCGTCAGTCTCAGGAAGTTCGATGGCGTCTACGGATGTCGGCGGCGTCCCCAAGGGGCAGCCGGTCACGTTGCCCTCGACGATTGTCGAGGCTTCGTCTTTCGACAACGGGATGTCGGACACGCCCTTCAAATAATCGAGCCAGAAATAGCCACGCAACGCTCCTGTTTGATCCTTCGTGGATTGCGCCGATGGCTCCGCCGCCAGCATGCGGAACGGCGTGCACTTTATCTTTGACGTGATCAGACGTGACTGGTTGCCGCAATCTTCCGTGTCCGTGACTTTCCACGGAAAAATAAGACAGATTCGCCCGATCTTGAGGCCTCCGAGGAGCGGGTGCCCCGGCTCGAGATCGCTTTGCAAGACCGTCGCGGCATCGATAAAGTAACGCGCACTCTGGAGTTGGAAAGAGTCGACTGGATGCACCACAGTTTTCCCGGTCAGAAATCGGACAGCTGCAGACCCTTCGACAAAGACATAACCCGGAGGCGCGGCGGCCGTGTTCTCTTTCGCCCCCGCGTTGCGACTGTCGGCGCACGCCGTCGCCAGTACGGCGAACGCGAGCGGAAGCGAGCGCAGGCGCCATGCCCGTTGCGGCGCGGGACGCACACGTCTGCTATCGCCCTCGGTCGGGCGAGGGGAGCGAGGCTTGGCCGTGAGGTGACACGCGTCGGGGAGGCGGAGGCGTCGCGGTCTGGGGGGCATCTGGCTCGACACGGCAGAGCCCGCCTGATCGACGCGCCGCTTCAAGTCGCCGATCCCGGCGGGAACGTCTTCGGCGCCGGACTGACCGTCGTCGCCTTGCCGTCGTTGATCTGCAGCACCGCCAAGCCACGATCGTTCAGGCCGTCGGCGCGGAAGCGGAACACCCCGTCGGCGCCGTTGAACCCGGACTTGTTCAGCAGCACGCTGTCGGCGAAGCGCTGCGACCCTTGCGAGTGGGCGAGCGCGGCGGCGAGGGAGACCGCGTCGTAGGACAGTGTCGAGATCCGCAGCGGATCGGTGTTGTACTTCGCGCGGTAGCGGTTGGCGAAGGCGTTGAACCCGCCGTTCTCCGGGGCTGCGAACCAGGCGCCCTGCAGACCGGGCAGGGCGAGCACGCGGGGATCGTTCCAAAGGCCGGTGCCGAGGATCTGCACGCGCTTGCCGCCGAGGCCATTGGCGGCGAGCGCCGCCGACATCGCCGGCATGGCATCGGCCTGTTCGGGGATGAACAGCGTGTCGATGCCGTCGCCCAGCGCGCCGACCTTCTTCACGGCGGCGTCGCGGGTGGACGGGTTGTAGTGTTCGAGCGCCATGACGCGCAGCCCGCGCTTGGCCGCCTCCTGCTGGAACTCGGCGTCGGCGACGCGGCCGTAGTCGTTGTCGGGGATCAGCGCGGCGATCGACTTCTTGCCCTTGGCGGCGGCGAAATCGACCACGCGGTCGACGTAGCCCTCGATCAGGAACGACAGGAGGTAACTGCCGTGCGAGGCGGTGGACGAGTCGGTCGAGAGGGCGATCATCGGTTTGCCGGCGCCGCGCACCACCTTCGACACCTCGCGCACGTCGGGGGCGAACAGCGGACCGATGATGAGTTCCGCGCCGTCCCCCAGGGCGGCCTGGGCGGCGGCGCTGGCGCCGTCGGGGCTCGAGTGGTCGTCCTTGACGAGGATGGTGAGGTCGCTCGATCCCGACTCGGCGTAGGCGAGGTCGGCGGCGTTGCGCAGCGACTGGCCGACGAGGCTCGGCTGCCCGTTGGCCGACGTCAGCGGCAGGATCAGCGCGACCTTGACGGGGCCCGACCCGATCCGGTCGGCGGTCGCGGTGACCGGCGTCGAGCCGGGCAGCGCGGACGACTCGACCTTGCCGACCGGCGCATTGGACGACACGTCGGAGTCGAAGGACTTCTTGCCCTGACCCACCGTGCCGATGGTGCCGCAACCGCCGAGCGTCAGGGCCGCGATCGCCAAGCTCGCGCCGCACGCGAGCCCGGCGAAACGCGCGGGAGAACGGTTGGCGGGGGAACGATTGATGGGGGAATGGTTGGGTGAACGCACGCCTACCCCTCTAGCTCGCGGCATCTTCAGGTACGGCCCTCGGTATCGTCCCGCCATCCAGGGCACGGCATACCACGCCTCGCGGGAGAAACGACCGGTTTTCTCGGACCCGATCACGCGAGGTCGCGAAGGCGGTGGATCGCGCGGGGTGGGATCGCGAGGCTAGGGCGTCCTTGCCGAGCCAACCGCCGGAACCGTCCCCCATGGACACGCCTTGCCCATGAACACGCCTTGCCCATGAACACGCCTTGCCCATGAACACGCGTGTCCCACGTCGCGTCCCGGCCATTGATGACGTTGACTTACATTTCGTTTGACATCGGCGGCACATGGCTGCGTTACATGGGCAAAGCCCGTTGAACTGGGTGCAACGGTTATGAATTCCACCGCGTACGCAAACTTATGATAGTCGCATGACGCAATCGTTCCTGAACAAGCGTTCTTGGACAAATGGTCCTGCGGCGGCGCGCGAGGATAGAGACCATAAGGATTGTTTTTGAACGACGCGAGTAACGCCGCCATGAACGCGGCGCTGGACCGCCTCCCCGAACCGACCGCCGGCACGATCGTCATCTGCACGCTCGGTGGTGTCGCGGACATCGGGATGAACTTGACGCTGTACGGAGCGCAGGGCGGGTGGGTCCTGGTGGACGCCGGCACGACGTTCGCGCCTCGCGGCACCGTCGGCGTCGAGGCGGTGATGCCGGACCCGCGTTTCCTCGCCGCGCTCGGCGGGACGCTGAAGGGCTTGGTGGTCTCGCATTATCACGAGGATCACGTCGGGGCGATCACCCGGTACTGGCCCAAGTACACGAAGTGTCCGATCTTCGCGCCGCCCTTCGCGGCCCGCATGTTGACCGCCAAGTTCCAGGACAAGGGTTTGCGCGGCGACGTCAAGATCCAGACCTTCGAGCCTGGCACCACGCTCAACGTCGGCCCGTTCCGCATCCGCACGGTCCGCGTCGCCCATTCCACGCCCGATTGCGTCGCCTTCGGCTTCGAGGCGCAGGGCCGGAGGATCCTCCAGACCAACGATTGGAAGATCGACGAGAACCCCGGCATCGGGTCGCGCACCGATCTCGGCGCCTTCGCGGCACTGGGGCGCCAGGGCGTCGAGTTGCTGCTGTGCGACTCGACCAACGCGGACCGCGAGGCGCCGCAAACCTCCGAAGCATCCGTGCGACGGGCGCTGGAGAGCGTCATGCGCGACACCCGCGGCATGGTCTTCGTCTGCTCCTTCGGGTCCAACGTCGCGCGCATGGCCTCGGTCGCCCAGGCCGCCAAGGCCGCGCGTCGCAAAGTGGCGCTGGCCGGTCGTTCGCTGCGCCAGGCGGCGGCGGCGGCCGAGGCGCTTGGCCTGATGAAGGGGGTTCCCCGCTTCCTCGAGGACGCGTCCAAGTTCGGGGGCACCCAGCGCAACGGTTGCGTGCTGATGTGCACCGGCACGCAGGGCGAGGAGAACGCGTCGCTCGCCAAGCTCGCCAGCGGGCGCGACCCGCGCCTGCCCAAGGTCAAGGCCGGCGACACCGTCGTGATGTCGGCGCGCGCGATCCCGGGGAACGAGGATCACATCTTCGCCGTGACCGACAAGCTTCATGCGCTGGGCGCGCGCATCGTGACCGCCGCCGACCGCTTCGACGGCGACCCGGTGCACGTCACCGGCCATCCGGTGCGGGCGGACCTGCGCATCATGTACGAGGCGGTGAAGCCGCGCTTCGCCATGCCGGTGCACGGTGGACCCTCCCACTTGGCGGCCCACGCCGACCTCGCGCTCGCGCTCGGCGTCGAAGCCGCGCTCACACCGGTCAACGGCGGCGTCTACGAACTCTCCGGCGCTGGGCTCAGCTGCGTCGGCCGCATCCCGAACCGGCAGGTGGCGGTGCTGGGCGACGGCGCCGGGACCATCGTGCCGTGGAACGACGTCGAGAAGGTCGCGATCCTCACGGAGGACGAACGCAAGCAGCTGGAGGAGCACGTCGAGCGGGAGCGCGCGCGCGGCGACCGGATGATGAAGCGGATCGCGGATCAAGCACGCCCCGGTAACCGGGACGGGAAGGCCGTCCGTGCCGGCGACGGGGATCGCGGCAAGCGCGGCGCCCGATCCGCCGTGCGCGAACGGGCCTCCGTGCAAGGGGCTTCCTCGGCCCAAGGGGCCCGGGAGCGTCCCCTCAAGGTGGTCGCGTCGCGCGCGAAGCGGGGCGACGGAGCGGTGGACGGTAAGCCGGGCCGTCAGGGCCAGGACGGGCGGGCGTCGACGGCGCCATCGTCGACGGTACCATCGAGGGCGCCCGCCAAACCGAAGGTCAAGCCCGCCGCCGCGCCGCCGAGGGAGCCGGCCGCGCGCAAGGTCGTGGCCAAGCCGGTCGTTGTGGCCAAGCCGGTCGTCGTGGCCAAGCCGGCCGCGACCAAGCCTGCGGCGCTCGACCGCGGCTTCATCGCGATGATATCGAGGCTGGGCACCAAGAAGCGTTAGCGCGGGACGAACGCGCCGCCCGTCCGTGCTACGGTGCCGCCCATGGAGACCAAACCGCCGATCCCGCTCGCCGTCCTCGTCGGCATCCAGTTGCCGGACGTCGACGACGTCGCGCACGAGGCCAGCCTCGGCGAGTTGGGGCGCCTGGTCAAGACGCTCGGCTACGCCGTGGTCGGCACCGTGTCGCAGAAGCGCGAGGGGCTGGGCGGCGCCTCGTTGCTGGGGAGCGGCAAGCTGGGCGAACTGGCGGCGTTGACCGGTGGCACCGGTGTCGTCGGGTCCATGGCCCCACCCCCGAGGGCCAAGGCCCGCCTACGGTTCGAGGGTGCCGCCGAAGCGCCCGACGACGCCACCGAGGCCGCCGAGCCCGAGTCCGCCGCCGGCCTTAAACCCCGCCACGTCATCGTCGACCACGAACTCTCGCCCAGCCAGATCCGCAACCTGGAACGGGCCACCGGCGCGGAGGTGCTGGACCGCACGGGCGTCATCGTCGAGATCTTCCACCGCCACGCCAACACTCGGGAAGCGAGGCTGCAGGTGGAGATGGCGCGCCTGAAATACGTGGTGCCCCGGATGCGGGAGTCGACGACCGGCGGCGGGCGCCAGCAGGGTCCCGGTGCCGGCGAAACCACCCTGGACCTCGACCGGCGCAAGGTCCGCGACCGGCTCGCGGAGCTGAAGGAGCAGTTGGACGCGGTGCAGCGCGACGGCGACCAGCGCCGGACCGCCCGCCGCGACCAGCTACGGGTGGCGCTGGTCGGCTACACCAACGCGGGCAAGTCCTCCCTGATGCGGGCCCTCACCGGCAGCCAGGTGCTGGTGGAGGACAAGCTGTTCGCCACCCTCGACACCACCGTGCGGACCCTCCAGCCGGAAACCAGGCCCCGCGTGCTCGTGTCCGACACGGTCGGTTTCATCAAGCAACTGCCGCACGACCTCGTCGCCTCGTTCCGCTCCACCCTGGCGGAAGCGCTGGAGGCCTCGCTGCTGCTGTTCGTGGTCGACGCGTCGGACCCGACCTACGAGGCGCAGTTGGCGGTGAGCCGCGCCGTGCTGCACGAGATCGGGGCGGACGGGGTGCCCTCCCGGCTCGTGCTGAACAAGGCGGACCGGGTGGACGCCGCCGGGCGCGCCGCCCTGCGGGACAAGCACCCGGACGCGATCCTGCTCTCCGCCCACGCGCCCGCCGACGTGGGCGCGCTGCGCGACACCATCATCGCGTTCTTCGAGGCGGCGATGGTGGAGGACGTGCTGGTGCTGCCCTACGCGAACCAGGGGCTGCTCGGCGAGGTGTACGAGAGCGCGCGGGTGCTCTCGGAGGCGTACGACGAGACCGGCCGCGTGCTGAGGGTGCGCGGCCTGCCCGGCGCCATCGCGCGGCTGCGACGGAGCCTCGCCACGCGCTGACGAGCACGGCGGGACGGTGGGGCGGGGATCACCTCGCCACGCGAGCGCGGTGCTAAACCCCGTCCTCCGAGCGTACCGCCGCCGATGTCGCGACACCTGGTGCGGCGACCCCCGGCGCGGCGGCGGTGATGCTCACCTCCGGCTTGTCGTACTCGATCGCGCCGTAGGGCGAGCAGAAGGCGACCTCCGCCGCGTCACGGCCGACGCCGATGCGGATCAACCCCGCCGGGTCGGCCTTGCGGGTGGGATCGAACAGGTACCAGCCTCCGCCCGCTGGACCCTCGAGGTAGGCCTCGAAGACGGCGTGGAAGTCGGGCGGGGCGAGTCGCGAGGCGTAGGCGCTGACGTAACGGGCCGGGATGCCGAGCGTGCGGCAGATGGCGATGGCGAGGTGGGCGAAGTCGCGGCACACGCCGGCGCGTTGCAGCACCGTGTCGGAGGCCGACGTCAGCGCGTCGGACACGCCGCCCTCGTAGGCGACGTACTGGTTGATCCAGTTGCAGATGCCGTTGACGCGGGCGTAGCCCGGCGCGAGGTCGCCGAAGGTGCTGCGGGCGAAGCGTTCCAGCTTGTCGGACTGGCAGTAGCGGCTGGGGTACAAGTGGGTGAACACCGCGAGCGGGAGCCGGTCGGCGGTCAGTTCGGTGACGGCGTCGGGGTCCCTCAGCACGGGTTGCCAGCTCACCTTGGCCCGGTACGCGACGGTGAGCGTCCCGGCCGGCGCCATCAGTCGGAAGTAGCGGTTGCCGCTCTCGGGCATCGTCCAGCGGTCGAGGGGACACTCGGGCGTGATCGTCAGGTGCTCCTCCACCACGCGCTGGGCGCCGAAGGTTTGCGCCTCGATGTTGAAGAGGAACGGGGTCGTGACGGTCGTGCGGTAGCCGAGCTTGCAGTCGAGTTCGAAATCCATGTCACCCCCTCGCGTCGTCGCGGCGGCCGAGCAAGCCGCGAGCCAGGTGGGCGAGGCTCGCGGGGCTGGCCCACCTTCCCCGAGGACCACGAGGGAGGTGCGACATCGTCCGCAGTGTCCATGCGGCATGGTGGTCTTGTACTCGCGCGACTACGCACCAGTAACCATGGCCGTGAAGCGGGTTCGGCATGGCCGGTCCGCAAGTCGAGACGGTTGACGGGAAATTGAAACCGAGGACCAGGACGCGCCAGGAACTTGGATGCCGATGATCCGTTTCTGGTTGAACAGCTCCATCGAAAGATCGCCCACTATGAAGCGACAGCTTCTTTACCTGATATCGAGCGCCGCCATCGTGTCCTCGTCGGTCACCGCGGCCGAGGCCCAGCCCCGCCACGACGGGGCGCGCCATTCCCACCATCGCTATCATTCCGCCGAGCGCCATGCTCCGCTCGGCCATCCCGACGTGGGGGCACGCTACGACGTGCGGGCGAGGTATCCGGTGGATCCCCGCTTCGGTTACGAGGAAGCGCCCGACGATCCGTCCTACCATGGACCGGGCGGCGAAGTGTTCCGGCGGACGATCGAGTCGGCGCACGAGCCTGGCTTGGCGACCGAACTCGATCCCGATGCCAAGCAGACCGCGACCGGCGGGCCGTCCGGCGGCCTGCCAAGCCAGAGCGGCGGCGGCGGTCGCTAGGTGGACGCGACGATGAGGGCGATCCGCTCGCCGATCCGCCCCCGAATGTCCGGGACGGCGTGAGGGCGGACCGCATGACCGAAGCGCGGCGACCGATTCCTCGTGAGCCGCCACCTGCCCGCGTGATGTTCGTCGTTGACGAGTCCGCGCGGGCAACATCCCTTGAAAGGTCGTGTTTGATGATCCACAGTATCTCGTACGTGGCGGCCGGTGCCGCTATTCTCACCCTGTACGCGCCGATGGCCGACGCACGAACCCGCCATGTCGTGCCAAGGGCCCACCATCGCCACGCGGGCAACCGAGGCCCGGGCTATGGGCACAGTGCCCAGACACGTCCTCAGGGCCGTTATGGGGACGGCCCTGCCGAGTCCTCGTACCAAGGGCCGGGGGCCGACGTCTTCCGGCGGACGATCCAGACGGAGCAGGCGCCTGGCGTGACGCGGGAACTCGACTTCGACGCGAAGCAGTCCGCCACTGGCGGACCCGCCGGCGGGTTGCCGAGCAACGGCAATGGGCCTTGATCCGAAGGGTCCCGACGCGCGAGCGAAGGGGCGTCCGAGGCGAAGACCCACGAGACGAGTACGAGGCCGGCTCACTCGCCGGCCTTTGATGTTGCGATCATAGGGGCTGCGAACCGCGAACGGACAAACGAATAACCGACCAATGAGCCTTGCAACACCTCTTTAACCATCCATATGGATGGTAAGGAGATGGTTATGGTGGAAAATGGCCGCGATCGACCGCGTTATCCCGAGAGCGAGAAGATCACCCTCAACCTCGGCCACGTCGACCTCGGGCGCATCGACCTGCTGGTCCGCGACGGCTTCTACGCCAATCGCACCGACCTGATCCGCACCGCGATCCGCAACCTCCTCGATCGGCACGACGAGACCGTCATGCGCTCCGTCGCCAGGGAGAAGATGGAACTCGGACTGCGCCACTACGGGCGGGCCGAGCTGGAAGCCGCGCACCAAGCCGGCGCTCCCATCGACATCCGGGTCATCGGTTTGGCGAGCATCGCGCTCGACGTGCCCGCTGACCTCGCGCGGGCGTCCATCGCCTCGATCCAGATCCTGGGAACGCTTCAAGCGAGCCCCGACGTGAAGACCGCCCTGCGCGACCGCATGGTTTGATCGCATCGCGACCGCCCCAACAGGACAAACGAACCATGGACAGCCTCTTCAAACTCAACCTCGGCGCGGCGACGCGCGAGTCGATGAACGACGCGCTGCGTTTGACGCGCGCCGGTCGGCTGGCCGACGCGGTCGGGGCGATCTCGAAGGAACTGGGCGCGCGGGCGCCGTACGGAGCGGGACGGACCGCTTCGCCCGAGTCGCGCACCACCACCCCGGCCCCGGCGATCGCGAAGCCACGGACGTCGCGTTTCGAGACGCGCTCGATCAGCAACGCGGCCGGCCAACGGCGCTACAAGCTGTACGTGCCGGCCCGCTTCGACGACGCGCCGTTGCCGCTCGTGGTGATGCTGCACGGCTGCACCCAATCGCCCGACGATTTCGCCGCCGGCACGCGGATGAACGAGCTCGCCGACGAGGTCGGCTTCCTCGTCGCCTATCCCGAGCAGTCGCGTTCGGCCAACATGTCCGGCTGCTGGAACTGGTTCAACGCCGGCGACCAGCGGCGCGACGGCGGCGAGCCCTCGCTGATCGCCGCGATCACCCGCGAAGTCATGCGCGAGGTCCCCGTCGTTGCCGGTAAAGTGTACGTGGCCGGGCTCTCTGCCGGCGGGGCGGCGGCGGCGATCATGGGGCAGCGCTACCCCGACCTTTACGCCGGCGTCGGCGTGCACTCCGGCTTGGCCTGCGGCGCGGCGCGCGACATGGGTTCGGCCTTCGCCGCCATGCGGGGCGGCGCGGCACCGGCGGACGGACATCCCTCGCGCGTGGTGCCGACCATCGTGTTCCACGGCACGGCGGACGGCACGGTCAACCCTTCCAACGCCGGCCACGTGACCGACCAGGCCCGCGCCGACCTGTCGGACCCCGAGGTCACCACCGGCCGCTCGGACGGCGGCGTGGCCTTCACGCGCAAGGTCTTCAGGGATCGGGCGTCGCGCATCGCCGTCGAGGAATGGATGCTGGATGGCGCCGGGCACGCTTGGGCCGGCGGCAGCGCGACGGGGTCCTACACCGACCCGCGCGGCCCCGACGCGAGCCGCGAGATGCTGCGCTTCTTCCTCCAGCTTTGAGGTTTCAGGACCGCATCCGCAGCGGCGTGACGGTTTCGTCGAACACCTCCTCGCGCGGGGCCGTGCCGGCCCTCGGTCGGATGCGGTAGCAGCCGACGTAGAGGGCCGGCAGGAACACCAGGGTGAGCACGGTACCGGCCAGGATGCCGCCGATCATCGCGTAGGCCATCGGCCCCCAGAACACCTCGCGGGCGATCGGGATCATGCCGAGGCTGGCGGCGGCGGCGGTCAGCAGGATCGGCCGCACCCGGTGGCAGGTCGCCTCCACGACCGCGTCCCAGGGGGCGCGGCCCTCGGCGAGGTACTCGTCGATCTGCGCGACGAGGATGACCGAGTTCCGGATGATGATGCCGATCAGCGCCAGCACGCCGAGGATGGCGACGAAGCCGAGCGGCGCGCCGGACGGCAGCAGGGCGGCCACCACCCCGATCAGCCCGAGCGGCGCGACCGAGATGACCAGCAGCAGCTTGCCGAAGCTTTGCAGCTGCACCATCAGCAGGAACGCCATCGTCAGCAGCATCACCGGCACCACGGAGGCGATCGGCCCCTGGCCCTTGGCGCTCTCCTCCACCGCGCCGCCGGTGGCGAGCCCGTAGCCGGCCGGCAGCGCGGCGGCGAAGGCGTCGATTTGCGGCCTCAGCTGCGCGACGACGGTGGCGGGCTGCGTCGCGTCGACAATGGTGGAGCGCAGCGTCACCGTCGGCAGCCTGTCGCGACGCCAAACGATCGGCTGTTGCAACCCGTAATCCAGCCGCGCGAAGGCGAGCAGCGGCACGGTCCGCCCGTTCGATAGCGCCACCTGCAGCCCGCCCAGCGTGTCGATGGAGTTGCGCTCTCGCTCCTGCGCGCGACCGACCACGTTGACGAGGTAGATCGAGTCGCGCACTTGCGTGATGTCCGTGCCCTGCGCGACGGCGTTCAGGATGCCGGCGATGTCCTGGCCGGTCACGCCGAGTTGCCGTGCCTTGTCCTGCAGGATGTTGACCCGCAGCACCTGCCCCGGCTCGTTCCAGTCGTAGGTCGGCACGCCGAGGTGCGCGTTGGCGCCGACGATGCTGGCGAGCTCCACCGCCTTCTGGCGCACCGCCTGCACGTCCGGGCCGCTCACCCGGTACTGCACCGGGCGCCCGACCGGCGGCCCGAGGTCGAGCGAGTGGATGAACACGTCCGTGCCGACGAACTGTTCGCGGCCGAGCTTCGTCAGGATCGGCATGAGTTTGTTGCGCGCCGCCAAGGACGTCGTCTCGATCACCACCTGCCCGTAGAAGCTGTTGCCGAGTTGCTGGTCGAGCGGCAGGTAGAAGCGGATCGCGCCCTCGCCCACGTAGGAGCTCCACTTGACGATGTCGGGGTTGCCGGCGAGGTGCGCCTCGAAGCGGTCCATCTGGCGCTTGGTCTCGCCGGTGGAGGACGACTGCGGCAGCGTCATGTCGACGAGGATCTCCGGCCGGTCGGAGGGGGGGAAGAACTGCTGCTGCACGAAGCGCATGCCGAACACCGCCAGCGCGAGCGTGGCGAGCGTGGAGCCCACGGTGACCCAGCGCCAGCGCATCGCCACCAGCAGGAACGCCCGGAAGGCGCGCATGAGGCGGCCCGGGCCGCCCGCGTGGTGTTTCAGCGCCCTGGGCAGGATCCTCACGCCGATCAGCGGCGCGAACAGCACCGCCACCACCCACGAGACGAGCAGCGACACCGCGATCACCACGAAGAGGGAGTAGGTGTACTCGCCGGCCGCCGACCCGTTGAAGCCGATCGGCAGGAAGCCGGCGACGGTGGCGAGCGTCCCGGTCAGCATGGGGAAGGCGGTGGACGTGTAGGCGAAGGTCGCCGCCTGCTCGCGGCTGTCGCCGTGTTCGAGGCGCGCCACCATCATCTCCACCGTGATCATCGCGTCGTCGACGAGCAGGCCCAGCGCGATGATCAGCGCGCCGAGCGAGATGCGCTGCAGGGTGACGCCCATGACCGCCAGCACCACGAAGGTCACCGCCAGCACCAGCGGGATCGAGATGGAGACGACGAGGCCGGCCCTGACGCCCAGGCTCACGAAGGACACGAGCAGCACGATGGCGATGGCCTCGCCCAGCGCCTCGGTGAAGCCGCCGACGGCGTGCTCCACGATGCGCGGCTGGTCGGACACGAGGTGGACGCCGACCCCGATCGGCAGCGTCGCCTCGACCGCGCGCATCTTGGCCTTCAGGTCGCGGCCGAACACGAGGAGGTTGCCGCCGGCCCGCATCGCGACGGCGAGGCCGATCGCCGGTTGGCCGTCGTAGCGGAACAGCGGCTGCGGCGGGTCGGGGTAGCCGCGATGGATGTCGGCGACGTCGGACAAGCGGAAGAAGCGGTCGTTCACCCGCAGGTTGATGGCCTTCAAGCTCGCCTCGGAGGTGAACTGGCCGCCCACGCGCACGGACACCTGCTCGGCGCCGGCCTGCACCACGCCCGAGGGCGCGATGGCGTTCTGCGCCTGCAACGTCTTGATGAGGGCGGCCGTGTCGATGCCGAGTCCCGCGAGCTTGCCGGTCGAGAAGTCGAGGTAGATCGATTCGTCCTGCGTGCCGACCAGCATCGTCTTGCCGATGTTGGGCACGCGCAGCACGGCGGAGCGCACGCCCTCCACGTAGTCGCGCAGCTGGCGCATGGAGAGGCCGTCGGCGGTGAAGGCGTAGACGTTGCCGTAAACGTCGCCGAACTCGTCGTTGAAGGTGATGCTCTTCAACGTGTCGGGGAAGGTGTTGCGGATGTCGCCGATGTGCTTGCGCACCTGGTAGAACAGGCCCGGCAGACGCTTGGGATCGACGGTGTCCTTGAACTGCACGAAGACGGTGGCCTTGCCCGGCGTCGTGTAGCTCCGGGTGAAATCGAGGCCGTCGACCTGCTGCAACTCCTTCTCGATGCGGTCGGTGACCTGGTCGAGCGTGTCGCCGATCGTGGCGCCCGGCCATTCCGCGCTGACGATCATGGTTTTGATGGCGAAGGTCGGGTCCTCCTCCCGCCCCAACTTGCCGTAGGCGATCACGCCGGCGATCACCGAGGCGATCATCAGGAAGTAAACGAACGAGCGATGCTCGAGCGCCCATCGCGACAGGTTGAAGTGCTTCACAGGCGTGTCGTCCCGGCGGTGGTGGCGGGCGCCGCGCCGCCCAACTCGCCGGCGACCGCCTCGCCGTCGCGGAGGCTGTGGACCCCGACGATCACGATCCTCTCGCCCGCCTGGAGGCCGGACGTGACGGACGCCCCATCGTCGGCGACACCGGCGCGTCCGGCGAGGCCGATCTCGCGGCGCGCGACGTGCCGGCCATCCGCCGCCAGGACCCACACGAACGTTTTGCCGCCATCCTCCAGCACCGCCCCGGTCGGCACGATCATGTGCGGGGCGACCGGCGTCTCGCGCGAGAGGCTGAGCGTGGTGCCGAGCCGGAAGGCCGGCGAGGCGTCGGCGAGGGTGAGCCGGACGCGGTGCGTCCGCGTCGCCTCGTCGGCGAGCGGGCCGATCTCGCGGACGACCGCGTGCGCGAGCGTGTCGGGCGCCGCCTGGAGCCGGGCGAGGAAGGTCATGCCCGGCGTCACCTTGCCGATGAGGTCGTCCGGGATGTCGACGACGGCCTCGCGGACGTCGGGGCGGGCCAGCGTGACCACCGCCTGCCCGTTGTCGACGTACTGCCCGACCTCCGCGTTCCAGGCGGTGACGACCCCGTCGAAGTTCGCGTGGAGCTCCGTGTAGCCGATCTGGTCCTCCGCCACGCGGAGCGCCGCCTGCGCCTGGTCGAGCCGGGCCTTGGCCGTGTCGCGGCCGGCGACGGCGCCGTCGAGCGTCGCCCGCGAAACGTTGCCCCCCTCGCTGAGCGTGCGCTGGCGCGCCTCGATCCCGGTGGCGTTGGCGAGCTGCGCCCGCGCGTCGGCGACGTCCGCCTTGGCCCGGAGCAGGGCGAACTGGCTCACGACCGGGTCGATCGCCGCCAACCGCTGCCCCTTGCGCACGACATCGCCGACGAACACGTCGCGCGCCACCATGCGCCCGGCGAGCTGGAAGCCGAGCTGCGTCTGGTAGCGCGCCTCGACGGTGCTCGCGAAGGGACCGAAGGTTTCGGTGGCGACCGGCTCGACGGTGGTGGTGAGCACCGGCCGCAGCGGCGCCGGCGGATCCTCGTCGCCCTCGCAACCGGCCAAGGCGAGTGCGCAACCGGCAAGTGCGCAGCCGGCCAAGGCGAGGGCGAGCGACGGCGCGCGGCTCATCGCGCCGCCTCTCGATCCGCGGGACCCTGGCCCGGCGCCGGCCCCACGGCTTGGTCCGGCGCCAGCCCCACGATTTGGCCCGGATGGAGGAACTGGATCCCGGCGGTGACGACCCGCTCGCCCGGCTTCACGCCGCCGGACAGCACCAGCCTGTCGTCGTCGTAGCGCGTGATGGCCACCACGCGCGGCGCCACCGTGCGGCTCGCGGGGTCGTAGATCCAGACCGCCGGCGCGTCGTCCCAGCGGTACAGCGCGCCGCGCGGCAGCACGATGCCCCGCTCCGGCTTGAAGCTGCCGGAACCGATCACCGCCGCGCCCAGCGACATGCGCGCCGGCACGGCGTCGAGTTCCACCTTGACCCGGACCGCGCCGGACTTGTCGTCGACGCTGGGCGCGATCTCGCGCACGTGCCCCCGCGTCACCACCGCCGGATCGGACTGGAGGGCGACGGTGACGACGCGGCTCGCGGGCGGATCGGTGAGCGCCGCCTCGTAAACGTCGAACACCGCGTCGCGCGGCCCGTCCTGGGCCAGCACGAAGACGGTCTGGCCGGCCTGCACCACCTGGCCCGCCTCCGCGTCGCGCCTGACCACGGTGCCGGCCGCGCCGGCCCTCAGGTTGGTGTAGCCGAACTGCTCCCGGACGGTGCCGAGCGCCGCGCTCGCCGAGTCGACCGCCGCCTGCTGGGTTTGCAGCTGCTGCTGCGCGGCGTCGAAACTCGGCCGCGTCGTGTAGCCGCTCTTCAGCAAGGCTTGCTGCCGCTCGAAGGCGACGGTGGCCTGCACGAGCAGCGCCTGCGCGGAGGCGAGCACCGCCTTGGCGGTGTCGACCGCCGCCGTCTGGTCGCGCGGGTCGAGCACCGCCAGGACCTGGTCGGCGGTGACGTGCTCGCCGACATCGACGAGCCTCTGCGTGATCCGGCCGCCGGTGCGGAAGGCGACGTTGGTTTGGTATTTCGGCGCGATGGCGCCGGTGAGGGTGAGCTGGCGCGCGAAGGTTTCCTCCCGCGCGAGGGCGACGGCGACGAGGACGCAGCGGGCGTCGCAGGCGTCGGCCGACGTGCTGGATCTCGCGGGAACCCCGTCGGCGGACACGGGACGGCAGGGGGCGAAGAACCAGGCGAAGACCAGCGTCGAGGCCAGCAGCGCACCGGACGGGAAGGATATGCGCCTCATGCCCCGTTCCATCCCCATCGACCCGTGCCCATCGGCTCGCGCCCGTCGCACCGGGCCGGTGGCACGCTCATGGGTCCACGTGCCCGTGCGCCCGCGTCCATGGCTTGCGAAAGAGGCTGAAAACGTACTATTAACCGAACAGTCAGTCAATAAGGCACGCGATGACCAGCCAAGGCGTGAGGGAACCGGGCGTGCGCCGTCGGCGCAAGGCCGAGCGGCCGAGCCTCATCCTCCAGGCGGCGCTGGAGGAATTCTCCCTCAACGGCTTCGCCGCCGCGCGCCTGGACGACGTGGCGGCCCGCGCCGGCATCACCAAGGGCACGATCTACGTGTACTTCCCCAGCAAGGAGGACCTGTTCCTGGCGACGCTGCGGGAGAAGACCCGGCCGGTCTTCGAGAACCTCGCCACGCTCGCCGCCGATCCCGACGCCTCGGCACTCGAGGTCCTGCGCGCCCACCTGGCCTTCGCCGCCGAACAGATGGTCGAGGATCCGTGCAATCGCGACATCTTCCGCATCCTGCTCGCGGAAGGGCATCGCTTCCCCCGGATCACCGAGCGCTGGTACGCCGAAGTGATGGGGCCGGCGCTCCAAGCCTTCGGCGACATCCTTCGCAGGGGCGTCGCGCGGGGTGAGTTCCGGCCGTCCGCCGTCGATGACTTCCCGCAACTCATCATGGCGCCGTTGTTCCTCCACCACAATTGGCGGACGCTGTTCGGCGGGGCGCGACCCGTCGACGTCCATCGCTACCTCGACGCCGCCTTCGACCTCCTCGCGCATGGGCTGCTACGCCGGTGAGTTCAGCCGCCACGCCGCCGGGTCCTGTGTCGATGACGGCGGGCCGTGGTTAAAATGGCGGTGTCGAACCATTCAATATTTACCTTTTGTTAACGAATGTGGCATGAAATGGGACCATCACGATTCGCAGCGGCGGGTCAGGATTGAACAGGCGGACGCTCATGGACCTGAAGCTCGATGCCGTTGGCACCGCAGCATCCCTCGCCGGAGTCGTCATGACGCTCCGACGCTTGTACCGTTTGAATTTCGAAACGCCGCCCGAGATGGCCGCCGCCCTGGGCGACATCGACGTGAACGAACAACAGGCTTTGACGCAGATCGCCGCCATGGCGCACGCGCGCCGGGCCGGCCGGCCGTCGAAGGGTCACGGCGCGGACTGACGCGGGGTCGCCCGCTCGTGGATCGTTCACCGGGGCGACCGCGTTGCACCGGGGATGACGAACGACAAGATCACCCTCTACCACGACGGGTCCTGCCCGCTCTGCCGCCGCGAGATCGACCATTACCGGCGGCAGGCGGGCGCGGACGGGCTCGCCTTCGTCGACGTGTCCGACCCTCGCGCCACCGTGGGGCCGGACCTCGACCGGGCCGGCGCGATGGCGCGCTTCCACGTCCGCATGCCGGACGGCACGCTCCGCTCCGGCGCCGCCGGTTTCCTCGCGGTGTGGCGGCGTTTGCCCCGCTGGCGCTGGCTGGCCGGCCTCGCCCGCGTGCCCGGCGTGCTGCCGCTGCTGGAGGCCGGCTACCGCCTGAGCCTGCCGGTGCGACCCGTGCTGGCCCGCGCCCTCGCCCGTCGCGCGCGCACCAGCTCGCGGCCGTAAGCATCCCGCTTGGGCCGTCGCTTGGACCGTCGCTCAGCGGCGCGGCGTGACCATCGCGATCAGGGCGCGCGCGGCGTGGCTGGGCTCGCGCTCGCCGTGGCGGATGAGCTTGAAGGCGCGGGCCGGCAGGTCGATGGGCACCTGGGCGAGGATGCCGGCGTCCAGGGCATCCACGGCGGCCGAGGCGGACATCACCGCCGCTCCCATGCCGGCCTGCACGGCGGCGCGGATCGCCTCGTTGGTCGGCAACTCCAGGGCGACGTTGGTCAGCGGGCCGACGCCCAGCGCGCGCAGGGCGTCCTCGAAGACGACCCGCGTGCCCGATCCCCCCTCGCGCAGGACCCACTCGCCCGCCGCCAATTCCGCCGCCGGCATGTCCGCCCGGCCGGCCCACGCGTGGTCGGACGCGACCACGACGACCAGCCGGTCACGCGCCACCTCCGTCACATCGAGCGCGGCCGCCTCGACGGGTCCCTCGACGAAGCCGAGTTCGGCCGTGCCGGCGAGCACGGCGGCGGCCACGTCCGCCGTGTTGCCGACCGTGAGCTTGATGGCGATGCCGGGATGGGCGCGGCGGAAGTCGACGAGGCGGCGCGGGAGCCAGTAGCTGGCGACCGTCTGACTGGCCCGCACGAGCAGGCGCCCGCGCCGCAGCCCGGCGAGGTCGGCGAGCCGCAGTTCCGCCAGCTCGGCGCGGGCCAGCACGGCGCGCGCCTCGTCGAGGAAGACCCGGCCGGCCTCGGTCAGCTCGACGCCGCGTCCGACCCGGTTGAACAGCTTGGCGCCGTGGCGGCCCTCCAAGCCGGCGATGGCCGCGCTCGCCGCCGATTGCGCCAGGTTGAGGGCTTCGGCGGCACGGGTGACGTGCTGGCGCTCGGCGACGGCGACGAAGACGCGAAGTTGGTCGAGGGTCATGCCCGCCACCGTGAGCCGAAACCTTGGCGGCATGGTGCCCGTCGCGTCCACGCGCCCGCCGCGCGGGCGTTCACGGAACTTCACGACGTAACGGCGGTTTTACCGGCAATCGTTCGGGAGCCTGCGAGTGATCGGATCGGTTGACGCCGGAGCGTGACGCGAGGGTCGGGATTCATCCTTAAACCATGAACCGACGCGGCGGCGGGGCTGTTTCATTTATTCCGCTTTCGCACCTCAAGTCTTCCTGACAAGACGATGACGGATAACTTCGAACGTTCCACAGGGATGTCCAGTCGTTTCCGATTAACCACTAGAAGGTGCACCATCATGAAGACCATCATGCTGACGACCGCCGTCGCCCTGCTTTCGCTGAGCAGCGTGGCGGCCTCCGCTTATCCCTATGGCCACCACCGCCATCACAGTCATTACAGGTACAGCGGTGGCTATCGCGTCCCGGGTTCGCACGTCATTGGTAGCGGCGACCGCCACGGCACCGCGAGCGGCGGCCCGGTCGGGGGCTTCAAGTCCCAGCCGTAATCCCCGGCCGCGAAGGCCGGCGCGAGGAACATACTCCCTCGTGCCGGTCATGCGCCACTTGCAGGGGCCTCGAACGGCTCGGGCGACGGCGACGTCATCACAAAGCCGGGCGGACGTGGTTCGATGTCGTCGGATCGATCGTCGAGAGTTGACGACATCGAAACACTCCAGCGTCTCGGGGACCGTGCCTCCAGCATCCTTGTCACGATGTCGGCCGATGGCTCCGACGGTCCAGGTTCCCGGAGCCGCGGGACAGGCCGGCGCGCCGTGCGATTGGGCGTCTCGTCCCATCACGGCATTTGCCCTATCGTCGTCCCCCACTGTTCCTTCGTCCTATGCGGCAAATGGTCGAACCGATGTGGGCCGGATTCGAGGGATACGCGAAGTCTTTTCTCAAGCGATTGTTGTTGGTGAACCGACCTCGACCGATCATAATTGGGGTGACCCCGAAATCCTTTCTGGTTTCTGGACGGAAGAGGATCGGACTTGCAGAACCCCGCCTACCTACTCTCGGTCGCGACCGCTTCACCGCCCCACAACTTCTCGCAACAAGACATCGCCCGCACGGCGGGGCGGATGTTCGCCGACCGTTACTATGATTTCGAACGGCTTTCCCGCGTTTTCGAGTCGAGCGGCATCCTCACGCGCCAAGCCGTGCAGCCGATGGAATGGTACACCCAGCACCTCGGATGGCCGGAACGGACGGCGGCCTTCATCGCCGGCGGGACGGCGCTCTTCGTCAAGGCCGCCAACAAGGCGCTGGCCGCCGCCGGTTTGGGCGCCGGCGACGTCGACACGATCGTCACCGTCACCTCCACCGGCGTCGCCACACCCTCCATCGAGGCGCGCGTCCTGGAGGAGATGGGGTTCCGCTCCGACGTGTCGCGCGTGCCCGTGTTCGGCCTGGGCTGCGCCGGCGGCGTCAGCGGCTTCTCCATCGCCTCCAGGTTGGCGCAGGGGCGCCCCGGCACCAACGTGTTGCTCGTCGTCGTCGAGCTCTGCACCTTGGCGTTCCGGCTGGACACGCTGACCCCGGCCAACATCGTCGCCACCGCGCTGTTCGGCGACGGCGGCGCCGCCTGCGTCCTGCGCGCCGGCGACGGCGGCTTGGCGGCGGTGAAGGCGACCGGCGAGCACACGTGGCCCGAAACGCTGGACATCATGGGATGGAGCGTCGACCCGCACGGGTTCGGCGTGATCTTCGCCAAGGCCATCCCGCCCTTCGTGCACGAGCACGTCGGCGCGGCGGTGAGCGGCATCCTGGCACGCTCCGGGCACACGATGGCCGACGTCGACCGTTTCATCTGCCATCCCGGGGGCAAGAAGGTGGTGTCCGCGCTCGAACACGCCTTCGCCCTCGATTACGGCTCGCTCGACCACGAGAGGGAGGTCCTCGCCGCCCACGGCAACATGTCCTCGCCAACCGTCATGTTCGTGCTGGAACGCATGGTGGAACAGGGCTTGCCGGAGTGCTCCGTCCTCAACGCGATGGGGCCGGGCTTCACCTCGAGCTGCGCGGTGTTGGAGCGGGCGGCTTGAGCCTCGCCACCCTGGTCCTGCTCCTCGTGACGCTGCAGCGGGGCGGCGAACTGGTGCTCGCGCGTCGCAACACGCGGCGGCTGATGGCGCGCGGCGCGGTCGAGGTCGCGCCCGGGCACTACCCGGCCATCGTCGCCGTCCACGGCTTGTGGCTCGTCAGCCTCTGGGTCCTGGGCTGGCACGCGGCGGTTCACCTTGGCTGGCTGGCGCTGTTCTGCGTGTTGCAGGCCCTGCGCGTCTGGGTCATCGCGACGCTGGGCGGTCGCTGGACGACGCGCATCGTCATCCCGCCGGACGAGGCCCTGGTGCGGGCCGGACCGTACCGCTGGATCTCCCATCCCAACTACCTGGTCGTCGTGTCCGAGATCGCCGTGCTGCCCTTCGCGCTCGGCCTGCCGATCGTCGCGCTGGTGTTCACAATCGCCAACGCCGCCGTGCTCGCCGTGCGCGTCCGCGCCGAGAACCGCGCCCTGCGTAGCCCGGTCCATGCATAGCGCAACTTATGCATAGTGCGATCCATGCCTAGGCCGATCCATGCGTAGCCCGATCCATGCTCCCATCGCCTAGCGCGCACGCGTCCCTCGATGCTCCCGTCGCGGAATGCTGGTCGTCCCGCACCGCGCTCGGCTTCATCATGATGGGCGTGGGCATGTTCATGGCCATCCTGGACGCCCAGGTCGTGGCGACGTCCCTGCCGACGATCCAGTTCGCGCTCGACATCCACCCTTCCGCGATCAGCTGGATCCAGACCGCCTACCTGATCGCCGAGGTGATCGCGATCCCGCTCACCGGCGTGTTGACGCGCGTGCTGACGATGCGCTGGCTGTTCGTGGGCGCGGTGTCCCTCTTCACCCTGGCCTCGGTCGGCTGCGCGTCGAGCACGACCTTCGGCGCGTTGATCGCGTTCCGCGTCGCCCAGGGCTTCACCGGCGGCACGCTGATCCCCGCCGTGTTCGCCGCCGTGTTCATCCTGTTCCCCCCCAGGCATCAGCCGCTGGCGACGACGTTGGCGGGGGCGCTCGCCGTGCTCGCCCCCACGGTCGGGCCGATCGTGGGGGGCTGGATCACCGACACCTACGATTGGAACTGGTTGTTCCTGATCAACGTCGTCCCCGGCATCGCCGCCGCGCTCGGCGCCAGCTGGCTGCTGCCCCGGCAGAAGACCGACCTGGCCGCCCTGCTCACGCTCGACCTCGCCTCGCTCGCCAGCCTGGCGATCGCCCTGTCGGCGCTCGAGATCGGCTTGACGCGGGCGCCGCAGAACGGCTGGGCATCGGGCTTGGTGATCGGCCTGCTAGCCGCGAGCGTGGCCTGCGGCGCGTTCTTCGTGTGGCGGACCGCCCGCTCAACCACCCCGCTCGCGAACCTCCGGTTGTTCCGCGACCGGTCCTTCGCGATCGGCTGCACCTTGAGCTTCGTGCTCGGGATCGGCCTGTTCGGGACGATCTACCTGATGCCGGTGTTCCTGGGGATCGTGCGCCGGCACGACGCCCTGGCGATCGGCGAGATCATGCTCGTGACGGGGATGGCGCAGCTCCTCAGCTCGCCGCTCGCCGTCCTGCTGGAACAACGCGTCGATCCGCGCGCGCTGACGGTGGCCGGCTTCATCCTGTTCGGCGTCGGGCTGGGCATGAGCGCGTTCCAGACGGTGACCACGGATTTCGACGGCATGTTCTGGCCGCAGGTGGTTCGCGGCGTGGCGATCATGCTGTGCCTGCTGCCGCCCACGCGCATCGCGCTCGGCCACCTGCCGCCGGCGCTCGTCCCGGACGCGAGCGGGCTGTTCAACCTCATGCGCAACCTGGGCGGCGCGGTCGGCCTGGCGCTGATCGACTCGGTGATCTACGGCCGGGCGCCAGGCCTGGGCGACGAGATCCTCGCGCGCCTCAAGGCCGGCGACGTCGCCACGGCGGAGAGCGTCGGCATCCCGCTGTCGCGCTTCATCGGCCATTCGGCGACCCCTTTGGACGACCAAACCAGGACCGCGCTCGCCGGCCTCGTCAAGAAGGCGGCGCTGACGGGGGCGCTGAACGAGGCGTGGGGCCTCCTCGCCATCATCACGCTGGCCGCCGTCGCGACCCTCCTGTTCGTCAAGCGGCGCCGTTCCTTGGCGTGCGATCCGCCCGGACCGGCGCGCCGCCGCCGGCTCCTCCCGTCCATGGGTCGGCGCGGGGAGGCGGGTCAGCGCGAGGGGGCGTCCTTGCGCGCCGGGCGCGGCCAGGGCAACCAGTAGGGGACGCCGCGCCGGTAGGCCGCGAACTCGGCCCCGAACAGCCTGGCGAAGCGGGCCTCCTTGAGGAGCGGACCCAGCACGCAATAGCCCGACAACACGAGCGCGACGACGAGCTGGTCCGGCGTCCAGGTCGGTGTCGTCCACGTCGTGAGCGCGAAGGACACGTAGATCGGCTGCCGGCAGAGCCGGAACAGGCCGGTCCTCGGCATCGGCGGGTAGGCCGGCGCCCTGTCGCGCGCCACCGCCCACCAGCCGAGCAGCCCGACCTGCATGGCGAAGCCGGCATCGACGATCGACTTCAGCAGCAGCAGCCAGGATGCCGCGTAGAGCGTGTAGAGGAGGGCGAGGACGCCGCCGTGGGCTTGCCACCAGAGCGTGCCCGTGGGCGTCCACAGCAGGAACAGCGCCCCGGTCTGAGCGGAGGCGATCGTGGCGTAGGTGGTGGTCGACAGCTTGGCCCCGAGCCCGCGCGGCGCCATCCGGCCCATCAGCGCGCGCCCCCGGCGCGACAGCAGGAACGAATGAGCCAGCGGGAACTGCGCCAGCAGGGCGGCGTCCGCCATCCAGCCCCACGGGCGCGGCAGCCGCCCCAGCGACCGGCTCATCCCGAAAGCCATCTCCACCATCATCGTGCCGACGCCGGCGACGAACAGCGCGTGGCAGGTCACCCCGCAGGCCACGGCGTACAGCGGGACGAGGATCGGTCGCGCCGGCCTCATGCCGGGCTCGGGCTTCTGCGCGGATCGCTGCATCGCGGTGACTGGCCCTTCGGGGATTCCATGCCCTAGCCCGGGCCGGCTCGACCGGCAATCCGACCGAGCGTCGCGCCGGCCGCCTCCGCGGCCACCCCCGTCGCCACGACGCGCCAGCCGCGCCGACCAGGACGGGACCGCAGCGGCTTCGGGTCCCACCCCGACCTCGCCCGTCCCGATTTCGCAACGTCCGCGCGGTCACTTGCGTTGGGGTGACGATCGACGTGTCCGCCGGCTTCCCGCGCTGACGTCGACCCCACAGGTCCGGCGGCGCGAACGTTCCACGGGTTCGACCACCTCCCTCGTCATCACGGCCCGTCGGGTCGGAAACCCAAGCGCCAGGAGCCGGATCGCGACCGGCCGGGAACGTTTCATGCAGGTCGGGACCGCCCTCAGTGTCGTGAACTTCGCCCTCGCGGGGTCACGCGAGGGTTTCGGTCCCTTCCTCGGCGTCTACCTGCAAGGGAAAGGCTTCGACCCGGTGGCCACCGGCCTCGCCATGTCGCTCGCCGGCGTCGCCGGGCTCATCGCGACGACGCCGATCGGCGCGCTCGTCGACCGCTGGAGGGCCAAGCGCTTCGCCCTCGTCCTCGCGGTCGGCGGCATCGCGGTGGGCGCGGTGATGATCGTGGCGACGCGGAGCCTCTGGGTCATCGGGGCGGCGCAGGTCCTGATCGGCGTCGCCGACACCAGCATCGCGCCGCTGATCGCCGCCATCACCCTGGGCATCGTGGGGGCCGAGGCCTACGGCGCCCGCGTCGCGCGCAACGAGGCCTACAACCACGCGGGCAACGGCGTGAACGCGTTGCTCGCCGCCGTGCTCGGGTACTTCTTCGGGCTCGGCTTCGTCGCGCTCGCCATCGTGGTGACGGCGGTCGCCTCCAGCGCCGTCGTGGGACAGATCAAGCCGGGCGTCATCGACCACGCGCGGGCGAGGAGCGGCCAGGCCGACGGGCGCTCGACGCTGCCGGCGCTCCTGCAAACCCCCGGCCTCGTGCTGCTGGCCGTGACGGTCATGCTGTTCGAAACGGCGAACGGGGCGATGCTGCCGTTCCTGGCCCAGGCCAAGACGGCGGCCGGCAGCAACCCGAGCGTGACCACCGGCGTGATGACGGTGGTGGCGCAGGCGACCATGGTCGGCGCCGCCCTGCTGGCGGTGCCGCTCGCGCGTTGGCGCGGTCACGCGTGGGTGATGACGCTGGCGATGGCCGTCGTCATCGGGCGCTGCCTGCTCGCCACCACCGCCGTGTCCTGGCCGGTGATCGTCAGCGTCGAGGTGCTGGAAGGCTTGTCCATGGGCCTGGGCGGCGTGGCCATCCCGGCGCTCGTCGCCGAGGTCATGGCCGGCTCGGGACGGGCCAGCGCCGGGCTCGGTGCGGTGATGACGGCGTTCGGCGCCGGGGCGGCCCTGAGCCCGCTGGTCGCCGGCGAGGTCGCGCAGCGGCTGGGCTTCGCCGCCTCGTTCCTGACGCTCGGCGTCGTCGCGGTGATCGGCACGGTGGCCTGGGTCGGCGGTCGCCTCGTGCCGGCGTTCTGGCTGAGGCCGGTCGAGGAGGGGGTCGGCGCGCGGTGACGTCCCGTCGGCGATGCCGCCGGTCCACACCAGGATCGGTTCGCCGCCATCCCTCGCATGGGCCGCGTCGCGACCACGTCGCGAGCTTGGCGGCCGTGTCCTGGACGGTCGGCCTAGCCCTTCTTGCGGACACCCTCGATGAAGTCCATCACGGCGCCGCACAGCACCTTGATGTCTTCGGGTCGAAGGGTCGTCGGGTCCTTGAGGCCCTGGCTCGCGAGCTGTTCCATCCGGTCGGAGGTCAGATCCAGCTTCGTCGCCTGGCTCGCGATCTCGGAGGCCATGGCGTTTGAGGGCGTTTCGACCAAGGGACAATCCTTCAAACCTGCGCCACGGGACGCGGCGGCCCTGCCTTTTCCGTCTGCCCCGACAAGGCACACGATCGTGAACGCGGCGGATCGCCATTAGGATGCGGGCATTTGGCCGCTGGGTGACGCCATCCTGGGGAACCACTCGACATGGTCACGACACGCTTCATCGACGCCAACGGCCTGACCTTCGCGGTCGACGAGGCGGGGGAGGGCGACGCGATCGCCATCCTGCTGCACGGGTTCCCGGAGAACCGCTCCTCGTGGCGCCACCAGCTCCGGCCCTTGGCCGACCTCGGCTGGCACGTGGTCGCGCCCGACATGCGCGGCTACGGCGACAGCAGCCGCCCGCGCGGGCGTGACGCCTACCACCTCGCGCACCTCGTCGCCGACGTCGCCGCCCTGTTCGACGCCTGCGGCGCGAGGCGGCGCCTGCTGATCGGGCACGATTGGGGGGCGGTGGTCGCGTGGGACCTCGCGCTTCGCGGCGCCCGTCCGCTCGACGGGTTGGTGGCGATGAACGTGCCGCACCCCACCGTCTTCCGCCACGCTCTGCGCCATTCCTGGGCGCAGCGGGGCCGCTCGTGGTACGCCGCCTTCTTCCAGCTGCCGCGCCTGCCCGAGGCGGTGCTCACCGCGCGCGGCGCGGCGGCGGTCGGCCGGATGTTCCGCGACACGGCGGTCGACAAGGGCGCGTTCCCGCCGGCGGTCCTCGAGGGGTATCGCGCCGCCGCGCTGAAGCCCGGCGCGATGACCGCCATGTTGAACTATTACCGCGCCAACCTGCGCGCGCTGTCGAGGAACGTCGCGGTGCCGGTCATCACCGTGCCGACGCTGATGATCTGGGGCGAGGAGGACGTCGCGCTGGGCCTCGAACTCACGGAAGGCTACGGCCCGCTGGTGGCCGACTTCACGCTGCGCCGGTTCCCCGGCGTCTCGCACTGGGTGCAGCAGGAGGCGCCCGGCAAGGTCAACGCCGCGCTGACCGACTGGCTGCGCGAGAAGGGATTGGTGCTTCGCGCCTGAAACGTCATCCCGGACGAAGCGCAGCGAAGATCCGGGATCGGTGTCCTTTCAAGCCACATCATCAGGACACCGGTTCCGGGCTCGCCTTCGGCGCCCCGGAATGACGTCGGTGACGCGGCCTTGATGCTCGATCGAGGCCTCAGAACGCCGACAGTCCCGTGATCGCGCGGCCCAAGATCAGCGCGTGCACGTCGGCGGCGCCCTCGTAGGTGTTCACCGTTTCCAGGTTCATCACGTGGCGCATGACGTGGACGGCGCCGGTGATGCCGGCACCGCCGTGCATGTCGCGCGCCTCGCGGGCGACGGCGAGCGCCACCGCGCAGTTCTTGCGCTTCATCATGGAGATCGCTTCCGGCACGAAGGCGCCGTTATCCAGCATGCGGCCGAGCGCCAGCGCCCCTTCCAGGCCGAGGGCGATGTCGGTCATCATGTCGGCGAGCTTCTTCTGCACCAGCTGGCGACCCCCGAGCGGACGGGAGAACAGGCTGCGGTCCATGACGTAGTCCCGCGTCTGGCGGAAGCAGAACTCGGCCGCCCCCAGCGTCCCCCAGGCTATGCCGAAGCGCGCCTTGTTGAGGCAGGAGAACGGCCCGCGCAGGCCGCGCACGCCGGGCAGGCGGTTCTCGGCCGGCACGAACACGTCGGCGAGGCCGATGTCGCCGGTGACGGACGCGCGCAGGCTCAGCTTGTCGCCGATGACCTGCGTGGTGAAGCCGGCGAACGCCCGCTCGACGATGAAGCCGGTGATGTCGCCCTCGAGCTTCGCCCAGACGATCGCCAGGTCGCAGATCGGCGAGTTGGTGATCCAGTACTTGGCGCCGTTCAGCACGTAACCGCCGTCGACCGCCACCGCCCTCGTCCGCATGGACGCCGGGTCCGAGCCGCCGTCGGCCTCCGTCAGGCCGAAGCAGCCGATCAGCTCGCCCCGCGCCATCCCCGGCAGGTACCGCCGCCGCTGCGCCTCGCTGCCGAAGGCGTGGATCGGGTACATGGCGAGCGAGGATTGCACGCTCATCGCGGAGCGATAACCCGAGTCGATCGCCTCGATCGCGCGCGCGACGAGGCCGTAGGCGACGTGCCCCGCGCCGGCCCCGCCGTAGTCCTCCGGCAGCGTCACGCCGAGCAGGCCGAGTTCGCCCATCTCGGTCATGATCTCACGGTCGAAGCGTTCCTGCGCGAAGGCGGACACGACGCGGGGCAGCAGCTTCTCGCGCGCGTAGGACTGGGCGACGGCGGCGATCATCCGCTCCTCGTCGGTGAGGCGCGACGCGAGGTCGAGCGGGTCGGTCCAATCGAACGTTTGGGCGTGGGCTCCCGACGTCATCGCGCGCTCCTCGATCCTGGCCTCACCGTCCCGGTCCCCGCGATGCCATGCCACCGATGGCATCGTGCCGGGGTCGGGAAGGGCGAGCATAGGCCAGCCTGGCGCGCTTGACGACGTGCCTTTGGTGCCGACGCGTCAGGAGCCCCGGACCGCGCGCCTTCGCTCAGGCCGCCGATCGGCGCGGGGCGGTGTCGGGGCGTCGGCCCGACACGCGCGCGGCGGTTCGGATGATCCGTCGCGATGGCGGGGCCGACCGCCGTAACGGCATCGTGTCTCCCGCGGTGACCGTCGAGGCGGTGGTCGAGGCTGCCCCCTCAGTACCGGGCGGTGATCGGCGCCGCCGGCTTGGCGCCGACCGCCAGCGGCAGGATCAGCCGGAAGAAGCCCCGCGTTTCCCGGCCGCCGTTGTTGGTGCCGGGATAGGCCGGCCCCAGCCCCCAGCCGCCGTTGCGGACCTCCACCTCGCGGGTGACGTAGGCCTGCACCGTCAACGGCCCGAAGTCGTAGCCGACGAGCGGACCCACCGACAGGGACTGGCCGCGCGGGCCCGGCCCGGTGATGTCGTTGTAGAATGTCCCGACCACGCCGAGGTCCAACTTGTTGAACGTGTGCGTCGCCGTGTAGTCGAAGAAGATGCTGTCGCCCTGGCCCGTCGGCAGCCCGGTCGCGGTGAAGCCGTTGACGATGCCGCCGAACTTGCCGCCGTAGTTCGCCGAGATCGTCAGGTGCGTGTCGTGGTCGGAGTAGCCGATCGCGGCGCGCAGGTCGGCGATGACGCCGCGGTTCGCGTTGACGAAGTTGTCGTCGGTCCGGGGGCCGGCGCTGATGTAGGCGTTGAAGCCGTTCCCGAAGTCTTTCGCCAGCGCGAACAGCAGGCCGGCGCTGTAGATGTCGACCCGGCTGACCGTCGCCCCGTCGATGTGGGTGAAGACGGGAATGGCCGCGATCACCTCGAGACGGGCGCCGTAGTACTCGACCGGCGTCGACAGGACGAAGAGGGGGATGTTGGCGCCGAGCCGATTATTCTGGCCGTCCCTTTGCCCGTAATTCTCGTTGTCGAGGAGGTAGAGACCCTGGGGCAGGGGCTTGCCGAGTTCCAAGCCGCAGGTCTCGCAGGGCACGCCGACGAGCGTCGCGTCGGCCCTTTGCGCACCGGTGATCGCCAGAACGAGGAATCCTAGCAGGACCAGGAGTTTTTTCGCCATCGCTTCAATCCCCTCCCAAGCATCAACGTCGCAGGGGATGGTCGATCGAAGTCATTTGAAAGGAAAGGTCATTCTTTGAGCGTCGCCCTTCACACCGTCCGTCGGCCTCTTTGATCGATTGCGCAAAAATCCCGACATGAAGGCCGGAGTCGTGCACCAATAGACCATCGTGCACCAAATAAATGCAATACAGACGTCGAATTAAGCACGCCCGCTTTCTTACCATGCCGCCGCGGGCACACGCGCTCCTTAGGCATAGGCGGAACAACCCGCGGAAGGTTCACGCTAGTTGCTAGGCTGCAACAGTCGTTTACACAAATAATGCAATCAAATTGAGTGTAGGTTACCCCATCGCCTCGTTCGATATGGGTGGCGATGGGACCTTGCCGGCACCATCGCCCCCTGCCACGGGCGCCTTCCCGTGACGCGTTGGGAAACGACTACTTGGAATTGGCGCTGCCGGGGACGCCGATGGTCCCCTGTCCGGGGATCGGCCTGCCGGAGACCGCGCCGTCGGCCCTGGTCGGCATGCCAAGCTGCGAGGCGGACCCGGATGCGCTGGCCGGCGCGGTCGGCCGCTTGGTCGGCAGGTTCGCGCTCGGAGGGATCTCGACCGGCGGGGTTTGCTCCGACTGCGCGGCGGCGACCGTGGGAAGGGCGAAAAGGCCGAACAGGACGAGGCCGACGCGGAAATGGGGAACGGTCATGGGAACTCCGAAGGGTTGAAATGATGCTGGATCAAACGCGATTTCGAAACGGTCGCGCGGGTGCCGGGACCTGCGTCGCGGCGACGGCCTCGCGGACGTCAGGCTGGTCGCCTCGGCCAGCGTAGGAGCCTAACACCGTTGGGCGAATAACGTTGCCCCAGGGGGCGGCCATGTCGATATGAGGGATCAACCTTTGGGAGGACACGATGCTCGGATCGAGCAAGAGCAAATCGCAGCAGGGCCTGGAGCGGGCGATCGCCAAATACGAGGCCAAGCTCGCCAAGGCGGCGAACCCGACGCAACGGCAATACGCCTCCAACATGCTCGGGATGGCGAAGCGCGCCCTGGCGGAGAGTCGCGAGGGCGAGCCGGCCGTCGAACCCGACGGCGGGGACGTGGTGGACCTGCGCCGCGACGAGTACCGGGTGGTGCGTCCAACGACCGAGTGAGCGCGGCGGGAACTTCGGCCTCGGGTCGAGCTTGAGGGGCACATTCCCGCACCTCGAACCCAAAGGTCGCATCCATGCCGCTCCGCACCCTGCGAACCCTGGCCGCCACGGCGGTCGCGCTCGTCGCGTCCCCGAGCTTCGCCCAGGCGCCGACCCAGACCGGGCTGACCCAGGCCGGGCTGACGAAAGTCATGTCGTTCCCCCATCAGGTCACCGGCGTCAACGTGAGCCGGGACGGTCGCATCTTCGTCAACTTCCCGCGTTGGACGGAGGATTCCGCCGTGTCCGTCGGCGAGGTCAAGGACGGGAAGGTGGTGCCGTACCCGGACGCGGAATGGAACGGCTGGCGCAACGCCCTGAAGGACAAGGTCGAGGCCAAGGACCACTGGGTCTGCGTCCAGTCGATCGTGGTCGATCACGGCAACCACCTCTGGGTGCTCGACCCCGCCGCGCCGGCGATGGGCGCGCTGGTGCCCGGCGGCGCCAAGCTGGTGGCCATCGACCTCGCGACCAACAAGGTCGTCAAGACGATCCCCTTCAGCGACATCGTGGCGCCGCAGGGCTCCTACCTCAACGACGTCCGCTTCTCGCCGGACGACAAGGTCGCCTACATCACCGACTCCGGCGCCAAGGGCGCGCTGGTCGTCGTCGACCTCACCAGCGGCTCGGCGCGCCGCGTGCTCGACGGCGATCCCTCCACGCAGCCCGACAAGTCCGTCACCGTGACGTGGGACGGCAAGCCCCTGAGGCGGCCGGACGGGCGCGGCGTGGAGTTCTCCGCCGACGGCATCGCGCTCTCGCCCGACGGTAAGACGCTTTACTGGCAGGCGATCAAGGGCAAGACGCTTTACAGCCTGCCGACCGACGCCTTGAACCCAGGCCTCCTGACGTCGGTGACCCCGGAATCGGTCGGCGACAGCGGCCTGCGCGGCAAGGTCGCGGTGGTCGGCGAGAACGGCCCGGCCGACGGGCTCCTCGTCAGCCACCGCACCGGCGAGATGTACGTCACCGGCCCGCAGGACAACAGCGTCAAGGTCCGCGACCTCACCAAGCCCGGCTCGACGCCGACGACCATCGTCCAGGACGACAGGCTGCACTGGCCCGACACCTTCGCGGAGGGGCCGGACGGCGCGATCTACTTCACCACGTCGCACATCCAGGATTCAGCCTTCTTCAAGCCCGACGCGCCGATCGCCCTGCCGACGGAGCTGTGGCGGATCTCGCCCGACGCCAAGTGATCGGGCGGGGATGGCGCCAATTCCCGCCATCAACCCGATTCGCGGTCATCGTACATCGACGCTTTCCGCCGGCCCGACCCGTCTCCGCGTGTCTCCGTGTATTCGGCACGCGGGCGCGGCTTGATCGAACGCCCCCTCCACGCGTGCCGGTGCGAAGGCGCGGAAAGGGGCGCGCCGATGGGCTTGCCTTTCGGGCCCGACGGGGTGATCCTACGCCCGTCGACGCCGGACCCCTCGCGCTGTACGGGGGGCGTATCGTACCGATGATTTTTGTCGGGGTTCGCTGACGTGGTCCCACACCGGTGTCGGGGTTCGCTGACACGGGCACGGCTGCGAGTCAGCGTGCGGTGACATCGTGCGCCGCCCAATGTCGGCCATGGCCGACACACCTACTGCCCGATGTCGGTCGTGGCCGACATGCCCCGCCGTGAAGGGGCCGCCAGGCCACCGCCGACCGGGTCGATGATCCTCACGCCCTGACGAAGCCCAGGATGTCCTTGACGCCGTCGAGCGTGGCGCGGGCGATCGTCCGCGCCCGCTCGGCGCCGTCCACGAGGATCGCGTCGATGGCGGCGGGGTCGGCGACGAGCCGCTTCATCTCCGCGCCGATCGGGCCGAGCGAGGCCACGGCGCGGTCGGCCAGCGCGCCCTTGAAGGTCGAGAAGTTGGCGCCGCCCAAGTCGGCCAGGGCTTCCGCCTTGGTTTGATGATTGAGGGCGGCGTAGATGCCGACGAGGTTGTCGGCCTCGGGCCGTCCCACCAGCCCGGCCGGTTCGGAGGGCAGGGGGTCGGGATCGGTCTTGGCCTTGCGGATCTTGGCCGCGATCGTGTCGGCGTCGTCGACGAGGTTGATGCGCGAATTGTCGGACGGGTCGGACTTCGACATCTTCTTGGCGCCGTCGCGCAGGCTCATGACGCGCGTGGCCGGCCCCTGGATGAGTGGTTCGGGCAGGGGGAAGAACGCCTCGCCGAAGCCCCGCGCGGCGATGGACTCGGCGAAGTCGGTGTTGAACTTCTGGGCGATGTCGCGGGTCAGTTCGAGGTGCTGCTTCTGGTCGTCGCCGACCGGGACCTGCGTCGCGCGGTAGGCGAGGATGTCGGCGGCCATCAGGGCGGGGTAGGCGAACAAGCCGATGGAGGCCTGCTCGCGGTCCTTGCCGGCCTTCTCCTTGAACTGCGTCATGCGGTTGAGCCAGCCGATGCGGGCGACGCAGTTGAACACCCAGGCGAGCTCGGCGTGCTCGGCCACCTGGCTCTGGTTGAAGACGATGTGCTTGGTCGGGTCGATGCCCGACGCGATGAAGGCCGCCGTCACCTCGCGGATGCTCGCCTTGAGGTGCGCCGGGTCCTGCGGCAGCGTGATCGCGTGGAGGTCGACCACGCAGAACAGGCAATCGTGGGTGGCCTGCAACTCGACGAACCGGGTGATCGCGCCGAGGTAGTTGCCGAGGTGGAGGTTGCCGGTCGGCTGCACGCCGGAGAAGACGCGTTGCTTGAAGGGCGCGGGCTGCGGGGACATGGCGGTTCGGCGATCCTGCGGGGGAGCCGCCGCTTATCGCGCGCGCGCCGCCCTGGCAAGCGAGGGTGGACCGATCCCCGTCCTTACCAGGCGATCGTCTTGGCCTGGTAATCGAGGAAGACGCAGCCCCGCTGTCCGAACCGGCTGGTGACGACGTCGACCATGCCGCGCGCGCTGTCGGCGACGGCAACGGGCGCGTTGGCGCCGCCCATGTCGGTGCGCACCCAGCCGGGGTGCATGGCGACGACCGAGCGATCCCCGTGGCGCGCGGCGTAGGAGCGGAGCAGGGTGTTCAGCGCCGCCTTGCTGGCGCGATACACCTCGTAGCCGCCGGACACGTTCCCCGCGACGCTGCCGAGCACCGATGTCATCGCCACGATGACGCCGTCGGGAGCAACGCCGGCGCCGAGCGCCTCGATGACCTTCAATGGCGCCAGCGCGTTGGTTGCCATGACGCGCGCGAACTCGTCCGGCGGCACCGCGCCGATCGGCTGCTCCTTATCGTCCATGGTGCCGGCGGACACGAACAGGACGTCGAGGCGTACGCCCTCGACCGCACGTTCGAGGGCGGTGATCGCGGCATCGTCGTTGACGTCGAGCGTCTCGATACGGAGACGGTCGCCGGCACCGTCGGCCAGTCGCCTCAAACCGTCGTCGTTCCGACCACGCGTCGTCGCGATCACGCGCCAGCCACGATCGGTCATCTCCTTGGCGAGGCCGAGGCCCAGCCCGCGTGAGGCGCCGATCAGCAGGGCCGTCCTAGCGTCTTCAGCCATGGTGGCGTGTCCTCAACCTTACTTGAAGCCGGTGGTCTCGTGCGGGACGTAAAGGGACTCGAGGCTCCGCACCTCCTCGTCGGTCAACTTGACGTCCAGGGCGGCGATCGCGTCGTCGAGGTGGTGGGGCTTGGTCGCCCCGATGATCGGCGCCGTGACCTCCGGCTTGCCCAGCACCCACGCGAGCGCGACCTGCGCCCGCGACAAGCCGCGCGCGCGGGCGATGGCGGCGACCTCGTCGACGATCCTGCGGTCGGCGTCGGCGGTCTTGGCGTAGAGCGTGCGGCCGAACTCGTCGGTGTCGAGGCGGGCGGTCCGCTCGTCCCAATCGCGGGTGAGGCGCCCGCGCGCCATCGGGCTCCAGGGGATCACGCCGATCCCCTCCGCCCTGCAAAGGGGCAGCATCTCGCGCTCCTCCTCGCGGTAAAGCAGGTTGACGTAGTTCTGCATGGAGGAGAACCGCGTCCAGCCGTGCCGCTCGGCGACGTGGAGCGCCTTGGCGAACTGCCACGCGTACATGGAGGACGCGCCGATGTGGAGGGCCTTGCCGGCGCGCACGACGTCGTGGAGCGCCTCCATCGTCTCCTCGATCGGCGTGTCGCCGTCCCAGCGGTGGATCTGGTACAGGTCGACGTAGTCGGTGCCGAGCCGCCGCAGCGAATGGTCGATCTCGCCCAGGATCGCCTTGCGCGACAGGCCGGCGCCGTTGGGGCCGGGCCGCATGCGGCCGTGCACCTTGGTGGCGATCACGACCTCGTCGCGGCGGGCGAAGTCCTTCAGCGCCCGCCCGACGATCTCCTCGCTGGTGCCGGCGGAGTACACGTTGGCGGTGTCGAAGAAGTTGATGCCCGCTTCCAGCGCGCGGCGGATGAAGGGGCGGCTCGTTTCCTCGTCGAGCGTCCAGGCGTGCGTGCCGGCGCTCGATACGCCGTAGCTCATGCAGCCGAGGCAGAGGCGCGAAACCTCGAGGCCGGTCTTGCCGAGTCGTTTGGTGTCCATGCGAGCCCCATTGATCGGTATCCTCCTCACCTAGGGCGCCGAAGCCGGATGGGGAGTGCCATCGGCCCGCCATCAGGACCGGTTGACGGCCCTTGGCCGAGCCGCGAGCATCGAGCGCGTGCCCCCAGGGCCATCACGACGACCATCCGAGGAAGACCATTCATGCGATCCGCGCTCATGCGATCCGCGCTCATGCGATCCGCGATCCTGGCGTTATGCGCCATCCTGGCTGGCGGGGTGGTCCAGGCCGAGCCGGCGCCGCTGGCCATCGCTACCCAGGGTTTCTTCTACGCCGGGGGGCAGCGCACGCCGGACGGCAAGACGATGGTCGACCAGATGTTCGTGCAATACCAGGTGCCGGCGCACCGGAGCGCGCCGTTCCCCATCGTCATGATCCACGGCAACTACCAGAACGGCAGCAACTTCCTCGCCACGCCGGATGGCCGGGACGGCTGGGCCACCTGGTTCCTACGCCATGGCTACGCCGTCTACGTCGTCGACCAGCCGGCGCGCGGCCGCTCCAACACCGATCCCGCGGTGGACGGCAAGGCGACCATGCCGGACACGGTGGGGCTGGAACGCCAGTTCACCGCGCCGGAGCGTAGCAAGCTGTGGCCGCAGGCCGTCCTGCACACGCAATGGCCCGGCACCGGCCTGGCCGGCGACCCGGCGTTCGACCAGTTCCAGGCCTCGCAGCAGCTCTCGCTGACCGACAACCTCCACATGGACAAGATCAACCGCGCCGCCGGCGCCGACCTCCTGCGACGGATCGGTCCGGCCATCATCCTCACGCATTCGCGGTCCGGCACGTTCGGCTGGCTGCTCGCCGACGACGCGCCGGACCTCGTCAAGGGCATCGTCGCGGTGGAGCCGAGCGGGCCGCCCTTCTTCGACGTCGTGCCCGTCGCCATGGGCGAGCCGGCCTTCGCGCGAGCCTGGGGGATCGCCTACGACCGCCTCACCTTCGATCCGCCGGTGAGCGACCCGACGAGCCTCGCCCCGGTGCGGCAACCCCCATCCCCCGACCCCGGCCAGGTCGCGTGCTGGCAACCCTCAGTGGCCTACCACCTGCCGCGCCTGGCGCGGGTCCCGGTGCTGATCGTGACAGGGGAAGCCTCGTACCACGCCGGCTACGATGGATGCACGGCGCGGTTCCTGGAGCGGGGCGGCGTCCACGTGGACCACGCGGTGC
Organism: uncultured Beijerinckiaceae bacterium; assembly: GCA_964235705.1. Taxonomy (GTDB): domain Bacteria; phylum Pseudomonadota; class Alphaproteobacteria; order Rhizobiales; family Beijerinckiaceae; genus RH-AL1. The sequence continues at coordinate 22,505 of CAXSDP010000007.1, read as the reverse complement.
TCGCCGAGCACGGCATCCACGGCAACGCCCACATGATGATGCTGGAGAAGAACAGCGACGCGATCGCCGCCCTGATCGCGGACTGGACCGACAAGCTGCGCTGACCGGGCGCGCCGGACCGCGCGCGGCCGGTCGATCAGCGATGGTTCAGCGGTAGCACTGCCAGGGATCGCGATCGTTGTGGCAGATCGGCTTGGCCTGCGGGGTGGGGACGTACTTCCTCGCGGGACCCCGCTGCGTCACCGGCTCGACGGCCGGCGCCGCGCTGGCCTGTTGCTGCGCGGCCGGCTTCTGCTGCGGCGACGGATCGTCACCGCTGTGGAAGAGGTCGCACAAGGTGCCGGTGCACGGCTCGTTGGCCGGCCGGCCGCCGACGACCCGCACGAACGGCGTCGATCCCTGCTGGGCGTTTGTCGCCGCCGCGCCGGCGGGGGCGGCCTGCGTGCCCCCGCTGCTGTTGAACAGTCCGCTGAAGATGTTGCCGCCCGGCACCGTCACCGGCACCCCTTGCTGGGTGGTGGACAAATTCGTGGGCGACGACGTCGTGGAAGTTGAACCCCTGCCGCCGTAGTACAGGTCGCACAAGGTACCGCTGCACGGCTGCGCGGCGGGCGCCGGGGCGGTCTGGGCCGAGGCCGTCTCCACGGTCACGCCATAGGCGGCGAGCAAAGCCGGAACCATGAGGATCGAGGCTGCCTTGGCGAAGCTGGGCATGGTGAGCCGTCCCGTCACGCGGATTTGAAGGATGATACCGGCTATCGAATCTGAAAATGTCAATGGCAAGGCAAGCGGCGCGGGTGGGTGAGGCGGCCCGTGCGGGACGCGTCATGGCCGATGGTCGATCGGACGTGTCGTGGGCGGCGGACGACGAAACGGCCCCGCGAGGGGCCGCTCATGACGTCATCCATCGAGGCCCGCCGGCCCGGAAACCCTCAGTGGTGGTGCGCCGTGATCTGCTGGGGGCGCCCGCCGCGCGGCGGGTGCGCCTCGATCATCGCCATGCCACTCTTCACCGCCGCCTGCACCTTCTCGAAGGCACGAACCTCGATCTGGCGGACGCGCTCGCGGGAGATCTCGAATTCGTCGGACAGGTCCTCGAGCGTGATCGGGTCGTCGGACAGGCGGCGGGCCTCGAAGATGCGGCGCTCACGGTCGTTGAGCACGCCCAACGCGCCGCGCAAGGCGCCCAGCCGGTTGTCGCTTTCCTCGCGGTCGGCCAGGATCTTCTCCTGGCTCGACGACTGGTCGACCAACCAGTCCTGCCACTCGCCCTCGCCCTCCTCGCGCAACGGCGCGTTGAGCGAAGCGTCGCCCGACATGCGGCGGTTCATGTCGATCACGTCCTGCTTGCTGACGCCCAGCCGGGTCGAGATGATCTCGACCTGATCGGGACGCAGGTCGCCATCCTCCAAAGCCGAGATCTGGCTCTTCGCCTTGCGGAGGTTGAAGAACAGCTTCTTCTGGCTCGCCGTGGTGCCCATCTTCACGAGCGACCATGAGCGCAGGATGTACTCTTGTATGGACGCGCGAATCCACCACATCGCGTAGGTCGCGAGACGGAATCCCTTCTCGGGCTCGAAGCGCTTCACCGCCTGCATGAGACCGACGTTGCCCTCCGACACGACCTCGCCGATCGGCAGGCCGTAACCGCGGTAGCCCATCGCGATCTTCGCGACGAGGCGGAGGTGGGACGTGACGAGCTGGTGGGCGGCGTCGGGGTCCTCGTGCTCGCGCCAACGCTTGGCGAGCATGTATTCCTGCTCCGGCTGGAGCATCGGGAACTTGCGGATCTCGTTCAGGTAACGCGAGAGTCCGCTTTCACCGGAGATCATTGGTAAGGCAGCAGCCATTGGTCATCCTCCTTCGAGCCCCCGTGAACGGCAGGCCCCACGTGTCGCCACGCGAGCGTCGACGACACGACTCATGGATATAATCCGTCTTCGCCGTGGGTTCAGGGTGCGTCGTGCCGAAGCGACATTACAGTTTCGCAAGGTCACGACGGCTGGACGCCGGGTCAGCTCGTATTAAATTAAAGTCGGGATCCCGCATTTCGGTTGCAGGTGCCGATGTCGCGGGCGTCGCTCCGGTGCGCCTCAAGGCGAGACCGGCACCCGGGACGCGGCGGCGTTCCCCCTGCGGCGATGGCCCTTCTCGCCCGGGTGGCCCTTCTTGCACGGGAGGGCGAGCGCACGGGGGGCGGCAACCTGTCGGCTCAGCCACGTCGCGAACCTGTCGATGGGTTCGAACAGGGTGGCGGCCGCCAGGCTGAGAACGATCGAACCGAGCGCGATCACGCAAACCCAGCCCGTTTGGAGGCGTCCCGCGCCTTGCGCGACCACGATCGCGGTGGACGTCGCGCTGACGAGGACGGGGAACTGCACGAGGTACAGCGAGAACGAGATCCGCCCCAGCCATTGCGACGGCCCGGAGCGGAAGGCACGGCACGCGGGTTCGTTGCTCAGGACGCAGAAGACGAGCGGGATCGCCAGCAGCGGCGTGACGTCCGCCCGCCCGGCGAGGTGCGACGCGCTCTCGGCCACCACCAGGATGGCGATCGCCGCGCCCGACAAGGGGGAGGTCGCACGGCGCGTCCGCATCGCCGCGAAGGTGCCCTCGGCCCGCGCCATCGCGAAGTACAGCCCCGCGAAGAAGCACGCGACGTAAGTGGCCAGCACGCCGAACATCGTCACGGCGGACAGCGCCGCCTCGAACAGGGCGAGGACCAGGATCGAGGGCCGTTCCATCGCTCGCGCGCAGACGACCGTGGCGAAGACGCAGCAGGACCCGGCCGCCTCGATCGGCATCGTCCAAAGGAAACGGTCGAGGGTCGTGGCATCGTCCACGCGGAAGACGCCCCCGAACGCGTAAGCCATGATCTGCGCCAACGTCGGCGTGGCTGGCAGCCACCCGCCGAAGTACGCGGCCTGGCCGACGATGGCGGCGGCCGGCCCGTTGCGCACGCAGCCGGTGGCCTTGAGCAGCCCGATGACGAGGCAGATGGCGCAGATCGGCAGCGAAAGGCGCACGTAGCGTTTGAGGACGAGGCGCCACAGGCGCACCGGCGCGCGACTCGACAGGGTCGCCGAGCCCAGCGCGTCACCCGACAGCACGAAGAAGACGGCGACCGCCAGCGGCCCGTCCAGGATGAAGGCGGTCCAGATGGTGCGGGTGCCGGGAACCTGGACGCCGAACACCTGCCAGGTGAGGTGGTAGCACACGACGCAGAGCGACGCCCAACCCCGCAGCCCGTCGAGTTCCGCGACCCGCCCCCCGGCGGCCGACGGCGGGCGGAGGGTCGGAGGGGGTTGCGTCGGCGACACCATCGGCCTCCGGAGGGGTGCTGGGTTTCCCGTCCAAGGTGACGCAGGCCGCTTAAGCAATCATGGAGCAGCCTTCATGGAGCAGCGCTCATGGACTCGCCGCGCCCAGCGCCGCCCGCAGCGCTTCCATGTCGGGCGGCAACGCGCTGGTGAAGGCCATCGCCTCGCCCGTCACCGGATGGTCGAACGCGAGGCCGGCAGCGTGGAGCGCTTGGCGGCCGAGCGCGTCGAGGGCGGCCTTCGCGTCCGACGTCAGCCGTCCCTCCTTGCCGCGGAACCCCCGCCCGTAGACCGGGTCGCCCAGCACGGGATGCCCGACATGCGCCATGTGCACCCGGATCTGGTGGGTCCGCCCGGTTTCGAGCCGGCAGGCGACGAGGCTGGCAAGCGGCGCGCCGGGTGGCCCATAGCTTTCCTGGATCCGCCAATGCGTGATCGCGCCCCGTCCCCGCGCCTCCGGCACGACGGCCATGCGCAGCCGGTCGGTGGCGTGGCGCCCGACCGGTGCGTCCACCGTGCCGAAAGGGCGGTCGGGCCGGCCCCAAACCAGGGCGAGGTAGGTCCGCTCCAGCGACAGGGTGCGGCCGTGGTCGGCGAACAGCCGGGCGAGGCCGCGATGGGCGGCATCCGTCTTGGCCACCACCAGCAGGCCCGAGGTGTCCTTGTCGAGCCGGTGGACGATGCCCGGTCGCCTGACCCCGCCGATCCCCGACAGGCTGGCGCCGCAATGGGCGATGAGGGCGTTGACCAGCGTGCCCGACGCGTGCCCCGGCGCCGGGTGCACGACCAGCCCCGCCGGCTTGTCGACCACGATGACGTGGTCGTCCTCGAAGACGACGTGGAGCGGGATCGGCTCGCCCATTGGCTCGGGGTCGGCCGCCGGCGGCAGGGCGAGGGCGATCCGTTCGCCGGGTCGCGTCCGGTGGTTGGCGTCGGTCACGGGCGCGCCGTCGATCGCCAGGCATCCCGCCTCGATCAGCGCCTTGACGCGGGTGCGCGACAGCACCGGGCCGCGGTCCCGCGCCGCGTCGGCCACCGCGACGTCGAGCCTTCGTCCCCCGCCGGCCTCGTCGATAATGAAGTGGAGCCCTTGGTCGGCGGGCGCTCGGCCACCATCTGCGTGGGCTTCGACCATGACATCGTCGAGGTCCGGATCTCCGGTTCCCGCGTCGACGGATCGTTCGTCGACGGATCGTTCGTCAAGGTGCGGCGCGTCGGGACGGGGCGCGTCCGTCCCGCGCGTGGCGCTTTTCGTGTCCCGCCGCTGCAAAATCGTCAACCTTTGTCCTATCCTGCGCCGGTGGGACCGTGCCGCCCGTCGACGCAACCCGATCCATCGGACCACCAGCCACCATGCCGTCCCATATGTCGTTCCTGCAAATCTACTGGCGCGTCCTCGCGCTCCTGCGCGGCGAGAGGCGGGCGGCCGCGTTCCTGCTGGTCGCGGCGTTGGGCATGGTCGGCAGCCAGTACGCCGAACCCGTGCTGCTCGGCCGCCTGATCGACACGCTCGCCCACGGCGCCGGCGCGGGCCGACGACCGGCGCTGGCCGCCCTGGCGCCGCTGATCGCCGCGTGGGTCGGCTTCGCCCTCGCCTCCATCGCCGCCGCCGTGGTCGTGTCCCTGTTGGCCGACAGGCTCGCCCATCGCCGACGCCTGGCCGTCATGGCGCTGTACTTCGAGCACGCGCTCGAACTGCCGTTGTCCTTCCACGCCGGCACCCATTCCGGCCGCTCGCTCAAGATCATGATCGAGAGCTCGAACGGCATGTTCGCCTTCTACCTCAGCCTGTTCCGGGAGAACCTCGCGGCGTTCATGTCGCTGCTCGTCATCCTGCCGGTCTCGCTCGTCCTTAATTGGCGGCTCGGGTTGCTGCTCGTCGCCCTGGTGGCGGTGTTCGCCAGCATCGGCACCTTCGTCAAGCGCCGCACGGAAACGCTGCAGCGGGACGTCGAGCGCCACAACACGGTGCTGGCGGAACGCGCCTCCGACGCGCTGGGCAACGTGCCGGTGATCCAGAGCTTCACCCGCGTCGCGAGCGAGACGGGCGCGATGCGCGACCTGAGCCGCGTGCTGCTGGCGGCGCAGATGCCCGTGCTGTCGTGGTGGGCGGCGGCCGTGGTGGCCGGGCGGGCCGCCTCCACCCTCACGCTGGTGACGATCTTCCTCGTCGGCACGGTGCTCTACCTGCGCGGCATCGGGTCGATCGGCGGCATCGTCATGTTCATGAGCTTTGCCGGAATGCTGATCGGCCGCCTGGAGCAGATCATCAACTTCCTCAATGCGATGTTCCTGCAGGCGGCCAAGCTGCGCGACTTCTTCGCCGTGCTCGACACCGTCCCGCACGTCGCCGACAAGCCCGGCGCGCGCGATCCCGGGCACCTCGCCGGGCGCGTCGCCTTCGAGCGGGTCGACTTCGCCTACCCCGCCGGCACCGGCGCGACCGCCCGGCCGGCGGTCGACGGCCTCGACTTCGTCGCCGAGCCGGGCGAGACGATCGCGCTGGTGGGCGCGACCGGCTCGGGCAAGTCCACGACGCTGGCCCTGCTGCACCGGGCCTTCGACCCCCTCGCGGGGCGCATCACGGTCGACGGCATCGACATCCGGGACATGCCGCTCGACGCGCTGCGGCGCAACATCGGCGTCGTGTTCCAGGAGCCGATGCTGTTCGCCCGGACGATCGAGGAGAACCTGCGCATCGGCAAGCCGGACGCCACCGGCGCCGAGATCGCCCGCGCGCTCGACCTCGCCCAAGCGTCCGACTTCGTCGCCCGCCAGTCGCAGGGCCTGGCAACGCCGGTGGGCGAGCGGGGCCGGTCGCTCTCCGGCGGCGAGCGTCAGCGCCTCGCCATCGCCCGCGCGCTGTTGAAGGACCCGCCGATCATGATCTTCGACGAGGCGACCGCCGCGCTCGACGCGCAGACTGAGCGGAAGTTGCAGCTGGCGCTGACCAGCGCGACGGCCGGGCGCACCACCTTCGTGATCGCGCACCGCCTGGCGACGATCCGCAACGCCACGACGATCCTGCTGCTGGAGGAGGGCCGGGTGGTCGAGCGGGGCACGTTCGACGACCTGTTGGAGCGCGACGGGCGCTTCGCGGCGCTCGCCCGCGCACAGTTCATGGGCAAGGCGTCGCCGGCGCACGTGCCGGCGGAGGCGATCTGACGCCAGCTCCGGCCAAGGGAGCTCGCCGGGTCAGCTGGCCGTCGACTCGGACCGCGTCGCGCCCCGACAGGCGAGCGTGTCAGGCCTTGGCCGGCTGCTTGCAGGCGATGCCGTGCTCGGTGAAGTGCGCGGCGAGCTCGCCCGACTGGAACATCTCGCGGACGATGTCGCAGCCGCCCATGAACTCGCCCTTGACGTAGAGCTGGGGGATCGTCGGCCAGTTCGAGAATTCCTTGATGCCCTGGCGCATCTCGTCGCTTTCCAGGATGTTCACGCTGGCGAACGGCACCTCGAGGTAGTGCAGGATCTGCACGACCTGGCTGGAGAAGCCGCACTGCGGGAACTGCGGGTTACCCTTCATGAACAGGACGACGTCGTTGGCGGTGACGGCGTTCTGGATGGTGTCGTGCGCTGACATTGATGACCCTTTCTGATCGTGACCGGAGGCGTCCTTAGGATTTGGGCGGCAGGGTTTGAAGCTGCAAGGCGTGCAGCGTCCCCCCCATGTGCTCGCCGATCGCGGCGTAGACCAGCTGGTGCTGCTTCAGCTTGCTCAAGCCGACGAAGGCGGACGAGGTGACGGTGGCGGCGAAATGGTCGTCGTCGCCCGCGAGGTCGACGATCTCCACCTCCGCGTCGGGGATGGCGGCCTTGATCAAGCGATCGATCTCGGCGGCGGGCATCGGCATGGACTATCCTTTGGGCAAGCACGGTCGCTCGAACACGGTCGTCGAGGATGCATATAGGCGTGCCCGACGCAACAGCCTAGCGACGAACGTGAACCCGGCGGTGAACGTGCCCGCACCACGCCGACGCCGAACGCCCCGCCGCCCGGCTTGCGAAGCGGGACGGCCTTCGCGTAAGCGGTGCGCTCGGTCTCAACCCTCCCACGCAAGGCGTCCCGATGGTCGCGGTGTCCCCGCTCGCTCCCGCCAGCATCCCCGCCGTGCCGCCGGTCGCCGGCGTCCGCTTCGCGACGGGGGCGGCCGGTATCCGCTACGCCAACCGCACCGACGTGCTGCTGGCCGTGTTCGACGAGGGCACGGCGGTCGCCGGCGTCTTCACCCGGTCGCGGTGCCCCTCCGCCCCGGTCGACTGGTGCCGCGCGGCGCTCGGCGGGGGCACGGCGCGCGCCCTGGTGGTGAACTCGGGCAACGCCAACGCCTTCACCGGCCACGTCGGCGCCGCCGCCACCCGCCGCGTCGCGGAGCTCGCGGCGAGCGCCACCGGGGCGGCTCGCGACACGATCTTCATCGCCTCGACCGGCGTCATCGGCGAGCCGCTCGACGCCGCCAAGTTCGAGGGCGTGCTGGAGCGCCTCCACGCCGCCTCGTCGCCGGACGGCATCGTCGACGCCGCCCGCGCGATCATGACGACCGACACGTTCCCCAAGCTCGCCGCCGCCACCGCCACGATCGACGGCGTCCCCGTCACGCTGACCGGCATCGCCAAGGGCGCCGGCATGATCGCGCCGGACATGGCGACGATGCTGTCCTTCGTGTTCACCGACGCCGCCGTGACGGCGCCGGCGTTGCAAGCGATGCTGGGTGCCGGCGTGGAGGCGAGCTTCAACGCCATCACGGTGGACAGCGACACCTCGACCTCCGACACGCTTCTGCTCTTCGCGACCGGCGCCGCGCGGGGTGCCGCCCCCGTCACCGACCCCGACGACCCCCGCGCCAAGGACTTCAGGGCGGCGCTCGACGGCTTGTTGCTCGACCTGGCGCACCAGGTCGTGAAGGACGGCGAGGGCGCGCGCAAGTTCATCGCCGTCACCGTGGAGGGCGCGGAGTCCGATGCCTCCGCCAAGCGCATCGCGTTGTCGATCGCCAACTCGCCGCTGGTCAAGACGGCGGTGGCGGGCGAGGACGCCAACTGGGGCCGCGTGGTGATGGCGGTGGGCAAGGCCGGCGAGCCGGCCGACCGCGACCGCCTGGCCATCTGGTTCGCCGGCACCCGCGTCGCGCACGGGGGCCTGCGCGACCCGGCCTACGACGAGGCGCACGTGTCCCGCCTGATGCGCGAGCCGGAGATCCCGATCAAGGTCGAGCTCGGGCTCGGGCAGGGCAGGGCGACGGTGTGGACCTGCGACCTCACCAAGGAGTACGTCGCGATCAACGGCGACTACCGCTCGTGACGCGGCCGCCCTCGTGACGCGGCTCCTGCTGGTGGTCGCCGCCGCCCTCGTCGACGGTGCCGGCCGCGTGCTGGTCACCCAGCGGCCGGAGGGTAAGGCGCTCGCCGGCCTGTGGGAGTTCCCGGGCGGCAAGGTCGAGGCGGGCGAACGACCCGAGGACGCGCTGGTGCGCGAACTTGGCGAGGAACTCGGCATCACCGTCACGGCCGGGGACCTCGCGCCCCTCACCTTCGCCAGTCACGCGTATCCCGACACGCACCTGCTGATGCCGCTCTACGTTTGCCGGCGCTGGGAGGGAGCCGCACGATCCTGCGAGGGGCAGCCGCTTCGCTGGTTGAAGCCGCGCGACCTGCGCGACCTGCCGATGCCGCCGGCCGACGAACCGCTCATCCCGACGCTGATCGACCACCTGGGCTGATCGACCACATGGGATGAGCGGTTCGCCGGGAACCCACCGCCACCGCGCGGCCACGAAATTCAACTGCGCCAGCAGGGTCTTGGTGATGTTTCGATGTCACGTCATCGCTGTGGAGGCTGGAACGATTTGCCGCCGTTCACGGTTCATCAGCGAATCCAGAGCATAGCGATCGACCCGACGACGACGACTGGTGGAGGCCGTCGCGTTGGGACACGCAGGCAGGTTGAGAGTGCCAATGTTCAACGACAAGAACGCGAAGGGACGTTTCGACCAAGGCAGGTTGGAAACGCCGCCTCTGGCCGGCTTCCGGTCCGGCATGACCGCGTCCCGCCTCATCGGTGGCCGGCTCGGCCGTTTGTACAATCCGCCGGCGGAAATCCCGAACGAGATGAACACGCTCATACGGGCGATCGACGCTAAGATGGAGCCGTCGTCCTAGCCTCGGCAGGCCCGGCGCGCCGGGCCCTTGGTTTCAAACGCCTTTAGTCCTTGGCGCGCTCGACGTAGGACCCGTCCTCGACCTGAACCACCACCCTCGTTCCCGTCGCGATGTGCGGCGGAACCATGACGCGGGCCCCGTTCGACAGCTTCGCCGGTTTGTAGGACGACGATGCCGTCTGCCCCTTCATCGCCGGTTCCGTGTCGACGATTTCCAGCACGACCCGCGCCGGCAGCTGGATGCCGACCGGCGTGCCGTTGAACATGGACACGACGCAGACCATGCCCTCCTGCAGGTACACCGCCTGCTCGCCGATGACCTCGTCCGGCACGATGACCTGGTCGTAATTCTCCTGGTTCATGAAGGTGAAGCCGTCGGTGTCCTTGTAAAGGTAGGAGAAGTTCGAGTCCTCCACGAAGGCGCGTTCGACCTGCTCGGTCGTCTTGTAGCGATCGGTGGTCTTCACGCCATCGGACAGGCGGCGCATGTCGATCTGCGTGGTCGGCGTCCCCTTGCCGGGGTGGAAGCTCTCGGCGGTCAGGACGACGTAAAGCTGCCCGTCGCCGCGCTCGAGGATGTTTCCCTTGCGGATCGAACTGGCGATGACTTTCACGGCGAAGTCCTTGATAAGAACGGAGGGGGTCGAGACGGCCGCGCCCGGGGGCGGCGCTGGCGGCTCCGCTCCTTCGCTAGCCGCTCCCGCCGCTCCTGTTCAAGCGAAATCACGATGTGCCGACCCCCGCCCTGGTGGCAGCCCGACGTTTTCGCGCCCCGCCTGCCCGCGCTGCGCGCCAGGGCGCGGATCAAGGCGGCGGTTCGCGCGTGGTTCGCCGCGCGGAGCTTCGACGAGGTGGAGACGCCGGTGCTCCAGGTGTCGCCGGGCAACGAGACGCACGTCGCCGGCTTCGCGACGAGGCTGCGGGCCGACGACGGCACCGCTTCGACGCTCTACCTCCATTCCTCGCCCGAATTCGCCTGCAAGAAGCTGCTGGCGGCCGGCGTGTCGCGCTTGTTCACGCTGGCGCCGGTGTTCCGCGATCGCGAGTGCGGTCGCCTGCACCATCCCGAGTTCACCATGCTGGAATGGTACCGTGCCGGCGCCACGCTCGACGACCTCGTCGCCGATTGCGCGGCGCTGCTGCGCGTCGCGGCGGAGGCGGCCGGCACGACGGTGCTGCGCCATCGCGGACGCGACGCCGACCCGCTCGCCGCGCCCGAGGTGGTGAGCGTGGTCGACGCGTTCCGCCGCCACGCCGGCGTCGACCTCGCCGCGATGCTGCCCGACGCGCCCGGCGCCTTCGCGCGCCTTCGCGAGGCGACGGCGGCCTGCGGCCTGCGGGTGGCGGGTGACGACACCTGGTCCGACCTGTTCTCCAAGATCCTCAGCGCGCGCGTCGAGCCGCACCTCGGTCTGGGCCGCGCGAGCGTGCTGACCCGCTATCCCGCGAGCGAGGCGGCGCTGGCGCGGCCGTGCCCCGACGATCCCCGCTTCGCCGAGCGCTTCGAGCTCTACGCCTGCGGCGTCGAGGTCGCCAACGCCTTCGCCGAGCTGCGCGACGCGCCCGAGCAGCGCCGCCGCTTCGAGGCGGCCGAGGCGGAGCGGGCGCGCATCTACGGCGAGCGATACCCGCTCGACGAGGATTTCCTCGACGCGCTGCCGGCCATGCCGGACGCCTGCGGCATCGCGCTCGGCTTCGACCGGCTGGTGATGCTGACGACCGGGGCAACCAGTGTCGCCGACGTGATGTGGGCGCCGGTCGCGGAGGTCGGCACATGACGCTGCGCGACGCGCGGGCGCTGGCCGACGCCGGGCTGATCGCGGCCGACGCGGTGGATGCCGCCGCCAGCGTGGCGGCCCGCTACGCCGTCGCGGTGACGCCGGCGATGGCGAGCCTGATCGAGCCGGGCGCGGCCGACGACCCCATCGCCCGCCAATTCGTGCCCGACCCCCGCGAGTTGCGGGGCGCGCCCGGCGAGGACGCCGACCCGATCGGTGATGGCGCGCACAGCCCCTGCGAGGGCATCGTCCACCGCTATCCCGACCGCGTCCTGCTCAAGCTCGTGCAGGTTTGCGCCGTGTACTGCCGCTTCTGCTTCCGCCGCGAGGGCGTCGGTCCGGGGCGCGCCACCGCGCTGTCGCGCGAGGCGTTGGAGCGCGCGATGGCCTACATCGCCGCCGATCCCGCGATCTGGGAGGTGATCCTGACCGGCGGCGACCCGCTGGCGGCGTCGCCGCGCCGCCTCGCCGCCGTGGCCGAACGGCTGGCGCGGATCGGGCACGTCAAGGTCCTGCGCGTCCACACCCGCGTGCCGGTGGTCGACCCCGCCCGCGTCACGCCGGCCCTGATCGCGGCGCTGCGGGCGGCGGGGGTGCCGGTCTACCTCGCCATCCACGCCAACCACCCGCGCGAACTGGGCGAGCCGCAGGCCGAGGCGCTCGCGCGGCTGACCGACGCCGGCTTCGTCCTGGTGAGCCAGAGCGTGCTGCTGCGCGGCGTCAACGACGACGTGGAAACGCTCGGTGCCCTGATGCGGCGCTTCGTCGAGCTGCGGGTGAAGCCCTACTACCTCCACCATCCGGACATGGCGCCGGGCACCGGGCATTTCCGGTTGTCGATCGAGGAAGGCCGCGCCCTGGTCGGCGCGCTGCGCGGCCGGCTGTCGGGCCTCTGCCAGCCGACCTACGTGCTCGACATCCCCGGCGGCCACGGCAAGGCGCCGTTGGGGCCGGACGCTTGGGACGGCGGGATCGTCACGGACTTCCGGGGCGGGGCGCACACCTACCCCGGCGAGGGCTGACTACAGCCCTGCGCCCGGCGAGGGCGACCATAGCCCCGCGTCCGGCGAGGGATGGTCAGGTCCGGCGGCGCTGCTTGCGCTCGGCGGTGCCGAACACGGCGTCCCAGTACGGCGCG
>CAXSDP010000007.1:0-10011 GCA_964235705.1 uncultured Beijerinckiaceae bacterium | reverse complement strand
CCGGCGGCGCTGCTTGCGCTCGGCGGTGCCGAACACGGCGTCCCAGTACGGCGCGCTGACGCCGAACCCTTTGTCGTGGTCACGGAAGTGGTGCATCAGGTGCAGCCGGCGCAGGGTCAACCCGAGCCACGTGGTCGGTTGGGCGTGGTGGGTGTAGTAATGCACCATGTCGTAGGCGACGTAGCCGGTGATGAAGCCGGCCAGCGCTGGGTAGCGCAGCGTCGCGCCGAACACGAGGCTGGCGACGAGCCATGCGACGATCATGATCGGACCCGAGAGCAGGATCGGCATCACGAGGCGCAGCGGATCGTTCGGGTGGTCGTGGTGGACGCCGTGGATCAGGAAGTGGAGCCGCCGGCCGAGCGTGCCGGGGAACTCCCAGTGGAACAGGTAGCGGTGGCCGAAATATTCGATCAGCGTCCAGATGAGGTAGCCGAGCGCGATCGTGGCGGTGGCGGTGAGCGGCGCGATCAGCTCGAACGAGGCGACGCCCAGCGCGAGGATGATCGGCACGTAGGCGAACAGCGGCACGGACCAGTGAACGCGCGACAGCTTGTCGAGGAGCGGGTTCTCGAACAGCCGCGGCGACGCCGAGAGTCGGTCCGCGTCGCTCGCGAAGCCATGGTCCGTCGCCGTCATAAGCCGCACCCGCCGTCATGTTGGAAGAACCGGTTGGATGTAGCCGAGGGGCCTTCGAGCCGGCAAGTCACGTTGCGCAACACTCCGTTGCAATGCGACCGGTGCCGATCGTCACTCGCCGGTCGTGAACGGCGGTGAAGGGCGCCGTGTCGGCGGCCGCCGCGGCGAAGCCCACGGGGAGGAAGGCCGACAAGGGCGCGGCGCGGCCTTCATCGGATCGCTTTCCCCGGACGTACGCGCCCACACCATCCACCCGCTTGCTGGCCTTTTGGATGCTCGCGACCCCGGTGCGGGGTTCAGCCGGCGCCGGCCATGGCGGCGGCCCGCGCCTTCGCCGCCGCGACGGCGGCGGTCAGCAGTCGCTCCATCCCGTCGGGTGCGCGCAGCACCGCCAACGCCGCCGCCGTGGTGCCGCCGCGCGAGGTGACGGACTGGCGCAACTGCCCCGGCGTCAGCTCCGGATGTCCCGCCATCAGCGCGCCGGCCCCCTCCACCGTGGCGCGGGCGACGCGGTCCGCGACGTCGGGGGGCAGGCCGGCGGCGACCCCGGCGGCGGCGAGGCATTCGGCGAGGAGGAACACGTAGGCCGGGCCGGAACCTGACACGGCGGTGATGGCGTCGATCATGTCCTCGGGCAGCCATTCCACGTGGCCGACCGCGCCCAGCAGGGTCTGCGCGACGGCGCGATGGTCGGGCGACAAGCCCGGCTCGCCCACCAGCGCGCTCGCGCCGCGTCCGACGGCGGCCGGCATGTTGGGCATGGCGCGCACGATCGCGCCGGCATGGGGCAGCGCCCCGCGCAGCGCGGCGAGCGTGGTGCCGGCCATGATGGAGATCACCAACGTGTCCGGCCCGGCCAGGGCCGCGAAGCTCGCGGCGTCGGTGGCGAAGGTCTGCGGCTTCACGGCGAGGACCAGCGCGGGGGGCGGTTCCATCGGCGGCTCCCGGCCGACGCCGGCGTCGTGGCAGTATTCGGCCGTCGGCTCGTCGAGGTGGGGATCGACGACGCTGACCGCGAGCGCCGTCAGGCCCTGCGTGATCCAGCCGCGCAGCAGCGCCCCGCCCATCTTGCCGGCGCCCGCCAGCACCAGCGAGCCGGGCCAGGTCCTATCGCTCGACATGCCGGGGCTCACGCCTCGCCACGCGTCTCGATCATCGCCGTGTCGAGCGCCTCCCGCCCGGTCTTGCCGGCCCAGACCACGAACTGGAACGCCTGGTAGTAGCGCTCGCAGGCCAACACGGCGGAGGTGAGCACGCTCTCGCACTGGCGGCCGTTCAGCTCGGCGCCGCCGGCGAGCAGCAGCGCGTGGCGGAACATGATGACCCCGTCGGTCGGCCAGATGTCGAAATGGCCGATCCACATCTGCTCGTTGATCAGCGCGACGAGGCTCAGCACCTCGCCCCGGCGCGGCGCGGGCACCTTCAGGTCGAAGGCGCAGGCGACGTGCAGCGCTTCCATGTCCTGCAACCAAGTGAAGGCGATGTTGTAGTCGGCCCAGCCGCCCGAAACGGCGATGGAGATCTCGTCCTCCTCGTCGCGGTCGAACGTCCAGTTATGGAGCGCCGCGAGACGTTCGATGATGTCGACCGGGTTCTCGGTCCGGGCGGCTTCGGCTTCGATCTGCGACAGCGACATCCCATGGCCTCGATGCGGGCGGAGCGGACCCGTGGGGGGCCGGTGCGCCGGTGTGAACGAAACGCGTTAGACGACGCTCGACAAGCCGTCCGCCGAGGGTCCGCCGGTGACTCGCCGGCGGCGCCGCGACTGAATCACAAGCTGCCCCCGCCGATCAACCGTGACCCGAAGCCCGCCGTGAACGGCGCGGGCGCCGCGCCCCGTGGGAACACGCTCGTGGATTCGAGCGAATCCGTCCATGCTCGACGAGGCTGTGTCCACATGGAAAGCGCGCTATGCTTGATCCCACGCCCGCCAAGCGCCCTCATGCCCGGTATCGCACGGGGAGGCGAAAAGGGAACCAACCGATGCGACCGCTCGCCGCCTTGACCGCCCTGTTCTGCGCCGTGGGCGTTCCCGCGCTCGGACAGGGCGCCCCGAAGACCTACACCAGCGACGAGAAGAGCTGCGTCTTCTCCTCGCTGGAACGGCTGCCGAAGGTGCCCAACATGGCCATCCGCGCGGTTTCGATCGCCGACTACAAGCAGGGGGATGGCGGCCCCGGCAAGCCGGCGGGCTCGGCCCTGAAGGATCCCAAGACGGTCAACATCACGGTCGGCGTGCCCGACGTCCCGGCCCTGGACACGGTGTTCTCCTTCATCTGCGGACGCAGCGACGTGGGCGAGGCGGCGAACACTGTGTCCATCCCCAACGGCAAGCCCAGGTAGGGTCGGCTCGACCTCGGGTCGGCCGGTGGGGGACGGGCCTCAAGCGGCGGCGAACGGCCTGAGCGTGAGGCCGGCGCGCTCGAGGGCGGTCCGCACCGCCCGCGCCATGGCCACCGCGCCCGGCGTGTCGCCGTGGATGCAGATGGACTCGATGTCGACCGGCACGCGTTTGCCCGACAGCGCGATGACCGCGCGTTCCCCCACCATGGCGACGGCGCGCGCCGCCGCCTCGGCGGGATCGTGCAGCACGGCGCCGGGCAGCGCGCGGGACACCAGCGTGCCCTCGTCGGTGTAGGCGCGGTCGGCGTAGATCTCGTGGATGGTGGTGAGGCCTTCCGCCTCGCCGGCCCGCTCCAGCGCCGTGCCGGCGATGGCGAGGAAGGCCAGGGTCGGATCGACGGCCTTGGTGGCGCGCGCGAGGGCACGCGCCATGCCCTCGTCGACCATGGCGATGTTGCCGAGCGCGCCGTGCGACTTGACGTGGGTGAGCCGGTGGCCGGCCTGCGCCGCGAGCGCGGTGGCGGCGCCGATCTGGTAGGCGACGAGGCGTTCCACCTCGGCTTGCGTGTGGGCCATCGCGCGACGGCCGAACCCGGCCCGGTCCGCGAAACCGGGATGCGCGCCGACCGCCACGCCCTTGTCCCGCGCCATCGCGAAGGTCGCCGCCATGATGTCGGGATCGCCGGCGTGGAAGCCGCAGGCGACGTTGGCGGTCGTCACGACGTCGAGCATCGCGCGATCGTCGCCCAACGCGTAGGGACCGTAGCCCTCGCCGCAGTCGCAGTTGAGATCGATCGTTCCCAAGACCGCTCCGCGTTCCGTCGTCGTTCGCCGTGCGTCCCTCAAGGCCGCCCCGGCATCCCCTTCGGTCGCCGTCCGAGCAGCGCCCGGAAACGGTCGTCGAACCGTCGCCATCCAAGCCGCAGCGAGCGTTTGAGGTCGACCGCCGCCCGCCAGATCCGTGTTCCGCGGAACCAGGCGAGGATGCGGTCGCGGATGGCCATGAGCCAATCGTAGGTGACCTTGAACCAACCAATCGTCATCAACGGTGCCTTGCCGGCATGGAAGATGCGCTCGCACACCAGGATGCTGACGACGTAGGCGCCGATGAACATCGTCATGCCGATCCTGTAATGGCCGTCGGCGATCAGGATCAGGCCGTAAACCTTGGCGAACTCGGCGAAGCCGAACGGCACGACGAGCAGGACGAGGATCACGTAAGGGTTCAGCGAGGCGATCGCCCGCTCCAGCCGGCGCACCGGCCGCAGGCGCGACAGCCAGCGCACGAGCGGGCCGAACAGGGGCGACACGATCCCGTCCAGCACGAGGTAGAGCACCACGATGATCTCGGCCAAGACGCGCAGGACGCGACTGGAGACGGAGGGAGGGGATTCGTCCAAGGGCTGCCTTTCCGGCGAATGTCAGCGTCTTCGTTCGGCACCGTGGCGCCCGTCAAGCGCGCGGTAACCACCACGCATATAAGGTCGGCGGCAATGAAGGCGAGAGTACGCCCTTTGACCCTGTCGATCGACCTGCCGAACGGCGCCCGCGTCGCGCCCGTCATGGTCCCGCGTCCGGCCGCGCTCGTCGCCTGCGCGGCGCTCGCGTCGTTGGCGATGATGGTGCCGTCCTTCGATGCCGTCAGGCACGGCGGCTTCAGCGATCCCGACGACGCGATGCGTTTGGTCGAGGTGCGGGCCTGGCTCGCCGGCCAGTCCTGGTACGACGTGTCGGCGGCGCGGCTCGATCCGCCGGTCGGCGCCTCGATGCACTGGTCGCGCCTCGTCGACATGCCCCTCGCCGCCCTGATCGTCGCGTTCCGCGTCGTGTTCGAACCCGCGAGGGCGGAGGCGCTGGCCCGGATCGCGATGCCCGCCTTGCTGCTCATCGGACTCTACGCCGGGATGGCGCGCCTCAGCCTCGTCCTGTTCGACCGCGCGGGGCTGGCCCTGGTCGGCCTGCTGCTGAGCGCCTCCGTGCTGGCGCAGTTCCAGCCTGGTCGCATCGGCCACCACGCCCCCGAAACCTTGGCCCTGCTCTGGGCGGTGGGGTCGGCGCTCGCCGCCTTCGATCCCCGCCGCGCCCGCCAAGCCGGCGTGGCCGGCGCGCTGGTCGCGCTCGCGCTCGCGATGAGCCTGGAAACGCTGCCGTTCCAGGGCCTGCTCTGCGCGGGGATGCTCCTCGCCTGGATCGCGCGCGGCGCGGCGCTGGCGCCGACGCTGCGCTGGTTCGGCCTCGGCCTGGGCGCGACCCTGCCGGCCGTGTTCGCCGCCACGGTGCCCCCCGAGCGATGGACCGCCTCGGTCAGCGACGCGTTCGGCGCGCCCCATTTCGCGCTGGGCATGGTCGTGGCGGTCGGATCGATCGTCCTCACCTCGCGCGACCTGCCGCGCGTCGCCCACCGGCTCGGCGCGGTCGTCGCGCTCGGCGCCACCTGCCTCGTCATCCTCGCCTGCTTATTCCCCGCGTGCCTGCGCAGCCCGTTCGCCGGCGTCGACCCGCTGGTGCGCGCGATCTGGCTCGACAACGTCAGCGAGTCGCAACCGCTGGCGCGCTTGATGCGGGGCGAGCCGATGTTCGGCCTCATGCTCGCGCTGCCGCTCGCGCTCGGCCTCGGCGCGCTGCTCGTCGCGGCGTGGACGTCGCGCGGCACCGCCGCCTTGCGTTTCTCCCTCGTGGCGGCGTTGGTCGCGCTCGGGCTGGCGCTCGGCTTCGTGCAGGTCAGGGTGCTCGGCAGCGTGGTGCCGCTCGCCCTCTGCGGCGGCGTGTTCGCCGCCGACGCGCTCCGCGTCAGGCTCGCCGGTCGCGTCAAGCTCGCCGGGCTCGCGGGGATCGCCCCCGCGCTGATCCTCCCCTTCACGTCGACGGCGTGGGCGCTGGTCCTCCCCGCCGACGCGCCCGCGCGGGGCGCGAGCGAGGAGACCTGCTTCACGCCCGCCGCCCTCGCCCCCCTCGCCGCGCTGCCGCCCGGCCGCGCGGTGGTCCCGATCGACACCGGTCCGTTCCTGCTCACGGGCACGGCGTTGGACGTCTTCGACGCGCCCTACCACCGCAACAACGACGGCAACCGTTACGCCTACGACGTCATGTCGGCGGCACCCGACGCCGCGCGGGCCCTGCTCGCCGCCCGCCACACGACTTACGTCGTGACCTGCACCGGCTTCAACGACACCCCGCGCCTCGCCATCCGCGCCCCGGAGGGCCTCGCCGCCCGGATCCTCGCCGGGCAGGTGCCGGTTTGGCTCCGCCCTGTGCCGCTCGCCGGCACACCGTACCACGTGTTCGCGGTCGAGCGGCGGTCGGGCGCCGAGGCAGGACGTCCAGCCAAGTCGCTCGTCAAGTAGCCGGCCAAGCAGCCGGCCAAGTAGCCATCGGGACGCTTTTCGCCCACTCTCCCGCCACACCCGAGGAGATCCCGATGCCCATCCCCGCCACCATGAAGCAGGTCCAGTTCGCCGGCACCGGAGGGGCGGACGTCATCCACCTCGCCGAAGCGCCCGTCCCGACGCCCGGGGCCGGCAAGGTGCTGATCGAGGTGGTGGCCGCCGGCATCAACCGGCCGGACATCATCCAGCGCTCGGGCAATTACCCGCCGCCGCCGGGGGAAACCGCGATCCCTGGCCTCGAAGTGTCGGGCCGCGTCGTGGCGCTCGGCGCCGACGTGCGGGGCCTCAAGGAGGGCGACGCGGTGTGCGCGCTCGTCGGCTCCGGCGGCTACGCCGAGTACGCGGTGGCCGACGCGCCCCTCTGCCTGCCGGTGCCGCGCGGCCTGGGCCTCGTCGACGCCGGCGGCGTGCCGGAAACGAGTTTCACCGTCTACGACAACGTTTTCCTGCGCGGGAAGCTGAGGAAAGGCGAACGCTTCCTGGTCCACGGCGGGTCGAGCGGCATCGGTTCGACCGCGATCCAGCTCGCCCACGCGTTCGGCGCGGAGGTGTTCACCACGGCCGGCTCGCCGGAGAAGGTCGCCTTCTGCCGCGAGCTGGGCGCCGACCACGCCATCGACTACCGGACCGAGGATTTCGTCGCGGCGATCAAGGCGATCACGGGCAAGAAGGGGATCGACGTGATCCTCGACATGGTCGGCGGGTCCTACATCGCCAAGAACATCTCCCTCCTCGCCACCGAGGGCCGGCTCGTGCAGATCGCCTTCCTCCAGGGCAGCGTCGCCGAGAGGATCGACTTCACCGCGATGATGCTGCGTCGCCTCGTGCTGACGGGGTCGACGATGCGCTCGCGCTCGCTCGCCCTGAAGAGCGAGGTGGCCAACGCGTTGCGCGCCCACGTCATGCCGCTGCTGGAGGCCGGCACGATCAAGCCGGTGATCCACGCGCGCTTCCCGTTGGAGCAGGCGAGGGCGGCGCACGAGATGATGGAATCTTCCGCCCACAGCGGCAAGATCCTGCTGGTGACCGGGAAGTAGCCGTTCCGCAAATAGCGTCGCCCGCCTCCGCAGCTTTGCCGCACCTGCCGCGTTGCTAGGGGCGGCCCGGCGGTCCGGCGCCGCGATCGGAACGTCCGGGACCAAGTGGCCGTGGGCGCACAGCGAGGAACCATGAGCATTTTCGGCACCATCATGTCCAAGGTCTTCGGCGCGGGTCACCCGGCCGCGACGTCGGAGACCAGCCCGGGCCAGCCGGCGGCCGCCCAGGCCGCGAACACCGCCACCGGGGCGGGCTCCGCGCCGCCGGCCGTGCCGGGCTCGCCGTCGGCGGATGCCGGCTCGACCAGCACCGCCACGCCGGCCGCCGGCGGATCGGTCGACGTTGCGCAGGTGCTCGATGGGATGGACGACGGCAAGGGGCTCGATTGGCGCCATTCCATCGTCGACCTGATGAAGCTGCTCGACATGGATTCGAGCCTCACCGCCCGCAAGGAGCTCGCCCACGAACTCAGCTACACCGGCGACACCAACGACTCGGCCTCGATGAACATGTGGCTGCACAAGGAGGTGATGGCGAAGTTCGCCGCCAACGGCGGCAAGCTCCCGGCCGACCTCAAGCATTGAGGCTCCCGCGAGGGTGACGAGGCTCCCGCGAGGGTGACTAGGCCTTGAGGTTGGTTTCGACGAGCACCGTGTCCTCGTCGAACTCGGCCGCGTGCCAGGCGCCGGCCGCGAAATGGAACAGGCTGCCGGCCGAGAAGGGATGACGACCGTCCTCGGTCTCCAGCGTTCCGCGCCCGTTGATCACCTGCACGAACTGCTCGAAGGCGTGCGAGTGGCGGGCCGCCACCGTGCCGGCCTTGATGTCGAGGCGTACGAGGCCGGCGCCGAGCCCGTCGACGTGCCGCTTGGTGACGGTCGGCCCGCGTGGTTCGACCGCCATCTCGTCCCAATGCTTCAGCATCTTCATCCAACCCTCCCGCCGTGTCCCCGGCCCGCAGCCCCGTCGTCCCCGCGCGTTCTTCCAATATTTTCAGCGCAGGGAAACCTTTTTCGTGAGGACGTCGTTCGCGCGCCGGACACGTTGGGCGGGGACACGACCCGAGGTCGCGTATACACCGGCACCATGACGCAGGCTTCCACCGATCCACAGGTCACACCGGCTTCCGGCACCCTGATCTTCCTGCTGGCGCTCGCCGGTGGCCTCATCGTCGCCAACATCTACTACGTGCAGCCGCTGGTCGGGCTGATCAGTCGCGATTACGGCCTTCCCGTGGCCTCGTCCGGGCTCCTCGTCACCGTCACGCAGCTCGGCTACGCCGCCGGATTGGTGCTGGTCGCGCCCCTGGGCGACATCGTCGAGAACCGGGCGCTGATCCTCACCATGATGACGGTCCTCGTCATCGCGCTGGCGGCGGCCTTCGTCGCACCGAACGCCGCCGTCTTCTTCGCCGCCTCGCTCGCCATCGGCGTCGCCAGCAGCGCCGTTCAGGTGATCGTCCCGCTGGCCGGGCACCTGTCACCCGACGCCAGTCGCGGGCGCGTGGTCGGCACGGTGGTGTCAGGCCTGCTCTTCGGCATCATGCTGTCGCGCCCCGCCGCGAGCTTCTTCGCCCATTGGGCGGGTTGGCGCAGCATCTTCGCCTCCAGCGCCGTGGCCGTGGTGCTGCTGATGCCGCTCCTGTTCCTGCGGGTGCCGGTCCGCCGCCCGCGTGGCATGTCCTACGGGCGGGTGCTCCGCTCGCTCGGTCCCCTGCTCGCGGGGACGGTGGTGCTGCGTCGCCGGGGCGGCTACCAGGCGGCGATGTTCGGCGCCTTCAGCTTGTTCTGGACGGCGGTTCCGTTGCTGTTGGAAGGGCCGCGCTTCGGTTTCACGCAGGTCGGCATCGGCCTGTTCGCGCTGGTCGGGGCCGGCGGCGCGCTCGTGTCCCCTTGGGCCGGGCGGGCGGCGGACGCCGGCCATACCCGGCGGGTCACCATCCTCGCCCTGGCGTGCGGCCTGCTCGCCTTCCTCGTCGCGCTCGTCGGCGGCGCCCTGACGTCATGGCCGCTGCTGGTCGTCGCCGCGCTGATGCTCGACGTCGCGGTCGCCGCGAACCTCGTGGTCGGGCAACGCGAGATCTTCGCCCTGGGGCCGGAAGCGCGCGGCCGGCTCAACGGGCTCTACCTCGCCCTGTTCTTCCTGGGTGGTGCCGCCGGATCCTTCGCCGCCGGCTGGGCCTTCGCGCTTGGAGGTTGGACGGCGGCGAGCCTGGTCGGCCTGCTGTTCCCGCTGCTGGCGCTGGTCTACTTCGCCAGCGAGCCCCGCTCGGATTTCACGGGTGGTCCCGGCTGACCCTCAAGCCTGGGAACCGCCGGTCTTGGCGGCGGCGTTGCGCTTGCGTGTCGCCGCCCCCTTCCTGGCCGCCGCCGACCTGTCCGCCGCCGGCCGGGCGGCCGACGCGGCGCCCCCGCGATGCGCGGCGGGATGGCCGGTACGCGTCGCGCGTCCCGATCCCGACTTGTTGCCGCCGCCGTCGTCCTTGTTGACCGTCGCCCAGGCCCGGCGCTCCGCCTCCTCGTCGGGGACGCCGCGCGCCTCGTAGCCGTCGGCGATGTGTTCGGCCTTGCGCTTCTGCTTGTCCGTGTACTTGCCCTTGTCGCCC
>CAXSDP010000006.1:0-102434 GCA_964235705.1 uncultured Beijerinckiaceae bacterium | reverse complement strand
CGCATCTGCCCGATCGAGACGCCGGAAGGCCCGAACATCGGCCTCATCAACTCGCTCGCGACCTTCGCCCGCGTCAACAAGTACGGGTTCATCGAGAGCCCCTACCGCCGCGTCAAGGAAGGGCAGGTGACGATGGATGTCGTCTACCTGTCGGCGATGGAGGAGAGCAAGTACTACGTCGCCCAGGCCGACGCGCCGATGGACGAGACCCACTCGCTGAAGGAGGACCTGATCGTCTGCCGTCACTCCGGTGACGTCATGATGGTGCAGCGCGAGAAGGTCGACTTCATGGACGTCTCGCCCAAGCAACTCGTGTCGGTCGCCGCCGCGCTCATCCCGTTCCTCGAGAACGACGACGCCAACCGCGCGCTGATGGGCTCCAACATGCAGCGCCAGGCCGTGCCGCTCGTGAAGGCCGACGCGCCGCTGGTCGGGACCGGCATGGAGGCGATCGTCGCCCGCGACTCCGGCGCCGCCATCGCCGCGCGCCGCGCCGGCTACGTCGACCAGATCGACGCCACGCGCGTCGTCGTCCGCGCCACCGAGGAGACCAGCGCCGGTCGCCCCGGGGTCGACATCTACCGGTTGATGAAGTTCCAGCGCTCGAACCAGTCGACCTGCGTCAACCAGAAGCCGCTGGTGCGCGTCGGCGACTTCGTCCGCAAGGGCGAGATACTCGCCGATGGTCCCTCCACGGACCTTGGCGACCTCGCGCTCGGCCGCAACGTGCTTGTCGCGTTCATGCCGTGGAACGGCTACAACTTCGAGGATTCGATCCTCCTCAACGAGCGCATCGTCAAGGACGACGTGTTCACCTCCATCCACATCGACGAGTTCGAGGTGATGGCTCGCGACACCAAGCTCGGGCCGGAGGAGATCACGCGCGACATCCCCAACGTGTCGGAGGAGGCGCTGAAGAACCTCGACGAGGCCGGCATCGTCTACATCGGTGCCGAGGTGCAGGCCGGCGACATCCTGTGCGGCAAGATCACGCCCAAGGGCGAGAGCCCGATGACGCCGGAGGAGAAGCTGCTCCGCGCCATCTTCGGCGAGAAGGCGTCCGACGTCCGCGACACGTCGCTCCGCGTGCCGCCAGGCGTACAGGGCACGATCGTCGAGGTGCGCGTGTTCAATCGCCACGGCGTGGACAAGGACGAGCGCGCCCAGGCGATCGAGCGCGAGGAGATCGAGCGCCTCGCCAAGGACCGCGACGACGAGCTCGCCATCCTCGATCGCAACGTCTATGGGCGCCTCGTCGGCCTGTTCTCCGGGCAGAAGGCGATCGCCGGTCCCAAGGGGTTCAAGCGCGACACCGTGCTCTCGAAGGCGATCGTCGACGAGTACCCCCGCTCGCAATGGTGGATGTTCGCCCTCGACGACGACGCCACCATGGCCGAGGTCGAGGCCATGCGGAAGCAGTACGACGAGGCGAAGAAGGGGCTCGAAAGCCGCTTCCTCGACAAGGTCGAGAAGCTGCAGCGCGGCGACGAGCTGCCGCCCGGCGTGATGAAGATGGCCAAGGTCTTCGTCGCGGTGAAACGCAAGATCCAGCCGGGCGACAAGATGGCCGGTCGCCACGGCAACAAGGGCGTGGTGTCCAAGATCGTGCCGCAGGAGGACATGCCCTTCCTCGCCGACGGGACGCCGGTCGACATCGTGCTGAACCCGCTCGGCGTGCCGAGCCGCATGAACGTCGGGCAAATCCTGGAGACGCACCTGGGCTGGGCCTGCGCCGGCCTCGGCAAGCAGGTGTCCAAGGCGGTCAACGCCTACCTGAAGTCCAACGATACGGCGCCGATCAGGGCCAAGCTCAAGGAACTCTACGGCGACAGCGGCGAAGGCTTGGCGGATCTGGATGACGAGACGGTGGTCGAGGTGGCGGAGAACCTGCGTCGCGGCGTGCCGATCGCCACGCCGGTGTTCGACGGCGCGCGCGAGAAGGACATCGTGCTGATGCTGGAGCAGGCCGGGCTCGATGGCTCGGGCCAGTCCAGCCTGTACGATGGGCGGACCGGCGACGTGTTCGATCGCAAGGTGACGGTCGGCTACATATATATGCTGAAGCTCCATCACCTCGTCGACGACAAGATCCACGCCCGCTCGATCGGTCCGTACTCCCTCGTCACGCAGCAGCCCCTGGGCGGCAAGGCGCAGTTCGGCGGTCAGCGCTTCGGCGAGATGGAGGTTTGGGCACTGGAGGCTTACGGCGCCGCCTACACCCTGCAGGAGATGCTGACGGTGAAGTCGGACGACGTGGCCGGTCGCACCAAGGTGTACGAGTCGATCGTGCGTGGCGACGACACGTTCGAGTCCGGCATCCCGGAGTCCTTCAACGTGCTGGTCAAGGAGATGCGCTCGCTCGGCCTCAACGTCGAGTTGAACAACGCGCCGAAGCCGCTCGAGGAGCTGCCGCCGACCGCCAAGGCGGCCGAGTAAGCCTCGCCAAACGAGTGGGCGCGCGCCCGGACTCCAGGTCCGGCGCGCGCCCCACCGCGTCGCTCACGGGACGCGCACAAACGATTCGATGTTCCTAGCGCCGAGCCGAGCGTCCCACTGGGACCGGCCGAGCGCGCACCAGGAGAAGACCATGAACCAAGAGGTGATGAATCTCTTCAATCCGGTCGTCCAGCCGCAAACCTTCGACCAGATCCAGATCTCCATCGCGAGCCCGGAGAAGATCCTGTCGTGGTCGTTCGGCGAGATCAAGAAGCCCGAGACCATCAACTATCGGACGTTCAAGCCCGAGCGCGACGGCCTGTTCTGCGCCCGCATCTTCGGGCCGATCAAGGACTACGAGTGCCTGTGCGGCAAGTACAAGCGCATGAAGTACAAGGGCGTCATCTGCGAGAAGTGCGGCGTCGAGGTGACCCTGTCGCGGGTCCGTCGCGAGCGCATGGGCCACATCTCCCTCGCCGCCCCGGTCGCCCACATCTGGTTCCTGAAGTCCCTGCCGTCCCGCATCGGCCTGTTGCTCGACATGCCGCTCAAGGACCTCGAGCGCATCCTGTATTTCGAGTCCTACATCGTCCTTGATCCGGGCCTCACCCCTCTGAAGGACCGTCAGCTCCTCAACGAGGAGGATTACCTCCGCGCGCAGGACGAATATGGCCAGGACAGCTTCACCGCGCTGATCGGCGCCGAGGCGATCCGCGAAATCCTGCGCCACATGGACCTCGCCGGCATCGCCGAGCGCCTCAAGGTGGAGATTTCCGAGGCGACCACCGAGCTCAAGCCGAAGAAGCTCGCCAAGCGCCTGAAGATCATCGAAGCCTTCATGCACTCCGGTAACAAGCCGGAATGGATGATCTTGACCGAGGTGCCGGTGATCCCGCCGGACCTGCGCCCGCTCGTGCCGCTCGACGGTGGCCGCTTCGCGACCTCGGACCTCAACGACCTTTACCGCCGCGTCATCAACCGCAACAACCGCCTGAAGCGGTTGATCGACCTGCGCGCGCCCGACATCATCATCCGCAACGAGAAGCGCATGCTTCAGGAGGCGGTCGACGCGCTGTTCGACAACGGTCGGCGCGGCCGCGTCATCACCGGCGCCAACAAACGCCCGCTGAAGTCCCTCGCCGACATGCTGAAGGGCAAGCAGGGCCGGTTCCGCCAGAACCTGCTCGGCAAGCGCGTGGACTATTCCGGCCGCTCCGTGATCGTGGTCGGCCCCGAGCTGAAGCTGCACCAGTGCGGCTTGCCGAAGAAGATGGCGCTGGAGCTGTTCAAGCCGTTCATCTACTCGCGCCTCGACGCCAAGGGCCTGTCGGCCACCGTCAAGCAGGCGAAGAAGCTCGTCGAGAAGGAGAAGCCGGAGGTTTGGGACATCCTCGACGAGGTGATCCGCGAGCATCCGGTGATGCTGAACCGCGCGCCGACGCTGCACCGGCTCGGTATCCAGGCCTTCGAGCCGAAGCTGATCGAGGGCAAGGCGATCCAGCTGCACCCGCTCGTCTGCGCCGCCTTCAACGCCGATTTCGACGGCGACCAGATGGCCGTGCACGTGCCGCTCTCGCTGGAGGCGCAGCTGGAAGCCCGCGTGCTGATGATGTCGACCAACAACATCCTGCACCCGGCCAACGGGCAGCCGATCATCGTGCCGTCGCAGGATATCGTGCTTGGCCTCTACTACGTCTCGCTGATGCGCGACGGGGAGGTCGGGCAGTACACGGCCGCCTCCAAGGACAAGGCGGCGTCGGGCGGCGTGTTCTCGGACATGGGTGAGATCGAGGCGGCGTTGCAGGCCAAAGCCGTTACGCTGCACACCAGGATCAAGGGTCGCGCCTGGACCTACGACGCCGACGGCAACCGCGTGGCGAAGATCTTCGACACGACGCCCGGCCGCATGATCCTGGGCAAGCTCCTGCCCAAGCACCGCAAGATCCCCTTCGACGTCGCCAACAGGCTGATGACGAAGAAGGAGATCTCGGGGATGATCGACATCGTCTACCGCCAATGCGGGCAGAAGGAGACGGTGATCTTCTGCGACCGCATCATGGCGCTCGGCTTCCGCGAGGCGTTCAAGGCCGGCATCTCGTTCGGCAAGGACGACATGGTGGTGCCCGAGACCAAGCCGAAGATCATCGCCGACACCTCCGCTCTCGCGAAGGAGTACGAGCAGCAGTACAACGACGGCCTGATCACCCAGGGCGAGAAGTACAACAAGGTCGTCGATGCTTGGGCGAAGTGCTCGGACAAGCTCGCCGAGGAGATGATGGTGCGCATCTCGACGGTGCAGAAGGACGACATCGGCCGCGATAAGCCGATCAACTCCATCTACATGATGAGCCACTCGGGCGCGCGCGGTTCGCCGACCCAGATGAAGCAGCTCGCCGCGATGCGCGGCCTGATGGCCAAGCCGTCGGGCGAGATCATCGAGACGCCGATCATCTCGAACTTCAAGGAAGGCTTGACCGTCCTCGAATACTTCAACTCGACCCACGGTGCCCGCAAGGGCCTCGCGGACACCGCGCTGAAGACGGCGAACTCCGGCTACCTGACCCGCCGCCTCGTCGACGTGGCGCAGGACTCGATCATCACCATGACGGACTGCGGCTCGTCGAACGGCATCAAGATGCGCGCCATCATCGATGCCGGGACGATCGTCGCCTCGCTCGCCACCCGCATCCTCGGACGCACCACGACCGAGGACCTGCTGGAGGCGGACGGAACGGTGATCGTGGCCGCCGGCACGATGATCGAGGAATGGCACATGGACCGCATCAACGCGGCCGGGATCCAGGAGGTGAAGATCCGGTCCGTGCTGACCTGCGAGGCTAAGAACGGCGTGTGCGGCATGTGCTACGGGCGCGATCTCGCCCGCGGCACGCCGGTCAACATGGGCGAGGCGGTCGGCGTCATCGCGGCGCAATCGATCGGGGAGCCGGGTACGCAGCTCACCATGCGCACCTTCCACATCGGCGGCGCGGCGCAGATCGCCGACTCGTCCTTCATCGAGTCGAATTTCGACGGCGCGGTGAAGATCAGGAACCCGCACATTGCCCGCAACGGCGAGGGTGACCTGATGGTCATGGCGCGCAACGTGGCGATCGTCATCGAGGGGCCGGACGGCGCCGAGCGGGCGGTCCACCGCGTCCAGTATGGCGCGCGCCTCAAGGTCGACACCGGCGACAAGGTCAAGCGCGGCCAGCGCCTGGCGGAGTGGGACCCCTACACCCGGCCGATCATGACCGAGGTGGACGGCGTCATCGGCTTCGAGGATCTCGTCGAGGGCGGCTCGTTGACGGAAACCATCGACGAGGCGACCGGTATCGCCAAGCGCATGGTCATCGATTGGCGCCTCAACCAGCGTTCGTCGACGCTCAAGCCGGCGATGGTGGTGAAGGGTCCCGACGGCAAGATCCTCAAGCTGCAGCGCGGTGGCGAGGCCCGCTACATCCTGCCGGTCGACTCCATCATCGGCGTCGATCCCGGCGGCACCGTGAAGGCGGGCGACATCATCGCGCGCATCTCGATGGACTCCGCCAAGACCCGCGACATCACCGGCGGTCTGCCGCGCGTGGCGGAACTGTTCGAGGCGCGCCGCCCCAAGGACCACGCGATCATCGCGGAAGCTTCGGGCACGGTGCAGTTCGGCAAGGACTACAAGAATAAGACGCGGCTCTCGATCGTGCCGCACGAGGGGCAGGATGGGACGCCGGCCGGCGAGCCGGTCGAGTACCTGATCCCCAAGGGGAAGCACATCCATCTCCAGGACGGCGACGTCGTGGAGAAGGGTGACTACATCGTCGATGGCAACCCGGCGCCGCACGACATCCTGGCGATCAAGGGCGTGGAGGAACTCGCCGCCTACCTCGTCAACGAGATCCAGGAGGTTTACCGGCTGCAGGGCGTGTCGATCAACGACAAGCACATCGAGGTCATCGTCCGGCAAATGCTGCAGAAGGTCGACATCACCGACCCCGGTGACACCGATTTCCTCAACGGCGAGCAGGTCGACCAGTACGACCTCGAGGCGGCCAACGCCAAGGCGTTGGAGGAGGGCGGCAAGATCGCCGTCGGCACCCCGGTGCTGCTCGGCATCACGAAGGCGTCGCTGCAGACGCGTTCGTTCATCTCCGCCGCGTCGTTCCAGGAAACCACCCGCGTCCTCACCGAGGCGGCGGTCAACGGGAAGGCCGACACGCTGGAAGGCTTGAAGGAGAACGTGATCGTCGGCCGGCTCATCCCGGCCGGGACCGGCGCGGCGATGGCCAAGCTCCGGAAGATCGCCGCGACCCGCGACGAGATGATCATCGCCGCCAACGCCGAGCAGCCGACCCCGGTCGACCTGCCGGCGCTGCCGGCGGCGGAGTGAAGCGCACGTCCTTGAAGGGGCGTGGACAAGCGGGGGAGGGCTCCATGCGGGCCCTCCCTCGATCGGACAAAAGCCTCATGGTCGATCGGTCCGACCGACGTACCCGCTCGTCATTTCGATCGTGTGAGGGCGGCACGATGCTGAAACGGGGTTGACGGAACCGTAAGGTCCTTCTAGGTTCCGACAACTTTCGACAGGCCGTAGATCATCTGTTTCCGGCGACGCGCTGGAAAGCATCGGGATCTAAACGCTGTCGGTTTCAACGACTGCGACGTCCTTTCATCGCACGCTTCGCGTTCGATGCCGGAAAGCACGAGCCCGGTTTCCGGGATCCTCTGCCTCGGAACCAACACCAGGAGCCGCGAGGCCGATGGTGTTGTTTGTCGGCGTTCAGGTACACGACATTCATGCGCGAGCTGGCGGCCACCAAGCTCGTCGCTCGCAAGAGGCCGACGGGATTGATATGCCGACAATCAGCCAGCTGATCCGCAAGCCTCGCGTGGCGAGCACCTACCGCGAGAAGGCTCGTCACCTCGAGGCGTGTCCGCAGAAACGCGGCGTTTGCACCCGCGTTTACACGACCACGCCGAAGAAGCCCAACTCGGCGCTTCGCAAGGTTGCCAAGGTCCGTCTCACGAACGGTTTCGAGGTCATCGGCTACATTCCGGGCGAGGGCCATAACCTCCAAGAGCATTCGGTGGTGATGATCCGCGGCGGTCGCGTCAAGGACCTGCCCGGCGTCCGCTACCATATCCTGCGCGGCGTTCTCGATACCCAAGGTGTGAAGAACCGTAGGCAGCGCCGCTCCAAGTACGGCGCCAAGCGTCCCAAGTAAGGTAAAGGCCAGCCATGTCCCGCCGCCACAGCGCCGAGAAGCGCGAGATCATCCCCGACGCGAAGTACCATGACGTCATCGTGACGAAGTTCATGAACTCCATCATGTATGACGGGAAGAAGTCGGTCGCCGAGGCCATCGTCTATGGCGCCTTCGAAGAGGTCGAGCGTAAGGCGCGGGCCGAGCCGCTGCCCTTGTTCAAGCAGGCGCTCGAGAACGTCGCGCCGGCGATCGAGGTCCGGTCGCGGCGTGTCGGCGGCGCGACCTACCAGGTGCCGGTCGAGGTTCGCCTGGAGCGTCGCCAAGCGCTGGCGATCCGCTGGCTGATCACCGCCGCGCGTGGACGCAACGATAAGACCATGGTCGACCGCCTGTCCGCCGAGTTGCTGGACGCCGCGAACAATCGCGGTAACGCCGTGAAGAAGCGGGAAGACACGCACCGGATGGCGGAAGCCAACCGTGCCTTTTCGCACTACCGCTGGTAACGCCCTCAAAGTGAAGCGCGTCCGCGCTTCTCATTAGGATCCCTTCCGATGCCTCGCAGCCACCCGATCGAAGACTATCGCAACTTCGGCATCATGGCCCATATCGACGCCGGTAAGACGACGACGACAGAGCGAATCCTGTTCTATTCCGGCAAGTCCCACAAGATCGGCGAAGTCCATGATGGCGCCGCGACGATGGACTGGATGGAGCAGGAGCAGGAACGCGGCATCACGATCACGTCCGCCGCGACGACGACCGCCTGGAAGGGCAAGCGCCTCAACATCATCGACACGCCCGGCCATGTCGATTTCACCATCGAGGTCGAGCGTTCGTTGCGCGTGCTCGACGGCGCCGTCTGCGTGCTCGACGGCAACCAGGGCGTGGAGCCGCAGACCGAGACGGTGTGGCGCCAAGCCGACAAGTATGGCGTGCCGCGCGTCGTGTTCGTCAACAAGATGGACAAGATCGGCGCCGACTTCTTCCGCTGCGTCGAGGAGATCCGCACGAAGGTGGGCGGTCGTCCCGTCTGCATCCAACTGCCGATCGGTTCGGAGAACGACTTCAAGGGCATCATCGATCTCGTTCGCATGAAGGCGGTCGTGTGGGAGGACGAGGCGCTTGGCGCCAAGTATCACGACGAGGACATTCCCGAGGCGTTGCGGGCGCAGGCCGAGGAATATCGCGCGACGCTCATCGAGGCGGCGGTGGAACTCGACGACGACGTCCTTTCCGCGTTCTTCGACGGCACCATGCCGGACGAGCCGACCTTGCACCGCCTGATCCGCAAGGCGGTCCGCGACATCAGCTTCATCCCGATCCTGTGCGGCTCGGCCTTCAAGAACAAGGGCGTCCAACCCTTGCTCGACGCGGTCGTCGAGTACCTGCCATCCCCGCTCGACGTCGAGGCGATCAAGGGCGTCGACGTGAACACCGGGGATGAGGTGCTGCGCCACGCCGACGACAGCGAGCCCTTCTCCATGCTCGCCTTCAAGATCATGGACGATCCCTTCGTCGGCACGATCACCTTCGCCCGCGTTTATTCCGGGCACATCGAGTCCGGCACCGGCGTGATGAACTCGACCAAGGAGAAGCGCGAGCGCATCGGCCGCATGCTGCTGATGCACGCGAACAATCGTGAGGACATCAAGGAAGCCTATTCGGGCGACATCGTCGCGCTCGCCGGTCTCAAGGACACCCGCACCGGCGACACGTTGTGCGACGTGGGCAAGCCCGTCATCCTGGAGCGCATGGAGTTCCCCGAGCCGGTCATCGAGATCGCGATCGAGCCGAAGTCCAAGGCCGATCAGGAGAAGCTCGGTGTCGCCCTGTCGAAGCTGGCGGCGGAGGATCCCTCGTTCCGCGTGTCGACGGACCAGGAGTCCGGCCAGACCATCCTGAAGGGGATGGGCGAGCTTCACCTGGACATCAAGGTCGACATCCTGCGTCGGACCTACAAGGTCGACGCCAACATCGGCGCGCCGCAGGTGGCTTATCGCGAGAAGCTGACGAAGCGGGTGGAGAAGGACTACACGCACAAGAAGCAAACCGGCGGTACGGGCCAGTTCGCCCGCGTGAAGATCGTGTTCGAGCCCAACGAGGCTGGCGCTGGCACGGCCTTCGAGTCGAAGATCGTCGGCGGTTCGGTGCCCAAGGAGTTCATCCCGGGCGTCGAGAAGGGGATCAACTCGGTCATGGGCTCGGGCGTGCTGGCCGGTTTCCCCGTGGTGGACGTCAAGGCGACATTGATCGACGGCGCGTTCCACGACGTCGACTCGTCCGTGCTGGCCTTCGAGATCGCGTCACGCGCCGCGTTCCGCGAGGCGTTGCGCGAGGGTGGCTCGGTGCTGCTCGAGCCGATCATGAAGGTCGAAGTCACGACGCCGGAGGATTACACCGGTTCGGTCATGGGTGACCTGCTCGGCCGGCGCGGGCAGGTCCAAGGCCAGGACATGCGGGGCAACGCCGTCGTCATCAACGCGATGGTGCCGCTCGCCAACATGTTCGGGTACGTCAATCAGCTTCGGTCGTTCAGTCAGGGCCGGGCGAACTACACCATGCAGTTCGACCATTACGAGCAGGTGCCGGCGAACGAGGCGGCCAAGGTCCAAGCGAAATACGCCTGATCGACCACCTCCCACCCCAAGCAGCACGTTTTTTAAAGGAGCCCTACGATGGGAAAAGAGAAGTTCTCGCGGAGCAAGCCGCACTGCAACATCGGCACGATCGGTCACGTCGACCACGGCAAGACCTCCCTGACGGCGGCGATCACCAAGGTGCTCGCCGAGTCCGGCGGCGCGACCTACACCGCCTATGACCAGATCGACAAGGCGCCTGAGGAGAAGGCCCGCGGTATCACCATCTCGACCGCCCACGTCGAGTATGAGACCAAGAATCGACACTACGCCCACGTCGATTGCCCCGGCCACGCCGACTACGTGAAGAACATGATCACCGGCGCCGCCCAGATGGATGGCGCGATCCTGGTCGTGTCGGCCGCCGACGGCCCGATGCCGCAGACCCGCGAGCACATCCTGCTCGCCCGTCAGGTCGGCGTGCCGGCCCTCGTCGTGTTCATGAACAAGGTCGACATGGTCGACGACGAGGAGCTTCTCGAACTCGTCGAATTGGAAGTGCGCGAACTCCTCTCCAAGTACGACTTCCCCGGCGACGACATCCCGATCACCAAGGGCTCGGCGCTCTGCGCGCTCGAGAACAAGCAGCCGGAGATCGGCCACGACGCCGTCCTCAAGCTGATGGAAACGGTCGACTCCTACATCCCGCAGCCGGCGCGTCCGCTCGACCTGCCCTTCCTGATGCCGGTCGAGGACGTGTTCTCGATCTCGGGTCGCGGTACCGTCGTCACCGGCCGCGTCGAGCGCGGCATCGTCAAGGTGGGTGAGGAGATCGAGATCGTCGGACTGAAGCCGACCGTCAAGACCACCGTCACCGGCGTCGAGATGTTCCGCAAGCTGCTCGACCAGGGCCAGGCCGGCGACAACATCGGCGCGCTGCTGCGCGGCACCAAGCGCGAGGACGTCGAGCGCGGCCAGGTGCTTTGCAAGCCGGGTACGGTGAAGCCCCACACCAAGTTCAAGGCCGAGGCCTACATCCTCACCAAGGACGAGGGTGGTCGCCACACGCCCTTCTTCACCAACTACCGTCCGCAGTTCTACTTCCGTACGACGGACGTGACCGGCGTGTGCACCCTGCCGGAAGGCACCGAGATGGTGATGCCCGGTGACAACGTCACGATGGATGTCGAGCTGATCGTCCCGATCGCGATGGAGGAGAAGCTGCGCTTCGCCATTCGCGAAGGCGGTCGCACGGTGGGTGCCGGCGTCGTCGCCGCCATCACCGCGTGATCGGCTAGGCCGGCCGACCTGGTCGAACAAGAAAAGAGAACGCGATGAACGGCCAGAACATCCGGATCCGTCTGAAAGCCTTCGATCACCGAGTCCTCGACTCGTCGACGAAGGAGATCGTTTCGACGGCGCGTAGGACGGGGGCGCAGGTGCGCGGCCCCATCCCGCTGCCGACGAAGATCGAGAAGTTCACGGTGAACCGCTCGCCCCACGTCGACAAGAAGTCGCGCGAGCAGTTCGAGATCAGGACGCATAAGCGCGTGCTGGATATCGTGGACCCGACCCCCCAGACGGTCGATGCCCTCATGAAGCTCGATCTCGCCGCCGGCGTGGACGTCGAGATCAAGCTGTAATTCCAGGTGCGGAGCTACGCCAAGCGGCGCCTCCGGAGGATTTGAAGAATGCGGTCAGGTGTCATCGCACAGAAGGTCGGCATGACGCGGGTGTTTACCGACACCGGTGAGCATGTGCCGGTCACTGTTCTGAAGGTCGACGGTTGCCAGGTCGTGGCTCACCGGACGCAGGAACTCAACGGTTATACGGCCGTGCAGCTCGGGATCGGCCACGCGAAGGTCAAGAACGTGTCCAAGGCCGAGCGTGGCCGGTTCGCGATCGCCAAGGTCGAGCCGAAGATGAAGCTCGCCGAGTTTCGCGTGCCGGCCGAGGGTTTGTTGCCGGTGGGGGCGGAGATCACCGCCGATCACTTCATCCCCGGTCAGTTCGTCGACGTCACCGGGACGTCGATGGGCAAGGGCTTCGCCGGCCCGATGAAGCGGTGGAACTTTGGCGGTCTGCGCGCCACGCACGGCGTATCGATCTCCCATCGCTCGCACGGCTCGACCGGTGGTCGTCAGGATCCCGGTAAGACGTTCAAGAACAAGAAGATGGCCGGGCACATGGGCACCGACCGCGTGACCACGCTCAACCTGCGCGTCGTGCAGACCGATGTCGAGCGCGGCCTGATTCTGGTCGAGGGCGCCGTTCCCGGGACGGCCGGCGGCTGGATCTTCGTGCGTGACGCCATCAAGAAGGCGTTGCCCAAGGACGTGCCGCAGCCTGGCAAGTTCCGTGTAGCGAACGATCATGATGGTCAGGACACTCCCACCCCCGTGACGAACGAGACGGCCGCGGTGCCGGCTGCTGAGGCCTGACCTGATGAAACTCGATATCACATCGCACGACGGCGCCGCCCGCGAGGGCGTGGACGCCACGATCGAGCTGGACGACGCCATTTTCGGTCTCGTCCCTCGTCAGGATCTGATCGCCCGCATGGTCCGCTACCAGCTCGCCAAGAGGCGCGCCGGCACTCATCAGGCCAAGGGGCGCGCCGACATCTGGCGCACGGGCAAGAAGCTCGGCAAGCAGAAGGGGTCCGGTGGTGCCCGTCATGGGTCGGCACGCGCCCCGCAATTTCGCGGCGGCGGTAAGGCGCATGGCCCGGTGTCGCGTGACCACGCCCATGACTTGCCCAAGAAGGTGCGGGTGCTCGCGCTGAAGCACGCGTTGTCCGCCAAGGCCAAGGATGGTGGCATCGTCATCTGGGCCGACGCGTCGCTGGCGGAAGCCAAGACCAAGGCGTTGCGCGCGAATTTCTCCACCCTCGGCCTGATGAACGCCCTGATCATCGACGGCGCCGAGCCCGAAGCGAATTTCGTGCTCGCCGCCCGCAACATCCCCAACATCGACGTCCTGCCGATCCAGGGCATCAACGTCTACGACATCCTGCGCCGCGAGAAGCTCGTTCTGACGCGCGCGGCTGTTGAAGCGCTGGAGGCGCGGTTCCGATGAGTGCGGCCAAAGCCACGACAGCTAAGGCGACGATCGAGGCGCGCCATTACGACATCGTCTTGTCTCCGGTGATCACGGAGAAGGCGACGATCGCCTCCGAACGCAATCAAGTCGTCTTCAAGGTCCGCAAGGACGCGAACAAGACCGAGATCAAGACGGCGATCGAGCGGCTGTTCGACGTGAAGGTGCTGGCGGTGAACACGCTCATCCGGAAGGGTAAGCGCAAAACCTTCAAGGGCGTGCGCGGCCAGCAGTCGGATCTGAAGAAGGCCGTCGTCACCTTGGCCGACGGTGATCGCATCGACGTCACGACGGGTCTTTGAGAGAACAACGATGGCACTCAAGACGTTCAATCCGGTCACGCCGAGCCTTCGACAGCTCGTCATCGTCGACCGTAGCGGCCTTTACAAGGGCAAGCCCGTCAAGCATTTGACGGAAGGCCAGCACTCTGCTGGCGGACGCAACAACACGGGACGGGTCACCGTCCGTTTTCGCGGTGGTGGGCATAAGCAGGCCTATCGCATCATCGACTTCAAACGTCGCAAACTCGACGTGCCGGCCAAGGTGCAGCGGATCGAGTATGATCCGAACAGGTCGTCCTTCATCGCGCTGATCGAGTACACCGACGGGGAGCAGAGCTACATCATCGCCCCGCAGCGGTTGCAGGTCGGTGACGATGTGGTGTCCGGCAACCAGGTGGACGTGAAGCCCGGTAACGCGATGGCTCTTGCCAACATGCCGGTCGGCACCATCGTCCACAACGTGGAGATGAAGATCGGCAAGGGCGCGGCGATGGTGCGGTCCGCCGGCACCTACGCCCAGGTGGTCGGCCGTGATCAGGGTTACGTCATCGTCCGCCTGAACTCGGGCGAGCAACGCCTCATCCACGGCCAATGCTTCGGTACGGTCGGCGCGGTTTCCAATCCCGACCACATGAATGCGTCGATCGGCAAGGCCGGGCGGTCGCGCTGGCTCGGCCGGCGTCCGCACAATCGCGGCGTGACCATGAATCCGGTCGATCATCCCCACGGTGGCGGCGAGGGGCGCACCTCGGGCGGTCGCCATCCCGTCACGCCCTGGGGCAAGCCCACGAAGGGCAAGAAGACCCGAGCGAACAAGGCGACGGACAAGTTCATCGTGACGTCGCGTCACAAGAGCAAGAAGAAGGGCTGATCATGACGCGATCCATCTGGAAAGGTCCGTTCGTCGACGGCTACATGCTGAAGAAGGCGGAAACCGCCCGGGGCTCGAAGCGCTCGGAGGTCATCAAGACCTGGAGCCGTCGATCCACCATCCTGCCCCAGTTCGTGGGGCTGACCTTCGGCGTCTACAATGGTCACAAGCATGTGCCGGTGATCGTCACGGAAGACATGATCGGCCATAAGCTTGGCGAATTCTCGCCGACGCGGACCTTCCAGGGTCACGCCGCCGACAAGAAAGCCAAGAGGGGCTGAGATGTCCAAGCAGAAGACACCCCGCTCCCTCAAGGAGAACGAGGCGAAGGCGGTCTGCCGGATGCTCCGCATCAGTCCGCAGAAGCTCAACCTCCTCGCGCAATTAATCCGTGGCAAGAAGGTCGAGACGGCGCTGGCCGATCTCGAGTTCTCTCGCAAGCGGATCGCGCTCGATGTCCGCAAGACGCTGGAGAGCGCGATCGCCAACGCGGAGAACAACCACGACCTCGATGTCGACGACCTGGTCGTCGCTGAGGCTCACGTGGGTAAGGCGCTTGTGATGAAACGCTTCAGCCCGCGGGCGCGTGGGCGCGCTGGACGCATCGAGAAACCCTTCGCCAATTTGACCATCGTCGTGCGCGAGGTCGAAGCCCAACCTGACAAGCGCGCGGCCTGAGGAGACGACGATGGGACAGAAGGTCAATCCGATCGGCTTGCGGCTCGGCATCAACCGGACGTGGGACTCTCGCTGGTTCGCCGGCAAGAACGATTACGCCCGGTTGCTGCACGAGGATATCGCGATCCGCGAAGCGCTGATGAAGACGCTGAAGCAGGCGGCGGTGTCCAAGATCATCATCGAGCGACCGCATAAGAAGTGCCGCGTGACCATCCACTCGGCGCGTCCGGGTGTTGTCATCGGCAAGAAGGGCGCCGACATCGACAAGATCCGCAAGCTCGTCGCCAAGATGACGGATTCCGAAGTGGTCATCAACATCGTCGAGGTGCGCAAGCCCGAGGTCGATGCTGTCCTGGTCGCGGATTCGATCGCGCAGCAGTTGGAGCGTCGTGTCGCGTTCCGCCGCGCGATGAAGCGCGCGGTGCAGTCGGCGATGCGGCTCGGCGCGGAAGGTATCCGCATCAACTGCTCCGGCCGGCTCGGCGGCGCCGAGATCGCGCGCCTCGAATGGTATCGCGAGGGTAGGGTGCCGCTGCACACGCTGCGTGCCGATGTCGATTATGGCACCGCGACCGCGCACACCGCCTATGGCACCTGCGGCATCAAGGTGTGGATCTTCAAAGGGGAGATCCTCGAGCACGATCCGATGGCGCAGGATCGCAAGATGGCCGAGCAGGACCATTCGGGCGGCGAGCGCCGTCAGCGGCGTGACCGCGACCGCGACGCGGCCTGACGCCCCTCATAGCGAAAGCTGACAACGATGCTTCAACCAAAGAAAACCAAGTTCCGGAAGGCGTTCAAGGGGCGCATCAGCGGCGCTTCGAAGGGCGGCACGGACCTCAACTTCGGTCAGTTCGGCCTCAAGGCGATGGAGCCGGAGCGCATCACCGCTCGGCAGATCGAGGCGGCGCGGCGCGCCATGACGCGTCACATGAAGCGGGCCGGCCGCGTCTGGATCCGCATCTTCCCCGACCTTCCCGTGACGAAGAAGCCGACCGAGGTCCGCATGGGTAAGGGCAAGGGCGCGATCGAGCTGTGGGCGTGCAAGGTGGCACCGGGTCGCATCATGTTCGAGCTCGACGGCGTGCCGGTCGGCCTCGCCAAGGAGGCCTTGACGCTCGCCGCCGCCAAGTTGCCGATCAAGACGCGCTTCATCGAACGCATCGCCGAATAGGGAGGATCGAACATGAAAGCCAAGGGCCGCCTGTCCGATCTCAAGACGATGACGGAAGACCAGCGTGACCAGGAAATCCTGGCCCTGAAGAAGGAGCAGTTCAACCTGCGCTTCCAGCGCGCGACCGGACAGCTCGAGAACACCAGCCGCGTCAGGGTCGTTCGTCGCGACATCGCGCGGGTCAAGACGCTCGCCGCTCAAGGGCGCGCGGCGAACAAGTAGGACACAGAAGAATGCCGAAACGAGTTCTCCAAGGCGTGGTTGTCTCCGACAAGCAGGAAAAGACGATCGTCGTGAAGGTCGAGCGGCGCTTCACGCATCCGCTCCTCAAGAAGACGGTGCGTCGATCGAAGAATTACCACGCCCACGACGAGGTCAAAGCGTACAAGGTCGGCGACGTGGTCTCGATCGAGGAGACCCGGCCGATTTCGCGTCTGAAGCGCTGGATCGTGGTCGGGCAGTCCGTGGGTGGGCAGCCGGGCGGCGGACCGTCGGCGGACGCCGCCTAGGTTGCACGTCGGCCACGCGCACGCGGCGTGCCGACATACTATCGAAACGCGGGGGAGCAGCCCGCACCAGGCGTAGTCCGGGCGCGTCGGCGTGTCGGAAACCGATCTGACAGGAAGGCCAGAGGCCATGATTCAGGTACAAACCAATTTGGACGTCGCCGACAATTCCGGCGCGCGTCGCGTGATGTGCATCAAGGTGCTGGGCGGGTCGAAGCGCCGCTACGCCGCCGTTGGTGACATCATCGTCGTCTCGATCAAGGAGGCGATCCCGCGCGGCCGCGTCAAGAAGGGCGACGTGATGAAGGCGGTCGTCGTGCGCACCGCCAAGGACATCAAGCGCGCCGACGGCACCGTGATCCGCTTCGACGGCAACGCCGCCGTGCTGATCAACAACCAGTCGGAACCTGTCGGCACGCGCATCTTCGGGCCGGTGCCGCGCGAGTTGCGCGCCCGCAATCACATGAAGATCATCTCGCTCGCGCCGGAGGTCCTGTGATGGCGGCGAAGATCAAGAAGGGCGACACCGTCGTCGTTTTGACCGGTCGTGACAAGGGACGCTCGGGTGAGGTGCTCCAGGTGATGCCGAAGGAGGAGCGCGCGGTGGTGCGCGGGATCAACCTCGTCAAGAAACACCAGAAGCAGTCGGCGCAGCAGGAGGCCGGCATCGTCTCGAAGGAGGCGACCATCCACCTGTCCAACCTGTCCCACGCCGGCGGCGACGGCAAGCCGACGCGCGTTGGTTTCAAGGTCCTCGAAGACGGCCGCAAGGTCCGCTTCGCCAAGCGTTCCGGAGACTTGATCGATGGCTGATCCCAAGGGCAAGGGCGTCCCCGCCAAGGGCGGCAAGGATGTCGGCGCGAAGAAGGACTCCAAGTCCGTGCCGACCGAGAAGGCGAGCCGTGGCGCGCCGACCTACCAGACCGCGTCGGCCGATAGCCTCGCGGTGCCGGAAGGATATCTGCCGCGTCTACGCAAGCACTACGACGAGGTTGTGCGCGCGCAGTTGATCGAGGAGTTCGGTTACAAGAACCCGCTCGAAGTGCCCACGATCGAGAAGATCGTCCTCAACATGGGCGTTGGCGAGGCGGTGAACGACACCAAGAAGGTGACGCTCGCGGCCGGCGATTTGGCGCTCATCGCCGGTCAGAAGCCGGTGATCACCAAGGCTCGGAACGCGATCTCGACCTTCAAGGTGCGCGAGAACATGCCGATCGGCGCGAAGGTGACATTGCGCAAGGTTCGCATGTACGAGTTCCTCGATCGCCTCGTGACGATCGCGCTGCCGCGCATCCGCGACTTCCGTGGACTGAACCCGAAGAGCTTCGACGGGCGTGGCAACTACGCGATGGGGATCAAGGAACACATCGTGTTCCCCGAGATCAACTACGACAAGGTGGACTCGATCGTCGGCATGGACATCATCGTGTGCACCACGGCGAGGACCGACCAAGAGGCGCGCGCGTTGCTGCGCGCGTTCAATTTCCCGTTCCGGCAGTGAGTCGCGAGACTCAAACGCGGTAACCAGAGGATAGATCGATGGCGAAGAAGAGCGCGGTGGAAAACAACAAGCGGCGCATGCGGCTCGTCAAGCAGTATGCGGGGCGCCGCAAGCGGCTGAAGGATACGGCGAACAACGAATCCCTGCCGATGGAACAGCGTTTCGAAGCGCGGTTGCGCTTGTCCGAGATGCCGCGGAACTCCGCTCCCGAGCGCATCCGCAATCGTTGCGAGGTGTCCGGTCGTCCGCGCGCGTTCACGCGCAAGATGAGGATGTCCCGCATCGCGCTCCGCGAACTCGGGTCCAAGGGTTTGATCCCCGGCCTCGTCAAGTCGAGCTGGTAGGAGGGCGCGCCATGAACGATCCGTTGGGCGACATGCTCACCCGCATCCGTAACGCCGGCATGCGTCGCAAGGGCAAGGTGCAGACACCCGGCTCGAAGCTGCGTGCCAACGTGCTCGACGTGCTCGAGACGGAGGGTTACATACGCGGTTACTCGACGACCGAGTACGGCAACGGCCGCACCGAATTCGAGATCGAGCTGAAGTACTACGATGGTCAGCCGGTCATCCGTGAGATATCGCGGGTGTCGAAGCCCGGCCGTCGCGTTTACGCCGCCGTGGACGCGATGCCGCGCGTCGCCAACGGGCTCGGCATCACCATCGTCTCGACCCCCAAGGGCGTGATGGCGGACCATGCCGCCCGCGAGGCCAACGTCGGTGGGGAAGTCCTCTGCAAGGTCTTCTAAGCCGTTGTCGCATGTAAGCCGTGGTCTCGCGACCGGCTCCACCAAGGATTAGCATCATGTCACGCGTCGGCAAGAAACCCGTCGCCATCCCCAAGGGTGTCACCGCCAAGGTCGAAGGCCAGCAGGTCTCGATCAAGGGTGCCAAGGGCGAGCTGCATTTCACCTGCCCGGCGGAGGTGACCGTCACCTTCGAGAACGACAACGTCAGTGTCGTGCCGCGTGGCGACACCAAGCGCGCCCAGGCGATGTGGGGCATGTCGCGGGCGATGGTGAACAACCTCGTCGTCGGCGTGTCCACCGGCTTCACCCGCAAGCTCGACATCACGGGCGTGGGCTACAAGGCCGC
Organism: uncultured Beijerinckiaceae bacterium; assembly: GCA_964235705.1. Classification (GTDB taxonomy): domain Bacteria; phylum Pseudomonadota; class Alphaproteobacteria; order Rhizobiales; family Beijerinckiaceae; genus RH-AL1. The sequence goes on along the minus strand of CAXSDP010000006.1, from coordinate 83,023 downwards.
CGTCCAGGGCAAGGTGTTGCAACTATCGCTCGGCTACAGCCACGATGTCCCATTCGCGATCCCCGATGGGATCACGATCGCGACGCCCCGCCCCGTCGAGATCCTCATCTCGGGGATCGACAAGCGTCAGGTGGGTCAGGTCGCCTCCGAGATCCGGGCGCTGCGCCCGCCGGAGCCGTACAAAGGCAAGGGTGTCCGCTATTCGGACGAGTTCATCTTCCGCAAGGAAGGCAAGAAGAAGTAAGGCGCTATGGCAAAGGACAATGGAGCCACCGCTCGCCGCAAGGCACGCGTCCGCAAGTCGATCCGTGCACGTGCCTATGGCAAGGCGCGGTTGTCGGTCTTCCGCTCGTCGAAGCAGATCTACTGCCAGATCATCGACGACGCCGAAGGTCGGACGCTGGCCGCCGCCTCCTCGATCGAGAAGGATCAGCGCGCGGGGATGAAGACCGGCGCGAACGTCGAGGCGGCTGCGGCCGTCGGCAAGCTGATCGCGGAGCGAGCCATGGCGGCCGGCATCACGGACGTCGTGTTCGATCGCGGCAGCTACATGTATCACGGGCGCGTCAAGGCGCTTGCCGAGGGCGCCCGCGAAGGTGGTTTATCCTTCTAGGACGCGAGTGCCGGCCACCCATGATCAGATGGATGGGCGGCGGTCAAAAGATTCGAAGCGAGCGGGCAGGGCTACGTGCCACCCGCGCAAGTGAGAAGAGAAACGATGGCCGGTGAACGGGAAGGGGGTCGCGGTGGACGCGATCGCCACAGCAGGGACGATCAGGACGGCGAGTTCATCGACCGTTTGGTCCATATCAACCGCGTCGCCAAGGTGGTGAAGGGCGGTCGGCGCTTCGGCTTCGCGGCGCTCGTCGTGGTTGGTGACCAGAAAGGCCGTGTCGGCTTCGGCCATGGCAAGGCGCGCGAGGTGCCTGAGGCCATCCGCAAGGCGACCGAGTCCGCCAAGCGCGGTCTCATTCGGGTGCCGTTGCGCGAGGGCCGGACCCTGCACCACGACGTGAACGGTCGTCACGGCGCCGGCCGCGTCATCCTGCGCGCCGCTCCGGCCGGCACCGGCATCATCGCCGGTGGCCCGATGCGCGCCATCTTCGAGACGCTCGGGATGCACGACGTCGTCGCGAAGTCGCAAGGGTCGTCCAATCCCTACAACATGATCCGCGCGACCTTCGACGCCTTGCAGCACGAGGACTCGCCGCGCTCCGTCGCCGCCCGTCGCAACCTCAAGGTGTCGACGTTGCAGGCCCGCCGTCCCGGTGCCGAGGCCGAAGCCGTCTCGGCGGAAGCGTGAGGGGCGGGACCATGGCCAAGACGGACAAGAGCGTGACCATCGAGCAGAAGGGGAGCCCGATCGGCCGCCCCGCCGAGCAGCGTGCCACGCTGATTGGGCTGAAGCTGAACAAGATCGGGCGGCGCTCCACACTGGAAGATACGCCGGCGGTGCGCGGCATGATCGCCAAGGTCGCCCACCTCGTCCGCGTGGTCGGGTAGGGAGGACATCATGAAGCTCAACGAGATCCACGACAATCCCGGCGCCTTGAAGGAACGCATGCGCGTCGGCCGGGGCATCGGCTCCGGTAAGGGTAAGACGGGCGGACGCGGCGTCAAGGGCCAGAAGGCGCGCTCCGGCGTCGCCATCAAAGGGTTCGAGGGTGGCCAGATGCCCCTGCATCGCCGCCTGCCGAAGCGCGGGTTCTGGAACCCCTTCTCCAACGACTACAACGAAGTGAATGTCGGCCGTATCCAGATCGCGGTCGATGCCGGAAAGCTCGATGCCGGTGCGCCAGTGACGCTCGAGTCCCTCATCGCCTCGGGCATCGTTTCGAAGCCGCGCGACGGCGTGAAGATCCTTGGCGTCGGGGAATTCTCGGCCAAGCTGACCTTCGAAGTGTCGGCGGCCTCGAAGGGTGCGGTCGCGGCGATCCAGAAGGCGGGTGGCAGCATCAAGTTGCTCGGCGTCACCAAGGCGAGGCCGGCGGCGCCGGTCGCCTGACCTCCGTCGTCTTGCCGACGTGGTGGGGGTCGGTGCATAAGGGCGTGACGTGGCCGCCGACATCCGGCCATCGTCCCGCGTGAGGACTCGCGTCCGCCCCCGGCGCGGCCGGCGAGGAAGCGATCCAGGAGCACGTGATGGCATCAGCGGCAGAACAGCTCGCGGCAAATGTGAACTGGGGCGCCTTCGCCAAGGCGGATGAACTCAAGAAGCGGATTTGGTTCACGCTGGGTGCGCTGTTCATCTACCGACTCGGCACCTACATCCCGCTGCCCGGCATCGACCCCGCCGCGTTTCAGGCGAACTTCACCAGCCACAAGCAGGGTGTGCTCGAACTCTTCAACATGTTCTCGGGCGGTGCCGTGCAGCGCATGGCGATCTTCGCCCTGAACATCATGCCCTACATCTCCGCCTCCATCATCATCCAGCTGCTGACCTCCGTGGTCCCATCGCTGGAGACGCTGAAGAAGGAGGGTGAGGCGGGCCGCAAGGTCATCAACCAATATACCCGCTACCTCACGGTCTTCCTGGCCCTCTTCCAAGCCTACGGCATCGCGGTTGGGCTGGAAGGCCAGGCGCATGTCGTGACCTCGCCGGGCTGGTTCTTCCGGGTCTCGACGGTGCTGACCCTGATGGGCGGCACGATGTTCCTGATGTGGCTCGGCGAGCAGATCACGTCGCGCGGCATCGGCAACGGGTCCTCGCTGATCATCTTCGCCGGCATCATCGCTGCCTTTCCCGCGGCGATCGCCAACACGCTGGAACTCGGCCGGCAGGGCGCGATCTCGACCAGCATCATCCTCGTCGTCATGGTGATGTCCGTCGCCGTGATCGCCTTCATCGTCTTCATGGAGCGGGCGCAGCGCCGGCTGCTGATCACCTATCCCAAGCGGCAGCAGGGCAACCGCGTCTACGAGGGCCAAACATCGTTCTTGCCGTTGAAGCTCAACACGTCCGGCGTCATCCCGCCGATCTTCGCCTCCTCGCTCCTGCTGCTGCCGACGACCATCGCCAACTTCTCCCAGGGCAAGGATGGTGGCACCGGCATCTTGGGCTTGGTGACGACCTACCTCGGGCATGGTCGTCCCCTCTACATGCTCGCCTACATCGGGCTGATCGTCTTCTTCGCCTTCTTCTACACCGCCATCGTCTTCAACCCTCAGGAGACCGCCGACAACCTGAAGAAGCATGGGGGCTTCATTCCCGGTATCCGGCCCGGCGAGCGGACGTCGCAGTACATCGACAAGGTGCTGATGCGCGTGACGGTGCTCGGTGCCGCCTACCTCGCCTTGATCTGCCTCCTGCCCGAAATATTGATATCCTACGCCGCCCTGCCGTTCTACTTTGGCGGCACGTCGCTGCTGATCGTCGTCAGCGTGACCATGGACACGGTGGCGCAGATCCATGGCCACTTGCAGGCCCATCAGTACGAGGGCTTGATCAAGAAGGCGAAGGGACGGGGGAGACGGAGATGAGACTGATCCTGCTCGGGCCTCCCGGCGCCGGCAAGGGCACGCAATCGAGCAGGCTCATGGCGAAGTACGGTATCCCTCAGCTGTCCACGGGTGACATGCTGCGCGCCGCGGTGGCCGCCCGCACGCCTTTGGGGCGGGAGGCGCAGGCGATCATGAGCGAGGGCAAGCTCGTTTCCGACGAGATCGTCATCGGCCTCATCGGTGACCGGATCGAGCAGCCGGACGCCGCCAACGGCTTCATACTCGACGGCTTCCCGCGCACCGTCGCGCAGGCGGAGGCTTTGTCGACCTTGCTGCGCCAGCACGCGATGGAGCTCGACGCCGTGCTCGACCTTCGCGTCGACGAGGCGGCCTTGGTGCGACGCATGGAGCAGCGCGTCGCGCAAACGCTCGCTGCCGGCGGCCCGGTCCGCGACGACGACAACATCGAGGCCTTCGCCAAACGCTTGGCGACCTACCGCGAGAAGACCGCGCCCGTGGCCGATTATTACCGTGGCGTCGGTGACCTCCACGTCGTCGACGGCATGGCCGGGATCGACGACGTGTCCGCCGCCATCGACGCCGTCCTCAAGCAACGTCAGGACGCATGAGCGTCGATCGTTGACGATCGGCCAAGCCGGTACATTCCCGATTGACGGGTGCGCGAAAAAACTTTAGCGACAGGAACAACCAACGACGATCGTCATGGCGGCGTCCTCCCTGCGAGGTCGTCCGCCTTTGCTGTCGTCGTCGTTGGATCGGGAGATCCCCGAAGACGGACCGCGAAGGCCGGCCTCCACCGGATGCGGACGATGAGCTCCCTCGGGAGCGTAAACCCTGCCTCGTCGAAGTCCAACTTCCCGAGGCACGACATGGAGCGGTGAAGATGGCTCGCATAGCCGGCGTCAACATTCCCACGAATAAGCGCGTCGTCATCGCGCTACAGTACATCCATGGTATTGGCTCCGCCAAGGCCGAGGAGATCTGCGAGAAGGTTTCGATTCCGGCGGACCGTCGTGTCGCTCAGTTGACGGACGCCGAAGTCCTGCAAATCCGCGAAACGATCGATCGCGACTACATGGTGGAAGGTGACCTGCGTCGCGAGGTGTCCATCAACATCAAGCGATTGATGGACCTTGGTTGTTACCGTGGGCTGCGGCACCGTCGCCAACTGCCCGTGCGCGGTCAGCGCACCCACACCAACGCCAGGACCCGCAAGGGTAAGGCGAAGCCGATCGCCGGCAAGAAGAAGTAGGCGGCGGCACGCCCCGCGACTTCCAAGAGATAACCCGAGCGCCTGGCATGACGGGCGCGTCAGAAGGATGAAATGGCCATGGCCAAGGAAGCAACCCGCGTCAAGCGGCGTGAACGCAAGAACATCGTGTCGGGCGTCGCGCACGTCTCATCGACGTTCAATAACACCATGATCACGATCTCGGACGCGCAGGGCAACACTATCTCCTGGTCGTCGGCCGGCACGATGGGGTTCAAAGGGTCGCGCAAGTCCACGCCTTACGCGGCGCAGATGGCGGCCGAAGACGCGGCCCGCAAGGCGGCCGAGCATGGCATGCGGACCCTGGAGGTCGAGGTGTCCGGCCCCGGTTCGGGGCGCGAGTCGGCGTTGCGGGCCCTCCAGGCCGCGGGCTTCATGGTCACATCGATCCGCGATGTCACGCCGATCCCGCACAACGGCTGTCGCCCGAAGAAGCGCCGCCGCGTTTGAGGCGGTCTCGTTTCCCAATGCCTCGACTCCCTGCGTGACGGCGATCCGGCCGTTCCGCCCGCATCATGAAGGGTGCACCGCGTGATCCAGAAGAACTGGCAAGAACTGACCAAGCCGAACAAGCTCGAAGTGACGTCGGGGGATGACCCCAAGCGCTTCGCCACCGTCGTCGCCGAGCCGCTGGAGCGCGGCTTCGCCCTGACGCTTGGCAACGCGCTGCGGCGCATCCTGCTCTCCTCGCTGCAGGGCGCCGCCATCACCTCCGTGCACATCGATGGCGTGTTGCACGAGTTTTCGTCGATCCCCGGCGTGCGCGAGGACGTGACCGATCTCGTCCTCAACATCAAGGACATCGCCGTTAAGATGCAGGGCGAAGGCCCCAAGCGCATGGTGCTGAAGAAGACCGGCCCCGGCAAGGTCACCGCCGGCGACATCGGCACCGTGAACGACGTCACGATCCTCAACCCCGCGCTGGTGATCTGCACGCTCGACGAAGGTGCCGAGATCCGCATGGAGTTCACGGTGACGACCGGCAAAGGCTACGTGCCGGCCGACCACAACCGCAGCGAGGACTCGCCGATCGGGCTCATCCCGATCGACAGCCTGTTCTCGCCGGTGCGCAAGGTGAGCTACCGCGTTGAGAACACCCGCGAGGGTCAGAACCTCGAACTCGACAAGCTGACGATGGAGGTCGAGACCAACGGCTCGCTGACGCCGGAGGATGCGATCGCCTATTCCGCCCGCATCCTCCAGGATCAGTTGAACGTCTTCGTCAACTTCGAGGAGCCCCGCCGCGAGGAGGTGGCGCCGACCATTCCCGAACTCGCCTTCAACCCGGCGCTGCTCAAGAAGGTTGACGAATTGGAGCTGTCGGTCCGCTCCGCCAACTGCTTGAAGAACGACAACATCGTCTACATCGGCGATCTCATCCAGAAGACGGAAGCCGAGATGCTGCGGACCCCGAACTTCGGCCGCAAGTCGTTGAACGAGATCAAGGAAGTCTTGGCGCAGATGGGTCTGCACCTTGGCATGGAAGTGACGGGTTGGCCGCCGGAGAACATCGACGAACTCGCCAAGCGGTTCGAGGAGCACTACTAGGCCCGACGTCCCATCCTTCCCCAATTTGGGAAGGGTGGCGAACGACAATCATCGGCCGACCCTTGGCACGGCGGCCGCATAAAAGGAGATCGCCATGTACCACGGTCGCGCGAAGCGCCGTTTCAACCGCACGCACGAGCATCGCAAGGCGATGTTCGCCAACATGTGCCAAGCGCTCATCAAGCACGAGCAGATCGTCACCACCCTGCCCAAGGCCAAGGACCTGCGTCCCGTGGTCGAGAAGTTGGTGACGCTCGGCAAGCGAGGCGACCTGCACGCCCGCCGCCAAGCCATCGCGCAGATCAAGGACGTCGACCTCGTCCGCAAGCTGTTCGACACCCTTGGCCCCCGCTACAAGGAGCGACCCGGCGGTTACACGCGGGTCCTCAAGGCCGGCTTCCGCTACGGCGACAACGCCGCGATGGCGGTCATCGAGTTCGTCGACCGCGACGTCTCGGCCAAGGGCAAGGACTCCGGTCCCGTGCAGGCGGACGCCGACGCCGCTTGATCGCGGGGTTCGGGCCGCCCTATCCTCGCCCGACACGGACCCGTCCGCGTCGGGCTTTTCTTTGCGCCTCCGCACCCGTCTCCGTTCGGCGGGCTTGCCGCCGATCCCGGTTCCCTACGGAGCGTCCCATGAAGCCGATCCCAGCGGCCCTGGCCGCAGCCCTGGCCTGCGCGACGGCCCTCGTCGCGACGTCGCCACCGGCGCTCGCGCAAACCAAGCAGGTCCCCTCGAACGACGCCGACGTGTCGCTGTCCTTCGCGCCGGTGGTCAAGAAGGCGGCGCCGGCCGTCGTCAACGTCTACGCGTCCCGCACGGACAAGGTGCAGCGCAACCCACTGTTCGACGATCCGGTGTTCCGGCAGTTCTTCGGCGGGAGCGCGGACGAGGGGCCGCGATCGCAGACCGAGCGCTCGCTCGGCTCGGGCGTGCTCGTCGACGCCTCCGGTCTCGTGGTGACGAACTATCACGTCATCGACCAGATGACGGACGTGAAGGTGGCATTGGCCGACCAGAGCGAATACCCCGCCCAGATCGTCCTGCGCGACCAGCGCAACGATCTCGCCGTGTTGCGCGTCAAGGGCGATCGACCGTTCCCGATCATGCAACTTGGCGAGTCCGACAACGTCGAGGTGGGCGACATCGCTCTCGCCATCGGTAACCCGTTCGGCGTCGGCCAGACCGTCACGCAGGGCATCATCTCGGCGCTCGCGCGCGCCAACGTGGGGCAAAGCACGTCGAGCTTCTACCTGCAGACGGACGCGTCCATCAACCCGGGCAATTCCGGCGGCGCCCTCGTCGACACGCATGCCCGCCTGGTCGGCATCAACTCCGCGATCTTCTCGCAATCGGGCGGCTCGATCGGCATCGGCTTCGCCATCCCCGTCGACATGGTCAAGATCGTCGTGGCCGCCGCCAAGGCCGGCGATACCATGGTGCATCGACCTTGGCTGGGCGCCAGCCTTCAAGGCGTCACCTACGACATCGCGCAATCCTTGGGGCTGAACCGGCCGGTTGGCGCGCTCGTGACCGACGTCAACGCCGCCGGACCCGCCGCGACCGGCGGCCTCGCGCACGGCGACCTCATCACCGCCGTCGACGGCAAGCTCGTCGAGAGCCCGGAAAGCTTCAGCTTCCGTTTCGGGACCAAGCCGCTCGGCGGCACGGTGACGCTCACGGTGCGGCGCGACGGCAAGTCCATCCCGCTCGCGATCAAGCTGGTGCGTGCCCCCGACACGCCGAAACCTGACGCGGTGCGCCTCGCCGGCGATAATCCCTTCGCCGGCATCACCGCCGAGAACCTCTCGCCGGCGGTGGCGGAGGAACTGTCCAGTACGGAGAATCGTGACGGCGTCGTCATCACCGATATCGCGCCCGACTCCAACGCCGCTTCAGTGGCCTTCCAGAAGGGCGACCTGATCCTCGCGGTGAACGGCAAGGTGATCAAGACGACAGCCGACCTGAAGACGGCCACGTCCGGGCAGCATTATTACTGGAAGCTGTCGATCGGGCGCGGCAACCAGGTGATCAACACAGTGCTGAACAACTGACGCGACCACCGACGTCAGCGCGCGCCCGATCGGCCGGCGTCATCATCCCCCAGGATGTGGCTCATCGCCTGCCCCAGCCACGCCCGCTTCGCCGGGTCGAGCTGCCGCGTGGTGACGCCGGTCGCGCGTGGGGTGTCGGTGCGGGTCTGGGCGAACCCGGCCGCCGGTGACACGCAGCTCGCGGCGAGGGTCGCGACGATGAGGAGATGCTTGATCACGGCGGGATTCCCATTCTTCGCTGGAACCGAACGGTACGGTACGTTTAGACAAGTGGCTCGCGGCTGGTCCGGCGTCAAGGGAGCGGGCAGGGCGAGCGCCGCGCTGGCGGGTCGGCGCTCGTTCGGTTAGGTATCGCGGCCCACCGCGAGTCCCCCGATGCGCCTGTCGAAATCCTTCATGCCGATCCTTCGCGACAACCCGAAGGAGGCCGAGATCCTGTCGCATCGGCTGATGCTGCGCGCCGGCATGATCCGGCAGGAAGCGGCCGGCATCTACTCTTGGCTGCCGCTCGGCCTGCGCGTGTTGAAGAAGATCGAGGGCATCGTGCGCGAGGAGATGGACCGCGCCGGTGCCGTCGAGATGCTGATGCCGACGCTCCAACTCGCCGACCTGTGGCGCGAGTCCGGCCGCTACGACGCCTACGGTCCCGAGATGCTCCGCATCACCGATCGCAACAAGCGCGAGATGCTGTATGGCCCGACCAACGAGGAGATGGTCACCGCCATCGTGCGCGGCGGTGTGAGGTCCTACAAGGAGCTGCCGAAGAATCTCTACCACTTCCAATGGAAGTTCCGCGACGAGCAGCGTCCGCGCTTCGGCGTGATGCGCGGGCGCGAGTTCCTGATGAAGGACGCCTACTCGTTCGACGTCGACGAGGCCGCCGCGCGGCGCACCTACAACAGGATGTTCGTCGCCTACCTCCGGCTCTACGCCCGCATGGGGCTCACCGCCGTGCCGATGCGCGCCGAAACCGGGCCGATCGGCGGCGACCTCAGCCATGAGTTCATCGTGCTGGCCGAGACCGGCGAGTCCGGCGTCTTCATCGACCGCGACGTGCTCGCTCTGCCGATCCCGCCGGCGAGCGTCGATTACGAGGGCGACCTGACCCCCATCATCGAGCAGTGGACGACGCCCTACGCCGCCACCGAGGACGTTCACGATCCCGTCCGCTTCGAGGCGCAGACCCCGGCCGAGCGCCGCTTGGCCACGCGTGGCATCGAGGTGGGGCAGGTGTTCTACTTCGGCGACAAGTACACGAAGGTGATGAAGGCCACCGTCGCCGGTCCCGACGGCGTCGAGCGGCCGGCGCAGTGCGGTTCCTACGGCGTCGGCGTTTCCCGGCTGGTCGGTGCGATCATCGAGGCGAGCCATGATGACAAGGGCATCGTTTGGCCCGAGACGGTGGCGCCCTACCGCGTCGGGCTCGCCAACCTCAAGGTCGGCGATGCCGGCACCGATGCCGCCTGCGAGCGCCTCTACGGCGAGCTGACGAGGGCCGGCGTCGAGGTCCTCTACGACGACACCGACGCCCGTCCGGGCGAGAAGTTCGCCAAGCTCGACCTGATCGGCCTGCCCTCGCAGGTGATCGTCGGCCCGAAGGGCGTCGCGGACGGCGTGGCCGAACTCAAAACCCGCCGCACCGGCGAGAAGGTGACGCTGCCGCTCAGTGAGGTCGTCGCGCGGTTCGCCGGCTCGGTGACGGCTTAGGCGTCGCTTAGAGGCCGTCGATCACCGTGCCAAGAGCTAATAGGACGTAGGCGGCCAGGATGACCCAGGTCGCGTGGGGCGACACGAAGGCGATGTGGGTGCGTGTCCCCGCCACGCCCAGCACCGCCAACGCCAGGGCGATCAACCATGTGAAATGGTGGGGCTGCTTCGTGCGGAAGAACCAGCCGCGTGATCTCACCTTCTTCCGCGAACGAAAGGCCATCGTGCTCCCCCGGCTGGGGACCACCCGCGCCGGCGCCGGCGGTCCATTCCCGGACCATCGATCCCCATTCCTTAACCGATGATCAATCGCGGCTCGGCGTCGCCAAGAGTCGCCAAGAACCGCACGGCCTCCATCCTCGTCAGACACGCCGAGGCGTCCCCGTGACCGGTCGGATACGGAGCCAACTTCACCACCGACTTGCGACCGCGTCGCGGCCGAGCGAGCCTCATTGCGACCGCACTCGTGGGACACTAGACGCCGTGAGCGCGCGGTGATCACATCCCCCACTCGCGCGCGTAACAAGGCGAACCCGAATCGATGACCCAATCGTCCGCCTCGTCGATGCCAGCGCACGCGGCTCAGCCGGCCGGCGCACGGCGCTCGACGCGGCCGTTCACGGCCTTCGAGTGGATGATCGCCGGGCGTTACCTGCGGGCGCGGCGGCAATCGGGCTTCGTCTCGGTCATCGCCCTCATCTCGTTCCTCGGCATCACGGTGGGCGTCGCCGCCCTGATCGTCGTCATGTCGGTGATGAACGGCTTCCACAAGGAATTGCTCGACAAGATCATCGGCGTGAACGGCCACATCTTCCTCCAGGCCGCCGACACGCCGCTGACCGATTACGACCACGTGGTCGCCGAGGTGAAGCGCGTGCACGGCGTCGAGCTCGCCATCCCCATGGTGGAGGGCGCGGCCGGCGTGTCCTCGCAGTTCAACCAGGCCGGCGCGCTGGTGCGCGGCATCCACGAGGGGGACCTCAAGGTGCTGCCGGGCATCGCCGGACACGTAAAGGCCGGCACGCTCGATGGCTTCGACCGCTCGGACGGGGTGGCGATCGGGCAGGGGCTCGCGGAAAGCCTCAGCCTGCGGGTTGGCGACAGCATCACCATCCTGACCGCCAAGGGGGCGGCAACGCCCTTCGGGGTGGCGCCGCGCATCAAGAGCTATCCCGTCCGGGCCATCTTCCAGATCGGCATGGCGCAGTTCGACAATCTGTTCGTCTACATGCCGCTGCCGGAGGCGCAGGCCTTCTTCAACCACGACAACGAGGCGACGGTCGTCGAGCTGTTCCTGCGCAACCCGGAGCGGATCGACGAGGTGCGCCAGGCGATCGACCTCGCCTCGACGCGTCCGATGATCATGACGGACTGGCGCGAGCGCAACAAAACCTTCTTCGACGCGCTCAAGGTCGAGCGCAACGTCATGTTCGTCATCGTCACGCTGATCGTGCTGGTGGCGGCCCTCAACATCATCTCCGGCCTGATCATGCTTGTGAAGGACAAGGGGCCCGACATCGCGATCCTGCGCACCATGGGGGCCTCGCGCGGGTCGATCATGCGCATCTTCCTCATCACCGGCACCTCGATCGGGCTGTCGGGGACGTTCGCCGGCTTCGCGCTCGGTCTCGTCATCGCCGAGAATGTCGAGGCGATCCGCAGCGGGCTGAACTCGCTGCTGCACGCCAACCTGTTCCCGGCGGAACTCTATTTCCTGTCGCGGCTGCCGTCCGTGGTCGACCCGACCGACGTGGTGACGGTGGTCTGCATGACCATGGGCCTCTCGGTCCTGGCGACGCTGTACCCGTCGTGGCGGGCGGCGCGCCTCGATCCGGTCGAAGCGTTGCGCTACGGATGAGCCGTCCTCGATGAGCCGCATCCGATGAAGCCGGCCGCCCTGGCACTCGAGGGGGTCACGCGCTCCTACACGCAGGCGGGCGCCCCGCTCACCATCCTGCGCGGCGTCGATTTCTCGCTCCACGCCGGGCAGTCCGTCGCGCTGGTGGCGGCGTCGGGCACCGGCAAGTCCACCCTGCTCCACATCGCCGGCTTGCTGGAGAAGCCCGACGCCGGGGAGGTCACCATCGGGGGCACGGGCACGGTGGCGCTCGCCGATGCCGCCCGCACCGCGATGCGCCGCACGGCAGTCGGCTTCGTCTACCAGTTCCACCACCTCCTGCCCGAGTTCTCCGCGTTGGAGAACGTCGTGATGCCGCAGATGATCGCCGGCCTGACCAAGGCGGAGGCGCGCCGCCGCGCCCGCGAGTTGCTCGACTACCTCGGGCTGGGCGCGCGGGCCAACCACCGGCCGCCGGAACTGTCGGGCGGCGAGCAGCAACGCGTCGCCATCGCCCGGGCGGTCGCCAACAGCCCCGGCGTGCTGCTCGCCGACGAGCCGACCGGCAACCTCGATCCCAAGACGGCGGACCACGTCTTCGACGCGCTCAACACGCTCGTGCGGGCGACCGGGCTCGCCGCCCTCGTCGCGACCCACAACATGGACCTCGCCGCCCGCATGGACCGCCGTGTGACGCTGGTCGATGGCGGGGTGGTGGAGCAGGGTTGAGGCTTTGCCCGAGGCCTCAACCTCCCGAGCTCACGTCCTGGCCAAGATCCTCCAGCCGCTTGGTGAGCGTGGCGACAACCGCCTTCAGGTGGCGATTCTCCGTCTTGAGGCGCTCGAGGTTCGTTTCCCCCGGTTGCTTCGCCGCGGCGTCCTCGACGAAGGTGACCCCCAGTGCCGACGCGTCGCGCCAAACGATGCGGGCGCGATAGGTCCGGCCGCGCTGGGGCACTTCGAGGTCGAACTCCGCCGGCACGCTGGCGCTGTTGCTCAGCTCGATCTTGGCGCCCGACGTGGAGATGTTCTTGATGGTGCAATCGATCGTGGAGTTCTGATTGTTGAAGATGATGCGTGCGCGTAGCAGCGCGCGCACCCGTTCACCTTGCCTAGCCTCAACCATCATCATGGCCTGATCCTCGCGTGCGTTCGATGCTAGGCTAGCAGGGGTCCGTTAAGCGACGGCGAAGACCTCGTCCCGAAATCACCAGGTTGACGTTAAGGAACCGGAGTGCATGCGCCGTCCTCTCACATCCCTCCTCGCCGCCGCGTTGATCGGGCTCGCCGTCGCGGGCTGCGACAAGTGCGGGCACCGCGCCACGCTCAACACACCCAGCCTGCCGACGTCCTGCGGCGACAACGCCGAACCGGCGGCCAAATGAGTCGCCCAGCAGCCAAGAGCGTGGGAGACAAGAGCGCGGGAGCCAGGCACCCTGGAGCCAGCCGCGCGAACGGGGTTGGCCGGGACCCCTCGCGCGAGGCGGACCGATGATGTCGGCGGAGCGGCCGCCGCTCATCGTGACGGCGCATCTGGACGACGCGTCCTTCGCGGTGCTCGACGGATTGCGGCGCCGCCATTTCCCCGCGAAGCTCAACAAGATCCCCGCGCACGTCAGCCTGTTCCACCATCTGCCGGGGGAGGAGGAGCCCGATGTCGTGGCGACCGTGCGAGCCCTCGCGGAACGGACCCGTGCCTTCGCGCTGCGCCCGCTTGCCGCTCGCTCGCTCGGGCGTGGCGTGGCGCTGGCCTACGAGTCGGACGAACTCGCGACCCTGCGCGGCACCCTCGCGAAAGGGTGGGCGGCCTGGCTGACGCCGCAGGACCGACAGGGCTTCAAGCCCCACGTCACGATACAGAACAAGGTTGAAGCGGACGCCGCCCGCGCGCTGCTGGCCGCCATGGCGGGCGTGGAGCCGCCCCCCTGCCAGGTCGAGGGCATCGCGATCTGGCGATACCTCGGCGGACCGTGGGAACGCGTCGCGACCTGCCTCTTCGCCGACGCCGCTGTCGGCGCGTCACCGTCCCATTAGGGCTGATCTCAGTAGGGGGCGACGACGGCGTAGGGCGGCACGTTGTAGTAGGGCTGCGTCGGCGGGGTCGTGTAGACGCGAACGGGGAACGGATGCCGGTAGGGCGGGATGAGAACCGCCCGCCCGGTAAGGAACGAACGCTGGAAGGGGTAGCCGGGCGTCGGCGCGGGGTATCCCGGATAATCCTGCGCCAACGCCTGCCCGACCTGCACCCCCACCGCCGCGCAGAGCGACACAACCAGGACCATCCGCTTCATCATCGCCGTTTCCCCACGAGGCATCATCCCACATCCCCGCCACCGCCGCGCGGCGATCATCGATGAAATCCGCGATCGCGCTTAACGCGGGCTTGACGGGGCGAACCCTTCGAAGACGATCTGGGCGCCGTTGGCACGGGCCAGCGTTTCCTGCTCACGCGTGCGCACCGTCCAGGCCGTCAGGGGAAGCCCGGGGTGACCGGTGGGCGGAAGGTCGTCGATCGACCAGGACACGAAGTCGACACGTCGCGGTGGCGGGCCATCCTCGCCCGGTCCGACCAGGCCGACCGGGCAGGGCGCGGCGGCGCAGCGGTCGACCAGGAACGGATCGAAGCTTTCCAGGGCGAGGAGCGTGGCCGCACCGCCGATGACGACGAGCACCCTCTCCGCGAGCAACGCGTCACGCGCGGTGTCCCCGACACCCTTCATCTCGATGAACACCGGAACCCGGCCATCGACCGCCGCGAGGAAGGCCGTCAGGGTGGGGATGCGGTCGGCCGTGCGCGCGAGGCGCAGGGTGCCCAGGGTGGCGGCATCGTGGTCGGCGAGCACGCCGGGGGCGCCTGTCAGCCGCGCGAGGCGGTCGTCGTGGAACACCATCGCCTCGCCGTCGCGGGAAAGGCGCACGTCACACTCGATCGCGAAGCCACGTCCGACCGCCGCCAGCGCCGCCGATAGCGAGTTCTCGACCGGGCCGTCACCCCCGCAGGCGTGTAGGCCGCGGTGGGCGATCGGCCGCGCGACGAGCGGGGCGACATCCCGCTCCCTCACCGGATGGCGAAGATGGCTTCGACTTCGACGGCCGAGTCGAGGGGTACGGCGGCGACGCCGATGGTGGAGCGGGCGTGGCGGCCCTTGTCTCCCAGCACGTCGACCATGAGGTCGGACGCGCCGTTCATGATGGGCGCGATGGCGTGGAACCCCATCGCGGTGTTCATGAAGCCGCCGAGGCGCACGCAGCGCTCGATGCGGTCGAGGTCGCCGAGCGCCGCCTTCGCCTGCGCGAGGACGTTGATCGCGCAGATCCGCGCGGCAGCGGCCGCCGCCTCCGGCGAAACGGTGTCGCCGATCTTACCCTTGTGCTCTGGTGCGATGGTCCCGTCGGGCCCCAGCGCGAGCTGGCCGGAGACCACGAGGAGCGGGCCGGCGATCACCGCCCCCACGTAGTTCGCGACCGGCACGGCCGGGATCGGAAGCGTGATCCCCAGGGATGTCAGGCGGCCTTCGATGACGGTCATGCGATCACGCTCACGGTTGAACCGCCCCCGCGTCAGCGGATGGCGGACGTGGGTTGGCGGACGTAGGTTGGTGGACCTGGGGCTGCTCTTCGCGGATCGCGCGGCGGAGCGCAAGGCCGCGTGCGGGGCCGCGCCCACCGCCGCCCACGAACACCTGCGCGCTTGACGGCGGTCGCGCTTGAGGCGACGGCTCGTCGCGCGGCCGGGCCGGTCCGCAATTTAGCCATCGCGGTTCGACAAGGCTCGCGTATCGGTGGCGGACGGATGAGCCATGAACGTGAAGGACCATGAATGTGAGGAACCATGAACGGTGAGGCGACGGCCCCCGCGACCGCGACCCCCAAGATCCGAGGTTTGATGGCTTCGGCGCTCCTCGCGACGGGATTCGCGTGCCACGTCGGCGCGTGCCGCGCCGAAGGTCCGGCGATCGTGCCGAACGCCACCATCCCGGCGGGGGCGCCCCAGGTGCCCCTCGCGGACCACCGCGCCGCCTACAAGATCACGCTCTTCAAATCGACCGGCGCCAAGAGCCCGACCTTCGCGAACGGTCGCGTTTCCTACGAGTTCACCGGCTCGTCCTGCGATGGCTATAGCCAGGTGTTCCGGCAGGTCACCGAGCTGCAGCCCGCCGAAGGTGCGACGCGGATCTCCGACATGCGGTCGGCGACGTTCGAGGACGGGGACGAGAAGGGCTTCTCCTTCGACGTGAAGACCGCCATCGACGAAGGCGCGGCCGACGTGGTCGATGGCCGCGCCAGCAAGAAGAAGGACGTGCTCGCCATCCAGCTCTCGAAGCCGAGCGCGCAAACGATGGACGTCGACGACCAAGTGCTGTTCCCCACCGCCCACCTGAAACGGATCATCGCCGCCGCGAAAGCCGGTCAGCGCATCTTGAGCGTGAAGGTGTTCGACGGCTCCGACGACGGCAAGAAGGTTTACGACACCACCACCGTCATCGGTCGCCCGTTGGCCACCCCGGCCGACGACATGGGCGCCGCCCACATCGTCGCCATGGACGCGATGACCCGATGGCCGGTCTCGATCAGCTACTTCGACGAAGGCCGGAAGGACGGCGAACCGGCCTACACGCTCGGCTTCGAGCTTTACGAGAACGGCGTGTCGCGGGCGCTCCGCTTCGACTACGGCGACTTCGTGCTGGGCGGGGAGATGACCAGCCTCGAACTGCTGCCGATGAGGGCGTGCAAGGACTAGGATCGGGGGGACGGGGATCGCCGTCCCGTGCCGGTCCGCCGTGCCCGTTGGTCTCGGGGCGCTCCACGACGGACACGTTCGCGTCCGGTGCGGCTTGATCGCTTCACGCTTCGGCGTCGCGCTGGAGCAATCCCAGCCGGATGGCCTCGATCGTCGTGACCTCGTATCCCTTGGCCGCCGCGAAGGCGTGGAGGCGGGCGCCGTCCGCCGTCAGGTAGTCGACGACTTGGGCGACGAAGCCGTCGGCGGCGGCGGCTCGACGCAGGGTGGCGACGCTCAGGCCCGTCAGGTCGAAGAACCGCTCCAATCGCGAAGGCTCCTCCGCGAGATAGGCGAGGGCGTCGGCGCAGAGCTGGTCGAGTTCGTCCCCCGTGGCGTTGCGCGGCCTCACGGCGGGAGGGGAAAGCGGCTTCTTCACCGTGCCGGTTGTCCTTTCGTCAACATGTCCGTCCTAGGCTCATGTACAAGACTGATGCTTTAGGTCGAGAATGCATCGGGGGACAGAGGCGAGTTCGAGACCGATGTCGCTCGTGGCTTGAGTTCACCAATGTCCAAAACAGTTCTCATCGTCGAAGACAACGAGTTGAACATGAAGCTGTTCAACGATCTGCTGGAGGCGCACGGCTACGGCACCTTGCAGACGCGCAGCGGCGTCGAGGCCGTCGAACTCGCCCGCAGACACAGGCCCGACCTGATCCTGATGGACATCCAACTCCCCGAGGTTTCGGGCTTGCAGGTCATCATGTGGATCAAGAACGACGAGGACCTGAAGCACATCCCCATCATCGCCATCACGGCTTTCGCGATGAAGGGCGACGAGGAGAAGATCCGCCAGGGCGGATGCGACGCCTACCTCTCCAAGCCGATCTCGGTCGTCAAGTTTTTGGAAACCGTCCGTCATTACCTGTCCGACGCCCATTGATGGAGTTTCCATGTCAGCGCGCGTGTTGATCGTCGACGACTACGCCCCGAACCTGAAGCTCCTCGAAGCGTGGCTCACGGCGGAGTACTTCGACGTCCTGACGGCGTCGAGCGGCCTGGAGGCGCTCGCCATCTGCGCGCAGGGTGAGTGCGACATCGTGCTGCTCGACGTGATGATGCCGGGCTTGGACGGTTTCGAGACGTGCCGTCGGTTGAAACGCGACCCTCGGACCCACCACCTGCCGGTGGTCCTCGTGACCGCGCTGGATCAACCCGCCGACCGCGTCCGCGGCCTCGACGCCGGCGCGGACGACTTCCTGATCAAGCCCATCGACGAGATCGCGTTGACCGCGCGCGTCCGCTCGCTGACCCGGCTCAAGGTGGTGCTCGACGAGCTTCGGTCGCGCGCCTCCGCCTCGGCCAGCCTCGGCATGCCCGATCCCGTGCTCGCCGCCATGCAGGATGACGTGCGCGGCGCCAACGTGCTGCTGATCGAGGATCGCGCGTCGGCCGCGGCCCACGTGAAAGGTGCCCTCGACGCCCTTCACGTGGTGGAGGTCGAGACCGATCCGCAGGAAGCCTTGTTCAAGGGCGTGGAGGGCCGCTACGACCTCTTCGTCGTCTCGCTCGGGCTCCAGGCCCACGATGGACTGCGGCTTTGTTCGCAGTTCCGATCCCTCGAGCGGACCCGCCACGTGCCGATCCTGATCATCGCCGAGCCCGAAGACCGAGCCCGCGTGCTGCGCGGTCTCGACCTGGGCATCAACGACTACCTGCTCCGACCGATCGACCGCAACGAACTGCTCGCGCGCGCGCGCACCCAGTTGCGGCGCAAACGCTACGCCGACGGCCTGCGCGACAGCGTCCAGGCCTCCATCGAGATGGCGGTCGTGGACACGCTGACCGGGCTTCACAACCGGCGCTTCTTCGACACCAACTTCCCCGTGTCGGTGGCGCAGGCGGCGCGCGCCGGCAAGCCGCTGTGCCTGATGGTCCTCGACATCGACCACTTCAAGCACGTCAACGACAGTTACGGTCACGATGCCGGGGACCAGATCCTGAAGTCGTTCGCCGCCCGCGTCAGGCGCACCATCCGGGCGAGCGACATGGTGTGTCGCCTGGGCGGGGAAGAGTTCGCCGTGGTCATGCCGGACACGGCGATGGAGGTCGGAACCAAGATCGCCGAGCGCGTCCGCTCGGTGATCGAGAGCGACCTCTTCACCTACGCACCGGATCGACCGCCGCTGCGCGTCACCGTGTCGATCGGGCTGGCCTCCCGCGACGGGTCGAGCGGCGCCGAACCGCTGATGCGACGGGCCGACACGGCGCTTTACCGGTCGAAGGAGGCCGGCCGTAATCGGGTGACCGCCGCCGCCGCCTGAACGGACCGGGCATCCGTCACCCTTGAACTGGACGGGGGCGACCGAAGCGGTGGATGACTGGATCCGACACCGATTCAGGACTCGCTTTCGACGGCCGGAACGGTAATCTGGATAGGCCGAACGAGTCGCGCATCTGGCGGCGAGCCAAGGCCGAGAAGCCGAAGCCCGATCCGCACGTGTTCCGATGCGTTGTCGGCGTCGAACGCCTCGTGGGGTGCTCAGGTCCGCCGCATTCCTGAGTCCATGGGGTCGGCCGGCCGGCGGGTGATCAGGAGTGGCCTCCTCGCGTCATCCGCCGCCGGCCACTTCCAATCGGGATCGCCCATCGTTCGGAACCACGGTCTCCGCTCGTCGCGGCAACCCGGCTCGTCCGGGCTCATGCCTTGGGCGACATGGTCTTCATGTCCCGGACGTCCCAGTCGCCCGCCGCGACCGCGCAGGCGGTTCCCAGGATCGCCTTTTGATCGCCGTCCTGCTTCAGTTCGCCGACGAAGGAGCGGCAAACCCTGCCGTCTTGCGTGAATGCGTGGCCTTGCGGCGTGAACATCCCCTTGTTCCCGGACTTCGGGTTCTCCCAGCGGATCGCGCTGCCGTCGCCCTGCGGGTCCAGCGCGGTGGCGAGCGCCGCCTTTTCACGGCGACGGTCCTCCTCGTCGAGCAGGCGGCCGAACGGCACCTTCGAATTCGAGCCGGTGACGTCGTCGCCCGCAGGCACCAGCGAGGTGATCGGGAACGACATCGAACACCCACCCAGCAGGCAACCGCAGGACAGCGACGGCGCGAGGATCGAGGTGAGGAGGTAAATCGCGCGGCGAAGCCGCCGAACGGGTACCGGGCCGTGCGCGGCTGGACTATGTTGAGGTTTGGTGATCACGCACGACGCCCACGCACTGGAACTCACGGGGACGTTACCTTTGGACGCGTTAAGAACAGGTGACTTTACCCTCGTGGACGATCCTTTCGCGCTCTTCGGGGAATGGCAGGAGGAGGCATCGCGCACGGAAGTCAACGATCCGACCGCCATGGCGCTCTGCACCGCCGACGCCGACGGCATGCCCGATGCCCGCATGGTCCTGATGAAGGCATGGGACGAGCGCGGCTTCGTGTTCTACACCAACTTCGAGAGCGCCAAGGGTCGGGCGGTGCTGGCGAGCTGCAAGGCGGCCGCGCTGTTCCACTGGAAGAGCCTTCGCCGGCAGATCCGCATCCGCGGCCCGGTCGAGGTGGTGTCGGACGCCGAGGCCGACGCCTACTTCCACTCGCGCGCGCGCGGCAGCCAAATCGGGGCCTGGGCGAGCGAGCAGTCCCGTCCGCTGGCGAGCCGCGCCGACCTGGAGCGCGCCGTCGCCGCCGTCGAGGCGCGCTATCCCGATGCCATCCCGCGTCCGCCGCACTGGAGCGGTCTGCGCATCATGCCGTTGCAGATCGAGTTCTGGGCGGATGGCGCCTTCCGGCTGCACGACCGCGTGCGCTTCTCACGCGAAACGCCCGACGCGTCCTGGTCGAGCGCGCGGCTGCACCCGTGACGACACCCGGCTCCGCGAGGCCGGCGGCGTCCGGGGGCGACGATGGCCGGCTCTACCCGGCGCGCCCCGTCCTCGCCGCGAGCCTCGCCGTCTTTCGCGAGGGCCGCGTGCTGCTGGCGCGGCGCGCCGCGCCGCCTTTGGCCGGCCTGTTCACCTTGCCGGGTGGCGTCGTCGAGGCGGGTGAGGCCTTGGCCGACGCCGCCTTGCGGGAGATGCGCGAGGAGGTCGGGGTCGAGGCGCGGATCCTCGCCTTCAATCGTCACGTCGAGGTCGTTCAAAGGGACGCGGCCGGGGTGATCGCGCGCCACTACGTCATCGCGTCCTTCGTGGGGACGTGGCTCGCGGGGGAAGGAACGGTCGGACCGGAAGCGAGCGCGATCCTTTGGGCGACGCGCGACGATCTCGACACCCTCGCCGTCACGGACCACCTCGTGCCCTTGCTGGAGGCCGCGTGGACGATGGTTGGCGGCGGCGGGCGGGCATGTTGAGGCGCGTGCGTGGCGTCGCGACGCTGATGGTGATCGCGGTGGGGCTGACCACCCCGGCGCCCTCGATGGCGCAGCGCGTCGGCCAGCACGCCCGTCCCGGCCAGCGGAGCGGCCCCAAGCCGGCACCGGGAAAGCCGATCCTTCCGCCGCCCGGCCCCTCACCGGTCCGGACCCCACCGGCCGAGGTCAAGCCCTACGATCCGCAGCTGATGCGGCTCGCGGAGATTTTGGGCGCCTTGACCTACCTGCGCGACCTCTGCGGCGATGCCGACGCCGACCAGTGGCGCGCGCGCATGCAATCCTTGCTCGACGCGGAGGGAACGCCGTCCTCGCGTAAGGATCGCCTGGCCGGCGCCTACAACAGCGGGATCGAAGGCTACAGCCTGTCCTATCGAACCTGCACCCCGAACGCCCACGCCGTCATCGGGCGTTTCCTCACCGAGGGCAGCCGGATTGCGAAGGCGGTCGAGAATCGATATCGCGCGAGTTAGAGCGTCGAATCGAGATGCCTGCGGCGGCGGGGCGTCGGTCTGCCCCGTCGTCGCACCGCGCGAGCAAGCGACCGCCCGCGAGCAAGCGCCCCAGCAAGAGTGTCCCCACGATGCACATGATCGATTCCATCCGCCGGCAGATGACGCCGGTGCATTCCGAGGGCTACGTCTTCATCGCCGCGTTCGCCGTGGCGAGCCTCGTCGGGGGCTGGCTGTGGCAGCCGCTCGGCTGGGTCGGTCTGGTCCTCACGCTCTGGTGCGTCTATTTCTTCCGCGACCCGGTGCGGCAAACGCCGGTCGACCGAGACCTCGTCGTTTCGCCGGCCGACGGGATCGTTTCTTCGATCGGCTTCTTCCCGCCGCCGCCGGAACTCGGCCTTGGCGCGGAGCCGATGCAGCGCATCTCGGTCTTCATGTCCGTTTTCGATTGCCACGTGAACCGGATGCCGGTCGCCGGTCGCGTCGCCAAGATCGCCTACAAGGCGGGCATCTTCGTCAACGCCGACCTCGACAAGGCGAGCGAGGATAACGAGCGCAACTCCCTCGTGATCGACAACGAGCGCGGACGCTTTGGTGTGGTGCAAATCGCCGGCCTGGTCGCGCGCCGGATCGTTTGCTTCACCAAGCAGGGGGACAGCCTCGGGGTCGGGCAGCGTTTCGGCCTGATCCGCTTCGGGTCGAGGGTCGACGTTTATTTTCCCCAGGGCGTCAGGCCACTCGTCTCACTCGGAACCAAGGCGATCGCCGGCGAAACGGTGCTCGCCGACTTCTCGACGAACGGGGAGGCGAGGACCTTCAGGGGGGCGTGAGGATCGGCCAAGCCGATCCCCACGCCTCATTCGAGTGTGGTGACCGCTCGGCACGGCCACCTCGGCAGCGGCTCGGTGAAAGACGTCACCACCTTAGAAGCGGCGATAGCCGAACCGGTCGTCCCCGAAGCGGCGATAGCCGAAGTCGCGGTGGAAGCCGTATGGACCGCGCGCGAAACCACCACCGGGATAGCAGAAGCCGTTGAAGCCGCGATGGCGGAACGGCCCGCACCCGCCCGACACGAGCGTCACCTCCGGTTGGTTGGACGCGAGCGGGAGTGGCGTCGTGGCGATCCCGCCGGCGGGCAGGGCGTTCGCGCTCAGGGTGGTCGCCGGCAGCGCCGCCAGCCCGAGCGCGCCGATCGCGAGGGACGTCAGAACCAGATTACGCATGGGAATCCATCTTCTCCTGTTGGACGGCTGGTAACGCGGCAACAACAAAAGATCCTACGCGCGGCTGACGATCATTTCGCCGGTCCGTCGGAATATGACGCGGGCGACGTAGGGCCGGGCCGACGTGCCACGTTGACGCTGTGACATGGGACGGCCGTATCGCGATGACCGCTCCGGAGGAGCCCGATGATGATCTGGTCAGGCTCACGGCCTCCGGCGACAAGCGGGCCTTCGTGCGGCTGGTGGCCCGCCACAGGTCGAGGTTGCTGGCTTTGACCACCCGCGTCTTGGGCAGCCGCGCGGCGGCGGAGGATGTCGTGCAGGAGGTCGTGACGCGCGCCTGGATGAAGGCGCCCGAATGGCGGGCCAAGGACAAGGAGCCTGGGCGCGCCAGCTACGCGGCGTGGCTGTCGCGCGTGGCGCTCAACCTCGCCATCGACCAGACGCGCAAGGTGCGACCGGTCCACATCGACGACGTGGACGAACCCGCCGACGGGAGCGTGCCGGTCGATGTCGCGATGATCGCGGAGGAACGGCACGCGCGACTGAGGGCGGCGATCGCCGGGCTGCCCGAGCGCCAGCGTCTCGCGCTGAGCCTGACCTACGATGCGGAACTCTCGAACGCCGAAGGCGCCGCCGCGATGGCGGTGAGCGTGGGCGCGTTCGAACTGCTCCTGGTGCGCGCGCGCAAGACCCTGCGCCTGGCCATGACGGAGGCGTGAACGCATGGACCTTTCGACCTTCCTCGACCACCTCGACGGTCACGGCGGCGACGTCGCCGCTTGGCCCGACGACAATCGGACCGGCGCCGCTGCGCTGATGGCTCGTTCGGCACCGGCGCGGGCTGCGCTCGCCGCGACGGTCGAGGTCGAGCGGCTGCTGCGTGCGGGGGCGGCACGCGACGGCGCCCTGGGTCCGGGTGCCGATGTCCTCGCGGCGCGGGCGATGCGTCGCCCGCAGGACCATGCCGCCTGGCGATCGGCTCGGCCGGCGACCCGCGCGATGTTCGCGGCCGCGGCCGTGGTGGTCCTTTGCTTCGGCATCGCCCTGGGTTGGGGGCAGGGCCAGCGTGATGACGGCCCCGATCGCGCGCTGGCCATCGCCTTCGATCTAGCCGGCACCGTCGATGTCGATTGACGCGCCCCGGATCGAGGCGTCCTCGCGCGCGATCCCGTGGCGCGTTGCCTGCGTCACCGCCTCAGGGCTCCTCAACGTGCTGCTGATCGGCATCATCGCCGGCCATGTCCTCACCGCGCGGCGCGATCCCGCGCCCGGTGCCTTTGTGCCCGGTGCGCATGTCCGCGCGCTGCCGGCCGAGGAACGCCGCCGTTTCGCGGCGGTCATGACCACCCATCGCGAGGCGATCCACGCCGCGCGCTTGGCGCAACGTCGCGCCCGGCTCGCCGCCAAGGCCGATATCAGCGCGCCCGTGCTGGAGGCCGACAAGGTCAGGGCTGATTTCGCCGCGCTTCGCGAGGCCAACGGCGCGGTTCAGGCGGCGGTCAACGACGGGCTCGTCGAAGCGCTCGGTGTCCTCTCCCCCACCTCGCGCACCGCCCTCGTCGCCCGCAAGGGACCTTAGCCGACCTTGGCCCGCGCGCCGCCCGGCGGCCGCCCCGTGATCGGCTTGATGCGCCGCGCACTCGGACCTATGGTCCGCGCGCATGACGAAGTTCCGCCTCCACACGGCGCACGACCTCGACACCCTGGGCGGGCGGCGCGATGTCCTGGGTGGTCCGCGCCCGCGCCCGCGCCGATTCCGGGCGGTGCCGATCCGCGTGGTCATCCCCAACCTCGTGACGCTCGCCGCCCTCGCCATGGGCTTGACGTCGATCCGCTTCGCCAGCGAGGGCAAGTTCGAGATCGCCGTCGTCGCGGTGATCGTGGCGGCGATCCTCGATGGGCTCGACGGGCGCATCGCGCGTGCCATACGCGGCACGTCCCGCTTCGGGGCGGAACTCGACTCGCTGGCCGATTTCGTCGATTTCGGCGTCGCGCCGGCGATGATCCTTTATTTTTCCAGTCTGCAGCAGATCAAGAGCTTCGGCTGGTTCGCGGCGCTCGTGTTCAGCATCGCCGCCGCACTGCGGCTCGCGCGCTTCAACGTCATGCTCGACGATCCCGACAAGCCGGCTTGGCACAACAACTTCTTCACGGGACTCCCGGCACCGGCCGGCGCGATCGTCGGTTTGCTCCCGCTCTACTTCCACCTGTCGTCGCTGAGCGAACCGGGTTGGCACCTACCGGTCCCGGTCGAGATCGCCTACGTCATCGGCGTGGCCTTCCTCATGGCGAGCCGCATCCCGCACTTCTCCGGTAAGAAGCTCGGCCGCATTCCGCGCGAATACTTCATCGTCGTCCTGTTCGGGGTGGCGGTGACGCTGCTGCTCCTCGCCACGTTCCCGATGGAGATGATGATCGTACTGTCGCTGGCCTACGTGGCCACGATCCCGTTCGCGATGCGCCGCTTCCGCCGCTACGAGCGAGCGGACGCCGCACGGGCCGGCTGAGCCCCCTCGCGGTCGGACGGAAGCGCGAAGACGAACGTGGAAGCGGAGGTGAAAACGACCCGTGCGGGCGGACTGGCCGACGCGCCCGGTTCACAAGTGCCGCCATAAGCATTACGGTCCGCGCGAAAACGCCAACGGGAGCAGTTTGCCACCAGCACGGTTCTCCGTGGGACGCGGATCGAACCGACGACGACGGCGACCGTACCGGCCGAGGCCGGCCCTGCAGGATCACAGATGTCGAAAGAAGAACTCCTCGAATTCCCCGGTATCGTCGCCGAATTGCTGCCGAACGCGACCTTCCGCGTCAGGCTCGAGAACGATCACGAGATCATCGCCCACACCGCCGGCAAGATGCGCAAGAACCGTATCCGCGTCCTGACCGGCGACAAGGTGCTCGTCGAGATGACACCCTACGACCTCACGAAGGGTCGTATCACCTACCGCTTCAAGTGATGGCGTCGTCCATGGACGCGAGGCGGGCGGTGGCCCCGCGCGAGGGCCGGGGAGGTCGCCATCCCCGACCGTGACGACGGACGACCCGACCAGAAGCTCGTCCTCGCTTCGGGCTCGCCGCGCCGCCTGCAATTGCTTCAGCAGATCGGTGTCCAGCCCGACGCCTTGCTCCCCGCCGACATCGACGAGACGCCGCAGAAGGGTGAATCACCCCGCTCGCTCGCCGTCCGCCTCGCCGCCGAGAAAGCCGCCGCCGCCACCCGCATCCTGCGCACGCGGGTGGAACTGGCTGGGGCCTACCTCGTCGCCGCCGATACGGTGGTCAGCGTCGGCCGGCGCATCCTGCCGAAATGCGACGGGTCGGACGAGGCCGAGCAATGCCTCCGCCTGCTGTCCGGCCGCGCGCACAGGGTCCACACCGGCCTCTGCCTGATGACGCCGAAAGGCGCGACCCGGCGCAAGCTCATCGAGACCCGGGTCCGCTTCAAGCGACTGACCCGGGCCGAGATGGACGGCTACATCGCGTCCGGCGAGTGGCGGGGCAAAGCCGGCGGCTACGCCATCCAGGGGCGCGCCGGCGCCTTCGCCATCAAGATCGTCGGCTCCTACTCGAGCGTCGTCGGTCTGCCGCTCTACGAGACGATGAACCTCCTGGTCGGCGAAGGTTACATCGTGCGCGACGCGACCTCCGCCGAACGCGTCGCGCAGGACCCGCTCGAAGCGCAGGTGGGCGCGTGAGGGACCCGGCACGATGAGCGCCGATGAGGCGCCCACGGGAGCCAAGGGCCGCCCGTGCCCGATCTGCGGCAAGCCGGCGACGGCCGAGGCCGGGCCGTTCTGCTCCAAGCGCTGCGCCGATGTCGACCTGCACCGGTGGCTGAGCGGCCGCTACGCCATCCCGACCGACGAGCCGGACGGACCCGAAGGGTTGCCCGACGACGAGGGCTGATCCCAAACTGCCTGATCCGCGGCGAGGAATGGCCGGCGCTACTCCGCCGCGAGGGCGATCGGACCGTCCAACCAAGCGTCCAAGTCGCGTGCCGCGCGCCGGCTCATGGCGCGCTTGCGCGCGGCGCCCTTTTCCGGGCCGCGAAGGCGCCTGCCGTCCTCGCTCACGACCGCCTCGGTGAGCGGCGGGAACAGGCCGAAGTTCACGTTCATCGGCTGGAAGGACTGCGGCCCCGCGTCGATCGTCTCGATGTGGCCGCCCGTGATGTGATTGATCAGGGCGCCGATCGCGGTCGTCGCCGGCGGCATGGTGGTTGGCACGCCGAGCCGCTCCGCCGCCGCCAATCGGCCGGCGATCAGGCCGATCGCGGCACTCTCCACGTAGCCCTCGCAGCCTGTGATCTGGCCCGCGAAACGCAGGCGCGGCTGGGCGCGCAGGCGCAGGTGCGCGTCGAGGACCTTGGGTGCGTTGAGGAACGTGTTGCGGTGGATGCCGCCGAGCCGCGCGAAGGACGCGTCCTCCAAGCCGGGTATCATCTTGAATACAGAGACTTGCGCCGCGTGCTTCATCTTCGTCTGGAAGCCGACGAGGTTGTAGAGCGTGCCGAGCGCGTTGTCCTGGCGCAGCTGCACCACGGCGGCCGGCTTGACGGTCGGGTCGCGCGGGTTGGTCAGGCCGACCGGCTTCATCGGCCCGTGGCGCAGCGTGTCGCGCCCGCGCTGCGCCATCACCTCGATCGGTAGGCAGCCGTTGAAGTAGGGCGTGCTCGCCTCGTGCTCCGAGCCGGTGCATTCGGCGGCGAGCAGGGCGTCGATGAAGGCATCATAATGGTCGCGCGAGAGCGGGCAATTGATGTAATCCGCCCCCGTGCCACCGGGGCCGGCCTTGTCGTAGCGCGATTGGAACCATGCCTTGTCCATGTCCACGCTCGCGCGGTGGACGACAGGGGCGATGGCGTCGAAGAAGGCGAGGTCGTCCTCCCCCGTGAGGCCGGCGACCGCCCGCGCCAGCGCCGGCGCGGTGAGTGGGCCGGTGGCGACGATCACGTTGTCCCAGGCCTCGGGTGGCAGGCCGACCATTTCCTCGCGCAGGATGCGGACGAGCGGGTCACCCTCGAGCGCCGCGGTGATCGTGGCGGAGAAGGCGTCGCGGTCGACCGCCAGCGCGCCGCCGGCCGGCACCTGGTTCGCGTCGGCGGCGCGCATGACGAGGGAGCCCATGCGGCGCATCTCGCGGTGCAGGACGCCGACGGCGTTGGTCTCGGCATCGTCCGAGCGCAGCGAATTCGAGCAGACCAGTTCCGCCAAGTCGCCGCCCCGGTGCGCCTGCGTGGCGCGGACCGGTCGCATCTCGTGCAAGATGACCGGGACCCCGGCGCGCGCGACCTGCCAAGCCGCCTCGGAGCCGGCGAGGCCACCGCCGATGACGTGGATCACTCGGGTGTCGGCCGTGACGTCGGGTTCGCTCATGGCGGGAACCTAGGCGGCCCGCCGCCCTGAAACAAGCCGGGCGCGCATCCTCACTCCGCCGCGACCTGCCGGGGCCGCCTCGTGAGGAGTTCGCGCAGGAAGAAGCCGGTATGGCTGCGCTCGCTCGCCGCGATCGTCTCCGGCGTGCCTTCCGCGACGATGGCGCCACCGCCGTCGCCGCCCTCCGGCCCGAGGTCGACCACCCAGTCGGCGGTCTTGATGACCTCGAGGTTATGTTCGATCACCACCACCGAGTTGCCCTGGTCGACGAGTTCGTGCAGCACCTCCAGCAGCTTGGCGACGTCGTGGAAATGCAGGCCGGTCGTCGGCTCGTCGAGGATGTACAGGGTGCGGCCGGTGGAGCGCCGCGACAGCTCCTTGGCGAGCTTCACCCGCTGCGCCTCGCCGCCCGACAGGGTGTTGGCCTGCTGGCCGACCCTGACGTAGCCGAGGCCGACGCGGGCCAGCGTCAGCATCTTGTCGCGGATCGCCGGCACCGCCTTGAACAGCACGGCCGCCTCCTCCACCGTCATGTCCAGCACGTCGGCGATCGACTTCTCGCGGTAGCGCACCTCCAGTGTCTCGCGGTCGTAGCGGCGCCCCTTGCACACGCCGCAGGTGACGTAGACGTCGGGGAGGAAGTGCATCTCGATCTTGATGACGCCGTCGCCCTGGCAGGCTTCGCAGCGGCCGCCCCGGACGTTGAAGGAGAAGCGGCCGGGCTGGTAGCCACGCGCCTTCGCGTCCGGCAGGCCGGCGAACCACTCGCGCATCGGCGTGAAGGCGCCGGTGTAGGTGGCGGGGTTGGAGCGCGGCGTGCGGCCGATCGGCGACTGGTCGATGTCGATCACCTTGTCCAGGTGGTCGAGGCCCTCGATCGAGTCGTGGGGCGCGGGATGCTCCAGCGCGCCGTTGAGGCGCCGCGCCACCGCCTTGTAGAGCGTGTCGACGATCAGCGTCGACTTGCCTCCGCCGGACACGCCGGTCACGGCGGTGAAGAGCCCGAGCGGCATGTCGGCGGATACGTTCTTGAGGTTGTTGCCGCGCGCGTTGACGATGCGGAGCACCCGCTCGGGATCGACGGGGCGGCGCCGGCGCGGCACGGCGACCTGCTTGGCGCCGGTCAGGTACTGGCCGGTAAGCGATTTCGGATCGGCCATCACCTGCGCCGCCGTGCCCTGCGAAACGATCTCGCCGCCGTGGATGCCGGCGCCGGGACCCACGTCGACGACGTAGTCGGCGGTGAGGATCGCGTCCTCGTCGTGCTCCACGACGATCACGGAATTGCCGAGGTCACGCAGCCGCCGCAGCGTGTCGAGCAGGCGGGCGTTGTCGCGCTGGTGCAGGCCGATGGAGGGTTCGTCGAGCACGTAGAGGACGCCGCTGAGCCCCGAGCCGATCTGCGAGGCCAGTCGGATGCGCTGGCTCTCGCCCCCCGACAGCGTCCCGGACGCCCGATCGAGCGTGAGGTAGTCGAGCCCGACGTCGATGAGGAAGGAGAGCCGGTCGCGGATCTCCTTCAGGATGCGCTTGGCGATCTCGCCGCGCGTCTCGTCGAGCTTGGCGGGCAGGGCGGTGAACCAGGCGAGCGCGTCGCGCACCGACATCGTGCTGACCTGGGCGACATGGCACCCGTCGATCTTCACCGCCAAGGCTTCGGGCTTCAGGCGCGTGCCGGCGCAGGCCTCGCAGGGCGTCGCGGCCATGTACCGCCCGATCTCCTCGCGCGCCCACTCGCTGTCCGTTTCCTTGTAGCGGCGCTCGAGGTTGCGGATCACGCCCTCGAACGGCTTGTTGACGTCGTAGTCGCGCACGCCGTCGGCGTAGGAAAACTTCACGCTCTCCTTGCCGGAACCATAGAGGAGCATCTCCCGAACGGTGGTCGGCAGCGTTTCGAAGGACACGTCCAGGCGGAAGCGGTAGGCGCGGCCGAGCGCTTCCAGGGTCTGCATGTAGTAGGGCGACGTCGACTTGGCCCAGGGCGCGATGGCGCCGCGCCGCAGCGAGAGCCGGCCGTTGGGCACGATCAGCTCCGGGTCGATGCGCTGTTCATGGCCGAGGCCGCCGCACTTCGGGCAGGCGCCGAACGGGTTGTTGAAGGAGAACAGGCGCGGCTCGATCTCGGCAATGGTGAAGCCGGAAACGGGGCAGGCGAACTTGGAGGAGAAGGTGACGCGCCTGGGCTGTCCCTTCTCGTCGACCTCGGTGGCGTATTCCGCGATGGCGATGCCGTCCGCCAGGTCGAGGGCGGTCTCGAAACTCTCCGCCAAGCGGGTGCGGACGTCGTCGCGCACCGCGATGCGGTCCACCACCACGTCGATGTCGTGCTTCAGCTTCTTGTCGAGCGGCGGCACGTCGGCGATCTCGTGGAAGGTGCCGTCGACCTTGAGCCGCTGAAAACCCTTCTTCAGCAGGTCGGCGATCTCTTTGCGGTACTCGCCCTTGCGGCCGCGTACGAGCGGCGCCAGCAGGTAGAGGCGCGTGCGCTCCGGCAGGGCCACCACCCGATCGACCATCTGGCTGACCGTCTGCGACTCGATCGGCAGGCCGGTCGCCGGCGAGTAAGGGACGCCCACGCGCGCGAACAGCAGCCGCATGTAGTCGTAGATCTCCGTCACGGTGGCGACGGTCGAGCGCGGGTTCTTGGAGGTGGTCTTCTGCTCGATGGAGATGGCCGGCGACAGCCCGTCGATCTGGTCGACGTCCGGCTTCTGCATCATCTCGAGGAACTGACGGGCATAGGCCGACAGCGACTCGACGTAGCGGCGTTGCCCTTCCGCGTAGATGGTGTCGAAGGCGAGCGACGACTTGCCCGATCCCGACAGCCCGGTGAACACCACCAGCTTGTCGCGCGGGATCGTCAGGTCGACGTTCTTGAGGTTGTGCTCGCGCGCGCCGCGCACGGTGATGGCGCGTCCGTCGAAGTCCGCCGCCGTCCGGCTCGCCACGACGGTCGGGACGATCGCCTCATCGGGACGCCCCGGCTTCGATCCCGGCTTCGATCCCGACTTGGACTCCGGCTTGGACTTGGGCTTCTTCATGCGATCGACGGTCCTGGAGGTCCAACCGGCAAACTAGGCAAACCACGCCGGTGACGCTATGGCAAAGGGAACGCGGGCAGGACAGCCGACCCGTGACCCTACTCTGACACCTACGTGTTGTCGCAGCCCGCGAAGGGCAAGGAAACAAGGAAGCGCCGATGACGTCCGGCTCAAGTTTCGGTCATGACGCTTCCCGTCCGTCGGATGGCGGGGCGCGCAAGCCCTTTTACCGGATCCTCTACGTCCAGGTCCTGATCGCCATCGCGCTCGGCGTCGTCGTCGGCGTGCTCGCGCCCCACATCGCCGTGCAGCCCTGGATGAAGGCGCTCGGCGACGGCTTCGTCAAACTGATCAGGATGGTCATCACGCCCATCATCTTCTGCACCGTGGTCTCGGGGATCGCCCACATCTCCGACGCGCGCAAGGTCGGGCGCGTCGCGACCAAGGCGCTCGTCTACTTCGAGATCGTGTCCACCTTCGCCCTCCTCATCGGGCTCGTCGTCGGAAACATGGTCAGGCCCGGCCACGGGTTCAGCGGGCACGGCAGCGCCGAGGCGGTGGCGAAGTTCTCGAAGGAGGCGGCGTCGCACGACACCGTCAGCTTCCTCCTCAACATCGTCCCCGACAGCGTCATCGGCGCCTTCGCCGCCGGCGACGTGTTGCAGGTGCTGTTGTTCGCCGTGCTGTTCGGCTTCGCGCTGATGGTGCTCGGCGAGCGCGGCCGCGTGCTCCTCGCCTTCGTCGATGACACCGCCCAAGCCGTGTTCGGCGTCATCGCCATCGTGATGAAGGTCGCCCCCATCGGCGCCTTCGGGGCGATGGCCTACACGGTCGGCAAGTACGGACCGCAGTCCCTCGGCAACCTCGCCGGACTCATCGTCACCTTCTACGCGACGTCGGTGCTCTTCGTCGTCGTGGTGCTCGGCGTGGTGGCCAGGCTCGCCGGCTTCTCGATCTTCCGCTTCCTGAACTACATCAAGGCGGAGCTGCTGGTGGTGCTGGGCACGTCGTCGTCGGAGAGCGTGCTGCCGCAACTGATGCTCAAGCTCGAGCAGCTCGGCTGCTCCAAGTCCGTCGTCGGCCTAGTGGTGCCGACCGGCTACTCCTTCAACCTCGACGGCACCAACATCTACATGACGCTGGCGACCCTCTTCATCGCCCAGGCGCTCGGCGTGCCGCTCGACTTCGGGCAGCAGCTGACCATCATCGGCGTCGCCATGCTGACCTCCAAGGGCGCGACCGGCGTGACCGGGGCGGGGTTCATCACCCTGGCCGCGACGCTCGCCGCCATCAGCCCGGCGCTGGTGCCGGGCATGGCGATCATCCTCGGGATCGACAAGTTCATGAGCGAGTGCCGAGCCATCACCAACCTGGTCGGCAACGGCGTCGCCACCATCGTCGTGGCCCGGTGGGAGAACGAACTCGACGTGGACCTGCTGCGGGCGGGATTGGCACGCCCGGTCGACAGCGCGGACATCCGCACCGCCGTGGCGACCGGCGAGGCGGTGTGACGGCGCGCTCCGGCGTTCGACCATCCGCCGGGCAGGCGTCGACCACCGGTTGACGTTGGCGCGTCGCAATCCCTGTGCGTCGCACCCGCGTCGCGTTGACTTCGAGCGCCCGTTCGCGTTCGCTGACCAACAATAAGGGCGTCGAGCTTCGGCTCGGCTTCAGGGTCAAGGCGGCGAGGGCAGCACATGGCGGGCAGCGTCAACAAGGTCATTCTGGTCGGCAACCTCGGGCGCGACCCGGAGGTGCGGCGGACCAACTCGGGCGACGCCGTCGTCTCCTTCTCGCTCGCGACCACGGAGTCCTGGCGCGACAAGGGCACGGGCGAGCGCAAGGACCGCACCGAGTGGCACAACGTCGTGATCTTCAACGAGAACCTCGGCAAGATCGCCGAGCAGTACTGCAAGAAGGGCGCGAAGATCTACATCGAGGGCCAGTTGGCCACCCGCGAGTTCACCGACCGCGACGGCAACCAGCGCAAGGCGACCGAGATCGTGCTCAACCGGTTCCGGGGCGAACTCACGCTGCTGGACGGCAGGGGCGGGGGGGCCGGGCGCGGCGATGGCGACGACATGGGGGAAGGCGGCGGGTCGAGCTTTGGCCGCACCTCGCCCATGCAGCGCACGGACACGCAACGCACCAATGACAAGCGCCCGGCGACCGCCGGTGGCGGCCGGATGAACGACATCATAGACGACGACATCCCGTTCTAGACGCCGACCGGGGCGCTTTACAAGCGCCGGTCGACCTCCTTCTTCACCGCTCCCCGTCGCGCCGCGTCGGCGAGGGCGGCTCGAAGCATCGGCACGATGGCGGCGGCATCGGCGCTCACCAGGGTGCGCACGGCGGCTGCCTCCTGGATGAAGCGGTGCTGGCGCATGTGGTCGAGCAGGCCGAGCAGGGGCCGCCAGAAGCCGCCGATATCGGCGATGAGCACGGGTTTGCTGTGCCGCTCGAGCTGCACCCAGGTCAGCTGCTCGACCAGCTCCTCCAGCGTCCCGATCCCGCCGGGCAGGGCCACGAAGGCGTCGGCGCGCTCGAACATCAGGCGTTTGCGGGTGTGCATGTCCGGCACCACCACGTGCTCCTGCGCCTCACGCAGCACGGCGTCGTTGTCGGTCAGGAACTCGGGGATGATCCCCGTGACGTGGCCCCCACCGGCGATCACCGCGCGCGCCAGCGTCCCCATCAGCCCGCGTCCGCCGCCGCCGTAGACGAGGCCCACGCCCTCGCGCGCCAAAGTCTGCCCGAGCGTGACCGCCGCCGCCTCGAACATCGGGTCGACGCCGTCAGCCGAGCCGCAATACACGCAGACGGTCCGCAATCGTGCCGCATCGTGCGTTTCACCTTCACTCATCCCACCCTCGCCAAACCATCGATCGCGATGTCTCGTCCTTAGACCCGATCACCGGCGACGCCGTCGCACATCGTCGTCGCACCGACGAGACGCCGGAGGACATCGGAGGGATCCCACCCATTCCGATCGGTCGCGCCACCAAACGCCGCGACGGGTGCACGGCATCGTCCCATCCCCTATATGCGTTGGCGATGGCGCCGCTCCCCCCCTCCCCGTCCGACCAAGCCCTCGACGCGGCCGCGCTCGTCCAACGGGCCGGGGCTCGGTCCCACCTCACCGACATGCTGCGCAAGCTCGCGCCCTACGTCTGGCCGCGGGCCCGGGCCGACCTGCGCCGACGCATCTACGTCGCGCTGGTGCTGATGCTCGTGGCCAAGCTCATCACGGTGGCCGTGCCCTACGCCTTCAAGTGGGCGACGGACGCCGTCACGCGGGAGGCGGGCACGCACGGGGCTGCCACCCACGACCTGCTCGGACTCGCGCTCGGCCCGATCGCGCTCGTCGCGCTCTACGGCGCGTTGCGCGTTCTGATGAGCTTCGCGACCCAGGGGCGCGACGCCCTTTTCGCCGCCGTGGCGATGAACGCGGTCCGGCGCCTCGCCCAAGAGGTGTTCGTCCACCTCCATCAGTTGAGCCTGCGCTTCCACCTGGAACGCAAGACCGGTGGCCTCACCCGCGTGCTGGAACGCGGCCGCAACGCCATCGAGACGATCGTGCGCATCATCATGCTGACCGCGATCCCCACCGCCGTCGAGTTCGCGCTGATCCTCGTGGTCCTGTTCTTCCAGTTCGACATCGCCTACGTCGGCGTCGTGCTCGGCATGATCCTCGTCTACCTCGCCTGGACCTTCGCGGCGACCAACTGGCGGATGTCGATCCGCCGCTCCATGAACGAGAGCGACACCGACGCCAACACCAAGGCCATCGACAGCCTGTTGAACTACGAGACGGTGAAGTACTTCGGGGCGGAGGCGCGCGAGGCGCAACGCTACGAGCGGTCCATGGCGCGCTACGAGGCGATGAGCGTCAAGACCTACACGTCGCTGACCCTGCTCAACGCGGGCCAGGCGGTGATCTTCACGGTCGGCCTCGCCGGCGTGATGATGATGAGCGTGGCCGGCATCCGCCAGGGCACGCACACGGTGGGCGACTTCGTGCTCGTCAACGCGATGATGATCCAACTCTACCAGCCGCTCAATTTTATGGGCATGGTCTACCGCGAGGTGAAGCAGGCGACCATCGACATCGAGATGATGTTCGACATCCTCGGGCAGGGCGCCGAGATCACAGATCTGCCTGGCGCCTCGACGTTGCGCGTGCGGCACGGTCACGTGCGCTTCGAGGACGTGAGCTTCTCCTACGATCGCCAGCGGCGCATCCTCGACAAGATCAGCTTCGAGGTGCCGCCCGGCAAGACGGTGGCGGTGGTCGGCCCGTCGGGCGCCGGCAAGTCGACCCTGTCGCGGCTGCTGTTCCGCTTCTACGAACCGGCGTCCGGCCGCATCACGATCGATGGGCAGGACATCGCCGACGTCACGCAGGCGAGCCTGCGGGGGAAGATCGGGATGGTGCCGCAGGACACGGTGCTGTTCAACGACACCATCGCCTACAACATCCGCTACGGTCGTTGGGACGCCACCGAGGCCGAGGTGCGCCACGCCGCGAAGCTCGCCCAGATCGATCAGTTCATCGCCATCGCGCCGGGTGGCTACGACGCGCAGGTCGGCGAGCGTGGTTTGAAGCTGTCGGGCGGCGAGAAGCAGCGGGTGGCGATCGCCCGCACGATCTTGAAGGCGCCGCCGATCCTCATCCTCGACGAGGCGACGTCGGCGCTCGACACCTTCACCGAGCGCGAGATCCAGGCCTCGCTGAAGCAGGTCTCACGTGGCCGCACCACGCTCGTCATCGCGCACCGCCTGTCGACGATCGTGGACGCCGACGAGATCCTCGTGCTCGACGCCGGACGCATCGTCGAGCGCGGGACGCACGACGGCCTGCTGGCCCGCGGCGGGGTCTACGCCGCTATGTGGGACCGCCAGCACCAGGTCGCCGAGGCGGAGGAAACGTTGCGTCGCGCTTTGGCCCGGGACGGGGCCGATCGCCCGGACGGGGCGACCGACGTCGCTGGCCCATCCGGAGCGCGCGACCACGCGGTCGCTTTCGCTTCGGGGGCGGGAGCCGGGACGCAGGCGGCCATCCACCGCGATCTGATGGCGGAGCGCGACGAGGTGGCGGCGAGCGAGTAGGGCCGCCGTCCCGGGGCGCGTGCGACGGCAGGCAACGATTCCCGTTCCCCGCCGTTCGCGCGGTGACAGCCATCACACGAAGGGATCGCGCATGATGGACGACGAGAAGGAGCCGTCCACGCCGTACGGCGTGCCGGACGAAGGAACCCCGCCCAAGCCGAAGAACCCCGCCACGGGCGAACCATCCACCCCCTATGGCGACGCGGGTAAGGGCACGTCCGGCGGTTTGCCGAGCGACGTGGAGCCGGATCCCTCCCAGCAGCCGGGCTGACGGGACGCGTGGTCGTGCCAGCGCGTTCGAGATCCGACGAGTGGCTCCCGAGCCGCCCTCCTAGCTCCAGCGTTTCTTGAAACCCGCGGAGGCGCCACCGACCATCGCCTTGCCGTGGCCGAAGCATGCCGTGTCGAAATCCTGGACCGCGAGCTTGCGCAGGCTGTTGCGACCTTCGGGCAGGCTGTTGCGACCTTCGGGTAGGTCCTCGTAGCCGATCGATAGGCTGAACCCGAGGAGGTTCTTGCAGGCGTCGCCGACGAACAGGATGCCGCGCTCCTGCCAAAGGTAGGCGACGTGCCCCGCGCAGTGGCCGGGCGTGTGGATGACGCGGATGCCGCCGGCGACGGGTAGGACGTCGCCGTCTTCGATCCGCTGGTCGATGGTCGTCGGCCGCACCGTCGCGCCGGAGCCGGACCGCATGAGGATCTTGAAGAGCAGCGAGCCCACCAGTTCGGGCGACGGCCCCATGCGCCGGAATGGCCCACTCGTTTCGGCGATCGGCACGTCGGCCACGTGCAGGTAGGTTCGCGCCCCGCTCGCGGCCTTCAAGGCGGCGAGGCTGCCGATGTGGTCGGGATGAGCGTGGGTGAGCAGGATGTGGCGCAGATCCGCCGGCGACTTGCCGAGGCCCTGGACGCCCTCTACGATCCTGTCCTCGCTCGTCGGCAGGCCGGCGTCGACGAGTATCAGGCCTTCGGGCGCGTCGATCAGGAAGGCGTTGACGTTGCCTCCATCGATCGCGTGAAGGCCGGGCGCGATCTCCTTGGCAGTCATGACGATTTCCCTCGCGTTGTGAACGTGATCAGCGAACGGGCGCGTCCGGCCGCCGCGCACCGGCCCCGTGCTGACCTCCCGCCGCATCGCCGTCCCGGAATGAAGGGCATGCACAACCTCGCGTCAGGACGCGTCATGCGTCAGGACCATCGAGGCGTCACGGTCGCCACGGCCGAAACGGTCGGTTAAGGTAATTGTACCTTAACCCGAGTTCGTCGAGGATGCAAAGCGGGGCGACATCGGCTCCTGTCTATCGTCGCGACCGACACGAGAAGCAAGGCGCTCGGCCGCCTCCTAGTGATGCGCCGGCAGGTGGTCGTCGCGCGCGAGGTCGGAGAAGCGGGTCATTTCCGCCTCGAAGGCGAGCTCCACCGTGCCGGTCGGGCCGTGACGCTGCTTGCCGATGATGACCTCCGCCTTGCCGTGCACCCGTTCCATGTCGGCCTGCCAGGTCAGGAACTCCTCCGTGCCCTCGCGGGGCTGCTTGTTCTTGAGGTAATATTCCTCGCGGTACACGAAGACGACCACGTCGGCGTCCTGTTCGATCGAGCCGGACTCGCGCAGGTCCGACAGTTGCGGCCGCTTATCGTCGCGCGATTCAACTTGGCGGGACAGCTGGGACAAGGCGACGACCGGCACGGCAAGCTCCTTGGCCAGCGCCTTCAGGCCGGTGGTGATCTCCGTCAGCTCCTGCACGCGGTTGTCGCCCTTCGACTTCGAGCCGGACAGCAGCTGCAGGTAGTCGACGACGAGCATGTCGAGCCCGCGCTGGCGCTTGAGGCGGCGGGCGCGGGCGGTGAGCTGGGCGATGGAGATGCCGCCGGTGTGGTCGATGTAGAAGGGTAGGGACTGCATCTCGCGCGCCGCCTCCGCGACGCGGTGGAAATCCTGCTCGGTGATGTCGCCGCGCCGGATCTTGTAGGAGGCGACCTGCGACTGCTCCGCGATGATGCGCGTGGCGAGCTGTTCCGACGACATCTCGAGCGAGAAGAAGCCGACCACCCCGCCGTTGACCGTTTCGTGGCCGCCGTCCGGCTTCAGGCGGAATTCGTAGGCCTTGGCGATGTTGAAGGCGATGTTGGTGGCGAGCGCGGTCTTGCCCATACCCGGACGGCCGGCGACGATGACGAGGTCGGAGGCCTGCAGGCCACCCATCATCCGGTCGAGGTCGTGCATTCCCGTCGAGATGCCGGACAGGCCGCCTTCCCGCTCGAAGGCGGCGGCGGCACGGTCCACGGCGTGGGTCAGGGCCTCCGAGAAGGGCTGGAAACCACCGTCGTAGCGACCGGACTCCGCGATCGAGTACAGCTTGCGCTCCGCGTCCTCGATCTGGTCGCGCGGCGACACGTCGACCGGCGCGTCGTAGGCGCCGTTGACGATGTCCTCGCCGATCAGGATGAGGTCGCGCCGGGTGGCGAGGTCGTGGACGGTGCGCCCGTAGTCGGCCGTGTTGATGATGGCGGTCGCCTCGGCCGCGAGGCGGGCGAGGTACTGGGGAATGGTGATGCCGCCGAGGTCGGCGTCGCCGAGGAAGGTCTTCAGCGTCACCGGCGTCGCGACCTTGCCGGCGCGGATCAATTGGGACGCCACGTCGTAGATGCGCCGGTGGATCTCCTCGGAGAAATGCTCCGGCTTCAGGAAGTCCGACACGCGGTCGAAGGCGTCGTTGTTGATGAGGATGGCGCCCAGCAGGGCCTGTTCGGCCTCAATGTTGTGCGGGGCGACGCGGAAGGCGACCTCCCGGTTCGGCTGTCGCGCGAGAGGCGACGGGCGTTCCCGCGTTTCGTCCGTGAGGCTCATGCCGGTGTCACGCTGATGCCGATCCGATTTCGCTTCAAAGGCCTCGGGCGCGGTCGCCGCGCCAGTTCCCTTCTCGCACGCGACCACCGAAGGCACAACGGCGACGAGGGTCACGGGGCATCCGAGCCGCTCCGCGACGTGCGCCCTCCGGCCGCGAGGTGCCTAGCAGTCACGGGTTGACTCGGTCACTTGAAACCGCAGGTCGACGGCGTTGTGGCGAAATCACGCTGGCCCGCCGGGTGATGGCGGCTCGACGAGCCTAAGCCGCGTGACCATTCGCGGAGGACAACCCGCTCGGCACCACGTCGACGCCGAAGCCGCGACTCACCGAGGAGCTTTTCGACCCTATGCTCAGCCTAACCGCCCCGGCGACCTCGAAGAGGCCGGCGACGCGCAACAGGGTCCAAGGCGTGACAATCCCCTCCCATGATCGCGGGGCGAAGCATGGGAGGGGTGACGACGCCGGCGCCGTGGATGGCGGGCTCCGGCGTCCAAGGCTGCTCCGCTGCCGGAAAGGCTCAGCGGTCGCCGAGGCTGCCGGTGCTGTCGGCGAGCGCGGCGCCGATCTCGAGCCCGAGGTCGTCCATCGTGTTCTCCTCGATGGCGTTGATCTCTTCGCCGCGCGCCTGACGCTCGGCCTCCTCGGGGGATCGCGCGACGTTGATGGTCACCTTCACTTCCACCTCGGGATGGAGCTGGATCGGCAGGCTATGGAGTCCCAGCGTCTTGATCGGCGTCGTCATGACGACTTGGTTGCGCGTCGACTTGAAGCCGCCGACGGTCAACACCTCGGCGACGTCGCGCGTCGACACCGAGCCGTAGAGGTAGCCGGTGTCGCCGGCCTGGCGGACGATGACGAAAGTCTGGCCGTTGAGGGTCTCGGCGACGTGTTCCGCCTCGCTCTTCAGTTCGAGGTTGCGCGCCTCGAGTTGCACCTTCTGACCCTCGAAACGCTTCTTGTTGGCTTCCGTGGCGCGTAGCGCCTTGTTGCCCGGCAGGAGGCAGTTACGGGCGTAACCGTCCTTGACGCGAACGATTTCGCCCATCTGTCCGAGCTTGGCGACGCGTTCGAGGAGAATGACTTCCATGGTTCGATCCTTTCGAGGGGGGTGTATCAGCCCTTGGCGGCGGGCTTGCGCCGGTCGCGGAAGGCGAAGGCGGCATCCATGAGGCCGAGCAGGCCGTAGCCGACGAGGAGCCACGGCATCAGCATGCCCATGGTGAGGTAGACGATGATGAGCAACGGGAAGCGATACGTCTTACCGCGCGTCAGGGCATGCAGCACCGCGAGGCCCTGCAACGCGAAGGCCATCAGCAAGGCGCCGCTGACGACCAGGCCGAAGGCCCCGACGAGGCCACCGGCGAAGGATAGGCCCAGCGCGACGGCGAGGACGATGGCGAGCGGTCTCGGCGCGCGCAGGTGGCCAGGGATGTCCGGCCAGGGCGCCGCGAGGAGGTTGGAGGCTTGCGCGATCCGCGCGGCGAGCCACAGGTTGAAGACGAGCACCAGGACGTCAGCCGCCGCCATCAGGGGCATCTGAGCCCAGGTCACGACGAAAGCGACCTTCTTGACATCGATGCCGCCCGGCACGGTCTGCCTGGACGACAGCAGGGCCTCGATGATCGGCTCCGCACGCTTGAGCGTGCCGGCGACGAAGGCCGCGAAGCCCCCGGCCTTCGCGGCGGCGATGGAAAGGTCGAGCGCCACGCTGATGGAGGCGAAGGCGACCGCCAGCGCCAGGATGGTCCCGAGTACGCGCTCCTCCACCCGCGCGGGCTGTTGACCCAGCCCGATCACGCCGAGGCCGGCCGTACCGATGCCGCCCAGCTTGGCTCCGGTGAACCCGCTCTCGTCGAATCCACCGCGCCGCAAGCCGACGGCTTTCGGCGGTTTCGGCGTGCCGGGCGCCAACCGTGCCGCCCGCGCCATCAACCACGCGGGCAGGGCGACGCTCGCGAGGAAGACGAGCACGTCCAGGCCAGTCGCGTCGAGCCTATCGAATTGCGCGATCGCCAGCGCCCCGGGGCGGACATCGAAGACACCGACGGCGACCGCCCCGCAGGCCGCGGCGACCAGCCCCGCCATCGGACCGAAGCCGAGCGTCGCGATCATGATCGGCAGCGGCGCGACGAAACCGACCGCCAGCGACGCGGACGTCTTCTGGACCGCCAGCATGGACAAGAGGGCGGCGGCGAGGCCGGCCCCAAGGGCGGCCGCGACGGCCGCGCCATTCACCCGTATCGACGTGGAAGGCATGGATATCCCGCTGTCCCGCCCTTGGCGGTTAGAAGCCCGTCACACCCGTCGTGCGCGAGCCCCAACTGTTGTCGGCGCCGGTACGGGACCAGCACCGACGCGTCTTGGTGCCGTCGACCTCAGCGAATGACGTAAGGCAGCAGCCCAAGGAAGCGGGCGCGCTTGATCGCCTGCGCCAATTCGCGCTGCTTCTTCGCCGAGACGGCGGTGATGCGCGAGGGCACGATCTTGCCGCGCTCGGAGATGTAACGCGAAAGCAGCCGCGTGTCCTTGTAATCGATCTTCGGGGCGTTCGCGCCCGAGAACGGGCACGTCTTGCGACGGCGGAAGAAGGGGCGGCGGGCGCCGGCGGTGGTCGCCATCAGTTCGTTCCCTCTTCCTGCGAAGCGCCGGCCGGCGCATCGTCGCGAGGACGGCGGGGCGGACGGTCGCCGCGCGGACCACGACGGTCACCTCGGTCGTCGTCGTCACGCTTGCGCATCATCGCGGAGGGACCTTCCTCGTGCTCGTCGATGCGGATCGTGATGAAACGCAGGATATCCTCGTTGAGGCTCATCTGCCGTTCCATCTCGGTGACCGCCGCCGGTGGCGCGTCGATGTTGATCAAGGAGAAATGCGCCTTGCGGTTCTTCTTGATGCGGTAGGCAAGCGACTTGACGCCCCAGTACTCGACCTTGGCGAAGGAGCCGCCGAGGCCCTCCACGGTCGACTTGAAGCCGTCCGTCATGGTCTCGACCTGCTGGGCGGTCACGTCCTGACGCGCCATGTAAACGTGTTCGTAGAGCCCCATGCTCAAACCTTTCTCGTGCGATGTCCGGCGCGAAGCCCTTCGGGCCCCGGAAAGGCCCGACGATGGTCCACGAAGGCGGGAACACGGGACACCGGCTCGCTCGATCTTCGAATCATGAAGGAAGGTCGCCTGCCCGACGATGTCGAGCCGTCCGTTCAGCCCCCGGCCGGAACGAAGCGCGTCTTATACTGGACTTCGCGGCAGATGCAATCATGCATCGGCATGGACCGCGTCGTGCCTCGAGGGATCCATCGCGGATCCGCGCGGCCTCAGAAGCGCGGCCTGCGCACCACGAGGACGCCGGCGAAGATATCGTGCAAGCAGCGCTTGTCGCCGGTCAGCAGGGACACGAGGAACACCGGCGGGAAGAGCCAGCTCAGGTACAGCATGACCCCGTGGAGGGCGGCGGCCACGAAGGTGACCGGGCACCCGTCGGGGAAGCGCATCTCGATATCGAGCAACCGCATGCCGGGGGTCGCCATGCGCGGGCCGGACACGGTCATGCCGTTATAGAAGAAGGCGACGAACGGCCAAAGCGGCGGCAGGAAGAACAGGAAGAACCCGAGCGAGAGGACGACCAGCCCGGTCCATAGCGCCACCGCGAGGATCGAGACCAGGACGAAGTCGAGGCAAAAGGCCACGATGCGACGCGTCCTCACGCCGGCGAAAGCCGCCGCCGGCAAGTCGGTCACGGCGAAGCGCGGCATCGGTGCGGTGCCGTAGGCGCGTCCGAAATCCGTCATGATGCGAAGTCCGTCATGGATATCACCCAGCTCGCTCGGAGCGGGTCACTCGAAAATATGGCCACGGAACGAAAGCGTTACAAGCCTGGGTTGAAGCTCGCCGTTCGCAGGACAGGGCGGCCGATCAGGGCGGTCGATGTCGTGAGGTTGACCCCGTACATGTCCTTCAGGTCACCGAGCGCGGACGCCTCGTTCACGTCCTCGAAGGCGCAGACCGCGTCGGTTGGCACGTGGATCTCGTAACCGGCGAGGAAGGCGCCGTAGGCGGTGTGCCGGATGCCGCCGTGGGTGTGCTGGCCGGACAGGATCACGTCGGTTACATCGTAATCAATGAACGTGTCCTCCAGGTCCGTTCCGTCGAACGCGCCGTAGAAGCGCTTGGGACAAACCAGTTCGCGATCCGTACCGATGGGCGCGAGGGCGTCGATCACGGCGGCACCGGGCGTGCCCGCGAGCGCGTGCCTTCCCCAGATCGCCAGTTCCCGGTCATCCACACGATGGGCGTCGTTGGCGTAGACGACGAGCCAATCGTCGTCGGCCCTGGCATGGTCGATCAAGCGGCGGATGGACGGCACGATCCGCCTCGCGCGAACTTCGTTGGCGAGCGCGCCGGTGACGAAGTCGTTCAGCATGTCGACGACGATGAGGGCTTTCAAGGCGCGATCTCCTGACGCGGGTACGGCATCTATGTGTCCACGGCGACGCGAAGGAGCAAGTCGGCGGGCGGACAGGTTGGAAGCAGGATGAATCGGCCGGGGCGGCGAGGCTGGTCGTTCGACCGTGCCGCGCCCCCAGCCTCGCCGGCCAGCGCCTAGGGTCTCACCTCGGCCGCGCTGGCCGCCAGATAATGCTCCAGCCAATGAATGTCGTAATCGCCATTCTGGATGTCGAGGTTGCGCACGAGCGTCCGGTAGAGCGGCAGTGTGGTCTCAATACCGTCGATGATGAACTCGTCGAGCGCGCGACGCAGGCGCATCAGGGTTTCGGTGCGCGTTCGGCCGTGAACAATGAGCTTGCCGACGAGGGAATCGTAGTTCGGTGGGATCGTGTAGCCGGCGTAGACCGCGCTATCCACCCGCACGCCGAGGCCGCCAGGGGGATGGTAATAAGTGATCTTGCCCGGCGAGGGTCGGAAGGTCGTCGGATGCTCGGCGTTGATGCGGCACTCGATGGCGTGGCCGCGCAGGACGACGTCCTCCTGGGCGATGGAGAGCCGTGAACCCGAAGCGATCTTGATCTGTTCGTTGACGATGTCGAAACCCGAGATCATCTCCGTGACCGGATGCTCCACTTGGATGCGGGTGTTCATCTCGATGAAGTAGAAGGCACCGTCCTCGTACAGGAACTCGATCGTCCCGGCGCCGGAATAGTTGAGCTTGCGCATCGCCGCCGCGCAGATGGCGCCGATCCGGTCGCGATCGGCCTCGTTGAGGGCGGGCGAAGGACTCTCCTCCCACACCTTCTGGTGGCGACGCTGCAGCGAGCAGTCCCGCTCGCCGAGGTGGATGGCGCGGCCCTGGCCATCGCCGAGGATCTGGACCTCGATGTGGCGAGGCTTGCTCAAGTATTTCTCGAGGTAGACGGAGGCGTCGCCGAAGGCGGCCTTGGCCTCGCTGCGCGCGGTCGCGAGCGCGTTCGGCAGGTCGGCCGCGCTCATGGCGACCTTCATGCCGCGTCCGCCGCCGCCCGACGCCGCCTTCACGAGGATGGGGAAGCCGATCTCGCGGCCGACCGCCAAACCTTCCTCGTCGGTGGTGATCGCGCCGGCCGACCCAGGCACGCACGGGATCCCGAGGGCGAGGGCGGTCTTCTTCGCCTCGATCTTGTCGCCCATGATCCGGATGTGCTCGGCCTTCGGTCCGATGAAGCCGATGCCGTGATCCTCCAGGATCTCGGCGAACCGCGCGTTTTCCGACAGGAAGCCGTAGCCGGGGTGGACCGCCTCCGCCCCGGTGATCTCGCAGGCGGCGAGCAGCGAGGGGATGTTGA
This sequence comes from uncultured Beijerinckiaceae bacterium, assembly GCA_964235705.1. Classification (GTDB taxonomy): domain Bacteria; phylum Pseudomonadota; class Alphaproteobacteria; order Rhizobiales; family Beijerinckiaceae; genus RH-AL1. The sequence goes on along the minus strand of CAXSDP010000006.1, from coordinate 38,232 downwards.
GGTAGGAGTCGCGCGCGGCCGGCGGTCCGAGGCAGACGGACTCGTCGGCGAGCTTGACGTGCATGGCGTCCGCGTCGGCCGTGCTGTGGACCGCCACGGTCGCGATGCCGAGCTCCTTGGCCGCGCGCAGGATGCGCAGCGCGATCTCGCCCCTGTTGGCGATGAGGATCTTCTCGAACATCACGCCACCTTCGCCGCGTCGACCGCTCGAACGGGGTTCATTCGATGACGAAGAGCGATTGACCGTACTCCACCGGCTGACCGTCCGTGACGAGGATTTCCCTCACCGTGCCACCGTTGGGCGCGATGATCTCGTTGAACGTCTTCATCGCCTCGATCAGCAGGATCTTATCGCCCGCCTTCACCGCCGACCCGATGTCGACGAAAGGCGCCGACTCGGGCGAGGGTCGAAGGTATGCCGTCCCCACCATGGGTGATTTCACCGTGCCGGGATGGTCGAGGACCGGAGCGGCGACGGCGGCGGGCGCCACGGCGGCCGCCCGGGGCGCCTCCGGCAACGCCACGGACACCATGGGCGTCGCCATCTGGCGTGCCACACGGATCCTGAGATCGCCCAGCTGATACTCGATCTCGCTGAGGTCGAGCCGCTTGGCGATATCGGCCAGGTTCTCGACGAGCTCGGTCTGATTGACGTCGCCGCCGTTCTTCTTCGACGACGTCATTTCGCCTCGTGGTGGAATGGTGCCTCGCCGGGGGATGGCGCCGCGTCGGCGAGCAACGCTCGCAGGGCGAGGTCGTAGGATAGGGATCCGAAGCCGGTGATCACGCCGGCCGCGACGGGCGCGATGAAGGAGTGGTGTCGGAAAGCCTCGCGGGCATGCACGTTGGACAAGTGGACTTCAATGACCTTCGCTCCCGTCCCCGCGATCGCGTCCCGAAGGGCGATCGACGTGTGCGTATAGGCGCCGGCGTTGAGGATGACGGGTTCGCCCGCTTGACCGGCCTCCTGCACCCAGGCGACGAGGTCGCCTTCCCCGTTGCTCTGCCGGCACCGGACCACGGCGTCATGTGCACCGGCCGTCGCGGCGAGTCCAGCCTCGATGTCGGCGAGTGTCCGCCGGCCGTAGACGGCCGGCTCGCGCAGGCCAAGCAGGTTGAGGTTTGGTCCGTTGATGACGTGGATCGTGCGCGGCTTCATGGGGTCGGCGCGGTGCGAACGTTGATGGCGAGCATAGATCGTCTCGGATCGGGTCGGTTTCGAAGGGGCCGGCTTACGAGCACATCGCCTTGCCGCACTTGCGAACGTTGCCGAGCTTCTGGTTGATCTCGTCGAAGCCGACCGCGCCGACCAGCACGTCGTCGCTGACGACGTAGGACGGCGTGCCGTTGAGGTTGAGGGACTTGGCGAAATCGTCCGAACCCTGGATCGCCGCGCGGATCTGCGGCTTGGCGGCATCCTTGGTGAGCCTGTCCATGTCGGCGCCCATGTCCTTGGCGACGGCGAGCGCCTGCTCCCGGCCGACGAGCCCGTGCATGCCCAGCAGCTTGCGATGGTAATCCCAGAACTTGTCGCCGGGGAACTGGTCGTGGGCGGCGACCGCGACCAGCGCCGCCTCGACGGAGGCTGGCGACAGGATCGGGAAATCACGCAGGACGACCTTGAGGTCCTTGTTGTCCTTCATCAGGTGATCGAGGTCGGCGAGCGCCCGCTTGCAGTAGCCACAATTATAATCGAAGAACTCGACCAGCGTAACCTTTCCGTTCGGGTTGCCGATCACGAAGCCGTCCGGCGCGTTGACGAGCGGGCCGGCGATGTCGGCCAAAGCCTTACGGCGGGTGTCGGCCTCGGCCGTCTTCTCGCGCTCATCGAGTTCGGTCATGGCGTCGCGCAGCACCTCTGGATTCTGCAGCAGGTAGTCCTTGACGATCTTGCCGATCTCGGTCGTCTGCTCGGCGGAGAACGGCGCCGCCCGAACCGGAACCACCAAGGTGCCGAGAACTGCGGCGACGCACCAAGCGAGGCCGCCGAACGCGATCAGGCCGTCACGCAACGTCTTCATGGATCGGATCCTTCATCTGTGGCGCGAGGGGCAAGCTGGAAGCCGTTCGACGAAGCGGTGTCGAAGGGTCATGAAACCGTCAGCCACGATGCTTTTGCGCGTAATCTTGTTGAGATCAAGTCAAGGTGTCGCGACGCCACCCTCGCCGTCCCTGGCCAACGATGCCGCTTAACGAGGTTCCCCTCGGATCGACAAACACATCCGAGGATGACATGTCGTGAGGGTCGTCAGGTCGCTTCCATGGACGCCGCGGTGGCCGCGTTCCCCAGGGCATCGGGCCTTCCCGCCGAGGAAGGCCCGTGGCTTCGCTAGCCGCCGAGCGTCGCCTTGGCGCGCGACCACCAGCCCGAACGCTTCGGCCGCGCCGGGTCGAGTTCGGAGGAGACCGGCTCCGGACGGCGCGGCGCGCGCGCCTCGGCGTCACCTTCGGTGCCCGACGCCGCGACGGTCGCCCGTGCTCGCTCGGGTGTCTCCGCCGTCTCCGGCATGACGGCCGCCGCTTCCTCGATGGAGGCGGGAACAGGCTCGCGTCCCGGTTCGGTCGTCACCGGTTCCCGCGTGATGGTCTCCCGAAGACGATCATCGACCGACGACGCGATGGGATCATGGGCCGGCGCCGATGGAACAGGCTCCGCTTCGCCGAAGGTGGCGACCTCGCCGAGCGCCGCGAGCGGTACCTCGGAGGGGGCGCCATCCTCGTCACCGAAGCGCGGCTCGGTATCCGCCGACCCTTCGACCTCCTCCGGGTTACGCTCGCGTCCCTCGCGCGTGCGGCGTCCGCCCCTGCGCGAGCGACGGCGGCGCGGTTCACCCCGCGCCTCGTCGCCTTGCTCGTCCCCGACCTTGGCGGCTTCCGTGTCGCCACCCCCGCGGCCATCGGGGTCCTCGTTCGTGCCAATCCCGTCGAGCGACGCGCCGCGTGCCGACACCTCGTCGTCGTCCGGATCGGCCCCCATCCGGCCCTCACCCAGGTCGGCCACGAAGCCCAGCGCGTCGTCGGCCGGCTGCGGCGCGTCCTCGCTGATGCCGGAACCCTCACGATCCCGACCACGCCCGCGCCGCCGCCGCCGCTTGCGTCGTCCCTCGCCCTGTCCCTCGCCGTCCTCGGCGACGGACTGTTCACTCGCCGAGGCTCCTGGCGCGGCGACCTGCGCGTCCACCAGCTCGTCGTCATCCTCGACGAAATCATCCGCTTCCGGCTCGTCGGCGGGCACCTGGCGCATCGGCCGCACGATGCCGCTCGCCGGCTCGCCGCGCTCGATCGTGCAATAGGTCATGCCGGTCAGGTGCTCGTCGGTCCCGAACGTCACCGCCACGCCGAAGCGCGCCTCTAGCTCGCCCAGGTGGAAGCGCTTGTGATTGAGGATGTAGAGGCCGGTGGCGCCGCGCGTCAGCACCGTCACGTCGCGTGACGCGTCGGCGATCAACGCGTCCTCGAGCAGGCGCAGGACGTGCAGCGCGATGGAGGAGGTCGAACGCATCATGCCGGTCCCGGCGCAATGCTCGCAGACCACCGTCGAGCCTTCCAGCACGCCGGTGCGGATGCGCTGGCGCGACATCTCCATCAAGCCGAAATGCGAGATGCGGCCGAGCTGGATGCGGGCGCGGTCGTCCTTGAGCGCTTCCTTGATCCGCCGCTCGACGGCGCGGTTGTTGCGACCCTCGTCCATGTCGATGAAGTCGATCACGATGAGGCCGGCCAAGTCGCGCAGCCTGAGCTGACGCGCCACCTCGTCCGCCGCCTCCAGGTTGGTGCGCAGCGCGGTGTCCTCGATGTTGTGCTCGCGGGTCGAGCGGCCGGAGTTGACGTCGATGGCGACGAGGGCCTCCGTCTGGTTGATGACGAGGGTGCCGCCCGACTTCAGCGTGACGTGGCTCGAGAACATCGCGTCGAGCTGAGCCTCGGCGCCGGCTTTGGTGAAGATCGGCTGGGTGTCGCGCCACGGCTGCACGTTCTTGGCGTGGGTCGGCATCAGCAGCCGCATGAAATCCTTGGCTTCGCGATAGGCGTCCTCGCCGGACACGACGATCTCTTCGATGTCCTTGTTGTAAAGGTCGCGGATGGCACGTTTGATCAGCGAGCCTTCCTCGTAGACCATGGTCGGCGCCTGCGACTTGAGGGTGGTTTCCCGAACCGTTTCCCACATCCGCATCAAGTATTCGAAATCGCGCTTGACCTCGGCGTTGGTGCGCGACGCGCCGGCGGTGCGCAGGATCACGCCCATGCCCTCGGGCACCTCGAGGTCCTGGGCGATCGACTTCAGGCGCTGGCGGTCGGTGGCGTCGGTGATCTTACGCGAGATCCCCCCGCCCTTCGCGGTGTTGGGCATCAGCACGGAATAGCGGCCGGCGAGCGACAGATAGGTGGTCAGCGCCGCGCCCTTGTTGCCGCGCTCCTCCTTGACGACCTGCACGAGCAGGACTTGCCGGCGCTTGATGACCTCCTGGATCTTGTACTGGCGACGGGAGCGATACGAGCGGACGGGCAGTTCCTCCATCGCGTCGCCGCCGAGGTGCTCGACGTGCTCTTCCTCTTCGTCGTCCTCGTCCTCGTGGCCCTCCCGCCGGGATTGATCACGCCGCGACCGCTCATGCCGGCGATGGCCGTTCCCCCCGCGTCGACCGTCGCCGCCCGACCGTCCGTCGCCCCGGCCATCGTCATCCTCGATCGGCGACGCGCCGGAGGCGTCGTCGTCCGAGGCGGGCGCGGCGGCGACCTCGCTCGATCCGATATCAACGTCGGCATCGCTGGTCGGGGTGGCGTCGGTGGCCGCGTCGCCATGGGTCGCGTCGCCATGGGTCGCGTCACCATGGGTCGCGTCACCATGGGTCGCGTCGCCGGTCATCGCATCGTCGTTCGCCGGAGTGGCGGCGTCGCCGCGCGCCGTGGCGTCCGACGCCTCCGCACGTTCCGAGTTGGACTTGGCGATCATCTTCTCGACGGGCGTCACGTCGCTCGGCGTGACCTCGGCGAGGGTGCCGGTTTCGGCCATCGCGCCTTCGACGGCGGCATCGGGGGACATGGAAGCGCTGGGTGTCGCGTCCGGGCCGCCGTGCGCCTCCCCGGCGTGTTCGGCGCGGTCGATCAAGGCGGCGGTGGGATCCTCGTGCGTCGGCGTCGCTTCGAGTGTTGGGGACGACCCTTCATCCGTCCGCTCGCCGGCTCCGGACCCGGCGTCCTCGACCGGCGATCGAGCGGCCCCGTCGTCGTCGCTCGCGTGCTCCCCAAGCTCGCCCGCCAAGGATTCACCCGCCAGGGATTCGCCCGTCGAGGGTTGGTCATCGGCGCCGTACTCGGTTGGGCCGTCGTCGTCGACGGTTTCGCTGATCGTCTCGTCGCCATGGCGTCGCGCGGCGGTGGCCGGCCTGTCGCCGCCCCGACGGCGCCGGCTGCGACGCGGCTTGCGCTCCTCTTCCTCCTCAGGCTCCGTCGCCTCCGCGTCGAGCAGGGCCTGCCGGTCGCTCATCGGGATCTGGTAATAATCGGGATGGATCTCGGAGAAGGCGAGGAAGCCGTGGCGGTTGCCGCCATATTCGACGAATGCCGCCTGCAGCGAGGGCTCGACCCGGGTGACCTTGGCGAGGTAGATGTTGCCGCGAAGTTGTTTCTTGTTCTCCGACTCGAAGTCGAATTCTTCAACCCTGCTGCCGCGTAGGACGACGACCCGGGTTTCCTCGGGATGCGCCGCATCGATGAGCATTTTGTTGGCCATGGGAAACTCGCGTGAGCGCGGGACGACACGGACGCGAAGGCGCGGTCGCGGCTTGGCTCGAAAAGAGGGGGGATGCGTGGGCGACCTGCCTCGGTGAGGCGGGGCATGGATGGAACAAGGCCGGTGCGCCCACGCGCGGCACAGGGCCGGCGCATGGCGATTCGACCTGTCGAGTGGCGAGCGGACCAGGGCGTGGCGACAGCGGGCCTTCGCCACCTGCTAGGGCAGGCGAGGCGACACCGATCAAAAACCCTCGTTCAGGACAGATCATGTCCTCGAGACCTCAACGCGGCATCAAACGGTGCCGAAAGGGTCAGGTACGCGGCGAACCACCGATGACGATCGACCTCGAACCAACCGTCCCAAGCCCTTTGAACGATGGGGCAGGTGGGCGGCAAGCCAAGGTCCGACGGCCGAAGCCGTCTTCGCCATAACCAAACACGCCGCACCCTACCTGATCGTCTTCGCTTTTGGCAAGATGGTCTGTGGCGATCCAGCCACAGGGCCGTCGTTCGCCGTCGGTGGCGATCATGGCTTGTTAACCAGACGGAGCTAAAGCCGTAGGCTCGGCGCGCCGATCGGTGGCGAGCGAACCGTGAGATCGGGAAGGCAGGCGTATGAGGCACCTTTCTCACGACGGACGCTCGTCTCACGATGGACGCTCGCGCGGGCCATGGGCGATACCGTCCAACCGTGCCGCGTCGGCGCTTCGACGTCTCGCATCCGTTCGTGCCTCGCTCGCCTGTGCCGCGCTGGGAGGCGTCATACTCTTCGGCATGATCGTGGGGGAGTGCCGTCCGGCGTTGGCTGGCGGTCTCCTTGGTGCTCGTGCCGCCCAGGCGGCGGCGCAGCAACCCTCCGTCGCCACCATCACGGGGGTCAGGGTCGAAGGCGGCGCGGACACCGCGACGCTCGCCTTCGACGTATCGACCACCGTTTCCCCGACCGCTTTCGTCCTCGCCGATCCCGATCGCGCGATCATCGACCTCCCACAGGTCGACTTCGCGATGGACCCCGCCGCCGGTCGGCCCGCCACCGATCACCCAAGGACCAGCGGCAAGGCACCGCTCATCGCCTCCTTCCGTTTCGGCCTCCTGATGCCCGGGCGATCGCGAATCGTCGTCGACCTCGGGGCGCCGGCCAGGATCGTGTCCGCCTCCGTGCGGGTGGTCGCTGGCAAGCCGCGCCTGATCGTCGATCTCGCGAAGACGGACAAGGCATCCTTCCGCGCCGCGGCGCGTGCCGGGGCCTCGGCGGACGGGTTCGCCGCGAACGCTTCGCTTCGCTCCCCCTCGGGTGTCGCGGCGCCGGGATCCGCCCCCGACGCGGTGACGATCGTCCTCGATCCCGGCCACGGCGGCCCGGACACCGGCGCGATCTTCAACGGCGTCATCGAGAAGAACATCGCCCTGGCCTTCGCGACGAGGCTCGCGGCCAAGCTGGAAGCGACCGGGACGTTCAGGATCGTGATGACGCGCTCGACAGACGTCTTCATCCCCTTGAGCGAGCGCGTGCGCATCGCGCGGGAGTCGAAGGCCGCCCTCATGATCTCCATTCACGCCGACACGCTGCCGGAAACCGGCGAGGTCGGGGGCGCCACGGTCTACACCGTGTCCGACAAGGCGTCCGACGCCTACGCCGCGAAGGTGGCCGCCAAGGAGAACGCCGCCGACACGGCGGTCGGCGTCGATGGGCAAACGGACAAGGCCGACGTCAACGACATCCTGTTCGACCTGACCCGGCAGGAAACCCGCGCTTACAGCCACGTCTTCGCCCGCACGCTCGTGAACTACTGGAAGGTCGCCGGGCGCTTGAACAAGAACCCGCAGCGCGCCGCCGGTTTCGTTGTCCTCAAGGCGCCGGACGTGCCCTCCGTCCTGCTCGAACTGGGTTACCTTTCCAACACCACGGACGCGGCCTCGCTCGTCTCGATCGAATGGCGCGAGAAGGCGACCGACCGCATGGCGGAAGCCATCATCTCCTACTTCGCCGACCGGCAAGGCCCCGCCAAGGCGCAGGCTGGCGTTCCCATGCCGTTGAAGCAAGCGACCAACGCCGACCCCGTGCGCTGAGCGTCCATTCCCCTTCGCACCGGCGATGGTCTTCACCCTGGGCGCAGGATCCGACATCGGCATCGCCGGCCCACCTTGTGGCATCGCGGCCACAAACCGGCGCTCCCGCCCGGAGCCGAGCGGTTAACGGGCGCGCGCGCGCCTCAAGCCCAACTCGGGACACAAAAAAGGCCCAGGACCTCGCCACGACGTGAGGCGCGCGGACGTCACCGGCCTCGACTCGTCGGCCTCGACCCGGTGGACCGGGTTCTCCGCGCGACAGGACATTGCCTGAAAGGCCCGCGACGCATGCGTTTCCTAGCCCGTTTCCTCGGCTTGATCTTCGCGACGGGCACGATCGTCTTCGTCATCGGTGCCGCCGGAGCGGGTCTGGTCATCTGGAAGTACGAGAAGGACCTGCCGGACTACACGCAGCTCAAGAACTACGAGCCGCCGGTGATGACCCGCGTCCACGCCGGCGACGGCTCCGTGCTCGCCGAATATTCCCACGAGCGTCGCCTTTACCTGCCCTCGTCCGCCATCCCCGCCCTGGTGAAGGAAGCCTTCATCTCGGCCGAGGACAAGAACTTCTACACGCACAACGGCGTCGATCCCGAGGGGATCGCGCGCGCCACGCTGGTGATGGTCGAGGGCGGCCGCCACGTGCAGGGCGCCTCGACCATCACGCAGCAGGTCGCCAAGAACTTCCTCCTGACCAACGAGCGGAGCTTCGATCGCAAGATCAAGGAGGCGCTGCTCTCGATACGCATCGAGTCGGCCTACTCGAAGGAGAAGATCCTCGAACTCTACCTCAACGAGATCTACCTCGGGCTTGGCAACTACGGCGTCGCCGCCGCCGCCCTCAACTATTACGGCAAGTCGGTCCACGAGCTGAGCGTGGCGGAGGTCGCCTACCTCGCCGCCCTTCCCAAGGGGCCAAACAATTACCAACCCTTCCTGCACAAGGAGAAGGCGACCGAGCGGCGCAACTGGGTCATCGACCGCATGGTCGAGAACGGCTACGTGTCGCGCGCCGACGGCGACAAGGCCAAGCTGCAGCCGTTGGGCGTGACGCAGCACGCGCTGTCGCCCAACACCTACGCCGCCGGCTTCTTCGCCGAGGAGGTGCGCCGCGAGCTCAGCGACCGTTACGGCGAGAAGAAGCTCTACGAGGGCGGCCTGTCCGTCCGCACCACGCTCGATCCGAAGATGCAGCAGATCGCCCGCAAGTCGCTGGTCGATGGGCTCATCCGCTTCGACGAGGCGCAGGGCTTCCGCGGCCCGATGCGCCACGTCGAGACGGCCGGCGACTGGGGACCACCTCTGGCCGATGTCCCCGCGCTCGGCGACGTCGCGCCCTGGCGGCTCGCCGTCATCCTCGACATGAACGGCGCCGACGCCCGCATCGGCCTGCAGCCCAAGCGCGACCCCGACGGACAGGTCAACCGCGAGCGCGAAACCGGCACGCTCGTCCAGACCGGCCTGCACTGGTCGCGCGGCAACGGCCGCAACGGCCTGACGCCCGGCGACGTCGTCTACGCCGAGCCGATCGACGGGCGGGCCGGCACCTACCGCTTGCGCCAGATCCCGGAGATCGGCGGCGCCATCGTCGCGATGGACCCCTACACCGGCCGCGTCTTCGCCATGGCCGGCGGCTTCTCGTTCGACCAATCGGCGTTCAACCGCGCGACGCAGGCGATGCGGCAGCCCGGTTCCTCCTTCAAGCCGTTCGTCTACGCGACCGCGCTCGACAACGGCTACACGCCGTCCTCCATCGTCCTCGACGCCCCCATCGAGATCAGCCTGGGACCAGGCCTGGGCGTGTGGCGGCCGGAGAACTTCGAGGGCAAGTCGGGCGGCCCGCACACCCTGCGCTACGGCGTCGAGCAATCGATCAACCAGATGACCGTGCGGCTCGCCCGCGACGTCGGCATGCCGCTCATCGCCGAGTACGCCAAGCGCTTCGGCATCTACGACGACCTGCCGCCGTACCTGTCCATGTCGCTGGGCGCCGGCGAGACGACGCTGATGCGGATGGTGACGGCCTACTCGATGCTCGCCAACGGCGGCAGGAAGATCAAGTCGACTTTGATCGACCGCATCCAGGATCGCTGGGGTCACACGATCTACCGCCACGACGAGCGGACCTGCCAGGGTTGCAACGAGGCGACATGGGACGGGCAGGAGGAGCCCAAGCTGATCGACAAGCGCGAGCAGGTGCTCGACCCGCTCACCGCGTACCAGGTCACCTCCATCCTGGAAGGCGTGATCCAGCGCGGCACGGGTCGGAGGATCAAGGACGTGGGCAAGCACCTCGCCGGCAAGACCGGCACCACCAACGAGGCCAAGGACCTTTGGTTCGTCGGCTACTCGCCCGACCTCGCCGTCGGCGTGTTCATGGGCTACGACCGGCCGCGCTCCTTGGGGTCCGGGGAGTCGGCGCAGGCGTCGCACTACACCGCGCCGATCTTCCGCGACTTCATGACCATGGCGCTGAAGAACAAGCCCGACATCCCGTTCCGCGTGCCCCCGGGCATCAAGCTGATCTCGGTCGACGCCCGATCGGGCCAGCGGTCCAGTGGCGCCAACTCGATCCTGGAAGCCTTCAAGCCCGGCACCGCGCCGCCGGAGGGCTACGCGTCCGGCGAGGCGTCGACCCGTCAACCGGACCCCGACGCCGACTCGGATCAAGCGGTCGGCAACGGCACGGGCGGCTTGTATTGACCGAGCCGACGTGATCCAGGGCGGCAGACAGGCCGCGATCATGTCCCTATAACCATGCTCGGGTCGTCACATGATACCCGACGACCCGCCATCGAGGACCATCCATGCGCGCCGAAGCCGAAGCGCTCGTCGAGAACATCAAGCAGTCCATGGGACTGCTGAGGAGGCATCTTTGACGTCGACGCAGCGACCCGCCGCCTCGCGGAACTGAACGCCAGGGTCGAGGACCCGGCGATCTGGAACGATGCCGACGCCGCCCAGAAGATCATGCGCGAGCGGACCGAACTTGAGGAGCGCCTCGGTTCGTTGGGCCGCTTCGAGCGCGATCTGGAGGACGCCGTGACCCTCGTCGAACTCGGCGAGGCGGAGGAGGACGCGCCCACCGAGCGCGAGGGGCTCGACCAGCTCCGCGCGTTGAAGCTCGACGCCGAGCGCCGCCAAGTGGAGGCGTTGCTGTCGGGTGAGGTGGACCCGAACGACACCTACATTGAGGTTCATTCCGGCGCCGGCGGCACGGAAAGCTGCGATTGGGCGCGCATGCTGTTCCGCATGTACGCCCGCTGGGGCGAGCGCCACAAGTACAAGGTCGAGGTGATCGAGGAAACGGCGGGCGACGAGGCCGGTATCAAATCGGCGACGCTGCTGGTCAAGGGCCACAATGCCCACGGCTGGGCCAAGGTCGAGTCGGGCGTGCACCGGCTGGTCCGCATCTCGCCCTTCGACTCCAACGCGCGGCGTCACACCAGCTTCGCTTCCGTGTGGGTTTACCCCGTGATCGACGACAAGGTTGAGATCGACGTGAAGGAGTCGGACTGCCGGATCGACACCTACCGCTCGTCGGGCGCCGGCGGACAGCACGTCAACACCACGGATTCGGCGGTGCGTATCACCCACATCCCATCGGGCATCGTGGTCGCCTGCCAGGGCGAGCGATCGCAGCACAAGAACCGCGCGACGGCCTGGAACATGCTGCGCGCGCGGCTCTACGAGGCGGAGATGACGCGGCGCGAGGCGGAGGCCAGCGCCACGGAAGCGTCCAAGACGGAGATCGGGTGGGGGCACCAGATCCGGTCCTACGTGCTCCAGCCCTATCAGCTCGTGAAAGACCTCCGCACCGGTCACACCTCCGGTACCCCCGACGAGATCCTCGATGGCGGTCTCGACACGTTCATGGAAGCCGCCCTGGCGCAGCGCGTGTACGGCGATGGTCCCGGACAGGTCGAGGATGTCGATTAGCCGGCGCGTCGGCAGGGGACGGCCATGACGAACCCCACGCCAGGGCCCGCGTCGGATCCCCCCCGCGCCGCGCGACGTCGCGAGCCGGCCTTCAACCTGCCGGGCGTCATCCTGGTCGTCTGCGGCGTCCTGGTCGCCATCCAAGCGATGCGCGCCTTCATCAGCGTCGAGACCGACAATTGGATCATGGCGACCTTCGCCTTCATGCCGGCCCGCGTCACCATCGCCTTGCACCTGATGCCGGGACCCATCGTCGCGGCCTATCACGCGCTGGTGGACCATAACCAGCTGGTGGCGGCTCAGATCGACTTCCTGATCGGCGACGGTCGCGCGCGCTGGTGGACCTTCATCACCTACGCCTTCCTCCACGGCGGTTGGGCGCATGTCGGCTTCAATTGCGTGTGGCTCATCGCCTTCGGCTCGCCGGTCGCCCGTCGTTTCACGGCGTCACGCTTCCTGTTGCTGTTGTTCGTCGCCGCGCTCGCCGGCTCGGTCGCGGAGTACCTCTGCGACATGACGGGCTTCCAGCTCGTCCTGGGCGCCTCCGCCGCCGTTTCGGGCGCGATGGGCGCGGCGACGCGTTTCGTGTTTCGGCCGAACGACGAGCCGGTCCGGCTGTTCGACCGGGCGCGCCTGGAAGAAGCCTTCCGTCAGCCCGCCCTCACCCTCAGGCGAACGTTGACGACGAAGGCGGCGCTGGTTTTCATCGTGTTCTGGTTCGCCACGAACCTGCTGTTGGGTTACCTTCCGGCCATCGGCGGCATCGGCGACGGGCCGATCGCGTGGCAGGCCCACATCGGCGGCTTCCTCGCCGGGCTTCTGCTGTTCCCGCTCTTCGACACGAGGCGCGCGATGCCCGGACCGGACGAGAGCGAGGACGTCGCGATCGTCCCGGACGAACACGACGGCCGGCCGAGCAAGGCCTGACGCCCGGCCGAGGCCTGAAGCCCGCGGTGAGGGATCCTACGCCTTGGCGAGGTTCTCGCGCAGGATGTTGGCGAGGTCGTCCATCCTGAACGGCTTCTGCAGCACGGGGCGCTCCGCGTGGGCGTGCGGGATGCCGGACCGGCCGTAGCCCGTCGTGAAGATGAAGGGGCAGCCCCGAGACGCCAGGAGGTCGGCGACGGGGTCGATCTTCTCCGAGCCGAGGTTGACGTCGAGCAGGGCGCAATCGACGGTTTCCCGGCCGATCAGCTCGATGGCTTCGGCCACCTGCGACACGGTGCCCGCGAGCGCGAAGCCGAGTTCGTCGAGCATGTCCTCGAGCGTGAGCGCGATGAACGGCTCATCCTCGACGACCAGGATGCGAGACTTCGATGCTTCGCCTTCGCTCATCAACGCCGCTAGACCCCCGCGCCGGACTTCTCGTACCGGACGATCGGAAATTGCATGGCGCATGAGGCAAAGTCTAGCCCAAGATGAGGGAAGACGCCTCCGTGGATCGAGACGCGTCAGCCCACCGCCGATGTTTCGTTCGCCGGGGTGCGTGAACCGATCAAGGCACCGGTCAAGCGGGGCAGGGCGACGCTGGCGATCAGCCAGCCGGCGATCATCACCACGCCGCCGGTGGGTGCCGCGAAGGGCACGGCGCTCCTCCCGGTCAGCGCGTGCAGCGCGAGTTCGCCCGAGAAGAGGAACGCGCCGAGCGCCCACAAGGAAGCGGCGAGGAGGACGGCCTTACCGGCGCGCGGTCCCACCGAGCCGGTGGCGCCGACGAGCGCGGCCGCGTGGAAAAGGAGGAAGTAGGCCGCCGTGGTGACGTTCGGCCCGACGCCGGCATGCGCGCCCACCGCCGCCAGCGCCACGCCCGCCGCACCGTACAGCCCGGCGACCGCCGCCAGCACCATCGCCCACACGCGCATCGCAACCCTCCTCGTTCGAGCGGAGGGGGGGGCAGGCCCGCTCGCCACCTCGCCGACGCGCCGGCGCGGCGCGCCGCCTTCATAACCCGGACGGCGCCCGAGCACAGGGAAAGGTGCCGGCGATGGTCGTGCACCGGCGTCCTGGGCTGGCGATCCTGGAGGATCGATCAATCGGGCCGCTCGCTGATCCTCAAGCCGCGCCGGAGCAGCGTGCGCCGGCCCGGGTGGCAGTTCGAGACCGCCATGGTCGTGAACAGCAGATCGGGATGGTCGCCGACCTCGTCGAAGTTGCGCGCCGGCGAGTCGGCGTCGAGCATCGTCGGATAGCCGATGATCGTCGCGCCGGCGGTGCAAAGGTCGTCGTACAGCGTTCGCCCCGCGAGCAGCAGCGTGGGCGTGCCCCAATTCAGGAGGTCCCGGCTCGTGGCGACGTAGAAGCCGTCGAGCGGGAAGGCGCCCCCGGCCCTCGCCTGGACCACCGCGATCCATGTCCCGGTCGCGCGATGGCGCACGATCGAGCCGACGGCGTAGGCGAACGGCTCGATCGTCTTGCAGGGCTTCGCCGCGGGCGTCCGCACCACGTAAGGGTCGTCGTAGCGCACCGTGAAGCCGGCGCCGTCCCACGCGCGCCAATCCCACCGGTGCCTGGACCCCGCGATCCCTGGGTCGAGCGCGCGGAACAGGCAGGTGCCGGACGGCTGGCCGTCCCAGCCCGTCGTGACGATCATCGCGTAGCGGGCGGCACCATCCGCCACGATGTTCGAGGGGTTGAAGAAGCCGCGATGGCGTCCCTGCCCGACGTCCTGCCGGTACGGCGCCGCGGCGACCACGAACGGCCGCGTCCGGGTGAAGGTGGCGCCCCCGTCGGCGGACCGGTACGCCAGGATCGTGTTGGTCCAGCAAGGGAGGTCGTCGGCGAACCGGCAGCGCCCGTGGTGATCGGCGTGGTACTCCTCGTGAACCAGCGCGGCGACGTCGCGCCCGTCATCGGTCCAGGTGGCCGTCACGAAGTTGCGGTCGTCGTAACGCGCCGGGTCGCCGTCCTCGGGGGAGGCGAGCGCGACCCGGCAATCGAGCTGGAGGTGCGCGAGGTCGGGTCCGCGCAGCGCACGGTTGGCGTCGTGCAGCGCGAACATCACCATCGTCCCCGACGCGTCGCGGTAGGCGCGGGGATTGACGTCCGGCATGTCACCGGGCGCGCAGCCGTCGCGCGCCGTGTCGAAGAGGACCGAAGGCGGACCGGCGACGGCGACGTCGAGCGTGGCGGCCCAGGCCGGTTGGTGGGCCCCGAGGCCGGCGGCGAGCGCCCAGCCCGCCAGCGCGTATCGCGCGAGGCTCAATACGCGTCCTTGGTGCGCAGCAGCGCGATCGGGGTCGCGACCAGCACGTAGAGGTCGAGGAAGATGGACCAGTTCTCGATGTAGAACAGGTCGCATTCCACGCGCTTCTGGATCTTCTCCGACGTGTCGGTCTCGCCGCGCCACCCGTTGACCTGCGCCCAGCCGGTGATGCCCGGGCGCACCCGGTGGCGGGCGAAGTAGCCGTCGACCACCTCGTCGTAGAGCGCGTCCGCCGCCTTGGCGTGGACGGCATGGGGGCGCGGGCCGACCAGCGAAAGGTTGCCCTTGAACACGACATTGAAGAGCTGCGGCAGCTCGTCGAGCGACGTTTTCCGGATGAAGCGGCCGACGCGGGTGACGCGGGGATCGTTCTTGGTGACGAGCTTGTTGGCCTTGATGTCGAGCTGGTTGGCGTACATCGAGCGGAACTTGAACACCTCGATCAGCTCGTTGTTGAAGCCGTAGCGCTTCTGCCGGAACAGGACGGGACCGCGCGAGTCCAGCTTCACGGCCAAGGCCACCATCAGCATGAGCGGGGCGAGCACGGCCAGGCAGAACAGGCCGACGACCCTGTCGAAGATCGTCTTGACGACGATGTCCCACTCCGCGATCGGCTTGTCGAACAGGTCGATCACCGGCACCTTGCCGATGTAGGAATAAGCGCGCGGGCGGAAGCGCAGCTTGTTCATGTGGGCGGCGAGCCGGATGTCGACCGGCAGCACCCAGAGCTTGCGCAGCATGACGAGCAGGCGCTGCTCCGCCGAGATCGGCAGCGTGAAGATGACGAGGTCGAGCGGCGTCGCGCGGGCGAACTCGACGAGGTCGTCGACGTTGCCGAGCTTCGGAAAGCCGGCGACGGAGTTGGGTGAGCGCTCGTCGGTGCGGTCGTCGAAGATGCCGAAGACGTGCAGGTCCTCGGAGCCCTGTTCGGCGAAATCCTGCAGCAGCTGCTTGGCGGCCGGGCCACCACCGACGATCACCGTGCGCCGGCTGAGCTTGCCGCCGCGCGTGAGATGGTTGGTGATCCCCCAGAGGGCGAGCCGTTCGATGACCAGGCCGACGAATCCGGCGACCATCCAGTGACCCAGCCACACGTGGGCGAGCAACGGGTGCGTGCCGGCGAGGGCGCAGGCGCCGAGGGCGAGCCCGAAGACGATGAACCAGGCGACGCAGAGCCGTAGCCCGAAGCGGGCGGGCGCGCGCAAGGCGGCGATCCGGTAGCAGTTCAGCGCCTGCATGACCAGCACGACCAACACCGCGAGCAGCGGCACGGCGAGGAGCGGCAGCACACTCACGCCATCCGCCGGCTCGACGGACCAGGCGTAGGTGGCCAGCCCGGCGAGGGTCGTGAGCGCGAGTTCGCCGAGCCTGACGAGGCCTTCCAGGATCGTCGCCGAGATCAGGCGCCGCCCGCGATGGTTCGCCACCGACGCCGCCAGCTTCTCGAGTTCACCGGCGTGCGGGTTGACGCGCCCGCTCGCGGTTGGCGCGACGCTCTCCACGGATCGTAGGTCGTGGGCTGAGAAAGCTGCCATCTCGAACTCGTGCCTCGCGGTCGACGCGACGTTGGAACGGAAACGGATCCCAGACTCAGGATGATTGGGCGAAATAGCGCCCGGTTTGCGCCGGCGCGGCGCCGCGCGCGAAGGCGTCGCGATAGCCAGCGAGGACGGCATCGGCCATGGCGGCGACCGTGAAGCGTTTGGACACGAAGGCCGCCAGATCATCGCTTCGCCGCCGCGTCAGCGACGGATCGGCTTCGAGCGTCGCTTCGAGCGCGTTCGCCAGGCGGACGGGATCGTCGCAGCCGATCAGCTGATCGCGGTAAGGACCGAAGATCTCGCCGATCCCGCCGACATCGGTGGCGACCATCGGGATGCGCGCCCCGGCCGCCTCCAGGACGATGTAGGGAAGCGACTCCGCACGACTGGGAACCACGAGCGTGTGACCCAGGGTGAAGGCCTGCCGTGCCGGCATCGCGCCGGGGAAACTCACCTGGTCGGCGACGCCGACCGCGCGCGCCTGGGCCTCGAGGCGCTCGCGATCGGGTCCCGACCCGACCAGGATCAGGCTCGGCGCGTCTTGACGACGGCGCGTCAGGATCGCGAGCGCGTCGATGAGGGTGTCGATCCCCTTCGCGGAGCGAAGCTCGCCGACGTAGAGGAACGTGGCCGCGTCAGGCTTCGGCACGATGGGCGCGAAGTCCGTCGGCCCGATCCCGTTCTGGACGATGCGTACGAGCGCGTTGGTTTCACCGACCTTCTGATGGAAGCGGTTGGCGATGAACACGCTCTCGAACAGGAGCATGTCGGTCCGCCGCGCGAGGAGCTTCTCCACGTTCATGTAGAGCGACTGTACGAGGGGGGGCGCGATATGGTTGAAGCTGCCGCCGTGCGGGGTGTAGCAGCGCACCGGCGCGCCGCCACGGCCGACGAAACCGGGCAGTCGGGCATACAGGCCGCCCTTGGAGCCGTGGCCGTGCATGACGTCGATGCGCGAGGATCGGGCGTGGGCGGCGACCCGCAGGACGTTCGCGACGTCCCGCAGGTGCGGCTGACGAGGCATCGGCAGGCGCTTGATGCCGAGTTCGAGCATGGGCTCGAGCGTCGCGAGGTTGTTCGCCGCGGCTTCTCCGCCGGTCAACGTGTCGACCACCAGACCGACCGCGTGGCCACGGGCGACTTGTTCGCGGGTGAGGTCGAGGACGTGCCGGAACAGGCCGCCAAGCGGCGCGCGCAGGACGTGGAGGACGCGCAGCTTCGGGTGATGGACGTCGTCGGGATCGCTCATTTGAGCATTGATGACCTCCGAGTCTAAAAAAAGCGTTCCCTCACGAAGACGGTGTCGCCGGGTTTGATGGGCTGATCGACGGGAACGCTCGCCGTCACGGGATGGCCGTCGACGACGCGCGTGAGGTCGACCTCATATTTGTTGGCGCGGGGCGTGTACCCGCCGGCGACCGCGACGGCGGTCTCGGCCGTCATGCCGGCGATGTAGGGATACTGGCCGGCCAACGTGACCTCGCCGAGCACGAAGAAGGGGCGGTACGCGTCGACCTCGATCGACACCTTCGGGTCGCGGATGAAGCCGTCGCGCAGCTTGGTTTCCACGGCGCGCTCCAGGGCGACGGTCGTCAGGCCCTGCGCCTTCACCGCGCCAACGAGCGGCATGGAGATCGTGCCGGAGCTGTTGACCGCGTAGCTGTTGCTCAGCGCGTCCTGACCGAACACGATCACGCGCAGCCTGTCGCCGCTGGCCAAGGTGTAGGGGACGTCCGCCTTGAAGTCGGCGTAGCCGTTCGGCCGCGGCGCGCAACCCGCCACGGCGACCGCCGCCGCGAGGCACAAACCCATGATCCAACGTTGCATGAATGGTCCGTAAGTCTGTGCGCCGACGTTCGCAGTATCGTACGGCATGGTTAACCATTACGGACCGACGGTTAAGAAAACCTTGAGCATCACGCCGCGCCGTCCAAGTTAACCGGCCCGCAACTTTGCGCACGCTTCCTGGTCTCACGTTCGAGAGGCGAGACGGCGTATGATGCGTACCGAGTTTCACCCCGCTGAGGAGCCGCCAGATCGTCCGGTCCCCGTCGGACGCCCTCACGTGGAACCGGCCGGCGAGATCGACCTGCGCGCGCTGGGGGCGGCGATCAAGCGGCGACGGCGCGCGATCATCGTCCCCACGATCCTCGCCTTCGTCCTGGTCGGGCTCTACGTGCAGCTCGCCACGCCGCGCTACACCGCGCAATCGCAGCTCCTGCTGGAGAACCAGGAAACGGTCTTCACCCGGCCGGACCGGATCAACCCGTCGTCCGAACAGGGCTCGCAGGTCGACCAGGAGGCGGTGGCCAGCCAAGTGCAGCTGATCGCCTCGCGCGACCTGGCTCGACGCGCCATACGCGAACTCGGCTTGAAGGGCGACCCGGAGTTCGACCCGCTGGCGCGCACCAGCGCGCTCGGCCGCGTCCTCGTCCTGTTCGGCTTCGCCCACGACCCCTCGCGCGAGAGCGTCGAGGCGCGCATGACCAAGGCCTTCGGTGACAAACTCACCGTCTACTCGCCACCCAAAACCCGCGTCATCGCCATCGAGTTCACCAGCCGTGACGCGGAGCTGGCGGCGCGCGGCGCCAACCTCGTCGCCGAACTCTACCTTCGCGAGCAATCCGCCGCCAAGCGCGCGACCGCGAAGCAGGCGGCGGACGCCCTCGCCACGCAGATCGGCGACCTCCGCGTCAAGCTCGCCGACGCCGACGCGCAGCGGGAGGCCTACCGCTCGCAGTCCGGCCTGCTCGCCGGCGGTAACAACATGACGGTGTCGGGCCAGCAGCTCGCCGACATCAACACCGACCTGTCCAAGGCCCGCTCCACGCAGGCCGACGCGCGCGCCAAGGCTTCCATCCTGCGGGACCTGCTGCGCGAGGGCAACGCGACCGACGTGTCCGATGTCGTGAACGACGCGAGCGTGCGCCGGATCGCCGACCAGCGGGTGCTGGCGCAGGCCCAGCTCGCCGAGGCCGGCCGCACCCTGCTGCCGGGCCATCCCCGCATGAAGGAGTTGGCCGGCCAGGTCGCGCAGTACGACCTCGCCTTGAAGGGCGCGGCCAAGCAGGCCGTCGCGACGCTGGAGAACGACGCCCGGATCGCCGGGCAGCGCGTCGCCAACCTGGAGGCGGTCCTTTCCGCGTCCAAGCGGGCGGTCGGTGTCGCCAACACCGACGAGGTGCGCCTCCGCGCCCTGGATCGCAACGCGCAGTCCCTCAAGGATCAGCTGGAAAGCTCGACCACCAAGTACCAGGAGGCGCTGGCCCGGCAATCCTCGACGGCGACGCCGGCGGACGCGCGCATCATCGCGCGCGCGATCGTCCCGCAGGACCAGTCCTACCCCAAGAAAGTACCGTTCACCGCCTTCGCGACCACCGCAGCCTTCGTCTTCGCGCTCGGGTACGTCGTCGCGGGTGAACTCCTGTCGGGAGCGATCGCCGCTCCGGTCGAGCACGAGCGTCCGCGACCCGCGACCTCGACGAACGTGACGGCGGAGCGGCCGCTCGCGCCGGCGTCCGCCACCCGCGAGCGGGACGAGGGGCATCCGCCTAGTGAGTATCCGGGTGGTGTCGACACGGCACCTTCGCGAGGATCACCCAAGCCCGGACCAGTCGCGGCGCGCGGGCCTGGTCGGACGGGTGGCGTGTTCGCCGCCGCCCTCGCCTCCCTCCGTTTGTTCGGGCGATCCGCCGCCGCCTCGCGCGCCGACGGTGCACGGATGCTCGATCATGGCGGCGGCACCGACGCCCGCGCGGCCGCGCCGGATGCGGCCCTCCCGCCTTCGACGCCGACGCCGGTCGAGGCGACGCCGACCGACGGCGTCGCGAGCCTCGTCGAGCGGATCGTCGGTGCCCACCGTCCGGGGCATGGACTGCAGATCGTCGGCACCAGCCTCGGCGACGCCGCCGGCGCGAGGCTGACGGACCTCGCTCGAAGGTTGTCGGGACGCGGCCGGTCCATCGTCGTCGACCTCAACCGCACGCCGGTGAAGCTCGCGGCCCTGGTCGTCCCCGAGGGTGGCGGACGCTCGGCCGTGATGGCCATGCCGGGCCTTTCCGAGCTGCTCGCCGGGACCTCGTCCTTCGCGGAGGTCATCCATCGGGACCACGCGTCCCGCCTGCACTTCATCCCGAGCGGGATGGGGGAGGCCGACTTCCGCGACTTCGACCTCGTCCTCGACGCCCTCGCCGAAACCTACGACTTCATCGTGCTCCTCGCCCCCGCCTTCCCGCAGAGCGAGATCGCCAAGGTCATGGCGCCCTACGCGGACGTGGTGGTGCTGGCGAGCGAGGCCGACGCCGATGGCGAGATGCTCGCCGCGCTCGAGGACGAACTGATCGAGGCGGGCGCGCGGGACGTGTTGCTGGCCGGTCGCGCCGAGCGCCCGGTGGACCACTTGCGCGCGATGGCGTGACGCGCTCGGGACCCGGCGACCGCTCCCCGGTCACGGCGTCGGCGCGAGCCGCTTCGAACCGGCGCGACGAGGCAACAGCATGTCCAATCGCCGCGCCAGCGCCAGCAGGCGCGCGTGTCGCTTGAGCGAGCGTTTCGAGACGCGCGCGGCGGCCAGCAGCGTCGCGAGGACGTGTCCCTTGACGGTGACCGGCACGAGCGTGTCGAAGAGCGGGATCTCGTCGCACAAAGCCGCCTTGTAGCGAGCCTCGCCGATCCCGAGGTCGAGGTGGGTCAGGCCGGCGGCGCAGGCGCGGGCGACGACACGCATCAGCAGCAGGTCGCCCGGGCTGCACCGCGCGACCCCCTCGTCGGTGGCGTCGAAGGCGTTGAACATCCCGCTCCACCAACCCCCGTGCGCCGCGCCGCCGTAGACCGCGACGACCCTTTCGTCGAGCATGAGGGCGTGAAGCTCGATGCCGGGTGGTCCCCCGTCGGCCCCGCACGCGACGCTGGCCGCCTCGATGAAGGCGCGCATCTCCGGTGCGTCGAACTCGGACCGGATGTGCTTCGCCCGTAGCCGCAGGGTCTTGTGCGCGATGAAGGCATCGAGCACCGCGCTCCGTTCCGCCGCCGTATCGGCCACCCGGTAGGCGAGCGTGCCGAGCGCCGCCAGCCTCGCTTCCTTCTTGCGCAACTTCTTGGCGGCGTCCTTCGACAGTCTGGCGTCGAACAGCGCCCGCGCGTCGGGTGCGAGCCGCAGGCCGAAGGCGGCGCTCGGGCTGGGCGCGTGCGGCAGCGACGCGAGCGGGTTGGCGTGCCCCGCCCAGCTGAACGGCTGATTCGTCAGCATGAACACGTCCGGCCTGGCGCCCGCGCCCCGCGCCGCTTCCCGGAGCAGCCGCGTGACCTCCGCGCCACTCCAGGGCGCGTTGGGGACGAGCAGCGCCATGGCGGCGTTGGCGTCGCGGCCCCCCAACCACGCGGCGACGGTGCATGGGCCGACGCGACGCAGGCCGAGGAGGAGCAGCCCGCGGGGACGGCCGTCCGCCGCCCGTGCCAGCACGAGCCACGGCGTGATGCCGGCACCTCGCCCCAGCGTCGTCAGCCACGGGACCAGCCAACGTCGTGTTTGGTAGATGGAGCAGGGGGCGACGACCTCGAGCTCGGCCCAGGCCCCATCGACGGCGTCAACACAGGTATGCACCTCGACGCTGTGATAGGCGCGAGCCGCATGGGCCGCGTCGCCGACCGGAATCGCTTCGATCCAAGGATCCGCCATGTTCCCCACCTTCATCGCGCCCTCCCGGTTCGCGGCGAGTTTGGCAACGGAAGCTCAACGGTTCGTCGACAGACTGGGTTAAGGATCGGGAACGGCCTTTGCGACCAACCACGAAACATCGCTTGATCGGCGCCGGCTTCACCTTCTTCGCCGCGACGCGCCTCCACCGCGTCCTCGCGCCCCTGACACGGGGGCGCGGGGCCATCCTCGCGATGCACCACGTGCGACCCTGGATCGATCGGCCCTTCGCACCGAACCGGCTGCTGGAGATCGAGCCGACCTTCCTCGATGCGGCCTTATCCCGCATGGCGGCGCTCGGCTTCGAGCTCGTCACGATGGACGAGGCGTTGCGGCGCATGGACGAGCCGTCCGGCAAGCCGTTCATCGCCCTGACCTTCGATGACGGTTACCGCGACACCCTCGATCAAGCGCTGCCGATCCTCGAGCGTCACGCCGCGCCCTTCACGCTCTACGTCACGACCGGGTTCGCGGAGCGGATCGCGCGGCTCTGGTGGGTCGAATTGGAAGAGGCCGTCCGCCTGCTCGACCGCGTGGACGTGGACGTCGACGGCGCGCGCCTCACGCTGCCGGCGGCGACCCTCGCCGAGAAGCGCGCCGCCTTCGACGCGCTGTACTGGCGGTTGCGCGGCGGCGCGGAGGACCAGCTCCTCGCCGTGATCGCGACCCTCCTCGACCATGCCGGCCTGGACTCCGCCACCATAGCCGATCACCTGTGCTTGGCTTGGGACGGCGTGGAGCGTTTGGCCAGGCACCCGCTCTGCACCATCGGCGTCCACACGCTGACGCACCCGATGCTGGCGAAGCATGGCGAGGATGTCATCCGCCATGAACTCGCCGACAGCCGCCGGCGCATCGAGGCCCGGATCGGCCGGGCGGCGCGTCATCTCGCCTATCCCGTCGGGGACATGGCTTCCGCCGGCCCGCGCGAAACGACGATGGCCGCCTCGCTCGGGTTCGCCAGCGCGGTGACGACGCGTCCCGGCATGATCTTCCCCGGTCACCGCCACCATCCGACCGCACTGCCGCGTTTGTCGTTGAACGGCCATTGGCAATCGCTCGCCAACCTCGAGGTGCTCCTGTCGGGTGTCCCGTTCGCCATATGGAACCGGGGGCGTCGCGTCGCGGCGTGAGGGCGGTCGGCGTGGCTCGGCGATGAACACCATGGCGCGACGCCGCGACGGCGTGATCCTCCTCCACGGCATCGGCATGGCGTCGTGGACGATGGCAATCGCCGAGCGGGCCATGCGCGAGGCGGGCTACCGGACGCTCAACCTCGATTATCCTGGCCGTCGCCTCGGTCTGCGAGCGCTCGCCGCGCACGTCGACGCGTCGTCGGCGCGCTGGATCGCCGGCCTCGACGGCGATGTCCATTTCCTCACCCATTCCATGGGTGGCCTGGTGACGAGGGTCCTGCTGGCGACGCGTCGGCCAGCGAGGCTCGGACGCGTCGTCATGCTCGGACCGCCGAATGGCGGCAGTGAGCTCGCCGACCTGCTGGCGCGACGCGCCCTCTACCAATGGGTCTTCGGTCCGGCCGGTGCCGAACTGATCACCAAGCGCTCCCCCGCGCTCACGACCTTGCTCGGCGAGGTCGACTATCCCGTGGGGGTCATCGCCGGGCGTCGCGCGATCGATCCCCTATCCTGGATGCTCCTGCCCAAGCCGAACGATGGCAAGGTCGCCGTCGCGCACACGCGGGTGGACGGCATGGCCGACCACCTGATCCTACCGGTCGACCACACCTTCATGGTTCGCGACCCGGCCGTGCTGCGGGCGGCGCTGCGGTTCCTGCAAACCGGACGCTTCGCCGCCTGACCAGCGAGGGACATCACACACCTGTCGCGCTTGTCAGGCTCGAACCCTCCCTTTATACGAAAGCCTGTCGACCGCGGCGCGAAGCCCGGTCACCCGCGCTCATCGTCTAGCGGTCCAGGACGTCGCCCTTTCACGGCGAAAACAGGGGTTCGATTCCCCTTGGGCGTGCCAGCGAAAATGATGGTGGGGAGTGCGCAACCACCGCGCTTAAGTGGTCGATCCACGAGATGGGGCTGCCCGGGTGTTGGCGACAAGGCCATCGCCATTCCCTTTGTCCGGGGAAGCGTATGGGTTATCGACCTGTCGGGCGTTCAACGCGGGTGGGTTCACGTGGCTTCTTCATCAAGGCTGGGCTGCCCGGACGAGGGAACCGGCCTGCGCTCCACGCTGGTGGCGCTGGTCTGCGCGTCGTTCTCGCTCGTCTACGTGATCCTCGTCCTGGGCTGCTCGACCTTCTGTTTCAGCAGGGGACGTGATTGCGGCGGCGCCGGTCAAATCTACTATCTGCCGTTTTTCCTCTTTCCCTTCGCGCTCATGACGTCGGTGATCTTCATCCTGACCCTGTGCTCGCGACTGAGGTCGAGCTTTCAGATCAAGGTCGCCCTGGCCCTGATGATCTTGTTCGTGTGCCCTTCGATCCTCGCCACCATCGTCCGGCATGAGATCGTCCTGACGGCAATCGTCTTCCTCCTCCCGGTCACGGCATCGCTCGCGGGTGGGGCGGCGTATCTATCCTACGTCCTTGCCCGCAGGCCCTCGTAGCGCGGGTGTCCGGCGCCGCGACACGTCGAACGAATCGAACTGGGATACACGGCGGGACGGCCACCCGCTTGGCGGGATATCGCGTTGAATCCACGGACGGATCCGCGCTCTCGAAAGCGCTGGATCCGTCCGACTTGGATCCAAGCGTGACGATGGCAATGGGGCGCCGGTTCATCCGCGGTCGCCTGCCTCGCCCATTGCTCGAGATGGGGTCGTGAGCAGCTCCGCACAAGGGAGCAGGACGGTCTCATCCTCGTCGGTGCGGAAGCGCTCGCGGCCGAGCACCTTCGCTCCTATAGTGGGGCGTCAGGCGCGCGCGGGTCGAGCCCCGGGTATCGCCTGGACGCGACAGGAGATCGGCATGGCCAAAGGGCAGGTACGCGGCAACAAGGAAGCCAAGAAACCGAAGAAGGAGAAGCCGAAGACGATCGCGGCCGCCCCGCCGACGGTCAAGGTCGGGACCAACGCCGACAAGAAGAAGTAGGCGTCGCCTGAGCGTCCGATCCTCGGGACGAGCGATGAATGGCGCCGTCGGCGCGGCCTATCCCGCGTCGATGGGCGAGCACCGCGCCCGGCCCAGGCGCGGTGTCACGCCGCACGCGCCGCCGAGGCCGCGACCGGCGTGTGCGTCTTGAGGAAGGCCGCGGCCGCGTCGAGCGAGGTGCGGGCCTCGGGGAGGAAGGGAACGAGTTGCCACGCGTGGGGCACCACCGGCACGACGTCGAGCACGACCGTCACGCTGGCCGCGCGCGCCTTGGCGGCGAGCCGCACCGAGTCGTCGCGCATCAGCTCGCGTTCCCCGACGTGGAGGAGCAGGGGCGGCAGACCGGCGAGGTCGCCGTTGAGGGGCGAGGCGAGCGGCTGGGCGGGGTCGGCGTCACCGCAATAGGCCGGCACGAGGTACCGCAGCTTGTCGGGGTCGAACATGGCGTCGCGGGCGGCGTTGCTGCGATACGACTCGCTGGTGCCGAGGAGGTCGGTCGGTGGTGAGAACAGGGCGGCGGCGCTCGGCATCGACAGGCCCTCGGCCCGTGCGCGCAGCATCAGGGCGAGCGCGAGGTTGCCGCCGGCGGAATCACCGCCCACCGCCGCCGGGCCTTGGGCCGAGAACGCCCGCCAGGCCGCCACCACGTCGTCGAGCCCGGCCGGGAACGGGTTCTCCGGCGCGAGCCGATAATTGGGCGCGAAGACGGTGAAACCGCGCGCCGCGAAGGCACCGGTGATCGGACGGTGCGTGCGGGCCGAACAGGCGACGAAGCCGCCGCCGTGGACGTAGAGCAGGCGGCGAACCAGGCGGGCCGGCTTGGACGCATCGCTGGAGGCGTTCACCCACTCGCCGTCGATCCCGCCGCAGGTGCCGGGCTCGAAGCGGACGTTCCTGGGCGTCGGCAGCGATGCCCTGTCGAGCGAAGCGCGAAGCTGGCGGATGTCGCCGGGCGGCGCCATCCTGCCTTTGAAGCGCCGTTCCATGGTCCAAGCGAGGGCGTGCGCGCGCAAGCTCATGGCGAGTCCTCAAGCCCGAAACGGCCATGGCCATCCCGTGGCGGGTCGGGATCGGGCGAGGCGGCCCAGGCGAACACCTGTGGATCCCGTTCCGTGATGGCGGGCCGCGCCCGGGACGACCGTAGCCGCCATCACCGCCGGGCTCAACGTCAGGTCGCTTGCCATGACGACGCGCCTCCGTTCGATGCTTTGGCATCCGTGCCGGTGAGACCCGCCTCATCCTCGTCGACGCCGCTCGCCGTGCCGGTGAGGGCCCGCCTTCGCCTTTCACGGCGGACTTGAACGTCCTCGCGGCCGGCGGACGTTCAGTGGGTCAGCGGAGACAACTCAAGCTTGCGGCCCATCGTGTCGAACAGTTCGCCCTTGCGAATGGTCATGCGGTCCCGGATCACGGCGGTCTGGAGGCTCGCGAGCCGTTGCCGGGCCTCGACGTCGGGCATCGGACCGCCCGACGCGGCCTTGGCGGCGAAGACCGCGACGCTGGACCAAGCGGTGCCCGCTTCGCTCATCAACGCCACCATCTCGTCCCACCGGATATCGGGCCCGATGACGTGCAGGTAGCTCGAGCGGACCGGCACGATGGTCGTCGGTGCCTGCTCCATCAGGATGAGGAACATCGTGAACGGGCCCTCGCGATCGAGGGTTTCATCGAGCCACCTGTCGAAAGCCGTGAGGATCATGGGAGGATCTCAGAAATCGGTCCCGCGCGCGTCGGGCGTATGACGCTCGAAGACCCGGAAGAAGTCCCCCTCGAACCGGGTGGCGAACCATTGTTCGAAGGTTTCGAGGGCGGCGACGACGTCGGCCGGTTCCGATGCGCCGTGCGAGGCGATGGCGTCGGGCTCGGCCGGCGACGGCACGCCGGAGGCGTCGGCCACGCGGGTCATCAGCGGCTCCATCGCGGCGATCATCTCCCGCTGTTCGAGCGTCATGCCCTCGCCCCAGTCCAGGCGTGCCGCCAAGGTGGCGGTCTGCGCGGCGAGGGCGGTCTCGCGATCGGGCGCGCCCGCCGTCACGGAGCCGAGCAGGTGAACGAGATGATGGCGCCGATAAGCCTTCACCCGCGCCTTCTCCAGCTCCGCGATCCGCACCGCCGCCGCGCGCCGGACGGCGGTCTCCTCCAGCTTGGTCGCCTCGGCCATCCCGAGCAGGGTGGCGAGGGCGGCGGCCAAGTCACCATTCTCGTCGTTCATTCCGCCATCCCGGTCGATCCGTGTCATCGCGCGCCGAACATCGCGTCCGGCTCCTTCACAACGCGTCGAAGGTCGCCGGTCCTGCGCGTGAAACCTTGCCGGTCGAAGAACTCCAGGATCTGGATGGCGACTTTGCGGCCATTGTCCAGTCTGTCGCGGAAGTCGGCGGCGGTGAACCGCGCGTCGACCGACAGGGTCTTGGCGATCTCCGCCATCTCGACGACCGTACCGCGAAGGAAGAACTGATCCGGCGCCACCTCCATCAGGTCGCCGGCGCGCGCCAGCGCCTTGCAGGCGCCTCGCACGCGCGGCTCGGGAACGGCGAGGGCGGTGCTGAGGTCGCGCACGCGCGGCGGACGGAAGCGCTCGGCCGCGATCATCGGTGTCACCAGCGCGGCCACCCGGCGGTCCTCCGCACCGAGCTGGGCGACGTGGTCGGGCAAGCGCAGCCAGTGACCCTGCAGCCCCACCACCTTGTCGGCGACGAGCCGGTCCCTGACGGCGGCGAACAGCGGCTTCGCCAACACCGGCGTGAGCCGCAGGCGCAGGCGTTCGCCCGCCAAGCCCGGTAGTTCCGGGTTGTCGGCGTGGAAGCCGGCGAGGAGCGCCACCACCGCGTCGCGGAGCTTGGTCCAGCGATCGGCCGTGTGGACGAACGTGTCGGGACCCACTCGCAACTGTCCAAGGCGCGGCGTCGCCATCAAGACGTCCACGCCGGCGGTGGTCACGCCGCGATCCGCCACGAAGCCGGTCAGGTCCTCGAAGCCGGGTTCGAGCGCGAGCAGGCGCGTGAGGGCTTCGGCGGGATCGGGCGCGAGCAACGCCTCGAGCCGGGCCAAGCGCTCCGGAGCGCGCCGCTTGCGCACCGGGGCACGGGGATCGACCACGTCGCCGCCGCCGATCGTACGTCGGGCGCTCTGGTCGCGCAGGACGAAGAGGTCGCCGTGGCGGAGCGGCAAGGGATGGTCGAGCACGATTTGCACGAGCGCGTCCCCGCCTGGCGGCAAGGTGTCGGCGGAGAGCACCACGACGCGGGCGCCGACGTCGCTGGCGCCGCAATGGAAATGCACGGGCGTCCACTGGCCGAGCGCTCGGCGCTCGGCGGCCAACAGCCTGACCCGGCCATCGAAGCGGCTCGTCTGGTTGGTGGCGACGCTGATCCAGGAGCCGCGCGGGACGATCTCCTTGCCGACGCCCGCACCCGCGAGGGCGAGGGCGCATCGTTCGCCCGCGCCGCCGGCGGCCGCCTCGTGGTTCTGCGCGTGCAACGATCGGACCCTTGCCTTGGTGCCGCTCGGGAGGATCGAGACCTCGTCGCCGACCTGGACGCGGCCGGCGAGGACCGTGCCCGTGACAACCGTCCCCACGCCGTCGAGCGTGAAGGCGCGGTCGACCGGCATCCTGAACACCTTGCCGTCGTCACGCGGGGCCTTCGTCGTGGCAGCCTCGGTCAGGCGCCCGCGCAGGGCTTCCAACCCTTCCCCCCCGAGGGCTGAGACGAACAGGATGTCGGCGCCATCCAGGGCGGAGCCGGTCAAGGTGGCATGGAGCTCCCGCAGCACCGCCTCGCGTCGTTCCGCGTCCAGGCGGTCGCTCTTGCTGACGACGACGATGCCACGGCGTAATCCGAGGAGGCCGAGGATCTCGAGGTGTTCGCGGGTTTGCGGCATCACGCCATCGTCGCCGGCGACGACGAGGAGGGCGAAGTCGATGCCGGCCGCGCCGGCCACCATCGTGCGCACCAGCCTCTCGTGCCCAGGGACGTCGACGAAGCCGATCGTCCCGCCATCGCCCCCCGGCATGTAGGCGAAGCCGAGATCGATGGTGATGCCGCGCGCCTTCTCCTCCTTGAGGCGATCGGTGTCGACGCCGGTGAGGGCACGGATCAAAGCCGTCTTCCCGTGATCGACGTGACCGGCGGTTCCCACGATCATGCCGCGACCTTCCCGGTGGCCTCCTTCGCGGCCGGACCGCTCTCGCCGCCCTCGACGTCTCGGCTCACCTGTTCCTCCAAAGCGCGCACGGTTTCGACCGGGAGCGCGCCTCGAACGGTCGGCATGAAGCGCGCGGCGAGCAGGCTGCCGCGCCGCGAGGCCAGGGCGAGGTAGTAGTAGGCCCGCGCCGGGTCTGCGGTGACGCCCTGGCCGAGGTGGTAGGCCGCGCCCAGCATGGCGGCACCGTCTCCATCCCCGCCATCGCTGGCGCGTCGCCACCAGTCGGCCGCGGCGACCGCGTCGCGCTCGGTCCCCAGCGCATTGTAGAATATCGTGCCGAGCCGCGCCGCCGCGCCGGGGTAGCCTTTGCGCGCGGCCGCTTCCGCCCATCGCCGCCCCTCGGCGAAGTCCTGCGGCAGCATGTCCCCGTCGAGCAACATCCAGCTCAGCATGTCCTGCGCCTCGCCATCGTCCTGCTCGGCCGCCGCCCGGAACCAGCGCCCGGCGACCTCGTAGTCGCGCGCCACGCCGAGACCTTCGAAGTGAAGGCTGGCGAGGTTGCGCTGCCCAACGACGTCGCCAGCCTCGGCGGACAGGGTCAGCCAGCGGTGCGCCAACGCGTGATCCGCCGCGATGCCGTGCCCTCGGGCGAAACAACCGCCGACGTTGTTCTGCGCGCGCGGGTGACCGGCGTGGGCGAGCGGTCCCCAGATCGCGAGCGCATCCGCGTAGTCACCGGCCTCGGCGAGGGCCCGCGCCCGTGCCATGGCGATGTTCGCGTCGGCCACCCGCGAAGCCTTGCGGTGCCGCAGACGGTCGAGCCACCCCATCAGGGTAGCACGAGGAACGGGTTGAGGGCGGCGCGTCGCCAGCCGTCCTCGCGCAGCATGATGTCGAGGCCGTACGACGCGACATCGTCGGCGACGGAGTCCAGGTGCGGGTTCTTGTTCTGGTTGAACTGCTTCACGTAACTGCGGCACGTGTCGCAGACTTCGGCGCTGACCTCACCGGACGATCCCTCGATCGTTCGAAAGGAGACACCGGTGGTCGCGCCACACGCGACGCACTTCACGCGCACGTGGTTCCACATGGTCTGGCAGAGCGAGCAGGTGAGATAGCGCATGTTCTGCGCCTGCGGCCAACCGACGATCGTGCTCGAGGCTGGACCGCCGCCGCAACAGGGACAGGTCGTCTCGCCGACGTTGCGGAGCCTCTCCGAGGGTATCTGCGCGGCGTGGAAGCTATACCAAACCTGAAGGGCCGCCGCGACGAGCGCGCTCTCGCCCAAGCGCTCGATCTCGAACAGCCCGTCGCCCACCGAGGTCAGCATGCGTCGCCGTTCGGCCTCATCGGTCACGGCGAGCGCGGCGACCACCGCCGCCGGCCCTTCGGCGAGCGCGGACGCCGCCAAGTCGTCGAGCAAAGCTTGCAACACCGCCAACGCACCGTCCTCCCGCGCGAGGTCGCGGGTCAACGGCGGCATCTTGTGGGCGAGCGCCTGCTCGACGTCGGGCAGGACGGGCGGAGTGGTGGACGCGGCGACACGCGCCTGCGCGTCCGAAACCTGGGACAGGAACACCAGGTACTCACCGATCTCCGCCCCCCTCGCGGCCTCACCGAAGCGCCTCGCGCGGGCCTCGAAGAGGGTGTGGGGATCCGGAACCCTCGCGTAGGGTGGCTCGATCCCCGTCGACTGCCCTTTGAAACTCGGGTCTATTCCGCCGATCGTCACCATGGTTCAAACCAAACGCGACCGGAGGAACCCCGGTCGCGTCATTAGAGGTCAAGGATGTGAAACCGCCCGCTACTCCGCCGGCACCTGTGGCTCACCATGACGACCAGGCTCCCGGCCCTGCGCATCATCACGAACGGCCGCGATCTTGCGGTACCACTTGCGATGGTGCCGATATGCCCAACCACCCGTCACGTTGCCTCGTATCATCGCCCGTCCGGTCCCCTTGATCCAGATACCGGCGTAAATGTGGACGAAGATGATGAGGATGGCGATCAACGCCGCGACCGAGTGGGCGAAGAGGGCCCAACGCTTGGTCTCGGTCACGGTGTAGGTACCGAAATACTGATCCCAGATGATGAGGCCTGAGATAAGCATCGAGACGATCAGCAGTGACTGGCCCCAGAACACCAGCTTCTGACCGGCGTTGTACTTGCCCAGTTCCGGCAGGCGATCGTGTCGGTTGCTCACCACGTCCTTGAGCCGCCTCGACCATATCAGGTCGTCGCGGTTCGGCAGGTTCGTCTTGAAGAACCGGACGAACAGGATGAGGAAGCTGGCGAAGAGCGTGACACCGAACCAAGGATGGATGGCCCGGGTGTCCTGTCCGCCGCCAAACAGGTTGGTCAGGAAGAACAGGCTCGGATGGAACAGCGACAGCCCACTCAACGTCAGCATGATGAACAGCGCCGCCGTGATCCAATGGTTGATGCGCTGCGTGGTGTTGTAGCGGTCCACGTATACCCTGTGCTCGTCAGGGGTATCCTTGACTTCGCGATGTTGCTGATCGTCACGCTTCATCATGCGTGATCACTCCTGCCTTGAACGAGGCTTTCACGCTTCGCATCGCCTTCATGGGCCAAATCGTAGGCGACGTCCTCGTCATGCCTGTCCGGTTCATCGGGGCCGGCCGAGACGTAGTGGAAGAAGCTGCCGACGGCGGCGAGCGCGAGACCGGCGAGTCCGACCATCTTGAAGCCGCCCTTCCACAACTGGACCACGGAGGAGATCTTCGGGTCTTGCGGGAGGTTGGCGTAGAGGCGCGGCTGGTCGGCGTGGTGAAGCACGTACATGACATGCGTTCCTCCCACGCCCGGCGGGTTATAAAGGCCGGCATTGGCGAAACCGCGCGAGTTCAGGTCCGTGACGCGGCTCTGCGCCTGGATGATCATATCGGCCTTGGTGCCGAACATGATCGCCGCGGTCGGGCAGCTCTTGGCGCAGGCCGGCGCCTGGCCGACGGACACGCGATCGACGCACAAGGAGCACTTGTAAGCCTTGTGGTCGACCTGGCTAATGCGCGGGATGTTGAACGGACACCCCTTCACGCAATAGGTGCACCCGATGCAGTTCTCCGAGATGAAATCGACGATCCCATTCTCGTACTGCACGATCGCGCCCGGCGACGGGCATGCCTTCAAGCAACCCGGGTCGGAGCAGTGCATGCACCCGTCCTTGCGGATCAACCATTCCAGGTTGCCGTCCGGGTTCTCGTACTCGGTGAACCGCATGAGGGTCCACGTCGACGGCGACAGGTCCTCGGGGTTGACGTAGTTGCCGTGGTTTTCACCGACGGGGGCTCGAAGGTCGTTCCACTCCATGCAGGCGGCTTGGCAAGCCTTGCAGCCGATGCATTTCGAGACGTCGATGAGCTTGGCGACCTCTTCCGCCTTGCGGATCGTCGGCGGCTGCTCCGTGGATGCGGAGCGCCGTCTGATATCGAGAGACTGATAATCGGCCAACGGTCTCTCCCTTAGCTGGTCGCCGGCGCCGTGGAGCGCTCGAGGTTGACGAGGAACGCCTTGTACTCGGGCGTTTGGATGTTGGCGTCGCCGACGAAGGGCGTGAGCGCGTTGGCGCCGTAACCTTCCTTGGTTTCGCCGATGAAGCCCCAGTGGATTGGTATGCCGACGACGTGGACCGGCTTTCCATCGCAGATCAGCGGCTTGATCCGCTTCGTGACGACCGCCTTGGCCTTCACCGAACCGCGCTTGCTCCACACCCGAACCCAGTCGCCAGCCGCGACACCCTTCTCCGCCGCGAGCTGTTCACTGATTTCCACGAAGAACTCGGGCTGCAGGATCGCGTTGATCTTGCAGTGCTTCGTCCAGTAGTGGAAGTGCTCGGTCAGGCGGTAGGTCGTCCCCGCGTAGGGAAACTCCGAGGCGTCCCCGAAGCGCTTCCAATCGGCCGGGAACACGCGGGCAACTGGGTTGCCCCTGATCTTCGGTGAGTTGAGGTTGACCTGGGGCGACTCGAACGGCTCGTAATGCACCGGAAAGGGTCCATCACGCATCAGCGCGCGGGTGTAGATGCGGCCGGTGCCTTCCTCCGTCAGGATGAAGGGGCCGACACCCTTGGATGGCGGGACGTTGATGCCATAGTCCGGCACGTCGAAGCCGATCCACTTCGTCCCGTTCCACTCGATCAGCTTGCGCTTCTCGTTCCACGGCTTGCCGTTCACGTCCGCCGACGCGCGGTTGTACAGGATGCGCCGGTTGGCGGGCCAGGAGAAGGCCCAACCCGGAGCGATCCCGGCGTCGCCGGGGTCGGCCGTGTCGCGACGCGCCATGACGTTGCCGGCCTCGGTGAACTGCCCGGAGTAGATCCAGTTACCGCACGCGGTCGAGCCATCGTCCTGGAGCTGGGAGAAGGAGTCCAGTTGACGGCCAGCCGCCAGGGTCTTGGTCGGGTCGAGCGGGTCCTTGATGGGGGCCAGCGTGTACCCGTTGACCTCCTTCGCGATCTCGAGCGGTGTCGGCTTCTCGGGATCGATGTAAGGCCAGTTCGTGTTCAGGATCGGGTCGGGATAGGCACCACCCTCCTTCTCGTAGAGTTTGCGCATCCGCGTGAACACGCCGCCGATGACGTCGATGTCCGAACGCGTCTCCCAGGGCGCGTCCTGCGCCGGCTCGTGCCACTGCAGCCAACGGCTGGAGTTCGCCAGCGACCCCTCGTCCTCCACGAAGAGGGTGATCGGCAGCTGGATGACCTCCGTCATGACCTTGGATGGGTCGATCGGATTGAACTCGCCGTGGTCCTCCCAGAAGCGCGACGTTTCCGTCTCCAACGGATCCATCGTGATGAGGAACTTCAACTTCGCCAACGACTCGCGGACCTTGTTCTTGTCCGGGATCGACATCAGCGGGTTGAAGCCCTGGCAGATGTAGCCGTTCATCTTGCCCTCGTGCATCAGGTCGAAGGCCTTCAGCACGTCGTACGAGGTGTCGAGCTTGGGCAGGTAATCGTAGGCGAAGTGGTTCTCCGGCGTCGCCGAGTTACCGTACATCGCCTTCTGGAACGAGACGAAGAACTTCCCGTAGTTCTGCCAGTAGCTGGTTTGACCCGGCCGCATCGGCTTGAACTGCCGCTTCTGCATGTAGGTCGGGTAATCGACCTCCTTGTCGAGCGGAAGCGAGAGGTAGCCCGGCATCATGTTCGACAACAAGCCGATGTCGGTCAGGCCCTGGATGTTGGAATGACCGCGCAGCGCGTTCATGCCACCGCCGCGCACGCCGATGTTGCCCAGCAGCAGCTGGACGATCGTCATGGCGCGGATGTTCTGTGATCCGCTCGAGTGCTGGCACCAGCCGAGCGCGTAAAGCGACGTCATCGCCTTTCCGGGCACCGCCGTGCTCGCCATGACCTCGCAAACCTTCAGGAACTTGTCCGCCGGCGAGCCGGTGATGCGCGAGACGAACTCCGGCGTGTACTGCTTGACGTGCTCCTTGAGGAGGTTGAGCACGCAGTGCGGGTGCTGCATGGTCATGTCGACCTGCGCGAACCCGTCCTCGCCGATCACGTACTCCCAGCTGTCCTTGTTGTAGTCGCGTTTACCCTCGTCGTAGCCGGAGAACAGGCCGTCGGCGTAGGAGTATTCCGGCTTCACGATGAAGGCGGCGTTGGTGAAGTTCTTGACGTACTCGTGCTGCAGCTTGTCGTTGTCGAGCAGGTACTTCATGACGCCGCTGAGGAACGCGATGTCGGTCCCCTGACGGATCGGGCAGTACATGTCGGCCACCGAGGCCGTGCGCGTGAAGCGCGGGTCGATGACGACCAGCTTGGCGTTGTTGTGGGCTTTGGCTTCCACCACCCACTTGAAGCCGCAAGGATGCGCCTCTGCCGGATTGCCACCCATGACGATGACCACGTCGGCGGACTTGAAGTCCATCCACGTGTTGGTCATCGCGCCGCGACCGAATGCTGGAGCCAGACTGGCTACCGACGGTCCGTGTCAAACGCGCGCTTGGTTGTCTATCGCCAGGATACCCATGCCGCGCGTCCATTTCCAGGTCAGGTACGCGGTCTCGTTAGTGCTCGCGGAAGCGGCGAGCATGCCGGTGGTGACCCAGCGGTTGACGGTCGCCCCGTCGGGGTTCGTCGTCTGGAAGTTCTTGTCCCGGTCATCCTTCAGCAGCCGGGCCACCCGGTCGAGGGCGTAGTCCCAGCTGACCCGCTCCAGCTTGTCCGAGCCGGGCTTGCGGATCATCGGGTACTTGGTGCGCGTGTCGGAATGGATGAAGTCGATCAGCGCCGCGCCCTTCGGGCAGAGCGTGCCGCGGTTGACCGGATGGTCGGGGTCGCCCTCGATGTGGAGGACGGACGCCTTGGCGTTCTTGGAATGGTCGCCGAGGCCGTACACGAGGACGCCGCAGCCGACCGAGCAGTAGGGGCAGTTGTTGCGCGTTTCCGTCGTGCGCGACAGCTTGTAGGGCCGCACCGCCGCCGCCAGGGCCTGCTCGGCACCGGCGAAGCCGAAGGCCCCCAGGGTGGACGCGGCCAGTCCGGCGGAGGCTCCGCCGAGGAAGCCTCGTCGTGAAACCATGTTCATGGGCATATCCCAGGTTGGAATTCGTAAAAACTCAGATGACACAAACGATGGCCGCAGGGAAGATGCCAACGCGTGCGACGATCGTACTTTCGTGACGCAGCCTAGGCGATCGCGGCCATGGAAGCCACGTCGATGGGCCAGGTCAGTCCCTTCGGGCGAGCCGGCGGGCAAGTCGACCCGTCATCGATCGACCATGTATGGGCTCGTCGTCCGACTGGCGCGGGCGCGCGAGGCGACGCCACATGGCCGGGACGTCCGTGTTCGACGCCGCCCGACAATTTCGCCTTAATGAACGGTTAACGCTCCCTTCCTACGTGTGGAGGGTGCGTGATGCGTCGTTTGGGCTTTCCTGGTGCGAGGGGACACGTCGACGGCCAGTGGGTCATGGCGCGTTCGGTGATCGGGTCGGCGACGCGGACCACCGCGGCCATCCTGGCCTTGACCGGGATGGTCCCCACGACCGCGTGGGCGCAGCAGGCGGATGGCGGGTGCTCGGGCTTCACCTGCCTGCTCAGAATCGTCACGCCTTCGGGTGGTTGGTTGTCTTCGCCCAACTCGACGGTGCCCCACCCGACCGTCGCGGACCCGGCTGGCCCGCCCACGGGCGAGGCGGCATCGGAGAAGGGACTCGAGAAGGTGAAGAAGGCGCCGAGGCCTGCGCGCCCGGTCATCACCATCGCCGTCAAATCGGCGGAGATGGGTCGTTTGAGGACCTTGGCGGCCGCATTGCCGCAGGAGCGCATAAGGATCGTTCCCGCCGTCGACGGCAGCGAAGCCGTCGACGCCGACTTCACCGTTTCGAAGGCGCTCGACGCCACCGGCGCCAGGGACAAAGCCAGGCTCTTCACCGAACAGCTGCACATCGTGGCGGGTGACAAGGTCCGCACGGTCGCCGACCTCGCCGGCAAGGTGGTCGCCATCGCCGGCGGCGGCGGGTCGGACGAGGATGCCGTGCGGCGCGCCTTCGCGGTGCTGGACGTCACGGTCAAGGGCACGCCGCTCGACCTCGCCAACGCGCTCGACGGCCTGGCGACCGGCGACATCGACGCGGTGGTCGTCCTCGCGCCGCAACCGGTCACGCAGTTGGAAGGCATCAAGGCGCCCGGGCTGCACCTCGTCTCCTGGCCGGACGGCGGTCCCGTGCCGGACGGGGCGTCGCTCACGTCGATCGAGGCGGATCGTTATCCATCGCTGGCGAAGCCTGGCGAGACGATCCGGACCGTGGGCATCGACGCCGTGCTGACCTTGAGCGCCAAGGGTGCCAAGGATCCAGCCGCCCGCGCCTTCCTCGGCAGCCTGTCGCAGAAGGCGGCCGCCCTCTCCAGGCATGGGTTCGATCGTTTGAAGGCCGACGCCGGTCAGCGAAGCGGTAGCCAGCTGGCGAGCGCCGACCGTCACTGAGTCCAGACCCGCTGATCCGGGCCCGCTCCGGCGCCCGGACGACCCTCACGGACCGCCGCGAGCCATCCCCATGGGATGCGACCCGCGATCACGAGGGTTGCTCGCCGCCCGACGCGCCGGCATCCTCGCCCACGCGTTCGGGGGTGGGGACGGCGCCGGCCGCCGATGATCCAGCTTCGAGGTCCTCGCGCCGTCCCCGGGTTCGAAAGGTTCGCTGCCATGCGCGCACGTTCGCTCAACGCCTGTCTCGCCGGCATCCTCGGTGCCGTCCTCGTCCTTCCACTCGCCGCCCGCGCCGAGGAGATGAGCTTCCACGCCATCCGCCTCGGCAGCGCGCGGGTTTGCGGTGAAACCTGTCCCGCCGCCATCGAGGCGGTCGGTCAGATCACGCCGGACACGCCGGACCGCTTCCTCGCGTTCCTGCGTGGCCAGGGCGGCGACGGCCCCAACATCGTGTTCCTCGACTCACCGGGCGGCGGCGTGCTGGCCTCGATGGAACTCGGGATATT
The DNA here is from genome assembly GCA_964235705.1 of uncultured Beijerinckiaceae bacterium. Lineage (GTDB taxonomy): Bacteria > Pseudomonadota > Alphaproteobacteria > Rhizobiales > Beijerinckiaceae > RH-AL1. The sequence goes on along the minus strand of CAXSDP010000006.1, from coordinate 366 downwards.
GCTGCGTCAGGTCGGTGCGACCGCGATCGTCGCTCGCGCGGTCGTGGACGGCGGAGGCGGGGTGGTGATGGCGAGCGGGCAGTGCTACTCGGCCTGCGTCTACGCCTTCGTCGGTGCCCGCCACCGGATCGTCCCGAACCGGAGCCGGATCGGCATCCACCGCATGTTCCTCATGGAGGAGCGGGTCGATGCCAGCGGCGGCACCACGCTGGTTCGCCGCCGCCATTTCGACGAGCGCGACGCGCGCACCATGCTCATGCGCTACACCGATCGCATGGGCGTGAGCCCGGGTCTGATCGAAGCCGCCGAGCGGGTGCCGTCGGACAACCTGAGGATCGTGTCGCGCGCCGAGCTGCGCCGCTGGCA